>NZ_FQYT01000034.1 GCF_900141895.1 Parasporobacterium paucivorans DSM 15970 | reverse complement strand
AGAATACAGACTCAACCTCTTGGCTGCATAAAGAAATAGCGTAGCAGCTAAAAAGCTACTACGCTATAAAGTCTAACTTATTGGGGTCACATCAAAATGATATCCCTTTTATTATCTCAGTGCCCGCAGTGCATTCAGTATGGCAATGGTTGCCACTCCCACATCCGCAAACACGGCCGGCCACATATCCGCTATACCCATTGCGGCCAGTACAAGAACAATCAGCTTCACACCAAATGCAAAGACAACATTCTGATTCACGATCCTCAGAGTTTTTCTGGAAATCCGGATGGCTTCTGAAACGCCTCCCACCTTATCATCCATGATGACAATGTCCGCCGCTTCAATGGCAGCATCCGAACCAAGACCCCCCATTGCAATTCCCACATCTGCCCTTGCCAGCACTGGTGCATCATTTATCCCATCACCCACATATACGACCGGACTGTCCGACTGGCCCATGATTTCCTCCAGCTTAGACACCTTATCCATTGGAAGCAGTTCCGAAAATATCCTGTCTATTCCCAGCTGCTTTCCAATCTTTTGAGCGGCAGATTCCTTATCCCCCGTAAGCATGACTGTATTCCGGATACCATACTTTTTCAGCAAATTGATTCCCTTTACCGCATCACTTCTTATCTCATCTGAAACCTCGAGGCTTCCAAGGAAAACCCCATCCTTTGCCACATAAACGACGCTTCCGACCTCTTTTTCCTCATGTATTTCAATGCCTTCCTTACGAAAAAGTCTTTTATTTCCTGCGATGATTTCCGACATTCCCCCCTCGGCTGACAGGGAAACCTGCATGCCAAAGCCTGGCAGTTCCCGGGCCGTGGCTCCTGCAATCCTTTCCTTCACCCAGCCGTACCTTTCCGGATTGCTTTTCTGAAAAGCATCCATGATAGAACGGGCGATGGGATGATTGGAATAATATTCAGCGATGGCCGCCGTTTCCAGAAGCTCTTCTTCTCTCACTCCCAGGGCATTGATTTTTTCAAGCCTGAAGACTCCTTTGGTGAGCGTTCCTGTTTTATCAAAAACTATCGTGTTGCATTTAGCCAGAGTCTCGATATAATTGCTTCCTTTAATCAGAATCCCTCTTCTGGACGCACCTCCGATACCTCCAAAAAAGGACATCGGAACGGATATTACAAAAGCACATGGACAGGAGATAACCAGGAAGGTCAGGGCCCTGTATATCCAGTCGCTCCAGACTCCTCCCGCAAACAACGGGGGTGCAACGGCTATGACAACAGCAGCAAAAACTACAAATGGTGTATATATCCGTGCAAATTTCGTAATGAAATTCTCTGCTACCGCCTTCTTGTTTCCGGCATTTTCAACCAGCTCCAGAATTTTCGATACCGTGGATTCAGTAAACTTTTTCTCCACTATAATTTCGAACAGTCCGTTAATATTAACGGATCCGCTTATGATTGCATCGCCTTCCACCGCTTCTCTGGGAAGGCTTTCCCCCGTCAGGGCACGAACATCCAGATCTCCTGCCCCGCTGATGACCGTTCCGTCGAGAGGCACCTTTTCGCCCGGTCGGACAACAATAACCTGGCCGACATTCACATCCTCCGGATGTACCTTGACTACACTTCCATCCTTTTGCTTCAAGTATGCACTGTCGGGACGGATGTCCATAAGCGCACTGACAGACTTTCTGGATTTATCCACCGCATAAGACTGAAAAAATTCTCCTACCTGGTAAAACAGCATAACCGCGACAGCTTCAGGATATTCTCCGATAAAAAAGGCTCCGACAGTCGCTATAGACATAAGAAAATTTTCATCAAAAATCTCGCCCTGCCGGATGTTGGATGCCGCTTCTTTCAAAACTGCGCCGCCAATGATGATATATATTATTAGATAAGAAAAAAGTTCTGCATCCCCATTGCCGATTTTCTGCAAAAGACTGATTTTCTCAAAAGGTATCAGCTGGACCAGAATAAAAAGCACCGCTGTAATGATGATTTTTGAAAGTTCCCTGTTGAATTTCATGTTCTTCCCCCGGCCCCTTTAGCTCTCTTTAAGAACTGCCTGCCTCTCGATTTTTCTGATTTTCTCCGCAGCAGTTTCCGTAATCCGAGGAAGCTTGTCCTCCTCTGCATCCAGAATCATTTTCTGGGTCATGAAATTTATCGTAACCGAATGGACGCCGGGAATCTTTCCGATTGCCCTTTCCATTTTCGCCGCACAGTTTGCGCATCCTAAATTCTCAATTCTGTATATTTTTTCCATTTAAATCTCCTATTCGCCTATATGTTCCAGCCCCTGGCTGATTATGGATTCGATGTGTGAATCAGAAAGGGAATAAAAGATAGTCTTCCCCTCCCGCCTGAACTTAACCAGCCTCATCTGTTTCAGATGTCTGAGCTGGTGGGAAACGGCTGACTGGCTGACGTTCAAAATACGTCCGATATCACACACACACATCTCCGACTGCAGGAGGACATACAGAATTTTGATTCTGGTAGAATCTGCAAATACTTTATAAAATTCTGCCAGATCATAAAGAATTTCCTCTTCTGGCATGGCCTTTGACACCCGTTCTATCGTCTCCTCATGTATATGAATATAGTCGCAGCTTTCCACTTGAAATTTATCTTTCATTATAATCAGCGCCTTTCCAGTTTACACATGCACACATGTTCATACGTATTATAATTCCGTTTTCAATTCCAGTCAATACCTTTCTAAAAAATTCGAAATCCCAAATGTGTTTCTCGTACAAATTTCGACCAGGGAACAATATTTATCCACCAAAGATATGACCAAAGTCTCTTTATACCTGGGCGCTCTGAGAGTAAGGGGCCACATATGCCTTTCAATGATATCCTTCTCCATCTCATTCAAGCTGAATTTTCCGGTGGCATTTCTAAGGGCGGTGCCTGGATGGCTGAACCCATGAAGTCCGTTTCCCGGTTTGTCAATGTGCCAGTCATACAAAAAAAAATCATGGAGAAGTCCGCCCCTGGCGGCTGACACATAGTCAAGTCCCAGTCTCCTGCATAGCCTATAGCTTCTGTAGGATACGTGTATGCAGTGTTCAAGACATGAAATATTGCTGTGCTGTATGTATTTTTCCATCGACAGCACTGCCTCATTATGTATCAGATCACAAATGCATTTTTCATACCCGATATTGCTGTCCATCCAAGACCCTCCTGACACCCTTTCATTTTATGAATTTGACACTTGTAAAAATTTCCTTTAATCTCTCATCGGGATAATGCTCATCCAAAAATCGATCGATTTTGTTACCCGCAGGGACGCCTGATCCTCTTTTTCCCATCCTGTCCACGGCAAGCCCGGACAATGTCAGATCAAAAACCATAAAGACAAAAAACAGCCATAATAGCACTTTGTACAAACCTTTATTCATCCTGTTTAAGATTTTACATGTGAATGGATACGCATACTTAATAAAAAGCACCCCAAACACACCCCATCCGACTGAAACCACCAGGTCGATCCGCCCCTGAAAATCAAATGGATAGCTGCTGTAATTCCAGGAAGCGTATCCGGCTACTTTTTCCAGATAAACAGAGGATGCATATTCAAAAAGCGTCCCCACCGCCATACTGGCCAAAAAGATAATATACCCCTTTTTATTCCGGATTTTGTACAGGCAGAGCAGAACCACAATTAATCCAAATCCGTAAATCTCGCTGAATGGTCCGTAAATGACACCCTGCCGATTGACAAAATATCCCCGTTTATAGAAATAGACGGCTGTTTCTATGCAATATCCAAAAAAACTCCCCAGCAAAAAACTCCATACCAATGTATAAAAAGTGATTTTACAGCCGTCCGCACTCTCTGTTTTGTTTTTCATCGTTGCCACCTCGGTCTCATCAGATATTCAGAAAATCGATTCTCAATTTATTATCCCATAAAAGCAGAATATTACAATGATTATTCCATACAAAAAAAGGCAGCCGCAATTGGCTGCCTCAGTATCTGTATGAAATGAACTCGATTTATTCCAGTTCGCTCCAAGTTGTTGTGGTTCCGGTAAAGATTGCTTTAACCTGATCATTGGTAAGATCTTCGATAGGGTTTTCCTTGTTGACGATAACAGCAATACCGTCTATTGCAATTGCTGACGGTGTAAGAACAGCCAGTTCACTATCCTTTAATTCCCTGGATGCCATTCCGATATCGCATGACCCTTCCATGGCGTTCTGCATTCCTGTAGTGGAATCGCTCGTCTGGATTTCTACGGTTATGTTAGAATTCACTGCCATGTACGCTTCCGCAAGCTTCTCCATTACAGGAGATACAGATGAAGAACCGGATACTACCACTTTGCCTTTTGCATCAGTTGCTTCATATGCTTTTGTATCACTTATGGCTTTAATATATCCGTTCTCTTCTACAATTGCCTGTCCTTCTGTGCTCATGATGTAATTCATGAAATCCTGTGCTGTTGCGCTTGCTGCACCTTTGGTAGCGATATTGAAAGGTCTTGCAATTTCATATTTTCCATTTACTACATTTTCAGTGGTTGCTTCCACTCCATTGATTTTTACTGCCTTAATGCTGTCGTCTAAGGATCCAAGTGAAATGTATCCGATGGAATATGTATCTGAGGCTACGTTTGAAAGCACGATTCCGGTTTTGTTTGCAATGACAGCTTCTTCTGTGGTCAGGTCTGTTGTAGTTCCGTCGGCTGCTTTCTCGACGATTTTGAACATTTCCGAAAACGCTCCCCTGGTTCCCGAACCATCTTCTCTGGATACTACGGTGATATTCGTTGATGTGTCAAATGCTGTGTCGCTCTCGTTCGAGCTTCCGCATCCTGCAATGACTCCGGCGCACATAACAAGACTTGCAGCCAATACTAAAAATCTTTTCATATTGTATTCTCCTTTTTCTTTTCCTTGTTTGTTTATACTTCCCTAATATACGTGGTGAAAGTAAAAACCAAACATGGTTTTTCGTAAAAGAAATGTAAAATGAAAAAGAAAAAGCTCGATGTGTCTCCTCTTAAGATTGCAGGAATTTTCCCACTTCCCTGTTGAACGCTTCCCATTCCTTGTAAACAATAAAGTGATCCCCTTTTAGTATGGAAAGTCTGCCTCCCGGAAGACTTTTTGCCAGTTTTACGGTATGTCTGTGGCCGACCATGTCCCTGTCGCCCGCTATGACCAGGGTGGGGACTTTCAATTTAAAAAGCTCTTTTCTCTTTATCCGGGGCTCTTTAACCATGAGCCCCACCAATTCTTTCTTTGAAACAGCCTTTTTATCTACGAGGGAACGAATCGCTTCTATACAATAGGAAAGGACGACAGGTATCTGGTAACGGGCCCTGACTCCCCATGGGCAGCTGTTGGCCCCATTCAGTACAAGTTTCTCCAGGTATTCAGGATATTTCAGGGCAAACAGCATCGCAACATTGCCTCCATCACTGAATCCCAGCAGATTGATTCGTGTCAGACCTAAATCATCAAGGAAATTTTTCAGATCTTCCACGAACTGACCCAGAGTGAATGGCTTGCTCCCCCGGGGTGACCTGCCGTGTCCCCTTGTGTCAACGGCAATTACCCTATAGTCCCTGGAAAAGTAATTGATCTGATTTATGAAGCAGCCGGATTCCTCACCATTCCCATGAAGCAGTACCAGGGGTTTCCCCTCCCCCTTTTCAATATAATGCAGTTTTATGTCTATCATTTAACCCTTGCTTCCACGCTGTTTTTATCCGCATTTACGTCAATAAGTATAACATCTCCGGCCTCAACACTTCCGCCCAGGATAATCCTCGCCGCGGCAGTCTCCACATTTTTCTGCAGATATCTCTTCAGAGGCCTCGCACCATAGTGTGGATCGTATCCATTTTCAACTACAAAATCCTTTGCCTGAGACGTCAGTTCTATTGATATTTCCCGGTCCTTCAGGCGTCTGTTCATGTCACTGACCAGCAGATTAATGATCTGGCTTATATCCAGTTTCGACAATGGCTTAAACATGATGATTTCATCCAGACGGTTTAAGAATTCCGGCCTGAAATGGGCATGCAGATCATCCATGACCATTCTTTCAGCCGATTCACTGATGTTTCCGTCCGGATCGATTCCATCCAGCAGATATACAGATCCAATATTAGAGGTCATGATAATCAGGGTGTTTTTAAAATCCACAGTTCTTCCCTGGGAATCAGTTATCCTTCCATCATCCAGTACCTGCAGGAGCACGTTGAACACATCCGCATGAGCCTTTTCAATCTCGTCAAACAGTACAACCGAATAAGGCTTCCTTCGGACCGCTTCCGTCAGCTGACCTCCTTCTTCATATCCGACATATCCCGGAGGCGCACCGATAAGTCTGGATACAGAAAACTTCTCCATGTATTCGCTCATATCGATTCGGACCATATTCTTTTCATCATCAAACAGGTTTTCGGCAAGGGCCTTGGCCAGCTCCGTCTTTCCTACGCCGGTTGGTCCCAGGAATATAAAGGAACCGATTGGCTTGCCTGGATCTTTGATACCTGCCTTCGAACGCAGAATTGCATCTGCAACCTTTGTTACGCCTTCGTCCTGTCCGATCACCCTCTTATGCAGCTCATCCTCCAGATGGAGAATCTTGTTCCGTTCCGACTCATTCAGTTTGGACACCGGAATCCCGGTCCATCTGGAAACAATTCTGGCGATTTCATCTTCTGTCACATTTTCCCGCACCAGGGACATATCCTTTTTGTTGACCAGAATCTCTTCCTGCTCCAGTTCCTTCTGTAGATCCATCAGCTTTCCATATCGAAGCTGTGCTACCTTTTCCAGATCGTACTTCTGTTCCGCCAGTTCAATCTGCTGATTGACGGATTCTATCTCTTCACGCAGTCCGCTCAGACGTTCAACAGATTTCTTTTCATTTTCCCACTGGGCCGTCTGATTCTTGTATTCATCCTTCATTTCGGCCAGCTCTTTCTGCAGAACTGCCAGTCTGTCCTTGCTCTGTTTATCCTTTTCCTTTTTAAGGGCTGTCTCTTCAATCTCCAGCTGCATGACTTTTCTTCTAAGTTCGTCCACTTCTGAAGGCATGGAATCCATTTCCGTCTTTATAAGGGCACAGGCTTCATCCACCAGATCTATGGCCTTGTCCGGAAGAAATCTGTCTGAAATATACCTGTCCGAAAGGACAGCTGCCGATACCAGGGCTGCGTCATTGATCTTAACCCCGTGGAATACTTCATACCTCTCCTTAAGCCCCCTCAAAATAGAGATGGTATCTTCAACGGTTGGTTCATCTACCATAACCGGCTGAAAACGCCTTTCCAGCGCTGCGTCTTTTTCGATATATTTTCTATATTCATCCAGGGTGGTCGCACCGATGCAGTGCAGCTCGCCTCGGGCAAGCATCGGCTTAAGCATGTTTCCTGCATCCATGGAGCCCTCGGATTTTCCTGCCCCCACGATGGTGTGGAGCTCGTCTATAAAGAGAATAATCTTTCCTTCCGAAGCCTTCACTTCCTCCAGAACAGCTTTCAGTCTTTCTTCAAATTCTCCCCTATATTTTGCTCCTGCCACAAGAGAGCCCATATCCAGGGCAAAAATGATTTTATCTTTCAGGGATTCCGGAACATCCCCTTTTACAATCCTCTGTGCCAGGCCTTCGACGGCTGCCGTCTTTCCTACGCCAGGCTCTCCAATCAGTACAGGATTGTTTTTTGTCTTTCGGGAAAGAATCCGGACGATATTGCGGATTTCATCATCCCTTCCGATAACCGGATCCATCTTCTGCAGCCTCGCTCTTTCCACAAGATCCGTGCCGTATTTATTCAGAGTATCATACGTACTCTCCGGGTTGTCGCTTGTGACCCTCTGGTTTCCTCTGACTGTGGACAGAGCTTTTAAAAACCGTTCCTTGTCTACACCGTACTCCTTGAAGATGTTTTTCATTTCTTTGTTCGGATACTTGATCAAGGACAAAAACAGATGTTCCACGGAGACATATGCGTCCCCCATCGCCTTGGCCTCATCCGATGCACTTATCAATACTTTGTTCAGGTCATTGCTTATGTAGGTCTTTCCACCCTGCACCTTCACGCGCTTATTCAAACCGTCAATAACCCGGGATGCAAACGCCTCCGGCTGAATTTCCATCTTTTCCACCAGCTTCAGAATCAGGCTGTCCTCCTGTTTCAGAAGACTGTAGACCAGATGTTCCTGATCGATTTCCTGGTTGCCAAATTCCAGCGCAACCTTTTCACAGCCATTTAAGGCTTCAATCGATTTCTGTGTAAATTTGTCGACATTCATATCCTCACGACCTTTCATTAATTTGTGTTTGTTCTATAACTAATATAACATACAATATTTAAAAAGCAAGGTTTTTTTATCCAAAAATAAAAATACCCTGCCTTTATTTTACTTATAATTGTCCAGTTCTTCATAGAGTTTCTTCATCTGTTCTTCTGTTCCGACCGTTATCCGCAGATAGTTATCGATACGGGGCAGATTGAAATGACGCACGTAAACATTCCTCTCTTTCAGGAACCTGAAGATATCGCCGGCGTAGTGCGTACTATGTTGTGCAAAGAGAAAATTCGCCTTTGACTCCAGCACAGTAAATCCCCTTTTTTCCAGCTCTTTAACGGCTTCTTCCCTTGTGCTGATGATTTTGGCCAGATTATCCTCAAAATACTGCTTATCCTTGAGTGCCTCTATTCCAATATCCAGGGCGAAGCGGTTCATAGTATAGGAATTGAAGGAAAATTTGACATTCTTCATCGCGTCGATCAGTTCTCGGTTTCCCATCGCATAGCCGATCCGGATGCCTGCCATGGATCTCGATTTGGAGAAGGTCTGCACTACAAGGAGATTGTCGTATTCCTGGATTAGAGGGACCGCTGATTCCCCTCCAAAATCGATATAGGCTTCATCCACAATAACCACCACATCCCTGTTATGATCCAGAATGTCCCGTATCAAATCCAGCGGTTCACATACACTTGTCGGAGCATTAGGGTTCGGGAATATGATTCCTCCATTTTCCCGGTAGTAATCCTTTGGGTTCATCTTGAATTCCGAATCCAGAGCCGGCCGCTCATAAGGTATACGAAACAATTCCGCCCAGACGCTGTAAAAGGAATAAGAAACATCCGGAAATAAAATCGGGGTTTTTGAATTGAAAAATGTCATGAAGGCTGTTGCCAGAACATCATCGGAACCAACTCCCACAAATACATTCTCATATTTCAATTCATAATAGACCGCAAGCGCCTCTGCCAAATCCTTTGTATCCGGATCAGGATACAGCCGCAGTGAATCCGTGTTGAAATTTTCCAGCGCCGCTTTTACACCTGGTGCCGGCGGGTATGGGTTTTCATTTGTATTCAGTTTGACTACCCCAGCCTTTTTGGGCTGTTCTCCGGGCACATAAGGTACTACCATCCTTATGTTGTTTTTCCATGTATTCATATTTTTCCCCTTATATCAGGTTTAGTTCCTGAGCCAGCTTCTTAAATTCGATCAGAGAATTCCTGATGGTCGCTTCGGACACGCAGTAGGAAATCCTGAGATACCCCGGACAGGTAAAGGATGTTCCCGGAACAATCAGTATATTATGTTCCTTTGCCTTCTCCGCAAACTCAAAGTCACTTTCCATCGGTGATTTCATGAAAAGATAAAAAGCTCCCTCCGGCTTGACGCACTCAAATCCCAGTTCCTTAAGGCCGTTGTAAAGAATCTTTCTGTTTCGGTCATAGACTTCAATATCCGTTTCCAGATCAATACAGTTCCCAATTACCTTCTGCATCAGAGAGGGTGCATTCATATATCCCATAATCCGGATGGCGATGGATGCTGCAGCAAATACCTGTTCGTAATCACAAAATTCGTTTGGGATGACCAGGTATCCGATCCTTTCTCCGGGCAGGGAAAGCGATTTACTGAAGGAATAGCACACAGCCGTATTGTCGTAATATCTGGTCACAAACGGCACCTTCACATCATCGTAGACCAATTCCCTATAGGGTTCATCTGACACAATATATATTTCGGTTCCAAATTCTTCCTGTTTCTGCTTCAATATCCCGGCTATCTTAATGATGGTTTCCTCCGAGTAAACAACTCCCGTAGGATTATTGGGTGAATTCAGCAGAAGAGCCTTCGTCCTGGGCGTGATTGCCTTCTCAAAAGCTTCCAGGTTCGGCTGGAAAGTTTCGGTGTCTGGCGGCACTATAACCGGAACTGCCTTGTGGTTCTTTACATATGCCCGGTATTCCATAAAATATGGAGCAAAAATGATAACCTCTTCCTCCGGGTTCAAAAGTGTCTTGAATATAATATTTATGGCTCCGGCTGCTCCGGTAGTCATGATAATGTTGTTTTCCGTAAAATGAGTATCAAATCTTCTGTTCAGGGAATCCGCAACCTGTTTCCTTACATCTTCATAGCCTGCATTGGACATATATCCGTGCAGCTTCAGGCTGTCCGATTCCTGCACCAGACGGATGATTTCCCTGTTAATCTCTTCAGGTGCAGGCACACTTGGATTTCCAAGGCTGAAATCAAAGACCTTGTCCTCCCCGTACAGCTTCGCCCTCCTGCGTCCTTCCTCAAACATCTGTCTTACGGTTGAGTTCTTCTGGACCTCTTCCTTCATATTCTCCGCAATCATTGTTTTTCTCCAATCAACATACCTATTTTACAGACTAATTTACTATATACCGCTCCAAAAATCAAGCTTTCTTTCTTTAACGCATTAAATTATCCCCTAATTATAAAATACATCAATATCCTCTTTCAAGAACAGAATCCCAATATACAGAGCCAGTGCCGGACTAAGATTGTCCTGTTTCCAGGCGTACATAATGGAAAGCGGCGCCATTTTATCCGGAAACGGGTAAAAGCAGTAATGCTCCTCATCCCTCGTCTGGGTTATGCTCGTATCCATCAATGCAACTCCGTTTCCCGCCCGGACATTGAGCACCTGGGATTCCAGATTGGGAACGTACATTATATCCGCACAGGCATACCCCAGAATCCTCTCCAGGTCTTCCTTCCTCCCAGGACTGTCCGAAGGATACGGCAGTATGAAAGTCTCATCCCTGAAGTCCGTCCAGTGGACATTTTCCTTTTCCGCAACAGGATGGTTCTTTGAATAGAGGATTCCGGCACCGATAGAACAGAACTTATCATAAAGTACATTATTCATATTCTGTATTTCAAAATCGAAGGTGAATATGATATCCAGGGTACCTGCATCCAGTTTATCCCTCAGCTCGGAGAAGCTCCTTCTCTCAATTCCTACTTTGATATTCGGATTCATTTTATTAAAATATGCCGCCGTGGGTACCACGAAGGTGGATGTATCCATGGTTTCCAGACATCCGATAAGCAATTCACCGCTTTTGCCCTGCTCAAGCTCTTGATTCTCTCTGATTCCCGCATCAATGGCGGCAAGGGATTCCTTGGCTCTATTCAGCATAATGACACCACCCGGTGTCAGGCGGACTTCTTTGCGGTTCCTCAGAAAAAGTGGGAAGCCCCACTCCTCCTCCAACAGGCTGATCTGTCGGCTTATTGTCGGCTGGGAGGTGTAAAATTCCGCTGCTGCCTTAGTAAAATTCAGATGTCTGGCCACACTCATAAACATTTCAAGCTGCTGCCGGTTCATTTTTCCTCCCTTTCCAAACCAAAAAATTAGCTATAACCCGATTATATAATCATAACCGGTTTATAGCAATGTATTAATCTAGAGGTGCCAGGTCACCTTGGGACCGGACCTCCCTACTTTAATGAAATGCTCAAATGTTTACAGTCTTCCTAAAAGTGCATCATCTGCAGTTTTGCCAACCTTTTGGCGCTCTTCATCATCAATATCTTTTATATGTTTTCCGCTGAATGCAGACATGAGAATTACACTGAGGATACCTCCGACGAGGCATGCGATAAATACGCCCCTGACACCGGCCATACTGAAAAGCAGGGTTGCAATCA
>NZ_FQYT01000014.1 GCF_900141895.1 Parasporobacterium paucivorans DSM 15970 | reverse complement strand
CAAAACTTGAAAGGGCAGGAATGACCCAGAGTATGTCAAGGGTAGCCAAATGCATTGATAATGGACCGATGGAAGGATTTTGGGGAATCATAAAAAGAGAACGTTATTACGGAAAAAGATTTACTAGCAGAGAAGCTATCGTTGAAATGATAGAAAATTACATTAGATACTATAACAATAAAAGATTACAACGAAACTTAGGTGTGCTGACTCCAATGGAAAAGCACGAAATGTATTTACAAGCGGCGTAAAAACTGCCAGTAGGTTATCTACTGGCAGAAAAGATTTATATTTTTTCAATTGTCTACTTGACGGGAAGCAGTTCAGTTTACTCACCTTGGGGATCTTTTTTTGCTGCAGCATGTTCATATTCAGGCTTCCCGGCCCATTAACTTTCGTTTTTAAACTTTTCTGCCCTGGAGCAATCTGACTATGACCAATACCAATGCAATTACTAAAAGCACATGGATTAGCGCACCGCCAGTCGCAGTGATAAAACCAAGAAGCCATAAGATAACCAGTATAACAATAATTGTCCAAATCATACTATAATCTCCTCTTCTCACACATAATCATCTTTTTATTTGTTATCTTTCTTTTTATCTATTATGTCATTAATCTTTTCTGCGATGCCTTCTTTGATATCGCCAACCTTTTCCTTGAGGTCCGACTTTGAAGACTGAATCTTGCCCTTCAATTCCAATTCTTCATTTCCAGTAACTTTTCCAACGGCTTCTTTTACTTCACCAATAATCTTTTCCTTTGAATCAGCCATTATCAGACCCTCCATTATTTCTCGACTTCAGCACTTTATAATTTATTGAATATTATAAAAATATCATATCATATTCTGACTTCTTTGTAAACAATATCAAAGAGTATGTTTATTATTGGTTTGCTACCAGGAGCCTCCTCCTCCTCCTCCAGAACCTCCGCCCGCAGACCCGCCACCAGAAAAGCCTCCGGCGCCTCCGCCAGATGGACTGGAAGACATTGCCGCAGACGCAGTTGACATGGTCGAATTCATGAACGCGCCAAAAGCCACCATACTGAAGACTGAATTGCCCGCATACCAGTCCGGAGCCTGCAATGCTATCACTTCAAACTTCCTGATCCATTTATCAGAAACCCCCAAGACGTAGGTAAATGGAAGAATGTTGTAAAAATACAGAGGATCCCGCAGTACCAGTTCTTCGAGCTTCGGCTTTTCGGCTGTCTCAAGAAATGTTCTGAATCCCCTTATTCTGCCCAGGATTTCATTCCCGTAGTCTGTCCGCTTTGGCATCACTTTCAACATAAGAACCATTACAAAAACACAGATGATTCCCTCTATATATACTGCCAGATACAGCGGATCGGCCATCAGTGCAGGCAGCACCATAGTCGCCCAGGGCACCCCGCCAAAGCCAAGTCCCCAAACCACTCCAAAGATTTTTACCGGTATCTTGGTATTTCCGAAGACCATCCAGAATAATAAAGTGAAGCCTATACCCGGAAAAAGTAGGGCTAGTACAAGCGGTGAAGACCCACCGTATTCCAAGACAGGCTTGATCGTGATCAGCACATATACGATTGCAATCATCGCCATGACAAATATGCCCTTGCTCAGAGACGTCTTCTCAAATACCTTCTGTCTGTTCTCTTTTGCGTTCAAGTTCTGCACAATCCTGTTGAGTGTAATATAGAAGCTGTTATAGAGCTCTTCCGAGGTTACTTCTTCTCTGCTTTCGTATCTGTCCTCCGTTTTGGAGAGTTTGCCGGCTCCGAACATTCCCGCAATATCGCCTATGGAAAATTTCTTCGCTGTGCTGAATAGACCGTTCAAAAATAGACGTTCATTCTCCTCTTCTCCTTCATAGTCTTTCAGCTTTACCAGCTTGAAAGCGCTTTTTTGGGCGAACAGCGTGTGCTCTTCAACTTCAACGATTTTGATATATCCTTTGTTTGCGAGATAAACAAGCAACGAGATGACATCATTGCTGTCGGCTTTACCCCTGTAGAGAAAGCCGATCTCAGCGCTGTTATAGCCCTCCGGCGGATAGAACTCGACCGTTTCAATGACCTTTTTATCTTTCCCGAATTTAAGCCACATGAATACAGCGAGCAATGCGAACAGCGGCGGCATGACGAACGACAATATCATCAAAAGATCAAAATTGTTGGATGCACCGGTAAAATAGCCCTCCGGCAGTTCAAGTCTTACGGTCAGGGCTTCTCCGGGATTCAGTGTGCCAGCATAGCTCCCGGTTATCACATTTCCCTCCACCTTATAAGTGATGCCAGTACTGTCCGTGTTTCCTGCTGTCCCTCTTGAAAAACCAAGCTTTTCAACATCAAATTCCTTCGGCATGGTAATGGAAAAGGTTATATTGCCGATTGCGGTATCCCAATCCCTTCCAATAATATTGAAGTAAAACTCATCGTAACCTTTTCCAGTGTCTCTGCCGAGATTATATCTGTAACTGATCACGTAATCCTTTGCACCCGTAAGTGTAGTATCGGCATCTCCTATTTTCAGAACTTTTTGTCCTCCGGAGACTGCAAGCGAGTACAGAGAGTCTACTGTGATGTCTGTGACTTTCGCCCTGTTGTAGGATGTTGTCCCGTCCAGCCGCTCCACCTTGTTTTGCAGGGGGATGTACCTGATAATGCCATGCTTAGGCACATTGAAGTAGGCGCCGATTTTTTCCGTTATATCAAAGGTGTTGTTTTCGTTTACCGACATATTTACATCATAGCTGTCAATCACATATTCGTATGCTCCGTAGCTGCTATTTTCACTCAGGTTTCCTGCGGCAGATACATCTGCTGCAGAAAACAGGAGCATAGCCAGCACAATTGCAATTTCCCTTAATCGCCTCTTAATGATGACACCCCCTGACTAGAATTTGACCTGTATATTTTCCCTGTCGGCCGTCTCGTACATGGCCATCTCCTTGAATCCGAAAATGGATGATATGATGTTCCCCGGAAACATCTGTACCGCATTGTTGTAGTTCCTGACAACAGCGTTGTAATACTTCCTGGAATTTGCGATGTCCTCTTCAACCTTTGTCAGCTGCGTGTTCAGGTCCAAAAAGTTCTGGTTTGCCTTCAAATCCGGATAACTCTCCGCAAGGGCCATAAGTCTCGACAGTCCACCTGTTATCTGGTTATCGGCAGCTATCTTTTCGTTCTGTGCCATCTTGTCATAGGAGCTGTTTCTCAGATTCACGATTCCCTCAAGAGTCTCCTTTTCGTGCTGAGCATATCCTTTTACTGTCTCCACGATGTTCGGTATAAGGTCCCATCTTTTTTTCAGATATACATCCATGGTTGCAAAAGCCTCTTTAACCATGTTCCTCAGATTAACCAGACCGTTGTATGTTATCAGAACATACAGCAGCACTACAACTACTATTGCCGCAACAGTTATATAACCACCCATTTTTTCACACTCCTTTTCTTTATTTAATTAAATTATATGTACATTTTGTTGACAATGTCAATACAATTTAAACAAACAGAACGGCTGCAAAAGTGCGGGTCCGAGTCCGGGCACGTTTGCAGCCGATATGTTTATGTTTCTATAGGGTCAGCTGTATATATCTTTTTCGCAGTTTGAAACGTTTATATTTCTCCGTTTCCTTTCTTTTTTCACGATTTGAGAACAGCGCTATGATTACACATGAAGCCAGCAACAAGTATACTTTAGACATTGTTTTTCCCTCCCGTTTTTTACTCCGATCATTGTTTATTTTAATTTTAACACAAATATCTTCCAATGTTTATCCACATATTTACTCCAGTAATTGCTTTTTTGCATAATACACAGAAATCCGGATATCTATCGTTAGTATTTAAACAGCATCGTTTACTTTTTATCAAGCCAGTGCTATAATTACTATATAATACTTGAGTGCATGATGAGCAAGTGCGAATAAGGGAGGTAGCAATATGATGCGTGAACGCTTACGATTATATTCTTGTGGATCCTTTGAGATAAGCGATGAGGAAATCGGGCAGGGAGAATGTCTGTTCAGATATGCCAGCAAGACTCCTGACTGCTTTACCGGGCAGACCGACTGCACAGACCGTCTCATAAAACAATCCGGAATCGTCGCATGCTGCAGAGCCGGATTCGATGGGTATGAGGCTCCTGCCAGAATAACTCTTTCGAATATTTCCGAATCTGACGGCTGTATCCCGCATAAAGATTACCTTTGCAGCCCCTCTGCTGTCAGCAGGTATACCTTCGGTCACATCAGCCCTGAGATGGATATCGTTCTCCAGTGCAGCCTTATCGCCACATGCAGCTGATTCAAAAATCAAAAGGCCTGTTTTGAAGACATTAGTTCTTCAAAACAGGCCTTTATTTTATTATATATTATAAATCCGTAATCATACCGCCATCGATAACAAATTCAGAACCTGTGCAGTAAGAAGAATCATCCGATGCAAGGAAAATAACCAGATTAGATACTTCCTCAGTTTTTCCTGAACGTTTCATTGGAATTCCCTTTTCAAGTTCCTTTACGATCTCAGCTACGTCACCCTGTTCGGACATTGGGGTTGCAATAACGCCCGGATGAACCGTATTCACGCGAATGTCCATAGGACCATACTCGATTGCTGCACATCTGGTAATTCCGTTAACCGCAAACTTTGATGCACAGTATGCAGTTGCCGTAGGCGCTCCGCGCAGGCCATCTACAGACGAAATGTTTATGATAGAGCCTTTTCCGGCTTTTTTCATTGAAGGGACTACCGCTTTTAAGCTTAAAAATACAGATAAAGCATTTACATCCATCGTTTTCCGGTAATCGGATTCGGTCATAACATCTATCATTTTAAAAATGCCGATTCCTGCATTATTCACCAGAACATTAACCGGTCCGTATGTCTCCTCCGCTATGCTCACAGCCTTTTCCCATTCTTCCGCTTTTGTAATGTCCATTTTTATAAATCGTGCGTTATCGCCCAGTTCTTTCGCCAGCTCATGGCCTTCGGCTTCCGCAATATCAGCGATAATAATTTTCGCGCCTTCTTCTATGAATTTTCTTGCGTGGGTCAAACCCATTCCGCTTGCTGCACCTGTTATTATAGCTACTTTTCCATCCAATTTCCCCATAATTTTTTCCTCCATGTATGATTTTTTGTACAACCTCAAGATGTAAGAAAGTGTAACATCCATTAATTTTTGTGTCAATTTAATTAATTTTTTATCAGGTTCGTTTAATTTTTATCCATGGAATCTGCCTCATAAATAATTAATGGAGGTCCTTCTCCGGATGACTTGGTTACAGTCTGTAACTTTAGGAATATTTCGTAAATTTTCACGACAGGACCGCAGCTGAAATGGTACAATAAGGATATAATTTTCTTCTAAAAGGAGATGGTTAACGTGCTTGCATTCGACCTTTCAGTCAATTATAAAGGAGTTGGAGTCTCAGAGGGTATTGACAGAGGCCTTCTTGTTTATGATGGCGATACTCTGCTGTTGGAAGAAGGTATGGGACTTGGGGCCTGTTCCCTGCAGACAGGCGGGTATACCTACTTTGCGTCCGTAAAAAACATCGAGAAGGACGGAGATTCTTTGGCTGCAGTCTATATTATCGACAAGCGGCTTGAATGGACGATATGGGGATTAAAATCCACAAGTTTTACCCGAATTCTGGAATATATCGCTACGAACATGTATATGAAGCACGAAAACACACAAAGCAGACTGTTAAAACTGGGCGGTCATTTAAAAAGGCTTTTCAAAGCGGAAACCTGTTTTGTAAGCGTTCCGGCTCAGGGAGTTGTGAGGATTGCATATGAGATCGGCGACCACGAAATATCAGTGGATCTAAGCTGTGAAACGGAAAAAGATGGCATCAGGCTGTTTGTGATGAACGAACTTGGAGGAAGCATCTTTGACACGAGTTTTATCAACGGCGAATCGTCAGCTTCTCCTACCGGATGGCAGAAAATTGTTGGACAATGCGAGCTCTACAGCCACAACCGCTCGCTTGCATTCACAATGGCTGAAATAAATGTTCCGGAAAATGTGCGGAGCACCCCGTACTGGGGCCGGGAGCTGATCCCCGACGTCTGCTGCTGGGCTGGATTTGAAAGCGAGATTGTATGTGCTTCAAATAAATTTAGTAATTACAGATATACAATCAAATTCAGGGAGGAGGCAAAATACGAATGAAAAAAGTTCTGCTTGTTTATCCTTATTTTTATACCGGTGCAGTAAAAGACCAGCTTTTCGCCCCAATTGGTATAGGCATACTTTCTGCAGTGTTAAAGCAGAAGGGGCTTGAGGTCATGAAGCTTGACTGTACATTTTTGACAATGGAAGAAGCAATAAAAAAATCCCGGGAATATGCGCCGGATATTACGGGAATTTATATAATGACCACACTTGTAAAGAATGCCCTGGAATTGGTCGAAAAACTTAGGGAGGTCAATCCATCCAGCGTTTACACGACCGGAGGCCCTCTGCCTACTCTCTATCCGGTTAAGTTTGCCGAAAAATTTGACTATGTCTTCAGGGGAGAGGCAGCCAACAGCTTCCCGGACTTTTGCCAGGATTACCTGAATGCCTCGGACAGAATTGAATTCGTGGATAATATGGATCCATCGAAGTATCCGGGGATATTCAGCACTAAAACCAGACCGATTGACTCTCCGGCCACACATCTCACCAAAGTGGAAATTGACGAATGTCCACCTCCGGACAGAGAAGGTTTCAATCATGAAAAATATCAGGGTCTGTGTTTTGAATGCTCGGGCAGAAAAAAAGCATCCATAATGATGACGTATGGCTGCCCATTTTCATGCGATTTCTGTTCAAAACCCATATTCGGAAGCGAGGTCCGGTTCAGAAGCCTGGACAAGATTTTTGAAGAGATAGGGGATATCGTATCCCACGGCTATGATTCACTCTGGATTGCCGATGATCTTTTCACTTATGATGCACACTTCCTTAAGAATTTTTGCACCAGGCTTATCGAAGAAGATCTGCAGCTTTCCTGGAGCTGCCTTTCAAGAGTTGACAGTGTAACCCATGAGATGGTTATGATGATGAAAAAAGCCGGCTGCACCAAAGTGTACTTTGGCATCGAGTCCGGCAATGACTACGTCTTAAAGCTGATGAACAAGAAAATCGATAGAACCAAGGTAAGAGAAGGCGTGGAAGTTTTCCGCAGAAATGGGATAGAATGCGCCGGCTTCTTTATTGTGGGATATCCTGGCGAAACCATCGATACAATCGAAGAAACATTCGAGTTTGCACTTTCCCTGGGTCTTGATGAAATTTCATTCAATGTCCCCTACCCATTACCCGGCTCAAAGCTTTTCGAACGGGTGTCCGGTATATGCGACGATGACTGGACATTCGAAAACGAAACAAGATTCCTGTACAAAAGCGAATTTGATGAAACGTGGCTGAAAAAGAGGATCCTGGAAACGCAGGAGACATTCGAGGGACTCAGACTCTCAGTGATCCGCGGAATGCCCTGACACCATAGTAAGAGGGTGCACTGTTGTGATACACGAAGACATTGTCATAGCGGCGGTCGGCAAAAAGAGCCCCGCCGAGTTTTCTGATATCAGAAGGGGTTTTCAGCCAGCTTGATGTTTTTGTATCGAAATTTCCAAGTTTCTGCAGTTCCCGGTACTGTTCTTCCGTTAAAAGTTCAATGCCCATGGCGTCCGCCATATCAATAGCACTATTCTCCGGTTTATGCTCC
Organism: Parasporobacterium paucivorans DSM 15970; assembly: GCF_900141895.1. Taxonomy (GTDB): domain Bacteria; phylum Bacillota; class Clostridia; order Lachnospirales; family Lachnospiraceae; genus Parasporobacterium; species Parasporobacterium paucivorans. Next base: position 64,593 of record NZ_FQYT01000014.1, on the reverse strand, counting down.
TTCCTCGACTCCAGCCCTTCACGGTCGTAACAGACATTTCTTCGGCCTTTCGGACTTTCCGCTGAACAATCGTAAAAAATGTATTCTCCCGTCTCTTTGTCATAACCAACAACATCCGGTTCACCGCCGGTTCTTTCCATTTCATTGAGCGACCACAGTTTTTCAGCATTTGCTTCCAGCCTGGATTCTACTCCAGCCCATTCAAGACCTGCATGACGGTCCATATTTTTCTCAAAACGGATTTTAAGTTCTCCGAGCAGTTCCCGCTGCTGCTCTGGTGACAACTTCGTTTTTTCATTTTTCATAATGAACCTCCCTGTAAATCTTCGATTTTTTTCTACTATAAAAGGCATTTCCCGTGTGATTTTGTCACAGAGTTTCGTCTGCCATATTGTTATAATACGTATAACGTAAGGTCAAAACAAAAAATATGGAAAGAGCGCATAGTTACTATTATGCATAAAAGGTAGAATAATGATAATAAAGATGATTATTGGCGCCGTCGTTGGCGGATTTCTGGGATATCTGTATTACAAAAAAGTGGGGTGTCCAAGCGGAACCTGCTTTATAACGTCAAACCGCTATATTTCCAGCATCTACGGCGCACTGATCGGATTAATGATTAGCAGTTACTTTTAATGCAAAGCACTTCCGTTATAGGTTGAAATATTCTAAAACCCTCATGGCCCTGAGCGTATTCCAACGGCTTGCCCTTCCAGCCTGTTCCATTTCAAAATGGACTGCAGACCCTGGATAATGTGCGGGTATTTTCCACCTGCCATCACTGGTGCGCTTCCTGGAAATTATGTCCAGGGCCTCCTGCATTCTTTCGTCATATGGAGCCCCCGCTTTACGGAAATACTCAAGTGCACGCAGAATATCATACTTCCACCGAGTGGGATATGCAATACGCAGCATGCCAGGATGGATAATCCTGCCGGTTTTGTCTGACCGGAATAAATGATGCCGGAGAAGGAACTCCCGTGCTTCCGTCTCAATCTTAACCAGCTCGGTGCGCCTGTATCCATACCCTTGAATTATATACTCCGATATCCCCTCAAGAGTATTAATTGTGGTATGCATCGAACTATGACTGGCTCCATATCGGTTAAGCAGACAGTTAAAGGCCCCATCTTCCATTTGCTGGCTAATCACAAAATCCACGACGGACTTTATTTTTTCTTCTTCTATGCCAAAATAGCATGCATAGTTTAAAAACATTCCATTGATGCACATATCGCTCTCCGGCACACTCACAAAACCGTTAATGCTGCCATCCGCACCTTTACAGGTCTCAACTACTACATTAAGCGCTTTCGTTATTTCTGCCGTACACGGGGCACACAGGTTCCTCAAATCAAGAAGTGTGTAGTTGGTCGATGTCCATTTAGGCTGATAAAAGGCCCGCCCCCAGTAGCCTTCTGGATGCTGCCTTTTCAGGAACTCATATCCCCAGCCTTCTTCCGCAATCCTCTTCTTAAGGCCGATCAATACTTCAGGCCCTGATTTCAATAAATCCCGGTGTGTCTGATACTGTATGGACACGTCACCTTCAAGCAGCCAGCCGATAATCTCATTGTGTTCCATACTCCACCTCCCATTTTCTGACCTTACTTCCGAATCGGATGCCGGATGACCGTCTTCATCTTTTCCGGAGCGACTTTTCGGGGATCGTTCAGGTATATTTCGTGATGCCTGCGGATGGTGCCGTCCGGAAGCACTTCTGAAATGGCATTGACGTATCCATTGGCCGCAGCAAAGTCATCGATCGCTTTAACAGTTACTGCCTCTCTGTCAAATGGACCCAGATGCATCATCTGAACGCAGAGCCCCTCCGTGAACTCTTCCAGCCTCGCCTTGGAGGCATCAATCTGCGGCTTTCGATTCTTCAATTCATCGACTGCCCACTCGAATACTTCTTCAGTGACAAATTCAGGCTGCCGTATCATTGCAGTCCAGATCAGTTTATCCTTTTGGCTCGTGTCAAATGGACGGTCAATCTCTGTCCACCATAAGCCTTCCAGCGGCGGTACGACATATTCAAAGAAACCGGATGGAGCCTTCCCGTTTTTATTGCTCATTTTAATGGTGTAGGATAATCCATACAGCAATTCGATTGCTTTCGTGTATTCTCCCGATTCATCGTTGGGGTTCCCCTTTCCGTCGACCATGATGAATTTCATCTTTGGCACATCGACTATCACGGGAACCGTCTTTGGCTGGTAGAGATCCTTGTGTTCCTTTTTGTAATCCATTTTATCTGACATCTTATCCCCCATATCTGGCCTCATTTATTGCTCCATATTCTTAACAATCTCATTGCAAATTGGATTCCGACTAATGATTAATATGAAGCTTTTTGTACAGCTTGATGATTCTGCTTAATTGAGCGTTTGTTAAAGAACCTTCCCGCTCCATCAGTACCTTGATAAATTCATCCTGGTTCTTTTGGTTCACTGCCTGAAATGTGCTTTCAGCGTGCTGAGCAACTTCTTTTGGACGGCAATTTCTAAGATGGTCTAAAAGAAATGGGAATATCTTGTCATTATATTTGTCATTCTGGGATGCCAGGGCGGCTAAAACCTTAACGGCATTATCAACTGCAATGACCGAGCCCTCTTTCATAACCCCTAATACTATTTCGAGATTTTTATATATCTCATCAGCCTTGATTGATGCAATTGTTGACAACGCCAGCATGGCCCCCCAAACCATCCTGTTATTTCTGCTCCTCAATAATTCGATGAAATCTCCGGCGTATTCCGCAATCATCTCCGGTTTTATATAGCCCGCCTCATACAATACCTTTATGCAGTCACTTTGAATATTTTTATCATTGTTAAACATATTTTTTGCAATCTCTCTGATGCCATCTATATCATTAGTCTCAATCAGTTCCTTTGCAAGCTCCTGATTCGGTTTCTCGTCGTTCCGATTCTGCAGATAAGCAGTTTTTTCTAATGCAGACATATCTTCTCCTTTATTCTCGATAAGAAGGAAAGAACAAAGGGAGGAGGACACGTCCTTCCCCCTCCTTTTGATTATAATGCTCTCTGTCAGGTTTTCAGCTTCACAATCCCCACGCTACGGAATAATTTTAGTATTCGATGAATTTCTCTCCCGGAGTGCCGCAGATGCTGCATTTATCCGGACGGGCTTTTTCTATATTACCGCAGACGGGACAGAGATAGTAGAAGATTTCGTTCGTTTCATCCAGGTTCTCTAGTGCTTCCTGATAAAGTTTTGCATGGACTTCTTCCGCCTTCATGGCATACGTGAATGAAGTGAGGGCAGCCTTGTTGCCTTCCGCTTCCGCAATTTTAACAAAATCCGGGTACATTTCTGTGTATTCATGGGTCTCACCAGCAACCGCATCTTTAAGATTATCAGCTGTCGCAGCAACTTTCCCTGCTACCTCAAAATGTTTTAAGGCGTGCAGGGTCTCCGCATCTGAAGCGGCTTTGAATAATTTCGCAGCATTCAGCTTTCCTTCTTTCTCAGCTTTCCTGGAATATGCGAGATACTTTCTGTTTGCCTGAGATTCCCCCGCAAATGCTTCCATCAGGTTCTTGATCGTTTTGTTTTCATCCATTTTTCAGTCCTCCATTTTTTCGTTTTTTTAAGTCACATAAGGTCGAAGCGATCCGCATTCATGACCTTGTTCCAGGCCGAAACAAAATCTTGTATGAATTTATCCTGAGAGTCCTCACATGCGTAGACCTCCGCAATGGCCCGGAGCTGGGAGTTTGAACCGAATAAAAGATCCACCCGGGTTCCAATCCACTTGAGCTCACCCGTTGCACGGTCACGTCCCTCGAACAGGCTTCCATCTTCCGATACAGGTTTCCACATGGTCCTCATATCAAGCAGATTCACAAAGAAATCATTTGTGAGAGTCTCCGGACTTTTGGTGAATACCCCGTGCTGAGACTGGCCATAATTGGTATTCAGGACACGCATACCGCCAAGAAGAACGGTCATTTCAGGAGCAGTCAGTGTCAGGAGTTGAGAACGATCGATCAGCAGTTCCTCTGCAGATGCAGCCGTTTTGGTTTTCAAGTAGTTGCGGAAACCATCTGCTTTCGGTTCGAGCACCGAGAATGAATTTATTTCGGTCTGTTCCTGCAATGCATCTGTGCGTCCCGGAATAAATGGAACGACCAGATTGTGACCGCCATTCCTTGCAGCCTGTTCTATCCCGGCACATCCTCCTAAGACAATCAAATCGGCCAAAGAAACTCTCTTCTTGCCAGACTGTGCACCATTGAACTCCTCCTGGATTCTTCCCAGGACCTGGAGCACTGCATTAAGCCCGGCCGGTTGGTTGATTTCCCAGTCCTTTTGCGGTGCAAAACGGATACGCGCCCCATTCGCCCCTCCGCGCCTGTCGGAACCTCTGAATGTTGAGGCCGAAGCCCAGGCTGTCGTTACAAGCTGTGGAACAGAAAGTCCGGATGCCAGAAGCTTGTTCTTGAGATACATGATATCCTGTTCATCAATCAATTCAAAATCGACTGCAGGCACCGGATCCTGCCAGATCAGTTCCTCCGTCGGAACCTCGGTACCAAGATATCGTGATCTTGGGCCCATGTCCCGGTGTGTCAGCTTGAACCATGCACGGGCAAATGCCTCCCTGAATTCCTCGGGGTTTTGCTGGTAGCGTCGTGCTATCGGCTCATAGATTGGATCCTTCCGGAGGGACAGGTCAGCTGTGGTCATCATTGGCCGTTTCTTCTTCGAAGGGTCATGGGCATCAACCACCATATCCTCTTCGGCCACATCCTTGGCCAGCCACTGGTTTGCACCCGCGGGGCTCTTCACCAGTTCCCATTCGTATTTGAACAAAGTGTTCAGGTATCCCATATCCCACTTCGTCGGGTTTGCTTTCCAGGCACCCTCGATGCCGCTGCCAATCGTGTCGCCGCCTTTTCCGGTACCAAAGTTGCTCTTCCATCCTAGTCCCTGCTCCTCTATCCCGGCAGCTTCAGGTTCAGGGCCAACATGGGTAGCAGGACCTGCACCGTGGCATTTTCCGAATGTATGGCCACCCGCGATAAGCGCAACGGTTTCTTCATCATTCATGGCCATACGTGCGAATGTCTCCCGAACATCACGGCCGGAGGCCACAGGGTCAGGGTTGCCATTTGGTCCTTCCGGGTTTACGTAAATCAATCCCATCTGCACTGCTGCAAGTGGATTTTCGAGATCACGGTCACCGGAGTAACGCTTGTCACCAAGCCACTCTCTTTCAGATCCCCAATAAACATCTTCCTGCGGTTCCCAAACGTCCTCTCGTCCGCCCCCGAAGCCGAATGTTTTGAATCCCATCGACTCCAACGCACAGTTACCCGCCAAAATCATTAAATCTGCCCAGGAGATGCTTTTGCCATATTTCTGCTTGATTGGCCAGAGCAACCGCCGAGCCTTGTCGAGATTCACATTATCCGGCCAGCTGTTCAGCGGCGCAAAGCGCTGAGTCCCATCCGATGCGCCCCCACGGCCATCGCCCATTCTGTAGGTTCCCGCACTGTGCCAGGCCATCCGAATGAAGAGCGGTCCATAATGGCCATAATCGGCAGGCCACCAATCCTGTGAATCAGTCATCAAAGTATATAGGTCATTTTTTATTTGCTGCATATCGAGTTTCTTGAATTCCTCAGCATAGTTGAAGTCGGCACCCATCGGATTGCTCAGAAATGAGTTCTGATGGAGAATCTTGAGGTTCAACTGGTTCGGCCACCATTCTCTGTTCGAAGTGCCGCCGGATTTGGCTTTGCTCGTTTTGCCAGTCACCGGACATTTCATTTCTTCCATGATCTTCTACTCCTTCAAATGATTTATTTATACTTGAAAGACATCCTAAACGGATTCCTTTAAATATACAAAGTTGCTGTAATCTTCTGATTTCATGGCTTGACGTCATTACAGTTTAATTATACTCCTGCGGAAATAAGTAGTCCATCTTTAATAAACAGATGATTTTCCGGGTATCATCTTCTGTTTATATCCTCGCAGCGGAGTCTGTCTAATTCCCCGTTTCAAGCGGTTCCAGAGCATTATTGTTCAGAATATTATCCACCTCTTCGAAGCCGGTCAAAAAAGCGTAATTGTAACGCGGCGGCAGTCCAAAAACATATTTGGAATTTCTTCCAAGTTCTCTCGGACCTACTGGAGCGGCCTGATTCAACATGAATTTCTGCTGCTGGATCCCTTCCCATTGGACCAATGTAAACATCATCAAGGGGATATCCTGTCGCGGATTCTGGGTTGTCCAGAGCGGATGCCTTATATAAATGATCAGACCCGTCTCTTTGGTGTTTGCAGGAACCCCTGAAAAAGCTTCCGTCCAGGTACCTTCCCACCCACCTGTCAGAACCGTGAAGCCGTCCCAACTGTCAGGCAGATTAAAATTGAATCCGTATTTACTGCTCAGAAATACATTTGGATAAGGAATAACAAGGAACTGCCCCTCCAAAATCAGGTTGGGATTTGCGAGGTCATTCGCATATACGAGCTGCGGAACCGTAACTGTGTGCTGAACCGCAATTTCACTTAAGGTATCACCTGATTTTACAGTATAACCGGAAGCCGCTTTATACTTGGCGACGACATCTGCCTCCTTCTGCAGCTCCTGAATTTTTTGTTCAGCTGTTGTCAGCATGACAAGATTTTTGACCAGATTTTTTTGATCCGCCGTTAGCCCCTCATAAGCAGTCCGTATTTCCAGCACGGTGGCTGCTTCATTTAAGGTGAGTGCGCTCACATCACCTAGTGCCGCAATTTTTGCATCCAGGTCTCCTGCCGCTTTTCTGTCTATTTCTGCTTGTATCTCTTCCTGACTCGATGTGCTTTCCTGCGTGCTTTCCTGTGTACTTTCCTGGGTGGTTTCCTGCGGATTTGAAGAATTGCATCCTGCAATATTTATTGACAGGAAAACCAATAAAACAATGAAAATCAGATGACGTTCTTTTCCTCTCATATTCAGCCCTCCATGATTGTTACTGTATCTCTTTTTACGTTTTTGTTTTGTCACGTCTGTATAGAATCACTTCGGGAAAACGCGCAGCTGGATAGACACCCCATTTGGGTCATACACATAGAAATAGCGGGTCTGAATGTCCGGGTTTTGAATTTCTGAAGGGTTAAGCCCTTTATCCCGTACAAGCTTATGCATTGCATCCAGTTTATCCGTCTCAAAACAAATAAACATCCCTTTGCCTTCAAACTTCTGACCCTGCGGCATGTATACAAGTTCAATCTCCGTTTCCCCGCTGCCATTCGTCAGAAATACAACTTCTCCTGGTCCTGCCTTAAAACGGCGGGAAATAGTCAGTTCCGTAACCGTCTCATAAAATTCAATAGATTCCTCCAAATTGCTGACCATCAAGGTCACGTGCTGAATATGCATACTATTTCTCCTTTTGTTTACTGAAGCTGTTTTTCTTGTATATAATCTGTAACCTGATTACAACGACAATAAATATAATCAGGCCTATTGATGTCATGATTATTCCCATTTTATTTCTCTCATGGATTTGCGCCCCTATCGATGCCTCGATCAGCGTTGCCGGTATCCTTGATATGAAATAGACAACAAATAGTCTCGAAGCTTTAACTGGCATAAAGCCCGCAACATACATCATAAGGTCCTTTGGAATCCCTGGAATCAGATAGACAATCAACATTCCTATGAATCCATTTTTTGAATTCAGCATATTGCTAATATGATTTATTCTATCCTGAGAGACAAATCTTTTTATCAGGTCGGATCCTAAAAGCCTGGAAATACGAAAGGCACAAATCGCTCCAAACATTATACCGATCATGGACAAGAGGAATACCATTGGAGCCCCGTAAACATAGCCACCCAGCAGATTCAGGATAACATCCGCAGGAATAAACACAGTCATGACATTAAGCGTCTGCAGCAATATGAAGACAACAAATCCAAATCCACCATATGACTGCACAAATGTCCTTAAAGCTCCCGGATGCTTAATTTCCTGAATAATCCATGGTGAAAATTTAAATAATAAAACTCCGATGCCTATCAGGGTTAAAAGGATGAGAGTGTATTTTATAATGTCTATCCGGTCAGCTTTATTTTTTCTCATAAATCCTCCGCAGCATCTCTTTCTGGCATCTTTAAAACACAAAAGCCGACCTATCAGAGGGTCGGCTCGCAATCGTGTATTTCCAATTGGATTTCCAAATTCAAGTAAATTTGCCGATTCCAATTCTTCTTTTTATTCAGTTACATTATAACATTTTTATATTTTATTTGGTATATATTTTAAAGGAACTAAAGAAGGTTCATTAAGACCAAATGGCTTAATGAACCTCCTTTGCAGTTTTAATAGACTTACAGGTATTTGAATGCTTAATTATCCCTGCTAAATTATTTTCAAAAGCCAAAGGACTATTAGCACAACCACTATTACCCCAACTATACCCAAACCTCTTCCCGTAGTAACCTCTCCTTTCTGGATGGTTTTACCAGGTCAATGTAATTACCAACAGAATCCGAGTTAACGGTCCTACTATAGAAGTGATGAAATAGCCTGTATTTATGTCACGTTAGATTTATCTTTTTTGATGACGCGAATACAGCATGCTGCCTGTTAATGCCAGCAGACCGCCAACAACTGCGACCGATATGCCTGCCCAAGGACCATTGCCCGAATAGTCTCCTGTTTACGGACTGGTCGTAATATCGCTGAACGCAATGTCGTTGTTGGTAATGATTACAGTTTTACTGTCAAATGGCGATAAAGTAATATTTCCGCTGGAATCACTGTCCCCGCCATAACTTACGGTATAATTGGCAGAAGCATCTTCTTTAATCACATAATTTCCAAGGGGGCAAAGAATAAGCTCTGGAACTTGACCCCGGTGCCGGTTTTGATTTTGACGATGGCTCTGTAAGCTTGATATGAACCAGGAAATTGCTTAAGGAAATTTAAATCCATAATTATTAAGGATTCTCTATATTAGTCTTATGTAAATTATAACATGGATGTCAATTGGATTTAATGCGTGTAGTCAATAATTTTTATTTCGTCTCCAACCCTCTTTTTGATTGCAGAAATCATCCGTTCTGCATTTGGACACGCAAATCCAATCGGATTCCCCCGTGTAATGCAAGAAGCTATCACGATCGTATCCGCTCCCCGTTCCACCATCTCAGCAGCTCTCGTCACTGCTTTTTTCCCAGGGCAGCCTCCACAAGTATTTACACCCACTACTTCAATCTCTTCCTCGACGCCTTCGAATGCAAGCTTCTTTGTATCCATAACTTTGAAGCAGGTGGTTGCAGGACACATATCCTCTGTCTGCATACATCTGATCAATCCAACTTTCATAAAGAATACCTCGCAATTCTATATTTTTTTTGCCTGGATGACCGCAAACAGGCCTTCACCGACTCCACTCTTGATTTCCTGATATTTGTTTTCCAATGAATAAATCGTTTGTTTTTTGTCTTGTATTTCGAAACCTGCTGCTCTCAGGAAATCGGATATTTCTGCGGCAGAATGGAAACTGGCATTTTTGTAGCTGTTGTGCAGATGCTTGTTTTGTTCATACAAATTACCCAACGGTGTGCCTTTGTCCAGGAATGCTATTATAAACAATCCATTATTTACGAGTATTCGCCGAATTTCAGAAAAAGCCTTTGAAACATCATCCAGAAAGCAATCGACTGTCACCATCAATGCAAACTGGTATATCCCGTCATCAATAGGAATATCTTCTGCTGCAGCTTTAATTACATGAATGCCCCTTTTTCGGGCTTCCTCAGCCATTTCTTCAGATGGTTCTATTCCCTGCCCGATTCCCAACCTGGATGCAAAAATCCCAGTACCAACACCAATCTCGATTCCCGCTCCCCCTGCAGGGATGAAAGGCCTGACAGTTTCCAACTCTGAAGACAATAATTTATCGTTGGTTTTAAACCATTCTTCATATTCCGCAACCTCGTTATTAAAAGGATTATCCTTTTGCATAACTTCAACACTCCTTATCGGTACGCTTATCTGTCAGTCCACAATGTATGCCTTTAGAATTTCTCCATAGAAGGCGATGTGATAATCCTTATTTTCAAATGGTGCTGAACTGTCCACATCCTGTGGATAATTTTTTTCTTTAATTACATCAGGTATTTCATTCTCATCCTGTTTCTGCTTATAAATAACTTTACACTCCAGAGTAAGAGGCAATTCTTTGATAGCTGGAACGGAAATCGCTTCTGGATTCTCCAAGGTAAGATTTAGTTCTTTTATCTTGTCAACGTTTCTCCCTGAATTTGAACCGCAAAATCCAAGGATCTTCTTATCATATTCACCATATGGAATATTAATTGTAAATTCGGGGTTTTTCTCCAACTGTTGCCTTGTAAACCGATTTTCTCTGACAAACACCGTAAAGATTGGTTTTCCCCACTCAATGCCAAATGTTCCCCAGGATATAGTCATAGAATTGACTTTACCGTCCGATTTCGTTGTCAGCAGTACCCCATTTTTTACTGCATTTATAATTTCTTTTGTATAATCGAATACATCAATTTCTTTTTTCATAATTGATTACCCTCCGTTTTTTAACGGTTTTCACATCTACTGTGAAATTTTATTTGTTCTTGTTGAATCAATTCCTATATTCTTATTCATCTTCTCTACTTTGCCAGATCCAACCTTTTTTTCGTTTTGCAAGAAACCGCCTTTCGACTTTTTCTCTTCTAAAAGTTTCTTCAATTTTTCAATATCTTTCATCGACATTTTTGTATTCCTCCTTTCAAATATTGATCTGTTTGACAAGTACCTGCCAGCGATATGAGTGTGTCAGATTGCCTGGAAATTTCTTATCTGTAACATTAGGGTCGTTTTCAAATTCCCTTGTCGGTTCTACAATATAAACTCATTCCCTTCCATCTCCTTTTGCTAACGCAGCCGCAATCCCCGAACCATTAATAAGGGATGTGAAATATATGTGGTTCATTTTGAGGTCAGGTCTGTAATTCGAGTCCTCCTTTGCCGTCAGCAGATCACCAACCTGCAAATCTGCTTTTGTCCCATGATAAAAGAGACCTTTGTCAGATGGAGGAACGTTATACGAATTTGATAATTCATAATTCTTTTTGGCCTTGTCTAAATCGCACAACTCCTCATAGCATTCGGCAATCTTTAAATATAACGATGGGAATGCACTCTTAACGGTATCATCATTTATTTTTAACGCGAATTGCAAAGATGCTTCCAGCCATTTTAGCTTGCCAGCATCCCTATGTTTACTTCTTTAATTTTTCATCGTAAATCTCATTTATAATTGTACCATTGATGAACATTTCTGTCATTCGGCTTTTCCTGATTCAAAATCAGAAATATCTTTTCCTTCATAATCTTGGGTATGATGATTTTATCGTAAAAATACAAGCACGCACGGCGGCGGTTGGATATGCCGGCGGCATGCCTGCAACTGGATGTCAGACTTCGTGTTTAACATTCAATGCTGCCTTATTCTACCCCAATGTTGCTCAGCAATTAATCAATAAGGTCATTTTGGAATCTCGAAAGATGTTCGTACGGAAGAATAAGTCTTCCACGGTAGAGGCCACACCCATCGTTGACAAGGGAATTATTCACTGCTGAAAACATATTTACATCTATTTTTGATAATTCAAGTTGCTGCAACAGGATACCTCTTTCATAAGCATCATCAAAATAGATATTTTCACCTTTTGGGATTGCGTCTCGTTTAGCTCTTTCACTTTCCTGTTGCTTTTCGTAACCCAAATGATTGGCAGGACCAATTTCGGCAAAATCGTCCATTTCTTTTGTTCGAAGCTGTACTTCCACATAACAGCGGGCAATGTTATCATAAAACGTTATATGCAGCGAACGATAGCCACTATTCTCCGGATTTGCAACATAATCCCTATAGTATAGGCTTACGCTCTCTCTTAACAAAGGCGATTTTTTCTGACCCGTATAAGAAGACAGCTCTGCTGTAAATCCGCGTTCCTCAAGGAAACCAAGCAACTTGTTAGCAATACCATACAGATGTTTATTTTCTTCATCCACGCAAATCTCTCCTTCTATTAGATGACATTTGGGAAGAGAAATCACGATCCTGTATGCAATCAGGTCCCGAAAACAGTTTAAATAGTTTTTCAGTTCAGGAAGAGACGGGTAATTGCCGTGTTCAATATAATACTCATAAATATATTCTACGATGTGTCCGTTAAACTTTGCTTCCGCTCGTATCAGAGATTTAATGCGGCCCTTAAAAGTAAATGCAAGAAAAGGATATTCATTTGCCATAAGTTTATAGAATTCCCGAATCCGCTGAGACTGCGAAGTCAGGAATTCGTTGTGCTGCAAAAGTTCCGCAATTTGAAGCACAAAATTACAGTGCAAAAGATCTATCTGATTATGAGTTTCTTCCGCCGACTGTTTCAAATCCTCAGCATATCTCTGTAATATTTTAAGAACGGTATCGCCTGAATATAAATAATCGTTTAATTTTTTCACAGATGCGCGTTCCTTTTCCATTATATTTTTTACAACGTCTACCTTTGAAAGCAACATAATATCCTAGCTGTAATTATTGGTCGTTGGACAAACCGGCCTTATCAATAACATAGAAAACCAAGCTTAAAAGCATTCCCACTATGGTAGCAAGGCACATACCAGTAAGTCTTACTTCACCAATTTGAATAAAAGCACCTGAAAGACCGGTTACAAAAACAACTGCGGAAAGTGCAAGATTACGGCCTCTGCTGTAATCAACCTTTTTGTCGACCAGTAATCTAAGACCGGAAGCAGCAATCATTCCGTATAGCAGGAAGCTTACTCCTCCCATAACAGGACTTGGAATCGTTTGGATCAGTGCTGAGGCCTTGCCTATAAATGCTAATAAGATTGAAAATACAGCAGCTCCCCCTATGACCCATACACTATATACTCTTGTAATAGCCATTACTCCGATGTTTTCTCCATAGGTAGTTGTTGGTACTGATCCAAATAAACCGGAAAGGACGGTAGAAATACCATCACCCAGTAATGATCTATGAAGACCAGGATCTTTTATCAAATCTGCACCTACAATTTCACTTGTAACCACCTGGTGTCCGATATGTTCGGAAATAACAACCAAGGATGCCGGAATAATAATCATAATTGCTGAAAAATTAAATACCGGCGTTTGGAAATGAGGCATTGCGAACACAGAAGCCTCGCTTACAGCCGAAAAATCAACAAGTCCAAAGGCTAGAGACGCAACATACCCTATAATGATTGAGATCAGAATGGAGATTGCTGCCATAAAGCCCTTGAATAGGACCTGCCCGAATATTGCAACCAGCAACGTTATCGCAAACACAGCTACAAATCTCGGATTTATTGAGGTATAAGTATCATTAAGGATCAAACCCGCATTGTTTGCTGCTGTTCCGGATAACTCCAGACCTATCAGTGCAACGATTGGTCCCATAGCTGCAGGAGGCAGGAGGATATCGATCCAGCCGGTCCCGACGAATTTAATAATGCCTGCAACTAAACAGAATATAAGTCCTGTAACTACAAATCCTCCCAAAGCGTATCTGAATCCCATGTTCGGATTTGCAAGAATCAAAAATGTGGGCGAAAGAAAAGCGAAGCTGGAGCCTAAATAAGCCGGAGATTTGCCTTTTGTGACTAATATGAAGATCAGTGTTCCTATTCCATTCATCAGCAGAACTATTGCAGGATTTATTCCGAAAAGCCAAGGGACTAATACTGATGCGCTGAACATGGCGAAAGTGTGCTGAATGCTGAGAGGAATTCCTTTCGACAAAGGAACCCGTTCCCTTACTTGTATGATTTTACGTTGTTCTTTCATTTTTCCTCCTCATGTAAAATAATAGAATCAGGGTGCAATATAGTTACTGGATTCCTGCTCTATAATGTGGTGTGTTTTCTTTGCAGCATAACGACTGTCTTCGCAGCCAATGTAGTCTTTTTCAAACAATCAACTTTAATCCTTTATTTTTCTTCTAAATATTGTATTACAACGTGTGTTGCATCGCAAAAAGGCTGTTTTCTTGATTTACCACAGCGACACAATGCCACCCTATTTCTGATCTCATAGACTTGCCCATCTGCAGATTCGATAGGAATATTTCCTTTTTCAATTCATATTCCATTCCTCTGGGGGTGATTATATTTTCAGATAATGGCACATTTCCTGTGACAACATATGGACCATTCTTGATGATTTTAATTCTGCCTTTTATTGACATATTGATTAACTCCCTTCAATTGTGTTCATGACTACGGGGTCCCCCAAAACTGACCCAATATGGCAGGAAAAGATTTCCCCTGCTCGACTATGCTAAATTACTTTTCTTCCTTCTTTATTGACAAATTACTCTTGTTGACGATGGCTTGAAAAGAAGGATCGTCAGCATTAATTTCCCCTGCCAGAATAAAAGAATTTGTAGAGCCCTCTTCTAGAACGCTAATGGCATGTGCTGAAAGTTCTTTCATTTCTCCTTTGACTAAGGACAAACCTGTGTCACTTCCTCCTGATTTCAAAATAATTCTGTAACAATGTTGTAAGGGGAATTTATCATCTTGTATGCTACTGTTTAAACTCTACCTTTCTACTTTCAGGGGCGTTGTCATATTACCTCGTGGAACGATAGCATCAGATTGATGTCGGGCACGTGTTTTTCGTTTTCTCTATGAAGTGCTCCAACAGCATTAATTCGATTTCCAAATCGTCTCGCTTCGACTTACTCGAAAAGTATCCAATACAAGCTCCGACAACAGCATATAAAAAAACATTGGCCACATGAAGCAAAAGGCTGCCTAACACTACCGAATAGAATTCTCCAAGGAGCAATCCAATGAAACCACCAATAAATGCAGCTATCCCCATTTGCTCTAATCTGAAATTTTTTAATGCTTTTTTCTTTTTGTTAATAACCTTATCTAATAATTGATTTTGCATCTATTTTCACCTCGCAAAATAAGCAACCTCTGTTTTTTCATCATATTCGTTATAAACATCTAACCTGGCCACCCGTCAAGCACCGGAATACTGGGCTTCACACGTCTTCTTGGGCAAGCCTTGCATGAGACATTCGTATTCTTACTTCGTCGCTTCGCTCCTTGTTAGCATAACGACTGTCTCAACATGTACGGTCTGCGGGAACATGTCCACCGCACATGCTTTCACTACTTTGTACCCGGCTTCCTGCAGGGAATACATGTCTCTTTCCAGAGATGATGGCTTGCAGGATATGTATACGATGGTATCTGCGCCAAATTCCGCGATCTTTTCCAGCGCTTTGGGATGAACGCCATCCCTGGGAGGATCCAGGATAATCAGCTCCGGTTTGTCCTGCAGGTCGTCCATTACCTTCAGCACATCCCCGACGATGAATTCGCAGTTGTTCAGGTTGTTGCCTGCGGCATTAATGCGGGCCGCTTCCACGGCTTCTCCCACTATCTCCACGCCGACCGTCTTCTTCGCTATTGGAGCCAGCATCTGTGCGATTGTGCCAGTGCCGCTGTACAAATCAAAGATGACCTTGTCCTTTGTTTCTCCAGCATACTGTCTGGCCTTCCCGTAGAGGACCTCTGCCCCCAGGGAGTTTGTCTGGAAAAAGGAGAAAGCAGAGACTTTAAAATTAAGGCCCAGGATATTTTCCTGGATATAATCCCGCCCGAACAGACTGTCGGTCTGGTCGCTTTTGACCACATCCGCCATGCTGTCGTTGATAACGTGGGCTATCCCCACGATTGTTCCGTTTAAGGAGAGGGCCAAAAGGGCTTTTATCAGGCCTTCATAATCCGCAGCCGCTTCGTATACTGCATTTTCAGCCTCTCCGGAGGCCGTTACCAGATTAATCAGAATCTCTCCGGTAGTAGCCGCGCGGCGGACCAGGAGATGTCTGAGGTATCCTTCGTGACGCATTTTATGATAAAAAGGGATTTCTTTTCCGTCAAAATGGTTCAATACACATTTCAGGATTTCATTGAAGTCATTATCTACAATCCTGCAGTCCGTAATATTGACTATGTCGTGGAAGCTGTTTTTCCTATGAAGCCCCAGAGCCAGCGGGCCGTCCATGAATTCATCCCCAAAGGAGAACTCCATCTTGTTCCTGTATTCCCATTCCGAAGGGCTCGGAAGAATCCCTTCAAAAAGGTAATCCGGGCAGACACTGTCCAGAATTTCCTTTACCTGGGCGGATTTCATTTCCAGCTGATTCCCATAGGACAGGTCCTGATAGGAACAGCCCCCGCACTTTCCGAAGTGGATACAGGGAGCTTCGCGGTCCTGCAGCGGAGATTTCTCAAGGACTTCCATAAGCTTGCCTTCACACTGTCCGCTGCGTTTCCTTTTGATTGAGAACCTGATTTTCTGTCCTGCCAAAACTCCTTTTACCCTTATCTTGTTTCCATCTATTTCCATAAGGCCTTTGTTCGGGAACTCCGTCTTTATCACAAGGCCTTCGAATACATCACCTTTTTTCATGTTTCTCCATTCTAAATGAGGGTGTCTCAAGGAGACACCCTCATTTGGTATATCAATTATTCTTTTTCGTCTTCAAAAACATCATCATCGTAATCTGTCAGATCATCATCAAAATCGTCTTCGAAATCATCTTCTAAATCGAATTTAGGATTGAAATATCTGTATATCAGATATGCAATAACCCCCAGAGAGGCAGCTGCTGCAACAATGCCTAAGATTTTCACTGTGTTGTCCTGTTTCTTCTGTTTCCGGTTAATGAGTTCCCCAAGCTTGCTGGCACTTACTATCTCTTCAACTCTGCTCATGACATCCACTTCCTTTCCCAACTATTGCTATTAACAGTATACCATCATTTGTGTCATAATTCCATTAAATTTTCTGCAATTTTGCAAAAGAGGCGAAGAGTTTCTTGGTTCCGGCTTTTTGGAAATCCACCGTAACTTCGAAATCTTTTCCACCATCCAGAACTTCCATAACCTTTCCTTCCCCAAATTTCACATGCTTTACCGTATCTCCCACTCCATAGGAGAGTGCATCCGCCTTTTTGACTTCGAATTTTTTGGGATCATAGGATTTTTCAAGGAAAAACGGCTTCGCACTGGGGCGTCCCGGTGCCGATGCCAGGGAGCCTCTGCCTTTATAGCCCAGCATCCTGCCTTCCTTTATCTTCATGTCCAGCATATCCTCCGGAATTTCGGTCACGAACCTGGAAATGTTGTTCAGCTGGGTCTCGCCCCTGACCATACGCTGTCTCGCACAGGTAATGGTCAGGCTCCTCATGGCCCTGGTGAGCGCCACGTAGCACAGCCTTCTTTCCTCTTCCAGTTCATCCGGATCATCGGATCCGATGGACATGAATCCCGGGAAAAGGCCGTCTTCCATGCCCGTAAGGAATATCTTGGGATATTCCAGCCCTTTCGCATTATGGATTGTCATAAGGGGGACATAATCCGTATCGGTATCCAGGGAATCCAGGTTTGTCATCAGCATTGCATCGCTAAGAAATTCACTTAGGGCTTCGTCCGCTTTCCTCTCATCGAATTCGGCGGTCTTATTTATAAGCTCTTCCACGTTTTCAATTCTGGCCTGGGCTTCCTCAGTGTTTTCCAGTTTCAGCTCTGCCAGGTAACCGGTCTCATCTATGATTTCTTCCAAAAGGCCCCGCACCGTTACAGTGTCCAATTTGTCCCGAAGGCTGTGAATGAAATTCACAAAAGAATTGACCCGGCAGACGGTATTTTCCGCCAGCGGTATTTCCCTGCTTTTTGACAGTGCATCAAAAAAATCGTATTCATTCCGGATGGCGTAGTCCTGCACCTTGCTGATGGTTACATCGCCGATCCCGCGTTTGGGTACATTGATGATCCTCTTTACAGCAATATCATCCCGGCCATTGTCGACGGTCCGCAGATAAGCCAGCATGTCCTTGATTTCCCTTCGCTGGTAGAAATTGATTCCGTTGATTATTTTGTATGGAATCAGATCCCTGATCAATTTCTCCTCCAGGATACGCGACTGGGCGTTCGTCCGGTACAGCACCGCAATGTCGCTGTACTTGTATCCTTCATTTTCCACAAGCTCCCTGATATCCTTGGAAATGGATGCCGCTTCGTCATAAGCGGTTTCAAACTGGTTCAGGATAATCTTTTCCCCTTCTTCCTTCTGTGTCCACAGGGTCTTATCCTTCCTGCCTTCATTATGACGGATTACTTCGTTTGCCGCGTGCAGGATATTTTTGGTGGAGCGGTAGTTCTGTTCCAGCTTGATTACCTTTGCCTCAGGAAAAACCGTTTCAAAGCTTAGGATGTTCTGGATATTAGCTCCCCTGAATTTATAGATGGACTGATCGTCATCTCCGACAACGCAGAGATTCTTGTATTTTCCAGCCAACAGGCTTACCAGCTTGAACTGGGCCGTATTGGTATCCTGATATTCGTCCACCATGATATATCGCAGGCTTTCCTGGTAGAAGTCCCGCACATCTTCATTGGTTTCCAAAAGTTCTACCGTCTTGAAAATCAGGTCATCGAAATCCAGGGCATTGTTTTTATACAGCTGACTCTGGTACTCCTTATAAACCTCTACTATTTTCTGTTTGGAAAAATCTCCGCCGTGAATTTTGGCGAACTTTTCCGGACCGATCAGCTCATTCTTCGCCGATGATATGGCAGAAAGGAGAGATCGCTCTTTGTACAGTTTTGTATTGATATTTAGGTTCTTGCAGATTTCTTTCATCAGGGTCTTCTGGTCGTCGGTATCATAAATCACAAAATTGTTATCATATCCGAGTCTGCTGATAAACCGTCTGAGAATCCTCACACAGCTGGAATGAAATGTGGCCACCCAGACTTTCCCGGCCTCCTGGCCCGCCAGATTGTCCACCCTGTCCCGCATTTCTCCCGCTGCCTTGTTCGTGAATGTAATAGCCATGATATTTTCCGGCCTGGCAATGCCCTCCTCGATCAGGTAGGCTATCCTGTGGGTCAGGGCTCTGGTCTTTCCGGAACCGGCACCCGCCAGGATCAGCAGGGGGCCTTCCGTCGTAAACACAGCTTCTTTCTGGCTGTCATTCAGTGAATCATATATGCTCATCTTATATTCTACCAATCCTTTATGTTTGTTATACTAGTTTCTGTCCGCAGTTGGAGCAGAATTTGGCTCCGTTTGTCTTGAATCCGCAGTTCGGGCAGAATTTGGGGGACTGTGCAGTCTCCTTCACATCTTCAGCATTGGCATCTTCTTTCATCTGGTTCACCATCTGCTGTCCCATTGCCATTCCCATCTGCAGCCCCACCATATCGGAAGCAGCCGAAGCACCTGCCCCTTTTCCTTCCGACATGGCATCCGCAAGGCCCACGTCCCTGTATCTTCCAACATCTCCCACCATACTCTGTCCTGCCACCTTTTCCTGCATCCTCTGTATTTCCTCCGGATAAGAAAAGCTGGAGATATTAAAGGCAGTGATGGCGATTCCGATTTTGCGCATCTCCATATCCAGGTCTTCCTTAATGCCCTGGGAAATCTCAAAGGAGTTGGCCTGGAGATTGAACATATCTTTTCCTTCGCTGGCAATCCACTTCATCAGAAGCTGGTCCAGCATCGGGATAACCCTGTCCTTCACATCCTCCACCATGAACTGCTGTTTGATTCCGGCAATCTTGTCCATGAGGATTCCATAATCGTCAATCTTGCAGGCAAAAGTTCCAAAAGCCCGGATCGGCATCCCGCCCGGCAGGTTCATCTGGGGCATGGGTATATTGACCGCATTCTTGGTTCCCCATTTTATGGCAAATTCCTTGGTGTTTACGAACAGTACTTCAACCCTCACCCCGCTGTTGAATCCGAACTTGAATCCCTTCAGCGTGGAGAGAAAAGGAATAATCTGGGACTCTATGTCGAAGCTTCCTTCGTCTTTGAAGATTCCCTCGATTTTTCCATTATAAAAGAATATGGCATCCTGTCCGCGGCGCAGAATCAGACGGCTGCCCTTCTTGATTTCATCGTTATTCCATTTGTAGAACATGACATCATCCCGATACTCCTGCCACTCTACCACATTCGAAAATTCTTTGCTGAACAATCCCATACTTTTCACCCTCCGCTTCATTTTATGAACAAAAAAGGGTGCCTGTCATAACACGGACACCCTAAAAATTCTCTTGCAGGCTTATTCCCCCAACTTGGCTTTCAGTGCAGCAAGTTCATCTTCAACATCGACTGTCTGCATAGTATCATATTTTTTAGCCAGATCACCCACATCATCTTTTGCTGCTGATTCGTTCAGCTCAGTCATAGCGTTTGCCTGGTCCAAAAGCCGGTCTGCCTTTGCTTCCATTTTATCGAAAGCAGACATGGTTCCCTGTACTCCGGCGACACTGGAGCCCATCTGGTTAATTCTTTCCTGGGTCTTGGCCACCGCTATCTTCGCCTTGACAGAATCCTTGCGGGCATTCAGCGATCCTATATCTGCAACAAGCTTATCATGCATCTGGCGCATCTTGGCGGCATTTCCTGCAGCCGCTTCGTATATGTGTTTTAAGGATGTCTCCTGGTCTGTCTGTAGTTTCTTTTTGCTCAGGAATTGTCTTGCATCATCATCATTCCCGGCCTTGACTGCTTTTTCTGCGTAGTCCTGCATTCTCTGCACTTCTGCGGAGCATTCGTCAAGCTCTCTCTTGGCCCGCGTCTCTTCTGCCATAACTGCGGCGGTTTCGGCTTTAACCTTACCCAGATCGCTTTCCAAGTCCCTCAGGTACTGGTCGATTATTTTTGATGGATCTTCCATTGTGTCCAGCAGTGCGTTGATGTTTGAAGACATGATATCCTTGAACCTCGACAATATTCCCATTTATACAACCTCCTTAAATAAAAATATATGTGACTTCTCCCCTGATTATACTACACGCAGAAGCAGATGTCACAATAATTGTTATTTTTCATCAATATGAGGGTACAATCTCGAAAACACCAGATCATATCCGTCGTTTCCGTAATTTAGGGAACGGTTCACCCTGCTGATGGTTGCCGTTGATGCACCCGTGGTCTCCGCAATATCGATATAGGTCCTTTTCTCTCGAAGCATTTTGGCTACTTCATATCTCTGGGCAAAAGAAAGGATTTCATTGATGGTACATACATCCTCAAAAAATTTATAGCATTCCTCTTTGTCCTCTAATGTCAGCACTGCCTCAAACAGATGATCGACGGCGGTCGTTCTAATGCTTTTCCCCATGTAATTTACCTCTCCTTGCATCTTCAGAATTATATTGAGAAAATTTTAGCATATTAAAGTCCTAAAGTCCAGACTTTTTGTACTTATGGACCATCTTCCTAAAACGGTCCGGATTCCCGTTTAAGAGCAGTTCTTCCGGAAAATCCGCTTCCTTCAGAAACTCCTGCACATAGGAATATTCCGCAACATCCGTAGAAAAATGAGCATCGCTACTGATGAGTATTTCCACACCACAGCGGGCACTGAGCTTCAATATCTCCATGTTGTTTTCCCAGGCATTGATTCGGAATCCGCCCGGTTTGAGAGACCCATTGTTCAGCTCCAGGGGTTTCCCGTACTCTTTGGCAGCTTTGACCACAGCTTCATAATCCAATGGAAAATGTCCGTCATCCGGATGTCCAATTATGTCAATCAAAGGATTTTTGATAGCGCCGATCAAAGCAGCCGTATTCTGCTCCCTGCTGCCGATTGCGATACAAACATTATGCAGGCTTGCTATGGTGATATCCATCTCCCTGATGATATCACCCCTGAGATCCGTGCCGCCTTTGTAGTCAATGATATTCAGTTCGGCACCCAGAAGAACTTCCATACCGAATACTTTTCGGTCTATGGACCTGAGATTATTGAAGTAAATATCCTGACAGCTTCCGGCCATTGCCGGCCCATGTTCGGTTATTCCCAAAATCTCCAGGTTTTTACCACGTGCCGCACTGACCATTTCGAGAATCGTATTGTATGCATGTCCGCTTGCCAGGGTGTGTGTATGTGCATCTATCAAAAATTCCATTTATTGCCTCATTTCATTATTGTTCATTTAACGGCTTCTTTAATGTTGGTAATTTCACACAAAAAAACGTCTAAATCGTTGACATATATAGTAATATATGCTAATCTAAAAAAAGTTGCATAGGGGCAACTGATAATTTCATTTTTTTGGAGGTATAGATTATGAGCAAAGGTACAGTAAAGTGGTTCAACAACCAAAAAGGTTACGGATTCATTAGCGACGAGGATGGAAATGACGTTTTTGTTCACTACTCAGGACTCAACATGGACGGCTTCAAAGCATTAGATGAAGGCGCTTCCGTTGAATTCGACATTGTTAACGGTGCAAAAGGCCCTCAGGCTACAAACGTAACGAAATTATAATCATGACTAAATGGTGTGCCTTTTTCTTAAAATAGAAAAGCAAATTATTTACCACCTGATTAAAACTGGGAACTGTCCGATTCGGACGGTTCCTTTTTTGATGGGATTTTCTCAGGCGCGGCCTTCCAGGATTTCCGTCAGTTCAGCCGGACTGAAGGAATATTTTTCACTGCAGAAATGGCAGTTGACTTCCACGTCTTCTTCGTCGATCATCTCCTGCAGATCCTTTCTGCCTAATCCAGCCAGAACCCCCCGTACCCGGTCCCTTGAGCAGTTGCAGAAAAATCTGACAGGCATTCTTTCATTTATCTCCAGACCGAAGTCTCCCAGAAGAAATTCCAGGATGTTTTCACAGGTCATTCCCTGCTCCAGCATTTCAGTAACGGAAGACATTCCCGACAGCTTGCTCTCCAGGGCTGCAATGATTTCTTCTGTTGCGCCCGGCATAAGCTGCACTATGAATCCGCCCGCCTGCTGTACTGTATTTTCCAGGGTCATATGCACACCCAGACCTACCGATGAAGGCGTCTGCTCCGATGTGGCAAAATAATAGGTAAGATCTTCCGCTATCTCTCCGGATATCAGGTCCACCCGGCTCGAATACGGATCCTTCAGTCCCAGATCCATTATGACATTCAAATAACCCAGGCCAACGGCTCCGGCAACATCCAGTTTTCCGTCCAGCCGCCCGGGAATCAGGACTTCCGGTTCAAATGCATAGCCCTTCACGTTGCCCCTCGGGTCCGCCGTTACAACCATTCCCTGCATCGGCCCGTCCCCGCGAATCTGCAGCGTCAGGAGATCGTTCTCCCCCTTCATCATGCTTCCCATCATGGCTCCGGCCGTAAGGAGCCGTCCAAGCGCCGCCGTCACTACCGGGCTTGAATTATGGGTCTGCCGGGCATGCTCAACCGTATCCCTGGTAGTCGCTGCAAACGCACGGATCATGCCATCGGCGGCGGTTGCCCTGATTAAATAATCACTCATTCTTTTACCTCTTTTTTGCACTCTCCGGCAATATAGCAGATACGTCCGCTAAGGCTGTCCGGTTCGGCATTTTTATAATCCTCGCAGGAGGACTGATAGGCAAGACCGGCTTCTATCAATGCGGCCCTGACTTCTTCTTCCGTATAAGCCCTCTCAACGTGTGTCTCATCGTATTTATCATATTTTCCTGCCTCATCCCTGATGAAAAGAGTCAGGTCATAACGGTTCAGACTGCTTTCCGGGTCAAAGTCATTTTCCCAGATAAAGCTGCACTCATCCCGGTTTTCCGCAATTACGTCATCTGCAATCTCTTCATATTCCGCAGGAGTGGTCATATCGAATATAAACACACCCCCCGGATCCAGATAATTGCTGACCAGGAAGAAGGTACGGACCAGTTCCTCTTTCTCCAGAATATAATTCAGGGCATCGCAGACACTGACAACCGCCCGGACCGTACCGTACAGTTCAAATTCCCTCATATCCTGGCACAGGTACAGAATCTCATTTCCCGACTCTGCTGCCTTGGCAGAGGCCACCGCAAGCATTTCCGCCGAGGAATCTACGCCGATTACGTCATATCCGGCTCCGGCAAGGATCTCCGACATTATTCCCGTCCCGCAGCCGAGATCAAGAATCAGTCCATCATCGATGCCGCGTTTCTTTAATTCTGACACGATAAATTTCCCCCACGCATCGTAGGGGATATTATCCATGAAAATATCATAAACTGCTGAAAGATAGGTATAGGACTCCATATAACTATTTTCCGCAGCAGCTTTTGTATTTCTTACCGCTTCCACATGGGCAGGGCTCATTTCTTCCGACTTTTTTGCCCTTGACAACTGTATGGGCTTTCTTCTGCTCCAGGTACAGGTCTTTCAGCTTTTCTTCCGGAAAGATGAATTTCCATTCTTCCAGACCGTACAGCCAGTCTGCTTTGGCTTCAATCATATTCCTGAAAAGCAGCTCCTTATCAAAAGCCAGGGACACTTTCGTATCTTCCTCCATGGTCTCGATAGGATTCTTCTCCTTCAGGCTGTCATTGATTCCATCCAGAAAGCCTGCCATAATAAGCAGATTCTCGCCGAATTTTTCTGCGAGCTCTTTCACGGTTCCTTCAACAGCTGTATCCGGGTCCGCAAGAAGCTGCTGGTAAATCCCTTTTTCTCTCTGAAAATAATCCGCCCAGAAAAGAGAGCTCTGCTGCTCTGACTGGTGTGACTCATATGCCAAGTTCCTCCACTGCTCAAGCAGTGCTGTTTTTTCGCTCATATTAAAACCGTCCTTCAATTAATGTTTGTAAATGATGTCTTCCCTTCCAGGTCCGTTTGACACCATGGTAACAGGTACTTCCAGCTGTCTCTCAATAAATTCGATGTATTTTCTGCAGTTCTCAGGAAGCTCCTCGTAATTGCGGATTCCCCTGATTTCTTGCTTCCATCCCGGAAGCATTTCATATACTGGCTTTGCTTTGGCAAGCTTTGTGGTAACCGGGAAGTCCTTTGCCACTACGCCTTCGATTTCGTATCCTACACAAACCGGAAGCTCATCCAGATATCCAAGAACATCCAGAACCGTGAGGGCAACAGAAGTAGCTCCCTGAATACGGCATCCATAACGGGATGCAACCGCATCAAACCAGCCCATACGTCTTGGCCTTCCGGTTGTGGCTCCATATTCGCCGCCGTCTCCACCGCGTCTTCTCAGTTCATCCGCTTCATCTCCAAAGATTTCGCTCACGAATTCACCGCCGCCGACTGCACTGGAATATGCTTTGACGACAGCAATGATTTCTTTGATTTCATAAGGAGGGATTCCTGCCCCGACTGTGCCGTATCCGGCAAGAGTGGAGGAGGAAGTAACCATCGGATAGATTCCATGATCTGTATCTTTCAGCGCCCCCAGCTGGCCTTCCAGGAGAATGTTTTTACCCTCCTTCAGGGCCCGGAAAAGATACGCCGAAACATCCGTTACATATGGCGCTACCATATCTCTGTATTCCATCAGTTCCTCAAATACCTGATTTTCATCCAGCTGAGGCTTATGGTAAAGATGCTCCAGAAGGATGTTCTTGTATTCGCAGATTCCCTTGACTTTTTCGCGTAAAGCTTCGCCATCGAACAGTTCGCTGACCTGAATGCCGATTTTCGCGTATTTATCCGAGTAAAAAGGTGCTATGCCAGATTTTGTGGAGCCGAAAGATTTTCCTCCCAGACGTTCCTCCTCATATGTATCAAAAGCCATATGGTAAGGCATAAGGATCTGCGCCCTGTCGGATACCAGAATCTTTGGAGTCGGAACGCCTTTTTCTTCGAGGCTCTTAACCTCCTTCACAAGAAATGGGATGTTCAGTGCAACTCCGTTCCCGATGACGCTTGTGGTATGGTTGTAAAACACACCGGATGGAAGAAGATGCAGGGCGAATTTACCATATTCGTTGATGATTGTATGGCCGGCATTGCTTCCTCCCTGATATCTTATAATAATATCGGATTCCTTTGCCAGCATGTCGGTAATCTTCCCTTTACCCTCATCACCCCAGTTTGCTCCAACTATTGCTCTTACCATGTTGTTTCCTCCTTAAATGTTGCATTTTATCTAAACAGAGATTTCAGCCGTCATCCCCAGAAATTCTTTGTTTGCTTCCAGAATCGGGTTGATTACCTCTTCCAGAAATTCTTCCGTCTGTCTTCCTGCACATCCGGTATATTTGGCAGGATCCATTGTTTGTTTCAGTTCCTCTATCGTCAGGTTGAAAGCAGGATCCGCCGCAATCAGTTCCAGCAGGTTGTTATCCATTCCGTTTTCCTTGACATTTCGTCCGGCTTCCATGGAAAGGGTTCTGATTTTTTCGTGGAGTTCCTGTCTGTCGCCGCCGGCTTTTACCGCATCCATCATGATGTTCTCGGTTGCCATGAATGGAAGCTCCGTCATCAGGTGTTTTTCAATGACCTTAGGATACACAACCAGACCGTCTACAATGTTCAGATACAGATCCAGCACTCCGTCCACCGCCAGAAAGGCTTCCGGTACGCTGATTCTTTTGTTGGCCGAATCATCCAGGGTTCTCTCAAACCACTGGGTTGCGGCGGTAATGGCAGGATTCAGGGCATCTGCAATTACATAGTTTGCAAGAGAGGCTATCCTCTCGCTGCGCATTGGATTGCGCTTATATGCCATGGCAGAGGATCCGATCTGGTTCTTCTCGAAGGGTTCCTCTATTTCCTTTAAATGCTGCAAAAGCCTGATGTCATTGGAAAATTTATGTGCGCTTGCGGCAATTCCTGCAAGTACATTCAAAACGCCCATGTCCACTTTTCTGGAGTAGGTCTGTCCTGATACGGGATAACAGCCTTTAAATCCCATTTTTTCAGCAATTTTATGGTCTACTTCCTTCACCTTTTCGTAATCTCCGTCAAAGAGCTCCAAAAAGCTTGCCTG
Source organism: Parasporobacterium paucivorans DSM 15970 (assembly GCF_900141895.1). Taxonomy (GTDB): domain Bacteria; phylum Bacillota; class Clostridia; order Lachnospirales; family Lachnospiraceae; genus Parasporobacterium; species Parasporobacterium paucivorans. Next base: position 37,760 of record NZ_FQYT01000014.1, on the reverse strand, counting down.
GGTCCCGGTGGTACCTTTCGAGCCGAGCAGACGCATATTCTCCAGCCTGAATTCCAGTTCATCCAGATCCAGCTTCAGCTCCATCATCCAGAGAGTTGCCCTTTTGCCTACCGTTGTAGGCTGGGCCGGCTGGAAGTGCGTATAGCCCAAGGTTGGCAGATTCTTATATTCACTGGCAAATTTCGCCAGCTCATCCAATACGTTGATAATCTTTCTGCGAACCAGCTTCAGGCCTTCGGTCATGATGATAATGTCCGTATTGTCCCCCACAAAGCAGGAAGTGGCCCCCAGATGTATGATTCCCTTAGCGTCGGGACATTGCGTTCCGTACGCATAGACATGAGCCATGACGTCATGCCTTACAAGCTTTTCCCTCTCCCGGGCCACGTCATAGTTGATATCTTCCTGATGTTCCTTTAATTGGGCAATCTGTTCCGCAGTGATATTCAGTCCGAGTTCTCTCTCGGACTCTGCCAGTGCGATCCACAATTTCCTCCAGGTCTTAAACTTCATGTCCGGAGAAAAGATATACTGCATCTCCCTGCTAGCATATCTTTCGGCCAGAGGGCTCTGATATCTGTCTGTCATATTACTTTCCTCCTAATGATTATTCCTGGAATTCTCCCCGGATATCTTCTTCCGGAGGATTCAGCGGGTATGTTCCCGTGAAGCAGCCCATACAGATTGAAAGCCCTCCCGCAATCTGCGGAAGCCTCTCAAGTTCCAGATAGCCAAGGGAATCTGCCCCCAGGATCTGTCTGATTTCCTCGATGGAATGGTTATAGGCAATCAGCTGCTTGCGTTCCGGTACGTCGGTTCCAAAAAAGCATTCATATAAGAACGGCGGCGAACTGATCCGGACGTGTACTTCCGTGGCACCCGCTTCCTTTAGCATCGTAATAATACGGTCGCTGGTGGTTCCGCGGACAATGGAATCATCAATCATGATAATTCTTTTTCCCCGGACCGCCTCAGCTAAAACGTTCAGCTTGACACGGACGCTGGATTCCCTGCTTTTCTGTCCGGGTTTGATGAAGGTCCTCCCTACGTAGCTGTTTTTTACAAAAGCCGTTCCATAAGGAATCCCTGACTGCATGGAATATCCCAGGGCAGCTGCGTTTCCCGATTCAGGCACGCCTACCACCAGGTCGGCTTCCACTGGGTGGTCAATGGCCAGATATTTTCCGGCCATCAGCCTGGACTGGTACACCGATATACCGTCTATCACGCTGTCCGGACGGGCAAAATAAATATATTCAAACACGCATCTGCCCGTCTTGTGTCCCGAGAGGCAGGCGGACGTATCAGAATGAATTCCATCTTTATCAATTGTAACGATTTCACCTGGCAGAACGTCCCTGACAAATTCGGCGCCTACCGTATCCAGTGCACAGGACTCAGAGGTAATGATGTATTCATTATCCCTCTTTCCGATGCAGAGAGGCTTAAACCCAAAAGGATCTCTTGCCCCCACCAGCTTTCTGGGACTCATGACTATCAGCGAATATGCTCCTTTGATTTTGTCCATCGTAAGACGTATCGCTTCCTCAACCGTTCCGCATTTCAGCCTTTCCCTGGCTATGATATACGCGACCACCTCAGAATCAATGGTTGTCTGGAAAATAGCTCCCGTACGGGCAAGTTCCTCCCGCAGCTCAGGCGTATTGATCAGATTTCCGTTGTGGGCCAGTGCCAGGGTGCCTTTTATGTAATGCAGAACCAGCGGCTGTGCATTCTCACGGGTGGAACCGCCTGCCGTCGAATACCGCACGTGTCCCACTCCCAGATTTCCCTTCAGTTTGTCCAGCGCTTCCGAGCTGAACACTTCATTCACAAGACCCATCCCCTTGTAGGAATCCACCTTTGCCTTCGGAGCGTTCGTATCGCATACCGCGATGCCGCAGCTTTCCTGTCCCCTGTGCTGCAGGGCAAAAAGGCCGTAATAAATCGTGGAAGCGACTTCATTCCCATCATAACTGTAGATGCCGAAGACCCCGCATTCCTCGTGGAGCCTGTCATCTTCTATGCCACTGCAAAATTTTTTTTCTTCCATATTATTATAATCCCAATCTGGCGAAAACTTCGTCATAAGCTTCTTCTACATTGCCCATATCTCTTCTGAATCTGTCTTTGTCCAGTTTCTCTTTTGTCTTCGAATCCCAAAGCCTGCAGGTATCTGGGGAAATCTCATCTGCCAGGATAATATCTCCTTTATAGCGTCCAAATTCCACCTTGAAGTCGATCAGGTCAATGCCTGCCTGCGCGAAATACTTTAAAAGGAAATCATTTATCTTAAATACGAGTTCCGTAATCTTATCAATCTCTTCCCGGGTTGCAAGTCCAAGTGCCAGAGCAAAGTAATCATTGATTAGCGGATCTCCCAGTTCATCGTTCTTATAGCTGAATTCAAGAGTCGGGCTGATCAGTTTTCTTCCTTCTTCGATTCCCAGTCTTTTGGAAAAGCTTCCGGCTGCCACATTTCTGACGATTACTTCCAGGGGCACGATCTCAACTTTTTTAACGACAGTCCTTCTGGAATCCAGTTCTTCTATAAAATGTGTCGGGATTCCTTCTTTTTCCAACAGCTGAAAAATATGATTGGTCATCCTGTTGTTGATGGAGCCTTTCCCCTCGATAGTCCCTTTTTTCAGTCCGTTGAATGCCGTAGCGTCATCCTTATAATCCACCACCAAAACGTCTTCATCATCCGTTTTATAAACCTTTTTGGCTTTGCCTTCATATAATAAGTCCAGTATTTTCAAAATGAGCACCTGCTTTCCTAATTTTTAATCCCATGTGACCGATAATCAGCCGATTAAATTATAATACAACATCTATACAAGGTCAATGCATTAATATTTCCTTGAGAATTTTATTGATGAGTGCCGGATTGGCTTTTCCTTTTGTTTCCTTCATTGCCTGGCCTACCAGGAATCCCAGTGCTTTTTCCTTTCCTCCGTGAAAATCCTCTACAGATTTAGGATTTGCATCCACGATCTTCTGTATGATTTCCTTCAGGGCACCTTCGTCGCTTTCCATGATAAGTCCGTTTTCTTCCACATATTTTTCCGGATCCATATCTTTATCAAAAATCACCTCGAATACTTCCTTGGCCACTGTCCGGTTAATCTTGCCCGATTCAATCAGTTTGATCAGCTTTGCCAGATTCGACGGGGAGAAGCTCACCTTCTCCGGTTCCATTTCCCTGACTTTGAGGATATGCATGGTTTCCACCATAATCCAGTTGGACGCTTCCTTGGGCTGGCCGGATAGCTCTACGGTTTCTTCAAAGATATCTGCCAGATGCTTGGAAGAGGTGATGATCTGGGCATCGTATTCCGGTATTTTAAAGTCTTCTATATAACGTTTTATTTTTGCGTCCCTGAATTCAGGCTGTCGGTTCAATATGCTGTCGACCCATTCCTGAGTGACGACTACCGGCGCCAGGTCCGGATCCGGGAAATATCTGTAATCCTGGGCATCCTCTTTCGAACGCATGGCATAGGAATATTCCTTATTGTCATCCCATCTTCTGGTTTCCTGGATGACGGTCTTCCCCTCTTCGATCAGCTCGATCTGGCGCAGCTTCTCCGCTTCAATCGCCCTGGAAATAGCTTTAAAGGAGTTCAGATTCTTCATCTCTGTTCTGGTTCCATATTCCTGCGCTCCGACCGGCCGTATGGAAAGATTGACATCGGCACGCATGGAGCCTTCATTCAGCTTACAGTCGCTGGCCCCAAGATACTGGATAAGCAGCCTCAGCTTCTCCAGGTACGTAATAACCTCCTGGGCAGAACGCAGATCCGGCTCGGATACAATCTCGATAAGCGGCACGCCGGACCGGTTGTAATCCACCAGGGTACAGTCCTCCCACTCGTCATGGATCAGCTTTCCTGCATCCTCCTCCATGTGAATTTCATGTATTCCAATCTTTTTCGTACCGGATTGTGTCTCTATTTCCACATATCCATTCCGGCAGATTGGAAGATACAGCTGCGAAATCTGGTAATTCTGAGGATTGTCCGGATAGAAATAATTCTTCCGGTCAAATTTGGAGTATCTGGTGATGTCGCAATTAGTGGCGATTCCCACCGCCATGGCATATTCCACAACCTGTTTGTTCAGAACCGGAAGAGAACCAGGCATACCTGTGCAGACCGGGCAGGTGTGTGTGTTTGGAGACCCTCCGAACTGGGTGGTGCAGGAGCAGAAGATTTTCGTTTTGGTCGCAAGTTCCACGTGAACTTCCAGACCGATTACCATCTCGTACTGTTTCATCTTCTCTCCTCCTTTGCTATCTCCGGTCTTTCATATTCCCTTGTCTGTTCAAAGGAATACGCCGCACGGATTATATTGTTTTCCTTAAAGCAGTCGCCTATAAGCTGGAGACCGATGGGAAGTCCTTTTTTGTCCCGTCCGCAGGGAAGGCTGATGGCCGGAAGTCCTGCCAGGTTGACAGCGATTGTATATATGTCCCCCAGGTACATCTTGATAGGATCTGTAAGACTTTCCCCCAGACGTGGAGCCGTGGAAGGCGCTACAGGGCCCAGGATTATGTCATATTTTGCAAAGGCCTTATCAAAGGCCTCCTTAATCAGGGCTTTTGTCCTCAGCGCTTTCAGATAATATGCGTCATAATATCCGCTGCTCAGTACAAATGATCCCAGCATGATCCTGCGTTTCACTTCCGCACCAAATCCCTGGGAGCGGCTTTTCTTATACATTTCATGAAGGCCCTCAAATTCAGGTGCACGGTATCCGTATTTCACTCCGTCAAATCTGGCCAGATTCGAGCTTGCTTCCGCAGAAGCGATCACATAGTAGGCCGGTATCGCATATTCCGTGAGGCTTAAATCGAACTCCTCCACGATGGCGCCCTTTTGTTCCAGGATCGATGCCGCCGCCATTACTGCCGCCTTCACATCCTCATCCAGTCCCTGTCCGAAATAATCACGGGGGATTCCAATTTTCATTCCCTTTACATCGTCCACAAGTGCAGAAGAAAAGTCATAGTTTTCCCTCAGGACGGATGTGCTGTCTTTTTTATCAAAGGAAGCCACCGCTTCCAGAATCGCTGTGCAGTCGGAAACATTTTTGGCCACCGGACCGATCTGATCCAGGGAGGAGCCGTAGGCAATGAGTCCGTAACGGGATACGGTTCCATAGGTGGGCTTAATCCCCGTGACCCCGCAGAAGGAGCTGGGCTGGCGGATGGAACCTCCCGTATCAGAACCCAATGAATAGCTTACTTCTTCCGAAGCCACTACGGCACAGGATCCGCCGGAGGAACCGCCGGGTACATGATCCATATTCCATGGATTGCGGGTTACCCCGTATGCCGAAGTTTCCGTAGTGCTTCCCATGGCAAATTCATCCATGTTGGTTTTGCCGATAATGACCGCTCCGGCCTTCTCCATGTTCAATACTGCCTGGGCAGAATATGGCGGAACAAAATTGTAAAGGATTTTGGAACTGCAGGTGGTAAGCAACCCTTTCGTGCAGATGTTGTCCTTTACTGCCATAGGTACTCCGGCCAGCGGACCGGTCAGAGTTCCCTCATCAATCAGTTTCTGGATTCTCTGGGCACTTCTGATTGCGCCTTCTCCGTCCAGAGTCACGAACCCATGTACTATGCTTTCCAGCGCCTCGGACCTGTCCAGGGCCGCCTTTGCAGCCTCGACCACGCCGATTTCTTTATTTTTAATTTTTCTGCCCATTTCCAAGGCAGTTAAACTCATAATATCCACTCTGAACACTCCTTATCATTCAACTGTTTTAGGAACCTTGTAACAGCCATCTTTTTTCTGTGGAGCGTTAGAGAGCAAGTTGTCTCTGTCATCTCCGTTTTCAAGGACATCTTCCCGGAAGACATTGTTTACGGGGAAAATATGGGACATAGGTTCCACTCCCTGCGTATTCAGCTCATTCAATTTATCAATGTAGTCCAGCATGCTGCCCATATCCTTTTTGGCCTGTTCCCTCTCTTCTTCCGAAAGGTCCAGTTTCGCAAGGATAGATACGTATTCTATTGTTTCATCCGTGATTATATTTGACATTTTCGTACCTCCTTATGGTTCCAGTCTGCTCAAATCCCTTGGGAAGAGAGTGGTTTCCCTTACATTGTCCTTGCCCAGAATCTTCATGGTCAGTCTTTCCAGACCCATCCCCAGACCTCCGTGAGGAGGCATTCCATGCTTGAAAATCATCAGATAATGTTCCATTCCCTCTTCGTCCATTCCTCGGGCACTTATTTTCTCCCGCAGCATATCCAGATCATGGATACGCTGACCTCCCGTGGTGATTTCTATTCCCCTGAAAAGCAGATCGAAGCTCAGGGTAAATCTGGTATCCGCCGGATCATCCATGGTATAGAAGGGCCTTTTTTTCGAAGGATAGTGTGTTATGAACACAAAATCCGCATCGTATTCTTCCTTGAAGTATCTGCTGATCAGGACTTCCTCTTCCGGCTCGAGATCATAGGGGTTGCGGATTGGACGGTCGTACTTTTCCGATACCTTCTGCTTGGCGTCCTCGAATTTAATCGCAGGAATATTTTGTGCACTGGGAAGATCCACACCGCATATCCTGAGTTCGTTTGCGTAATCTTTCTTAAGGAGCTCCAGTATATACTGAAGGGCCCCTGCTTCCATGGCCATGATTTCTTCGAATCCCTCGATATAGCCCATTTCAAAATCCAGACTGGTGTATTCGTTCAGATGCCTGTGGGTATTGTGCTTTTCGGCCCGGAATACAGGCGCCGCCTCATAAACCCTGTCAAACACGCCTACCATTGTCTGCTTGTAAAACTGGGGACTCTGGGCCAGTTCGGCCTTTTTGCCGAAGTAATCCAGCTTAAATACATTGGCTCCGCCCTCGGCTCCCCTGGACACGATCTTCGGGGTCCGGATTTCCGTAAAGCCCTGGCAATGCAGGAAATCCCGAAAGCCGATTACGATTCCTTCCTGAATCTTAAACTTCGCTCTTTCCCTTATGTTACGGAGGGAAATCGGCCTTAGATCCACCAGGGTCTCCAGGTGGGATTTAAGCTGCCACTTATTGATGGCTATGGGCATGGGTTCTTTTGGTTCAGAAAGTATCCGTATGCTTTCCAGACGGATCTCGATTCCGTTGGGCGCCCTGTCCTCCGCAGCCATTACGCCCACCGCTTCTATAGTTGAATTTTCTTTCAGATCCTTGATATTAAAATTCGTTTTACCTTCCTCAAACACCGTCTGAAGAAGACCTTCCCGCTTGCGCAGGACAACAAAGGCAATATCTCCCATATCACGGATTGAATGAACGGCTCCGTTTACAGTCACTTTCTTTCCAAGATAATCGCCTGCAAGCAGCTCCCCTATCTCAAGAGTATCCTTTTTCATAACTCCACTGATGAATTCCACCTGTATATCCTCCTTTATTGCATTTAATCATAAAAAGTCCCGGAATATTAAAATATTCCGGGACGGGGTAATCGTTACACCGCGGTACCACCCGCATTCAGGAATACGATATGTATCCTGCGCTCATACACTTAACGCGTGCGACGTACAAACCTACAAGCCATTCAAAAGGCAATTCGGCAAGTCTGCTCCAGAGTGTTCCCCTCGCTTAGTTCCATCAAACAATGCTCTCAGTCGGTGGCATCGTATTCCTGTCGAGTTCCATAAGCAGGAGTCTCTTTCACTGCATTTCCATTTTTTATTAAATATATTGTTCATAATACAGACAATATTTTTTACTGTCAAGCGGAAAATTAATTTTCCACCCAGATATTCGGCAAGACAGCCCTATCCCTACTCGCCGAGATACGCTTTTCTTACCGCTTCATTTTCAGCCAGTTCGTTGGCTGGACCGTCCAGCACGATCTTGCCCGTTTCCAGTACATAAGCCCGATCGGCGATCTCCAGCGCCTTCTTGGCGTTCTGTTCCACCAGCAGAACCGTGGTGCCGCTGGCGCTGATTTCCTTAATAATGCTGAAAATTTCCGAAACAAGTATCGGGGAAAGTCCCATGGACGGTTCATCCATCAGGATGATTTTCGGTCTGGACATCAGTGCCCTTCCCATGGCCAGCATCTGCTGCTCTCCGCCGCTGAGGGTGCCCGCATGCTGTTTCTTCCGCTCTTCCAGTCTCGGGAACCGTTTAAATACATTCTGCAGGCTCTCTTCAATCTCGTCCCTGTCTTTCCGGGTGTATGCTCCCAAAAGTAGATTTTCAAGAACGGAAAGGTACGCGAATACCCTTCTTCCTTCCGGGACATGGGCCATGCCCATTTCCACCAGCTGGTGGGGAGGAATTTTCGTAATATCCCTGCCTTCAAAAATAATGTTTCCCGATTTGGAATTGATAAGTCTGGATACGGTATGGAGTATGGTGGTCTTGCCTGCGCCGTTGGCGCCGATAAGGGCGATAACCTCTCCTTCGTTAACTTCAAAAGAGATTCCTTTTATAGCCTGGATTACACCGTAGTACACTTCCAGGTCTCTGATTTCAAGCATTGCCATTTTAAACTCCCTCCTATTCTCCCAGATATGCCGTGATAACTTCGGGATTCTTCAAAACCACGGATGTTTCTCCCTGTGCCAGCACTTTGCCGAAATTCAGCACCGTCAGCTGCTCACAGATACCGGAAACAAGCTTCATATCATGCTCAATAAGAAGTATCGTCATGTCAAATGTATCCCGCACGAAGCGGATCGTATCCATCAGTTCCTGTGTTTCGTTAGGGTTCATGCCAGCCGCAGGCTCATCCAGAAGAAGCATCTTCGGGTTGGTGGCCAGAGCCCTGGCAATCTCCAGTTTTCTCTGTTTGCCATAAGGCAGGTTAGAAGCCATGATATCTTTTTGTCCGTCCAGATCGAACACCTTCAGGAGCTCCTCTGCCCGTTCATTCATTTTCTTTTCCATTTTAAAATACTTCGGCAATCTGCATATGCCTGTCAGTGCGGAATATCTGTATTCGTTCTGCAAAGCAACCTTTACGTTATCCAGAACCGTCATGGCCTTAAAAAGCCTGATATTCTGGAAGGTCCTGGCAACACCCGCTTTGTTGATATCAATGGTCCTCATCCCGGCAATATTTTTGCCGTCCAGGTTTATAATTCCGTCATTTGGCTTATACACACCCGTAAGCAGATTGAATATGGTTGTTTTTCCAGCGCCATTTGGTCCGATCAGACCATAAAGCTGTCCTTTTTCAATACTTATATCGAATCCATCCACCGCCCGAAGACCTCCAAAAGCAATGGACAGGTTTTTAACTTCCAATAATGCCATGATTATTCTGCCCCCTTTCGCTTATGCAGCATCCGGTAGTCCTGCATAAACCGCAGGTATTCCGGAATGAGCGTCAGCACTATCGCCGCAATCATAGATCCGCGTATATTTCCCATGCCGCCCAACACTACAAATACCAGAATCAAAATGGACATATTGTATCCGAAATTCTTCGGTGTGGCTGTCAGGGTCGACAGGTTATGGGAATACAGAACTCCCGCAACGCCCGCAAAAGCAGCGGATATGGCAAATGTTATTACCTTGTATTTTGTTATGTTGATTCCGATGGATTCCGCAGCAATACGATTGTCACGGATGGACGTAATGGCGCGGCCCGTACTGGATTTAATGATATTCATAACGACAATCATGGTGACCAGCACAAGAATGATACCTATAGTGAAGTTGGAATCCGTCGGGGTCCCTGTGATTCCCTGAGCACCCTTTATGATGACGTCTCCGCCTTCCTTCAGGTTCAAATCCATAGCGTTTTTCATGGAGAAATGGATACCAGTGCTGTCTTTTCCCACGTACATGACGTTGACTACGTTTTTGATGATTTCACCGAATGCGAGCGTGGTGATCGCCAGATAATCCCCCTTGAGCCGCAGCACAGGTACGGCGATGATAATACCGAATATGGCAGCACAGACAGCTCCAATAATCAGGGCAATAAGAAACCTGAGATATGTTGCCGTAATGAGATCTTCGGTCAACCTGGAAAAAAACGCACTGGCAAACGCACCAACACACATGAAACCGGCGTGTCCCAGACTCAGCTCACCCAGGATGCCAACCGTAAGATTCAAGGATATGGCCAGAATCACATATACGCATAAAGGCACCAGCAGTCCTTCCATAAGGCTGGAAACCGATCCGGTTGAAATCAGGATCTGGATAATGATATATGCGGCCACCACGATACCCAGGGTGATCATATTGTTATATGTACTTTTATTCATTCCAATTTTCTTTTTCATCATCTCCCACCTATACCTTCTCTCGAATTTCCTTTCCAAGTATTCCGGTAGGTTTTACCAGGAGAACAATAATCAGCACGGCGAACACGATAGCATCCGCAAGCTGGGATGAAATGTATGCTTTGCTTAAGTTCTCGATGACGCCCAGAAGAATCCCGCCTATCATGGCTCCCGGTACAGATCCGATCCCTCCGAACACGGCCGCCACAAAGGCTTTGATGCCGGGCATCGCCCCTGTATAAGGAGTCAGGGCCGGATAGGATGAAACAAGAAGTATGCCGGCGATGGCTGCCAGACCGGAACCGATGGCAAAGGTGATAGAGATTGTTTTGTTGACATTGATGCCCATAAGCTGGGCCGCTCCCTTATCCTCTGATACGGCATTCATAGCACGTCCGGTTTTTGTTTTTTTGATAAACAGTGTCATGGCTATCATAATAATGACACTGGCAATAATCGTGACGATGGTTTCACCCGATATGGTCAGCTGGCCGTCTGCCAGGACAAGATCAGGAATGGATACGACAGATGTAAAGGATTTTGTGTTCGCTCCGAATATAAGCAGAGCGATGTTCTGCAGAAAGTAGCTCACACCGATTGCGGTTATGAGAACAGCCAGCGGCGAAGCACCCCTCAGGGGTTTATAAGCGATTTTTTCAATCACCACGCCGAGCAGCGTACAGACGACGACCGCTGCAACAATACCAAGCCATGGCGAAAGTCCCATAGTGCTCATGATCATGAAAGTCACATACCCGCCAATCATGATAACATCCCCATGGGCAAAGTTTAACATCTTGGCAATTCCATATACCATGGTATATCCAAGTGCGATGATAGCATAAACACTTCCCAGACTGATTCCGTTGACTAAATAAGAAATGAAACTCATATTGCACCTCTTTTTATTAAAAATTGTATTCATTATAACACAGGATGATTTCATCCACAATCCGTATTCGAATTAACAAAAAAAAAAGGAGGGGTATTGAAAACCCCTCCGGAGATTTTTCATTAGTTAGCTGTATAAACTCCGTTTTTGATTGTTACAGCCATAGGTTTCTTGCTTACTTCGCCGGTTGCAGCCCATGTCATTTCTGCACCTTTACCAGTCAGTCCGACAACTGCGATTTCAGGCATAGCGCCCTTAAGTGCATCACCAAGTTCTGAAACGCTCATATCCGGTGTTGCTCCGCTCTTTTCAATAGCAGCTTTGATCGTGTAGATTGCATCATATGCATCCGCTGCGAACTGGTTTGGAACTTCACCGTAGTTTTCCTTGTAAGTTGCAACGAAATCCTGTGTCAGTTTGTCAGTCGCATCTGCTGCAAACGGTGTCAGGAGCATTACACCTTCTGCGAGGGAAGTGTCAAAGTTTTCAACACCAAGGATTCCGTCAAGTCCGTCACATCCGAAGAAAAGAGGTTTGTATCCGATGGAATTGGCCTGTTTGAGAATCAGGGTTGCTTCTGTGTAGTAGATTGGAAGGAATACAAGCTCTGCGCCTGCATCTTTTGCCTTCTGGATCTGTACGGAGAAATCGGATTTATTGTCAGCTGTGAAAGCCTCTGCCGCAACAATCTCAATTCCTTTGGATTCTGCCTGTGATGCAAATTTCTCGTAGATTCCGGATGAGTAAACATCAGAGCTGTCATATATTACGGCAACTTTTGTTGCAAGGGCATTTTCTGCGATGTAGTCAGCAGATGCGATACCCTGGTTTGGATCCGAGAAGCAGATCTGGAAAGTATTGTCTCCTACGATTACATCAGGTGATGAACCGGATGGCGTAACCTGGAACATATTGTCCTCTGCTGTTTTGGCGGAAACTGCCATACATGGGGTAGATGTTACGGTTCCCATGAGAATCTGCATTCCCCAGTCTTTTAAGGTATTGTAGGCATTCACGGCTTTTTCCGCATCATGTTCATCATCTTCAAATTTATATTCGATCTGGTATCCGTTGATACCGCCTGCTGCGTTGATTTCGTCCACAGCAATCTGTGCGCCATTTTTTACACCCTGTCCGTAGATAGCAGCTGCACCAGTTATCGGGCCGATTCCGCCGATATAAAATTTATCCGAGGCAGTACTTGAACCGGTTGTCTCTGTATCGTTACCGGATCCGCCGCATCCTGCGACAACACTCATCGCCATTACGAGCACTAAAATTAAACCTAATATCCTTTTCATAAATAAAGTCTCCTCCTATAGTGAATTTTTTTCACTTTATTGTTTTTGCCTCAGCGAGTTCGCACGTTAAAGCAAAGAATTACTATCAGTAATATACAGTTTCTTTATTATTTTGTCAATGGCATCAAAGTTTTTTTATGCGATCCAGCGCCGCTACAGTATTCTCATAGCTTCCGAAAGCAGTCAGTCTGAAATACCCTTCTCCATTTGGTCCAAAACCTGAGCCAGGAGTTCCGACTACGTTGGCTTTTTCCAGAAGATGATCGAAGAATTCCCAGGACGTCATATTGTTCGGAGTCTTTAACCAGATGTATGGGGCATTGATTCCGCCGGAAACAGAATACCCTGCCTCGGCAAGACCTTCACGGATCAGCTTCGCATTTTTCATATAGTAGGCAACCTGCTCGGCCGTCTGCTTTTTGCCCTCTTCCGAATAAACAGCCTCTCCGGCTTTCTGGATAATGTAAGGCGCACCGTTGAACTTTGTTCCGTGGCGTCTTGCCCACAGGCCGTTTACAGATACTCCTCCGCATAACAGGTCCTTCGGCACAATTGTGTATGCCAGCCTTGTTCCGGTGAATCCTGCATTTTTCGAAAAGCTTCTCATCTCGATGGCGCAGGTCTTTGCTCCTTCACATTCGTAGATGGAATGAGGCACATCGGCTTCTGAAATGTACGCTTCATATGCAGCATCGTAAATGATGACTGACTTATTTTTGTTGGCAAAGTCCACCCATTCCTGCAGCTGGTCCTTCTTGATGGTAGATCCGGTCGGGTTGTTCGGAAAGCAAAGATAGATGATGTCCGGCACTTCCTGCGGAAACTCCGGTGCAAATCCATTTTCTTCCTTGCATGGCATATAAATGAGGTTGTCCCATCTTTCCGTTTCTGCAACGTAGCTGCCTGCCCTTCCGGACATGGCGTTGGAATCCACGTAAACAGGATATACAGGATCACAGACACCAATCTTGTTATCAACCGAAAATATATCTCCGATATTGGCGGCATCACTTTTAGATCCGTCACTGACAAAGACCTCATCCAGATCAAGCTCCACTCCCCTGGTTTTGAAATCGTTATCAATAATGGCTCTTCTCAGGAATTCATATCCCTGATCCGGGGCATATCCCTTAAAGCTGTTCTTTCCACCCATCTCATCCACTGCGGTATGAAGGGCCGTTATCACGGCAGGAGCCAGAGGAAGTGTAACATCCCCGATTCCTAAGCGGATAATTTTTTTATCCGGATTGGCTTTCTCAAAAGCCGCCACTTTCTTCGCAATAGTAGAAAACAGATAACTGCCTGGCAGTTTCAAATAATTGTCATTGATTTTAAACATTTCTCATAATACCTTTCCATTTTATCTCAGCAATATTCCTATCACCATCTCCGCCGTGGCAGAAAGGGTGCTCCCGGTGTCCATGCTGGTCTTTTGTATATATCTGTGAGCCTCCGGCTCCGTCATATTGTTCTTTTCCATCAGTACTTTTTTAGCATCCTCGATCAGCTTCTTTTCATCCTCATTCCGTTTCAGAGGCTGTTTTTTCCGCTTTTTCCTTCTCTGATATATCGTCTCGGAGAGCATCTCCACTGTGTTGATCAGGCTGTTTCCCTTAAGCGGAAGAGGAAGACAGATAATCCCGCTGCCAACTGATATATCATCAATAATCCTGGAGGTAATCAGGAGCATTTCAAAGGACGAAGGCATATAATCCCTCAACTGCATGTAAATCATATCAGACAGCCTGTATCCGCAGATCAGGATTCCGTCGTCCATTCCGTCCAGTGCATGGACCGCAGCAGAGCCTGAGGTATAGGCTGCAACTACGTTGTAACCATGCCTCATCAGGATGGCTTTTATCCCATCTGCCTCTTCCTGCTTAGGGAATGCTATAACTATATTTATCAACTCATGTCACCTCCCAGATGCCAGAAATCTAGTATTTGGAAAGATACTGATCGATTTCCCATCCGCTTACCTGGGTAATATATTCCTGCCATTCTTTTTTCTTGGCTTTCAGGTACTTGGTGCCGGTATGGTTGCCAAGGACTTCCTGGACAAATTCGCTCTTTTCCATCTCTGTGATGGCGTCCATCAGGTTGCAAGGAAGACTTTCAATGCCGAGTTCCTTCTGCTCTTCTTCGGTAAGTTCGAAAATATTGCAGCACACTTCTCCTTTAGGAGTCAGTTCCCGTTTGATTCCGTCCAGACCTGCCGCCAGGCAGACTGCCAGTACCAGATACGGATTTCCTGTGGGATCCGGACATCTGAGTTCTATGCGTGTGGACGAACCGTGGGCTGCCGGTATGCGGATCAGAGGACTGCGGTTTGTAGCAGACCAGGCAATATATGTCGGTGCCTCGAATCCAGGTACCAGACGTTTGTAGGAATTCACCAGGGGATTCGTTATAGCCGTCATCCCTTTCATGTGTTCCATAATACCGGCTATGAAGTGATATGCTATCTTGCTCAGGCCATGCCTGTCGGAGGAATCTTCAAATGCATTCTTTCCATCCTTGAAGAGGGACATATTTATATGCATTCCGGAACCGCACACCCCGAACTTCGGTTTCGGCATGAATGTGGCGCACATGCCGTGCCTTTTGGCGATGCTCTTCACGGCAAGCTTGAAGGTCATGATATTGTCTGCGGTGTGCATGGCTTCTTCATATTTGAAGTCTATTTCATGCTGGGCCGGTGCCACTTCGTGGTGAGAGGCTTCAATCTCAAAGCCCATCTCCTCTAGGTTCAGCACCATGTCTCTTCTGACTTCTTCCCCCAGATCCACAGGTCCAAGGTCAAAATAGCCGGCCATATCGAAGGATTCCGTAGTAGGGGCACCATTATTGTCTGTATTAAATAAGAAAAACTCACATTCAGGCCCAACATTGAAGGTATAACCCATTTCGGAAGCCTCATTGATTGCTCTTCTTAAAATATATCTGGGGTCTCCCTCGAAAGGTGTCCGGTCCGCCTTGTATACGTCGCAGATCAGACGGGCTACCTTGCCCTGCTGGGGTTTCCATGGGAATATGGTAAAGGATTTCAGGTCAGGATACAGATACATGTCCGACTCTTCAATCCGGACAAATCCCTCTATGGACGAGCCATCAAACATGCATTTATTATCTAAGGCTTTCTCCAGCTGGCTGGAAGTGATTGCGACATTCTTCAGTGTTCCGAACATATCCGTAAACTGAAGGCGGATAAACTCAACATCTTCTTCCTCTACCAGGCGGATGATCTCCTGCTTTGTATACTCCATATATTTCCTCCTTGATGAATAGTATAAAAATGGGCATTTTCTTATAAAGAAAACGCCCTTGTTTCTCGAAAAATCATATCAACTGTAAGGCTGTTTGTCAACTTGTGTTTTGCACAGATTGTATCCCTATGCATCGATCCTTGCGACACCGGTTTTTCTGGCAGCTTCTGCCACAGCCTTAGCTACAGCCTTGCCGACCCTGGGGTCGAATGCAGCCGGGATGATGTAATCCGGTCCCAGTTCCTCATCGGATACAAGGCCTGCCAGTGCTTCTGCCGCCGCAAATTTCATCTCCTCATTGATCTCGCTTGCCCGGACGTCAAATGCACCCCGGAAAATTCCTGGAAATGCAAGCACATTGTTGATCTGGTTCGGAAAATCACTTCTACCTGTAGCCACTACCATCGCTCCTCCGGCCTTTGCATCATCCGGGAAGATTTCCGGTGTCGGATTGGCACAGGCAAATAAGACAGCATCCTTGGCCATCGTTCTGACCATTTCCGTCGTTACCAGTCCCGGGGAAGATACCCCTATAAATATGTCGGAGCCTTTCAGGGCATCCGCCAGGGTACCCTGCAGTTTAGACGGGTTGGTAACCTTCGACATCTGTTCCTTGACAGGGTTCATTCCCTTCGTTCTTCCCTCATAAATCGCTCCCGTGCGATCGCAGAGGATGATATCCGGGAAACCGTACTTCAGAAGAAGTCTGGTGATGGAAATAGCTGCCGCGCCTGCACCGCTGATCACGATCCTGACGTCCTCTTTGTTCTTCCCAACCACCTTCAGGGCATTGATGAGACCCGCCAGATTTATGACGGCTGTCCCATGCTGATCATCATGAAAAATAGGAATATCGCACTTCTGCTTGAGTTTTTCCTCGATTTCAAAACATCTTGGTGCCGAGATATCCTCAAGATTCACACCGCCAAAGCTCCCGGAAATGAGATAAATGGTGTTGACAATCTCATCCACATCTTTGGATTTGATGCATAAAGGAAAAGCATCCACTCCTCCGAACTCCTTGAAGAGCACGCATTTCCCCTCCATGACCGGCATGCCTGCTACAGGTCCGATGTCACCGAGACCCAGAACCGCTGATCCGTCAGTCACCACCAGGCACATGTTCCAGCGTCTGGTAAGTTCATAGGACTTGTTCTCATCCTTCTGGATTTCCAGACAGGGCTCGGCTACACCGGGAGTGTATGCCAGGGACAGGTCGTGCTTATTCTTTACGGGAACTGTTGAAACCACTTCAATCTTTCCCCTTTTTTCATAATGAAACTGTAAACTTTCTTCTGCAATAGTCATTTTGTTCCTCCAAAATTAGTTAATTGTTAAAGCTGGGAAGTGCAGTTCGGGCACCTGGTTGCCTCCAGCGGAATATCCGTCAGGCAGTATGGGCATTTCTTAGTGGTGATCGGAGCTGCAGCTTCCGCTTTTTTCCGTTTTGCAATCATGTGGTTCACTGCCTTCACCATTATAAATACGACAAGAGCTATGATAATAAAATCAATCGCTGTGTTAATGAACACACCATAATTCAGTGTGGCCGCACCCGCTGCCTGTGCTTCAGCAAGGGTCGCATAGTTGCCCCCATCCAGAGGTACGAACATGTTGGCAAAATCCTGACCGCCGGTTGCCAGGCCCACTATTGGCATAATAATGTCACTAACAAAAGATGCGATGATTTTCTGGAAAGCACCGCCGATAATAACGGCGACAGCCAGATCCATAACATTTCCCTTTGTGATAAACTCTTTAAACTCTGCTATAAAACCTTTTTTCTCCATTTTTTTCCTCCCTCTCTTAAATAAAATCGTGTCCTTATAGAATTATTATAAAGGATGTGGGAGGTTTGTCAATGACACTCTTGCTTTTAAGAGGAGCCTAAAATATAATGAAACCGTATCATATCCACGTGCAGGAAAGGAAACACAAGATGGCAGACAAATTTTACGCAGTAAGATCCGGCAGAAAGCCCGGGATATACAGAACCTGGAAAGATTGCGAGGCCCAGGTGCACGGATGTGCCGGTGCTCAATATAAAAGCTATAAGACGCTGGAAGAGGCAGAGGTTTTTATGAAGAGTGGCCCGATCCAGACCTCAAAACCCAGAACTCGTACGACAAATACGAAGGTTTCTGACTCCTCGGTTCCTGACGCACCGGTTGAAATGCCTTCCGGAGCCGACTGCGCAGTTGCCTACGTAGACGGCAGCTATAATGCAGCTACGCAGGAATATTCCTATGGCATGGTGCTGTTCCATGATGGGGAGGAGCTGCATTTTTCCCAGATGGGGAATGATGCGGAGCTCGCCCTGATGCGGAATGTATCCGGTGAAATCAAAGGCTCCGAAGCAGCTATGCAGTACGCCATGGACAACGGCATAAAGGAATTGACTATATACCACGACTACGAAGGCATCTCCAAATGGTGCCTGGGAGAATGGAAGACAAACAAAGAAGGAACCCGGGCATATAAGGATTTCTATGACCGGGCCAAAACAAAAGTTCATATTAAGTTCGTAAAAGTCGCCGGACATTCCGGTGATAAGTACAATGATCTCGCAGACAGGCTGGCCAAGCAGGCTTTATTCAAGAGCCCCTAATTTAGTTTCCGCCAATGCGGCCACAGCCCGGTTCAGCAGCAGCGCTCCGGCCAGCACGACAGCTGCAGCCACCGGCGCGATAATATATATGGAAATCCCAAGCTTCAGATAGCAGAGCAGACCTGCTGCGGCAATAATTCCTCCCACCAGGACAATCAGAACCATTTCAAACAGAGTATTCAGATTCTGCTTGATAGCGCTCTGTTCATTTTCCCAGTTTAATTTGGGCCGGATCAGATCCACGATAATGGCCAGGTAATTAAAGAGAAAACAGGAAATGAAGCTCAGTACGGTGGAGAGAACCACAGCAAATACAGGGATACGAAGTATCAGCATAGCCACCAGACAATACAGGGTCGAGGAAAACAGAGCCAGCACCACACCAGTCATGGTCTTGGCAAAGACCTGTTCTTTGTAGCTCAAAGGAATATACTTCATGACATAGAAGTTCTTTCCTTCCCTGGAAATGGCCGTTCCCGCCGTAAAATTCAGGGCGGATATACCCGCGGTTATAACGAATACCGCCAGAATGCAGACCGACGTAGTCCGCAGCATGTCCGCTCCAACCATTTCCAAAATCTTTTCCGGGTTAATATTTGAAAAGGCCTTTCCGGCCATGGGGATGGCAAAAATCACCGGCCATAAAATGGCTATAAGCACACAGTTGAGAAAATACACAGGCGTGCGGAACAAAATCCGCAGCTCCTTCATCATATACGTTACCAGGATGTTTCTCCTGCGTATAATCTTCCTGCTTTCATCCCCGCTGAAAGCTTTTCTTTTGGACGCAGTATCCGCCATGCCGCTGACACCCCTGAAATACAGGAATTTTCCCGCCACTATGAAGACCGCTATATACAGGACCGCTGAAAGAACGAAAAACAAAAGCTGCAGGGGAGCTTCAAACACAAGAGCCTTTTCAATAAATACCAGGCTGGGGAATGCGACATTCAGGGTTGTGGCCAGGGAATTGTTTCCCTGCATCAGCAACTGGATCAGTTTATCCGGATCCATGGAAGCGAAGCTGTTTCCAAAACCATTCAAGCCCAGAACTACAACCAGAAATACCAA
Organism: Parasporobacterium paucivorans DSM 15970; assembly: GCF_900141895.1. Classification (GTDB taxonomy): domain Bacteria; phylum Bacillota; class Clostridia; order Lachnospirales; family Lachnospiraceae; genus Parasporobacterium; species Parasporobacterium paucivorans. Next base: position 18,366 of record NZ_FQYT01000014.1, on the reverse strand, counting down.
GGTGTAGATCGTCATGAGAAAATCCCTGTTCTTGGCTTTTTTAAACAGCAGCATCACCAGCATGCTGAATACCGACCCATAGACCAAAGGCGCCACAGGCATGAACAGAAGGGCCACAAGCAGTCCTATCCAGAATACCGGTCCTGCCCCCGCTGCAATCCCATACCCCAGAAGCAGAGGCAGAATCAGGAAGATCATGGTAATATATTCGTACAACAGGGTGACTGTGAACTTGGCAGCCACAATCTGCTCCGGACGGAAGGGCAGAGGCAGAAGCTTCTCGATATCACTGGAATAATAATAAACCGTAACAACCATAAGGGCACCAAATACAAATGCCATCATCGTTCCGCCCAGACAGGCGAGATTGACAATGATTCCTCCCTGTCCCACCGAATTAAGAAGCAGATAGCCTTCCCTGCCCGCCATATAAAAAGTTATGATCAGCGGGACGAAGCAGACCAGTATCAGGACATATAAAAGCTTCCGGCTGATCTCCAGACCAGCCCGCTTTCCTTTATTCTTTTTTTTATTGCTGTCCGTTCTGAAATTCAGTCCGGTTTTCAGCAGGACTTTCGTAAGCAGAATGTATTTTTTCATAGGCCTTCGGTCATCTTCAGGAAGATATTTTCAAGCGAATCCTCTCCCGGATTTTCCTCTCTAAGGCGGTTCAGCGTCCCCATGAACACAAGACGCCCCTTATTGATAATGGCAACCTTATCACACAATTTTTCTGCAACTTCCAGCACATGGGTGGAAAACACAACGGATTTTCCTTCCCTGGTATGCTCCTTCATCATTTCTTTTAATTCAAAAGCAGACCGCGGGTCCAGACCCGTCAGGGGCTCATCCAGAATCCATACAGAAGGGCTGTGAAGAAGAGCACCCATAACGACTATTTTCTGACGCATTCCATGGGAATAGCTTAATATCTTGTCATTCAAGGCTTCCTTCATCTCGAACCGGTCGCCCATAATCTCTATCTGTTTCTGCCTCTCTTCTGTGGAGACGCCATACAGGTCCCCCATGAAATTCAGATATTCGATTCCCTTCAGACGCAAAAACACATCCGGATTGTCCGCCACGAATCCAAACTGCATCTTGGCTTCCAGAGGATCGGATACGATATCGTGTCCGTTGATCCGTATATTTCCTTCATCAGGAGCCAGGATGCCGACAATCATCTTCAGTACCGTGGTTTTCCCGGCTCCGTTCGGACCGATGACAGCCGTGATTTCACCATCCTTTACTTCAAATGTCATGTGGTCGACGGCCTTAACGGTTCCGCCATATGTCTTGGATATTCCATCAATTTCTATCATCTGTTTCCTCCCGTATTATCCGTTGACCACTTCCCGGTTTCCGGATTTATCTTCCAGAAGGTCCATTCCTCGCATCTCTATGACCGGGCCGCCTGTTTTTTCCACATATTCTTTTGTGATGACTACTCTGCCGATATTATCATCCTTCGGTATTTCATACATGATATCCAGCATGAATTCCTCAATAATAGACCGCAGCGCTCTGGCTCCCGTTTTCTTTTCGAGAGCTTTCCTTGCGATGGCCTTCAGTGCCTCCTGCTCAAAATCCAGCTTGACGCCATCCAGGGCCAGGAGTTTCTTATACTGGCTGAGTATGGCATTCTTGGGCTCTGTCAGAATCTCCACCATCATGTCTTCTGTCAGGACATCCATGGTAAACACGATGGGCAGACGGCCAAGAAATTCCGGTATCATGCCGAAAGCGCGCAGATCATCCAGGGTAACCTGGCGAATGAGGTCATTCACATTGTCATATTTGTCCTTCAGCTCTGCATTGAATCCAATGGCGGAGGTTTTGTTCAGCCTCTCCTTGATGATGGCGTCCAGATCCGGAAAAGCGCCTCCACAGACGAAGAGAATATTCTTGGTATTGACGGTGGTAAGCGGTACCATGGCATTCTTGCTGCTGGCTCCGACAGGCACTTCTATCTCGCTGCCTTCTAAAAGCTTGAGCAGCCCCTGCTGCACGGATTCTCCGCTGACATCCCGGCTGTTCACATTTTTCTTCTTGGCTATCTTATCGATCTCGTCAATGAAAATGATCCCCTTTTCAGCCTTCTCCACGTCATTGTCTGCTGCAGCCAGAAGCTTGGAGACGACACTCTCTATATCGTCGCCGATATAGCCGGCCTCTGTAAGGGAAGTTGCATCTGCAATCGCCAGAGGGACATCCAGAAGTCTTGCAAGAGTTTTAACCAGGTATGTCTTGCCGCATCCTGTGGGTCCGATCATCAGCATATTGGATTTCTCGATCTCGATTTCATCCTGTGTATTGGTGGCAACCCTCTTATAATGGTTATATACCGCAACGGCGATGTTTTTCTTGGCGGTTTCCTGTCCGATTACATACTCATCCAGCTTTGCCTTGATTTTATGGGGGGCTGGAATCTTCTCAATGTCGAATTCAGCGATGCTGGGCTTCTCAACCGGCTGCTTCTTCTTTATCTTCTGTCTCTGCGGAATCTCATTTTGAAGTGCAGACAAATCAATATTCCCGAATCTGGACATATCCTCCGGGCGGATATTCTTGAAGTCGATTCCGCTGTTTTGGATCGTGTCGAAGGTTCTCTGCATGCAGTCCGGACAGATATGTATGTCACCCGGCAGCTTGACCATTTTCCCTGTCTTGCTTTCGGGTCTCCGGCACACATAGCAGATCTCCTCGTATTCATGCTCTTTATTATCACTTATTGCTTTTTCTATATCATCTTTATGGTCTTCCATTTTTACCTCTCTTATTTAGACGTTCGGGAAACTTCCCTCTGCCTATAATTATATAGTATAACACTCCGCCTAACAAGAAAAAAAGATGCGGAAAACAATAGTCCTCCGCATCCAGTCTCATATTACTACTCTATTTGTCCGGTTAGTGTGATATTCAGTTCTTTTTCCACATATGCGTTGTCAGAAACTGTCATGATTTTTATGGGGATACTCTCGCCCGCTGAATAATATTCCAGCTGCGCCTGCAGATCCGTCATGCTTGAAACGGTCTGACCGTCCAGTTCCGTGATTACATCCGACTGCTTGATTCCCGCGGCCTTGGCGGCTCCACCATCGATTACCTGTACCACGTACACGCCTTCCGGTATATTGTACGCCTGGGAAAGATCGGATGAGACATCCCTGCCATATATGCCCAGATATCCTTTTTGGGATTCATCCACTTTGTTTTTGGTTTCTGCCGTAATCAGCTGGTTTATGATTTCCGACTTGGAAGAAATCGGTATTGCAAAGCCCATGCCTTCCACTGCGTTGGAAGAATACTTGGCTGCATTGATTCCAACAACCTCTCCCTTCATGTTCAGCAGCGCACCGCCGCTATTGCCGGGGTTAATGGCTGCATCGGTCTGTATGAGGGTCAGGGTCAGATTATCTACTGTCACCTCACGATTCACCGCACTGATGACTCCTGTCGTAACGGACTGTCCATAGCCTAAGGCATTGCCAATAGCGATGGCGCCTTCCCCGACTTTTACCTCATCTGTTGCAAGGGTGGCAATCTTGATCTGGGAAATCGTATCTGCATCAATCTCTGAAAGAGGTACTGCCACAACTGCCAGGTCTTCGCTGGCCTGTGCCGATTTGACTACTGCATTCACCTTCACATCATTCACAAACTGCACATAAAGGCTTGTTGTTCCTTCCACCACATGGTTGTTTGTGATGATAAGAAGCTCCGTGTCATTCTTTCCAATGATAATGCCTGAGCCGCTTCCGCTCTGTACTTCTTCAGACTGTCCGCTGTCAAGACCCGGGAAGTAGGAGCCGTAGTCCACGGTCTGGGTTGTGGTGATGGCCACAACAGATGGCATGACCTCAGCAACTATACCAGAAACATCCATACTGCCTGCAGAACCCGACGTTGTCCCGGTGGAATCTGTACTTCCGATTGTTGAATCTGTAGTCTCTATCTGCTGGGCTGAGCCGTCTCCAAAGAAGTGAGTCAGTCCGCTGTTCATTCCAAAGGAAGCTGCGCCTGCAACGATTCCAAAGATGAGCGCCAGGACAATCACCACGGCAAGCTTACTGAAGAAGCCGCCTTTTTTCTTTTCTCTTTTCACTTTTTTATCTTTCTTGCCGCTGCTTTTATCCTGGGGATTTGCCTCAGACGCAGGCTGCCAGGTGTAGGTGTTCGCAGATTCATCATACTTGCTGTAGCTTGGATCAGCAGCGGAACTTTCTTTGGCCGGTTCCGTGCCGGTTTCCGCAGCAGGCTCCGCTTCATTTGACTTGTCCGCTTCGGGAACGCTGTTCATGGTAAACCCGTTTCCCTCCACTATATCCTTGTTTTCATTTTCGTCCATACTGATACCCTCCTTAACTAAAATCTGGAATGTTATATAAGGTCAGTTTATCAGTCAATTGTGTACATTCTGTGATTACGTTGTGAAAAATTTTCGAATCCTGTACCCTTCTATTTTTCCGAATATACGCCGGTGATTTTGCTCAGTTTTGTACTGATTGTATCCACAGCTTCCGTAGGGACATAGCCGGCTGTTCCGAACAGATATTCATGCAGCAGGACAACGTTGTCATGCAGGTCCTGGGCAATGACGCAGTTTCCGGAATTGATATTTCCTGTGGTCAGGACCGTCGGGAAGCCGCTGCTTCCTACCAGAGTCGCGTCCACTGCCGCCGGCATGAGGTCGAGGATTTCGTCCATGCTCAGACTCGATGTGATGAACTTGTTTTCCGCGCTGCTTTGGGCAAAGAGGGTCTTTGCCACATCCAGCATCTGTTTTGGACCGGCAGATTTCATTCTTGCAAAGATCTGTTCCAGAACAAGCCTCTGTCTTGCTGCACGTCCGTAGTCATCATTTATGGCATTGCCGTCTGCATCATAGAAGGTAACGTACCTTATACGGCAGTAAGCGGTAGCCTGAAGGCCTGTAAGATGGACCGCTCCGTACTCTGTGACGTTCAGAGTGGTCATTCCGGTAACTTCTCTGGTTTCCCCCAGATAATTGTTGATCCACTGCATCTCGTCTTCTGTTATGGTGACATCCATTCCGCCCAGGGCATCCACGATATTGGCCAGCCCAGCAAAATTCACCACTGCATAATCCGTGATATTCATATCCAGGTTCTCGTTCAGCATGTTGATGGTTGTCTCTATCCCGCCTGCGAACATGGCGTCCGTAGCCTTGTTATAATGCACTTCGCCATCTACGGTATATTTCATGGCAGTATCCCTGAATACGGAGGACATCTTGATTTCCCCAGTTTCATTGTTAATGCTGAATATGATGATGGAATCCGAATGGGCGCCCTTTCCGAGGCTTCCGTCCCTGGAATCCCCGCCAAAAAGCGCAATGTTTGTGTATGCGTTGCTTATGTTCAATCCGCTGTTGGATGAGATCGCGCTGCTGTCAAATTCCTTGTCCTGGATATTGGCCTCATAATCACTTCCAATCATGGAGCGGATGACCGCCCGACCCGGGGCACTGCCCACAAAGGCTTTGACAAGAGATTTCTTGCCGTCCGGCAGCAGGACCATGGCTCCGACGGCGATCAGGGCCACCAGAAGAAGAATCTCCACGACCAGAATTGTCCGTTTAATACGTTTTTTCTTTCTGCGTCTCCTCAGCTTCTCCGCCCGGATGCGTTCCGCTCTTAATCTCTGTCCCCGGTCCAGGGCCGGACTTTCACTTGGTGCCTCCGGCACACGGCTTCTTATGTCGTTACTTTTAATTTCTCTGTTCATTTCGTCTCCTGTCAGTTCGCGCTCGATTCTGTTTCTGCGTTCGTCTCCGGCTCAACGCCCGTCAGCGTAATCAGTATGTCATTTATTTCCTGCACATTCTTTGTCGGCACATAATCTGTAGTACCGAATAGAAATTCGTGGAGCTGGGTCACATTTCGTTCCAGTCCTTTGACAAACACACAGGAAGGCGCTTTATTGTACAGGCTCATCTGCTTTCCGTTCCGGTATACAACAGGATTGTAGAAGGTACCAGAGGTCAGCTCCGTAGGGAATCCGGTCGTACCCGTTATATTGAATTTGATAGCAGTCGGAATAAGCTTCAGGATTTCGTTCAGATCCATACTTGTAACCAGGAACTTATCATCCCCGCTGTTTTTCTTAAACAAAGCATTGGCAATCTGCAGCATTTCGCTGGCTCCGGCGGATTTCGCCTTTTGGAAAATATTCATCAGAACCAGTCTCTGCCTTGCTGTCCTGCCGTAATCATTATTTACTGAGGTGCCGTCTTCATTGTAGAAAGCTACCTGACGGATACGCGAGTATGCCGTAGCCTGCAGTCCGGTCAGATGGACCGCCCCCGATTTCGTGACGTTCAGAGTGGTCATCCCGGTAACTTCCCTGGTTTCACCCAGATAATTGTTGATCCACTGCATCTCATCCTTCGTGATGGTTACATCCATCCCGCCCAGGGCGTCGATGACATTTGCCAGGCCGGCAAAATTCACCACTGCATAATCCGTAATATCCAGATCCAGATTCGCATTCAGCATGTTGAGGACCGTCTCCGTATTGCCGTACGCATTGGCATTTGTGGCTTTGTCATAATAAACATCTCCATCCGCCACAAATTCCAGGACCGTATCCCTGTATACCGAAACCATTTTCACTTCACCGGTTTTGTTATTCATACTCACGATGATTGTAGAATCAAAATGGGCTCCGCTCGTCAGATCGCTCCCTCTTGAATCCGAACCAAACAGCGCAATATTTGTGTATTCTTCCCCGATGTTGAGATTGTCGTTTTTATCCACGTTATCCGAATTAAAATTCGCATCCTGCAGGTACTTCTCATAATCGGAACCTATAAAAAAGCTTATCAAAGCTCTTCCAGGAGCGCTGGATGTCATGGAACTGATCAGCTTCAATTTTGCGTTCGGTATTAATACCATCGCTGCAGCAAAAGCCAGTACGAGAATTATAATGATCTCGGCAACCAGCAGCGCTGTCTTTATTTTTTTGTTTCTGCCAGTACTGGCTTTTTTGTATTTTCTGCGTCTTCTACTCATAGATATCCTTTCGGTCAAATCGCCTGCTAATATGCATTTTTATTTATAAATCCCTTGAAAACAGTCAGGAACATTATCTTGAAATCAAATCCAATGGTCCAGTTTTCAATATAGTACAGATCATACTCAATCCTTTTCCGGATGGATGTGTCCCCCCGGAAACCATTTACCTGTGCCCAGCCGGTCAGACCCGGCCTTACCTGGTGTTTGATCATATAACGGGGGATTTCTTCCTTGAATTTTTCTACAAAGAAAGGCCTTTCCGGTCTTGGTCCCACCAGACTCATGTCTCCCTTCAGGATATTGAACAGCTGCGGGAGTTCATCTATGCTTGTCCTTCGGATGAAGCTTCCGACCGGGGTAACCCTGGGGTCGTTCTTCTTCGTCCACGCCTTCTTTTCTTCTTTCTCATTCTGGACTTCCATGGACCTGAACTTGTACATTTTGAAAGACTTGTTATGAAGCCCCACTCTCTCCTGGGAAAAGATCAGCGGCCCTTTTGAGGTCACCTTTATCAGGACGGTTATCACAAGCATCAGAGGAGAGGCCACTATGATACCTGCCAACGAGCCCAGTATATCTACACCCCTTTTTATAATCCGGTAATAAGTGTTCGTCAAGGGGACGCAGCGGATGTTGACGACAGGCAGTCCCATCAGATCTTCAATATAGGGTCTGGTAGGAATGATGTTGTTATAATCCGGTACGAACTGGGTATGCACTCCCGACTTTTCGCACAGTGCTACAATTCTCTCCAGTTTGCCGTATTCTTCCAGTCCCAGCGTTATGGCTATCTCCGACAGCTTGTTTTCCGGAAGGATTGTCAAAAGATTCCGAATGGATCCCAAAACCTTAATCCCTTTGTATTCAATGCCTCTTTCCAGGTTGTCGTCCAGTATGCCCCTGATTTCATAACCCCAGTGGGGATTGGCCTTAATGCGGTCTATATAGCCTTCTGTTGCCCGACTGTACCCCACAAACAGAATCTGCTTCACGTTGAACCCGCGGATCCTTGCCATGCGCAGGATATACCGGATTGCAATCCTGGTTGCCCACTCCAGCACAACTGTAATGGCAAAGAAGATCAGAACCATTGACCTGGAAAAATGTTCCTGCTTAATGATGAACAGGATAGTCAGAAAAAGCAGCAGTCCGAGTATATTCGGTTTCAGCAGGTTCGTCAGTTCGGCCCGGATCCGACGGATCCGCATCGGAGTATATACCCTGAAAAAGCTGTACAGCAGGAGGTATCCCGGCACAACGAAAAACAGTGCTGTCATATAGAACCTAAAATCAAGACCGGCATAATTACTGGTAATTATGCCGCTCCTGAATTTTATGAACCATGCCAGCAAATATGATAAAGCTATAATGACTGCATCTATCAGAACAAGTAGTCTGTTAAAAATTCTTTGATTATCTCTAATCATCTTACCACCAAACATTTCTTAATAATTTCATGTTTTATAATACATCATTCAATTATAAAGGGCAACTGGAAACAATGAACTTTTTTTTATTCACAAAATCTTCATACTTTCAGTTTCGGACTATTGGTGGCTGCTTTGCCGAGATACCTGACTGCAATATGCATCGCAACCATCGCACAGAAGTAAAACCATATTGTCGGGTTGCTGAACCAGGGTTCAAAAAAGGAAAAAAGAAGCAGATAGGTCATCAGACCCAACTCCATGTATCGTATGGGGTTATAGCTTTTCCCCCGTATTACTTTCAGCCTGGAGGATATGAACCCTAAAAGGACAGAAAGACCAATTATGCCTGCAATGCCAAAATCGTAATATACATCATACAGATACGTTCTGGTTGTAAGCTCAGTAATCGTCCTGTACTCCGGAAACGAAGGAATATGCAGCACGAATTTCAACCCGGTCAGTGCAAACACGGGGGCCAGAGACCGAATTCCATAAGAATGCTGTGCAATATTCTCGACCATCACATTAAAGTTATCATAATTATTCGCGATGTAGATATAGGGTTGGGAAATAAAAATCGGCACTGCGTTCTTCATCTGGTATATGGAATTCAGATAATCCACCCCATGATTTCTGGACACTGTAATAAACACATACAGCCCTACAAATACAACACCTCCAAGAACCAGATATCCGATTTTAATTCTGTCAAACAGCGTCAAAATGCAGAACCCTGCCATAAACACCGTCATAATCAGCAGCGATCTGGATACAATCAATACCGGGATCAGCAATGTGAGGAAGCTCTCCACCGAAAGTTCTATTATTTTCCTCTTTTTCCCCGGTCTGAACAGGGCAAAATAGATAACGGCAAGCGGAAAAACCAGCATGCAGGACACTGTAAAATAATGGATTCCTGAAATATGAAACTCCGAATACGCTTCCGGTTTGGAAGAGAATACCGGTATATACCGCAGTACAATTGCCTCCAGCACAAATGCCGCAACGGATAATACCGTTACAATCCGTATACAGAAAGTCAGACCTTTTTCATACTTCTCCGGACCCGGTTCCATTTCTTCTCCGACAATCTTTTCTGCTTTGACCCGGTTTCTGCCTATCCACTTTCCTAAATATTCATAGCTTAAGATGAAAGTAATATACGCAAGATAAAAGCAAACCCAGGTTATACTGTGCCAATCCTTCTGCAGATGACTCAGTTTCAGGCATGAAAGTCCCATTCCGCCAATCCATGCCAGGGAAAACACAGCCCGCATATCCAGCAGATTGAAGCCATCCTTATAGAAATAGTAAAAATAAAGGAAAGCCGCCAATAAAAGAATCACTATTCCTGATAATATGTAATTATGGTTCCTGCTCAACAGGAACCCTGCAACAAACAACACTATTGTCAATAGATATATCTTTAAATCTTTCATGGGCTCCTTTACCTTTTCAAGCATTTGAACCTCCTGCTCAAGACATCAATAACATAGATAAACGTATTTATAATCAGCTCGATTTCTATTCTGACATAATTAAAGAGATTTTTGAATCGGAATTTCACTTTCCTGCAATTCCCCAAACCGGACAGACCTTCTTTCAGTCCTTCCAGGTAATCCCTGCCGAAACCGATTTTCTTGAAATACAAAGCCTTCACGGCAAATCCAAGCAGCAGAAACAGGAAATTCAGTACCAGCTGGATGATCGGCATATTTTTGTAGTTCAGATAAATGGAGTTGCGCGCGGTCAGCTTCACTTTGAATGAGTTATATTTCGAACCGCTTGTTCCGCTCCCAACATGGTATACGATAGACTTGGAACAATACATATTTCTATACCCATATATTTTAGCCCGATACCCAAGATCCACATCCTCCAGATAAGCAAAATGAGCCGGATCGAGAGCACCGATTTCATCAATGACCTTTTTCCGGTAAATGGATGCGCCGCCGCAGGCAGAAAATATGGATTTATCTTTATTATATTTATATATGCTCTGGCCCGTGCCTTTTTGGAAGGCCCATCCCACTATCGCATACAAATCCCCCGCATCATCCATAACCTCCCGGTCATAGAAATTGATCATCTTGCTGTTGCAGGAGAATATCTTATCCGACTTTTCGATGGCCTTCACCAGCTCCCCGACAAAATCCGGTTCAACTTCCGTATCATTGTTGAGAAGTATGAAATAAGGACTCTCCGTGAGTTCAATGCCTTTATTGACAGCGCCGGTAAAGCCGTAATTCTTGTCCAGGCATACAAGATTCACTCGGGGGAACTTCTCCCGAATGTATTCTATGCTGCCGTCCGTGGAGGCATTATCCATGATCAGGATTTCATAATCCGGATAGTTTTGTTTTACGAGAGATTCCATGCAGGGTTTCAGGAACTTCAGGCCATTGTAGTTTGGGATTATAACGGTTACTTTGGGTTGTGTCACTTTTATTCCTCCAGGGATTACTAATTCGGTTTGAGGGAAAAATCAAATCTTTCGAGAGATAAGTTAGGGTTGTAGTAAGGATCTCCTTTTTCAAATATTTCTTTCCAGGATGACCTCAATATTTCCGTTTCATTTTTGAACCTTTGCATCTTTTCCGGGGTGTCTTCCAGCCCTCTTGACTTTGATTCGTAATGGTAAAGCTGTGCGTAAGGATTATAAACAACCAATTTTCCCAGCTTACGCACCTTCAAACAATAATCTATATCATTAAAAGCCACTTTTAGTTCCCTGGAAAATCCGCACACCGTATTAAAAACACTTTTCTTTGTCATCATGCATGCCGCGGTGACCGCGCTGTAATCCTGGGTGCTCATCGCCCTTGCGAAGTAGCCGTAATCATATCTTCCCTGTCCGACAAAGGCACTCCCAGCTGATCCTCCAAAACCTATAATGACGCCGGCGTGTTGTATCGTATCATTCGGATAAAACAATCTCGCTCCAACAACTCCAACATCACCCCTCATACAATATCCAAGCATTTCTTCAAGACAGTCTTCATTAATAATTTCAATATCATTATTTAGGAATAGAAGATATTCTCCTTTTGCAAACGTTACCCCGTAATTATTTATTCCGGAATAATCAAACTCACCGTTCCAAACGACTACGGATACATTGTCATATTTCCGGGTTATATCTTCATAATACCTGAAAGTCTCCGATTCGGTACTATTGTTTTCCACAATAACGCATTCATAGTTTTTATAAGTCGATTTGTTGAATAAAGAGGATAAACATTTATCTAAATCCAGCCGATGATCCTTGTTCGGGATAATAATGGATATAAGGGGATTTTCATCGCGCTTATATACTGTATGGTAAAGTCCATATAGTGGGCCATTCTCAACATATGCCTTTATTCCGACACGGTCATAATGTGCCTGAATAGCCCGCTTTCCTGCTTCAAATGCATACTTTTTACTTTCCGGGTTTTCCGCAGTCGATTCCGAATGACTCCTCCAATGATACAATATCTTTGGTATATGGTGAATCTTCCCTGCCGCTTCGATACATCTGAACATCAGGTCATAGTCCTGAGCACCCTCGTACTCCCTGTTAAAACCACCCACTTGCCCAAGCAGCTTAGATCGCACCACAAATAAGTGATTTATATAATTACAAGTCCTGAATAGATCAATGTTGAAATCCGCCTTGAAATGGGGCTGAAAGTATTTCTTCAAATCAAAAGAAACCTTATCCTCATCTGAATATACGATATCAATATCCATTTCATTATTCAGGCAGTCTGCAACCTCGAAAAGAGCATTTGGGGTCAGTATGTCATCGTGATCCATTAAAGCTATGAATTCTCCTGATGCAAGCTTCAAAGCCTCATTGGTGTTTTCTGAAATTCCCATATTATTGCTTAATATAACATATTTAATCCGATTTTCCCTTAAACAATATTCTTTCAATACCTTTTCAACAACAGCATCGCCACCACTGCCGTCCGCTATACACAACTCCCAATTGGAATATGTCTGTGATATAACTGAATCAATCATTTCACGTAGAAATTGTTCCGGTGTTTTGTACGCCGGAACAATTAAACTAATCTTTGGATTGAAATTGAAGTTCTGTACTCTTTGCAGGTCTAAAATTTCCAGGCTTGGCATATGGTTGAAAATCCATTTACTATAATCCACATTCCTCACTTTCAACCTTGCTCTAAACTTGTAATAAAAAGCAGAGGCGCCATTTTCGAAAAGAAAAGAAATAGCATTTTTCACCTTGTTTATCTTCATATAATCCTGTCCTTTTCTAAATTCAGAAAATTCTTTTGAGTCTCCTGAAAACTTTCCGGGCAAACTGATTTCCAGAAAATTTCAGAACCTTCTCAAGCATTTCCTCGGAAATATTATTTGATATCTGACCCGTTATTGTTATTTTGATTGGCTTGTCGTTAATAGGATTTTTGAAAACAATCTTAGGGTCCGGTCTGGAAAACAAAATTTTGCCTCCGAATAATTTCCCATTATGGGTACAGTTATTAATATTCAATTTTTCTATTTTTTCACTACCATATTCAATAAAGATATTTATGTTTTCAAACAGAAAAAGTGTTTCTTCACAAACATCAAATCTGATTTTTTTAATATCCACAACTTCTTCTGGAATCTCGAATTCAACATTTACACTCGGGCTTCTGTCCTTATTAAATTCATTGATACTGTTGCCCTCATTAAATCCTTTACCATCTGAGTAATACAATTTCGGAATAATTTGCGGTAACCGGCTGCTGCTAAGAGCCATCCCGCCACTATTTCTCATGGTTAAATCCATACATTCCTTCAGCCAGACTTCGGTAAGAGCAACCGGTGAAGATGCGAGTTTATTAATAACTTTTTCCCGGTTCTTATCCCATTCTTCCTTGTCGTGAAGGGTTGCTGAAGATTCTAAGTTTTCCCATAATCTGTAAATACCGGTCGCCACCTTTATATCAGTGATTCCACATATAAAAACAGTTCTCATTAAAAAATCCCAGTCTTCCGTTGTATCCAGCTCTTCATCAAAAATGATTCCAAATTCGTGAAAAGCAACAACGGGAAATGCCAGGCCTAACGTTGGACAGGAATTTATACTTAACTGATTGATAAACATAAACTCACTGCAATAATCTGCCTTCGGTTTCTCCACCGCTCTGAGGGCGTCCGGTTCATTATCATGTTTTACGGCCATCCATTTCTGGCTGAAAATATAGGAATGCAACACTGTACCCTGTTTTTCTTCGGATGTTTCATGGAATTCTTCCACCCAATCGTCAAAGACCAGATCGTCGTCATCCAGAATGGAAACGTATTTTCCATAAGCGCTAGCAAATCCAATATTTAAAGGCGTTGACCTATTCCCGTAATCCAATTTAATAAACCTGATTTTTGCCTTGATTTCATCTGTCTGTTCTTCTATTATTCGGTTCACTAAATCCAGACCATTTTCTGTCAGTTTGTGACCAATAAGTAGAATCTCAAAATCTGTATCCGTTTGTCCTGCAAGACACAGGAGAGTTTCACGCAAGGCTTCTGGTCTTTTACCCTGAGTTCTGGTGATTACTGACAAAAATGGTCGAGCATGTTCTATCTTTTTATTTTGCTCAATTATAGGAAGATATTTCTGTTCAAATAAACCATCGTTTTTTTTAGCCATTTGATCTGAAAGCTTATTCAGGTATAATTTTACTGGTGAATTATCTGAAAAATATTCATAATTATTTTTTATATTTTCGATTCCGCTGATGGAACTCATTCTCTACCCCTTCTAGTTTTAATTGTTTTAATCAGTTTTCGACCCATATCCTGAGCTGGCCTTTCAATGAAATGCCAGGATACTATCGCGCAAATCAATGCTCCCAGAATAGAAAACAGAAGATAATAATTAAATCTAACTTCATATTTTACAAGCAAATGCGTAAAAATTTGCTGTATCACAAATCCCCACAAATATATTCCATAGGAATAATCATTTTTAGAAAAACATTTGCTAAAAAATGCTTTTTCAGCAAATGCGAACGAAAACACAAAATATGGAAGCAATATCAATGTTAGAATTTCCATTTTTATATTGCCGAAATTCCCCAAGCAGACTGCTACAAAAAAGGCTATTGATGCAATCTGAATGTTTAAATATTTCTTCAGATCGATTAATGAAAACAAACCGCCAATAAAGAAGTAAACCCCAATATAAACCGCTTCGATAATGTTGGTTCCGTAAATTACAATAACTTTCCCTGGAAAATATTTTAGCAGAATAATCGACAATACACATACTCCGATAGTAACACAATAATAGATAATCTTTTTCCCTTTCATTCTGCTGAAAACATATACAATAAATGGGAAAATAAAATATAAAGCGAATTCAATTGGCAGAGTCCACAACGATCCATTCACGGCGTTTGGATAAATGTTATCTCCGAACACACCAGTCAATGAATAAACGGGGGATAAAAGAATATTTTTGTATAAATAAAAATATGTCTGGGAATTAGAAAAATATTCTGAAACAGGTACTGCGGTAAACATTGGACCGATAACAAACACCGTAATAACAATACAAAAAATCAAGGCCGGAAATATTCTAAATACCCTCTTAATTACATAATACAAAAATTGTTTTTCTCTTAAATAACTCTGAGTAACCAGGTATCCACTTATCAGCATGAATATTTTCACTGCAATAGTGGATACATTCTGGTTTAGCAATAAATTCTGATGTAATCCTAATAATGGAAACATATGTCCATAAATAACCATCACTGCTGCAATAAATCTTAAAATATTGAAATTATTTTTTCGTTCGTCATTGTTAAAAATGATCGCTGTTTTATTTGGATTCAACCTTTTCTCCTGCTGCTAATAATTTTTCTAAAAAAGCTCTTTTTTAAACGGCTATTACAGTATTGAATCATATTATCTGAAATATTCGTTGTCACCTCACCTACAAAAGCTATGCTGATCGGATCACATAATGAAGAAATATCAATGACCAATTGAGGATCAGGTTCAAGATATACAATTGTATCCTCAAATCTATGACCGTTGTGTCTGAATTCATTCATTGTTATTATGTGCCCTTTTCCTTTTATATCTGTTATGGTGATTGAAATGTGTTTTAGAATAACCATGCCTGCTTCATTTACATCAAACCGAAGTTTCTTTGCATCGGTAGGTATCTGGAATTCCGTGGAAAAGTAAGGATACTGGTCCATATTTTCACCAGAAATGCTATTTTTTTCCGTAAATCCTTTTCCATCATCATAATACAGTTTTGGATGAATTATATTTTTTCGAGTGTCAGCACTGATACTCTGTTGTTCGTTACAAAATTTTCCCGGATGTGTACATTCGCTAATCCATTTCTCATTTAATGCCACTGGACACTTTTCAAACTTCTGCAAGATGACTTCCCTGTTTTGTGCCCATTCTTTCTGGGTATGGAGCGTCGCTGAACTCTCAGCATTGGTCCATAGTCTATATATACCAGTTGCTGTTTTAATATCGGTTATGCCAGAAACAAAAACGGTTCTCATAAAAAAATCCCAGTCTTCTGTAGTGTCCAGATCTTCATCAAAGATTATTCCTAATTTTTTAAAAGTATTTGCCGGGAAAGCAAGTCCCACAGGAGGACATACATTCATATATAGTTGATTCTTTAGTATAAAGTCTTTGCAGTAATCCGTATTTGGTTTTGCAACAGCTCTTAGTCCTAAAGTGCTTTTATCAGTTTCAACTGTCATCCACTTCTGTCCGAATATATAGGCATGCAAAACAGTTCCTGGCCAGATGCCGGCTGCTTTATGGAATTCCTCAACCCAGTTGTCAAAAACAAGATCATCATCATCCAGAATAGCAATGTAGTCCCCATATGCGTTTGCAAAACCATAATTCAAAGGAGTGGTTCTGTTTCCATAATCCAGTTCCAAAAAACGGATTCTATTTTTTAATTCCGTCTCCTGTTCCTCGATAATATCGTCTACCAGACTGCTACCTTCTGATGCCAGTTTATGACCAATTATAAGTACCTCAAAGTCCATATCGGTTTGCCCGGAAAGGCATAAAAGTGTTTCCCGCAGTGCTTCCGGCCTCTTCCCCTGAGTCCTTGTAATTACTGACAAAAAGATTTTTTTCGTCTTTTCGGCATTAGCACGTGTTATAATTGGTAAATATTCTTCATGATACTTTGAATTCCCTTCTTTTGAAAGAATTTCTCGGATTCTATTGAAATAATTTCTTACTGGTGAGAATTCTCCCACTTCGCCCATTATATCTGTATAAATATTTTCCATAGTTAACCCCTTACAAAATATATCTGTTTTTAGAATAGAAATCTCCGTAGAAACGTGCTATTTTATGATTTTTATCTATCGGTTCAGGCAATTTCCCGCTGTTTTTTCTTTTCATAAATTCTTCAACTACTTTACGTTCTAATTCCCCACCCTTTTTAAATACTTCCAAGAGTTCTTTTACCCTGGAAGGATTCGACCATTTATATGCCATTAACACCGCTGCCTCCATGGAATAATATCTCTCAGCGCTTGTCGGCTGCCAGGAAGCATTATGTGATAGTCGTTTGGCATGGAAAACTGGCGCAAGTGGCTGGTAAATAATTGAAAACCCTTCTAACCTTAACCTCCAGGAAAAATCCAAATCATCACAATACAAAAAGAAAGTGTCAGAATCGAAACCTTTCAGATCTTTAAAAATACTGGTGCGAATTAATGCACATGCTGTCGTTGCCCAATCAGTTTCGCCAGTTTTTATATCATATTCTTTCTGGTGCTCCAATGGAGTCTGTCTGGCTTCCACCATACCTGTCTTGTCTAGAGCGAAAGGTTTGAATATTTCTCCCCAAAAATGTGCTGACAGAATTACATCCGGATTCATAATCATTATATAATCAGTATTACATGTTTCGGCTAAAATATTATGGCCTTTGGCTGAACCTGAATTGAATCCAAAAAATTTATATTCAAAACTTATATTCCTGCACAATTCCTCTTTGATATATTTTATATCTTTCTCCATAAAAACAGGCTCTGGAGACGCATCCCCATAGTATAATCTCAAATCACCAAGGAGTCCGTCAGCCTCTCTGTTTACGCGAACAGCATTATCGATGGCCTTGATGGCTTTATACAGAGACTCTTTTTCATTTTGAAATATTACAGACTGTATTTGGACTGAATTTTTTTGCATTTGTATACCTTCCAATTCATTGAATTATTTTCTAAAAACACGTTACCGCTAATATGCTAACACATATTAACAGTAAAGGCAAATAAAAATCGCCCTTTGTTTGTGCTAATATTTTCCTACTCGAAGTAATTTGAATAGGAAAAGTCTTCCATCAGGTCTACTAGACTATTCTGACCATAAGGAGGGATAAGTCGTAAGCGCTCACCCCTTCTTAATATATCTATTTTGTCATTAATCATAATTTACTCAACACGATTCAGATACCATTTCTGATTATTTCCACCATTTCCTGACCATTGAATTACATTGACTCCCTCGACCGTACCGCCTCCATAAACGTCCAGTACATATCTTGTGCTATTTTCAACAGCAAGTCTTGACATTAAAGAAATACTACCATCTGCATACTCTATGATTTTCCACTGCTGATTTGTTCCTCCATAATACGGCCACTGGATAACCTTTGTTCCTATGCTTGTTCCACCGCCATATACATCCATAGAGTAGGCGGGATTCAATACAGAAGTGATTTTATAGTATCCATTTCCCAGCGATTCGAATTTCCATTGCTGATTTAAGCCTCCATGCAATCCCCACTGGATGATGTTGGTTCCTATGTCTGTTCCTCCACCATAAATATCCATGACAAGGCCGCTGTTCTTGGACATTATGTAATAAGTTCCGCTCCGGTCATTTTGCCAATT
>NZ_FQYT01000007.1 GCF_900141895.1 Parasporobacterium paucivorans DSM 15970 | reverse complement strand
GTGTTTATTGCATAATTAATCTGAAACGTTTTGCAGTCCCAAACTGTAACACCTAAAAATGCAAAAAACCATTGTAACACCCCTCCCAAACCGCTATCCTTGAGTTTGACTAGAACTTGAGGAGGTACAGGAAGGAATGTTATCAATGGACGATATCAAGTATATCAAACGAATGCATGATTGTGAAGGCGTTTCCATTAGAGAAATCATGCGACGGACAGGTTATCATTATGAAACTGTCAAGAAATACCTGGATATGGAGGACTTTAACCTGCCCCTGAATCCACCGAAGGAACTGCCCTCTCTGCTTGATCCGCTTAAACCGGTTATTGATGGGTGGCTTATGGAGGATTTGAAAGCACCACGCAAACAACGTCATACAGCCAAGCGTGTTTATACCCGGCTGCAGGAAGAATACCCTGCCGAATTAGAGGTAAAATATCGCACCGTTCAGTATTATGTGTCTGAAAAGAAAAAAGAAATATTCAAATTTTCTCAGAAGGCGTACCTACCGCTCTATCATCCACCGGGTGAAGCACAGGTGGATTTTGGACATTTCTCTTACTGCAACAATCTTGGAGAAATGATAGATGCCTTAAAGCTAACCGTTTCTTTTCCTCACAGCAACAAAGCCTACTGCCAGATATTCGGTGGTGAGAACCAGGAATGCCTGCTTCAGGGAATGAAAAACATCTTCGAATATATAGGACTTGTCCCATACCGCATGGTATTTGACAATCTCTCCACTGCAGTTGCCCACATGGGCAAGGGGCATGACCGGACCATGACGGATGGATTCAAACGCTTCATGACACACTATCATATCGAGCCGGTATTCTGTAACGGTGCCGCAGGATGGGAAAAGGGAAATGTTGAAAATAAAGTTGGTTACGAACGCAGAAACATGTTTGTGCCGGTCCCAACGATTCTCGATTTTGGCCAATTTAACGTTCAATTGTTTGAGACCTGCGAAAAAGATGCTGCCAGAACTCATTATGCAAAGGGGACTGGGATTGATATATTGTTCGAAGAAGATAAAAAAGCCATGCTTCCTCTGAATGCGATTCCTTTCGAAGTTTGCTGTTTCACGTCCCGAATTACAGATAAATACGCCAAGGTGACCTTTGATGACAATCTGTATTCTTCTTCTCCTAAACACGTGAAGGAGCCTGTTTATATAAGAGCCACTAGTGACAAAGTCTATCTCTTGAACCAGTCCTATGAAGTTATCATGGATCACCCACGTCTTTATGGGAAGGGAAAAGAATCCATGAAATGGCTGCCTTATATCGAATTAATGGCAAAGCGGCCAACCGCACTGAAATACACAACCTTCTATGAAGAGCTGCCTGATAACTGGAGAAAATATCTGGGCAGACTGGATCTAGAAGGAAAGAGAAAAGGTCTTAACTCTCTTTATACCATGCTGGCTAAGCATGATATGCGTACCGCGTCTGAAGCGCTGAATTTTGCGTTGAGCAATGGAGTCCAGGATGCTGCCAGCATTCTTGCCAGCTATCGCACGCTCACCTCAAATGTGCAGCCATTGCAACCAATGCAACTGAAAAGCACCATCATCCAGATGCCGGCTTTTAAACCGGATAACAATAAGTATGATAATCTCTTTCGTCAGGAGGCCCTCTCCCGATGAAAGAGAAACTATATGAATGCTGCAAAGAACTGCGGCTAAGCACTACCTTTGCAGAGAATGCCGTCGACTTAACGGGTGATACAAACCAGGATTACCTGCTCAAAGTGCTTCATGCAGAGATCGACTACCGAAACAACAAACGCAGGAATCTCCACTTGAAGCAGGCTGGTTTTGATAACATAAAAACTTTTGAGAATTATCAGTTTGATAAAATCACAATTCCAAACACACTGACCATTGATACCTTAAAGTCCCTCGACTTTATAGGACTTCAGGAAAATCTCGTACTCTACGGAAGAAACGGTGCCGGCAAGAGCCACATGGCAACGGCACTTGGTGTAGAGGCCTGTATGCAGGGGAAGAAAGTGAAGTTCTATAAAACAGCTACTCTGGTCAATGAACTGACGGATGCGAAATCAAACGGATCCCTGGTGAAAGTATTAAAGCGTCTGGGCAAGCTGGATCTGCTGATATGTGACGAGTGGGGATATCTTCCGTTTGATTCGGAAGGATCCCAGTTATTATTTCAGGTAATCGCAGACTGTTATGAAAAACGCAGCCTGATCATTACAACAAATATAGAATTCAGTAAGTGGAACGGTATCTTCTATGATGACCAGCTGACTGCCGCCTTGATAGACCGGCTGGTACATCACAGCCATCTGATTGTCTTTGACCGGGACAGCTGGAGATTTGAGCATTCCCTTATGAAGAATTCGGCAACTAAATAACCCGGAGGGGTGTTACACTTTTGCATTGCAATTCGTTACACTTTGCTATTGCAAAAAACAGAAATGTGGGCATGCCTTCAGATGATTTACCGCCAAAACTACGATATCGATATCAATAAGTTAACTGAAAGTAATGGAAAAATAGCCTAACTACCGCTTCAGAGTAATCATGCAATAACAATTTGTTCACACTTTGTTCATGGTGTCAGGTACCTTGCTACGCTACCTTGTGCTACGCTACCTTGTAAGTTTTTTAATCCATTTGTCATATTTTCTGACTCGCAGAAAGGTAGGAAGGCATTTAAATATCTGGTCTGACTGTATTATGATTACTACGCCTACAACTGACCAATGCCACCAGAATGCACTCATAAAAGACAATGGAATAACTATAACCCAGGTACTTACCATATTCATTATCATAACAAATTTGGCGTCTCCACCACCGCGTATCACACCCATACTGACAGGCATCTGATAAGACATTCCAACCATGATAATACTCATGACAATAATGAGCATATCCGCAAGATTCATCGCTGTATCTGCAAGGCTATAGAAACTAAGCAGCGGTCCTCTAAGAAGAAAAAGTCCTAAGCCTAAAAGAATACCAATTAAAACGTCAATCACTTGCAATGTACGGGCTTGTGCTTTGATTTCATTCATATTACCTCTTCCTATTGCCATTCCTATGACTACTGCTGATGCAGAGCTCTGAGCAACCACTATTACCTTTAGATACTGATAGAAAGTAGTTGCAACAGAGTTTGCAGCTATTGCATCAGAGGAAAGATGTCCCAAAATTGCTGTTTGCATGGGCACGGAAACCGCCCATAAAACCTGTGAAAGGATAACAGGGATAGCTATCTTTGTATAATCGGCTGTAAGTATTTTATCTCTTTTCAAAAAGTTGGTTTTAAACAGATTGAGTTTTTTATCCTTAAATAAGATATAAAATATTACAATTGTAAGCTCCAGAATTCTTGCTACCAAGGTTCCAATGGCTGCACCTCTGACTCCAAGTCTTGGCATTCCAAACCGGCCATAGATAAGAACGTAGTTAATCATTACGTTCACAATTAATGCTATGACTGAGATTATAAAGGAAATGCGGACTGTTTCCACGCTGCGCAGGGCTGACATAAGGATAGATGATATGAAAAACAGTATAAATGTATATTTCATTATTGATAAATAAGCAGCTCCTTCAGCAATAATGGCAGGGTCATTTGTAAATATGGTAAGTACCTGAACAGGAATTACCGTTACAACAATAAATATAACAGCACCGCAGATTACCCCAAGTTTTAAGGCGATGCCGGTAAGTACACCGATAGATTCCGGACGTTTTTGTCCCCAGTACTGGGATGCAAGCACTACCAAGGCTTCTCCTATTGCCAATGCAAACTGTTGCACAACAAAAAAAATCTGGTTTACCGTTGCAGCTCCAGCCAATGCATCCTGTCCATAATTGCCCAGCATAATATTGTCAGTCATATTAACACTATAGGAGACAATATTCTGTAATCCAACAATAATAAGCAGGCGAAACAGAGTGCTATAAAACGATTTTTCTCTAGTAAAAAATTTAGTTTTTTCCATGATGATTTCCTCTTTTTCTAATGATATCCCGGCAATATGCTTTTGACTTAGAATTTCACACATGGTAGAATTATAATATCATTTTTTTTGTAATTCTACTACAATGATACTGGAAAGTATAATTATATCGCCAAGAAGAGGTTGTAACATGTATGTATCTTATATTGATGTAGATTCTAATCTGCAATCCATATTACAATATGGGACTCCACAATTCCCAGTAAGGTGTTTTATGGATGTATTTTCGAGATTATTAAACAACAGGCTAAACTGGCATTGGCATACGGAGTTGGAATTAGTCGTTATTCTTCAGGGTACCGTTCGGTATTATCTCGGAGAACAGTGCATTATCTTGAGTACAGGTGATGGCGTATTCATAAACTCTGGTACGATGCACAGCGCGGAACCTGATCTCGAGTGTGATGATGCAATCATGTTCGCTGTTGCATTTTCACCAGAATTCATTATGGCTCCGCACAGCCTGGTTTATCAAAACTGTGTGGCTCCCTTTATTGCAAACAGCGGATTTCCGGGCACGGGTCTTTACGGCAAGATTCCATGGCAACGACGAATTCTGGATGCAATAAAATCTCTGAGCATTTTGGAAGCAAACCCTACATTTAGTTATGAACTGCAATATCATAATAATATCTGTCTTGCGTGGCTAGAGATAATAACCAATCTGGGCGAATCACTAAAAGGGGAAAGAAAAAAAAGCCCGCCAGACGTAAGACGGACAAAACTAATGATGGAGTATATCCATTCACATTATTCGGAAGATATTTCAATAACTGATATATCAGAATCCGCCAATATCAGTAAGAGCGAATGCTTCCGCTGCTTCAGAAAGGTACTGGGCAAAAAACCATTTGAATATCTGATTGAATATCGTCTGGAACAAGCCATTAAACAAATTTCTGTTTCAGACAGATCCATATCTGAAATTGCTGCAGACTGCGGGTTTAACCATCACAGCTACTTTGGCAAGCAATTTAAAAAGTTTACAGGAAATACACCAAATGAATACCGGAAGTCTGTTCGACTGCGGCATGCGGGAGAGTCCGCATTAAAATGACAGGAATGGATGGGGACTGGATGTGGACCAGGCGCAGTAACTCTCAATATCAGGTAGCTCCGCTGTTTTTTGCAAGAGCCAGTTCCAAAAAGTTGCGAGCAGAAAATACAGAACGTTGCACTCTGCATTTTCCATAGTTTTGCAAGACAGGATTTCTCCTTTTTATACAGCAGAAATCCTGAATTGCAGGCTGGTTAACGGTTACTTTATTGCGTTCTCGGATATGGAACGGTACAGATCGTTGATGCTGGATTCCTTCATTCGATTGCTGGCACCGGGGAATAACAAAAGATGGCAGTGATGGAGCAACCGGTCGAGCATCGCGGCTGTCATCTGTTCATCATAAAGGATATTTGCCCACCTTGAAAACTCGAGATTCGTATTAAGTATAATGCTTTTCTGCTCATAGCAGTCCGATATGATCTCAAAGAGCAGCTGCGCACCGGTCCTGTCCAAAGGGACGTAACCGTATTCATCCAGGATGATGACCTCCGCCTTATTCAGCTTTTTCAGGAAGGCGCTTAATGTACCTGCCTTCTTTGCCTCTGAAAGTCTGTTCACCAAGGCTGCCGTCCGGAAAAACTTTACCGGAATCCCCTGTTTACAGGCGGATATGCCGAGGGCTGTTGACAGCATAGTCTTTCCTGTGCCTGTGCCTCCATACATGATAAGGTTTTTCTTTTCATGGATAAAAACCAGGGATTTCAGGCTTTCTACAGTGAGATCGGATGGCAGGGTTATCTCATCAAAACGGTATCCATCGAAAGTTTTAACGGCATTAAACCCAGCACTGCTGACCAACTTTTCTGTCCGGGTCTGCGTTCGATACTCCAGTTCGGATGACAAAAGGTTGTAGAGGTACTCCTGATGGCTTCTGCCTTCGGAAAACTGGGCTCTTTCCGCAAGGTTGCGGCTCAGTCTGAGCCGCCTGCAACATTCGGAAATCTCGTTATCTAACATTTGCGATGCCCTCCTTTCTTCCCAGGAATGCATCATATGCAATGAGGTTTGCCTGTATCTGTGCCATTTGCGGAATCCCCTGGTTCAGCCGCATCGGAGGAAGTTCGGGTACATCTGAGTACAGTCTTCGGTAAAGGTTTTTAAGGCTGTCGCTATCCGTTGCCTGATACTGTACTGCCTGTTTTACTGTATTTACGGCACTTTCAAAACCGGTATGTTCGGTCAGTTCGGCAAGCACCTTCAGCACCTGTCCTACTTCTTTGTTTGAGCAGGAATCAAGGTATTCTTTCACTGTCTTCGGCATCATCTCATAGATGCCTGTATATTTCAAAGCACGGGGGCGTACGGAGAGCTGCTTAAGGTATGGCAGCCAGTCCATCTGCTGTTGTTTAAACGCTCCATACAAACGCTTGTGACGGACGATTTCCCGGTAGTTCTCATCCTGGATAATCACCAGGGATGATGTGAACACTACGCTGACGGTCGTATCGGCATGCCTGGGGGAAACCGAATACTCATGCAGGCCTTTGTTTAAATAGACCTTTCCCCATTTGTTGGCCTTCAGCGTGGTGCGTCCTGTCAGGTCAAAGGGGATAATGGGCAGTGGGTGGCAGGCTTTCAGATCAGACCGGAACAGCTCCTCTATGGTTTCGTTATGGCGATAGTGTTCGCGGTCTGCATCTTCTTCACACATGGTGAGAAGCTGGCTGTTGAAATCCGAAAGGGAAATGAAGTGCGGTACCGGCACCAGGAGGTTCCTGCGGTGGTACCCGACTTTGTTCTCTACGTTTCCTTTTTCGTGCCCCTCGCCCGGATTCATGAACACAGCCCGAAAGTTGTAATGTTCCTGAAAACGACTGAATTTTTCCGTTATGTTCCTGCCCCCACCATGGATAATCTCTGAGACAATGCTCCTTGTATTATCGAACCATAATTCATGAGGGACACAGCCAATATGTCGGAAGATGGCATCCAACCCCTCCAGGAGGCACTCCGAGTTTTCTCCATAAAACAGCTGCAGGTATCCCTTGTTACTACAGGGAAATGATACTTCCAGGTATTTCCCCATAATACATTTGCTGTTTTCATAAAACTGTGCCGTTCCAAAATCAACCTGGGCTTCTCCGGGTTTGTGCTCAAGCGGAAGGTAGGCATCCTTTTTGCCCGCGTAAATCAGCTTCTTTTTATGAGCAACATATTCAGCAACAGTTCGATAGGAACAGTCAAACAGCTCCACCTCTTTTTTTAAACGGTTGTAGACACGCTTTGCTGTGTGCCGCTGCTTTCTGGGTGCTGACTTATCAGCTTCCAGCCATTCATCAATGGCTGGCTTATATGGATCCAGCTTTGGACAGAATCTTTGTTCCGAGGCAGGTTTTGGAAGCGGTTCGTTGAAATCTTTTTGATCGATATATTTACGGACGGTCCTCCAGTCTAGATTTAAAGCAGCTGCGATTTGTGAGATGTTTTCTCCTTTTGCAAAGTAGCGAAATCTGATATCATGTATTTGATCCATTGTGAGCATTCTCCATTGTCCTCCCTGTTTTCTTTGGTCAGATACAAGGATATAGGACTGTACTGGTGCCTGCAATGGATTTTTTGCATTATTATGGAAAATGCAACTTGCAACACTATGGATTTTTCTCTCGCAACTTACTACGTATTTATCTTACAACAAACACTCCGCCGCATCGGACAACATCCTTTAATTAGTCGCACCGAAAAACTTGTAGTTTTTTAAATTTTTGGCCTAGTATCCCCAAAAACTCAGGCAACTGCATTTGCCTGTCTTCATCTTTGATGACTTCAAAATCCAGCATGTTTGGTATACGGACATCGGGATGCGAATATAAATCCACTTCAACAATCACACGGTGCACTATTTTGCCGGAATATCCAAAATTAATTAAAACGTCTTAGATTTTAGGGGCAGTGTCAAGTGCCCGGTTCAACAACAGGATCCTCCACGACTGGCTCTTCAACTACAGGATCCTCCACGACTGGCTCTTCTGCAACAATGGGTTCTTCAACAACAGGTTCCTCCACAATAGGTTCTTCTGCGACAGCGGGTTCTCCTGCTACAGGTTCTATAATATTGTTATTCTCCATCTGTGCCATGGCCGTGGTTTGCACTTCCGTTGAATTTGCAGTTGTTGAATTCGTTTTTTTAACATTTTTAATTTGTAATGTGGTTTTGGAAATACTCGACTCTTCAACTATTGCAGTTGTTTCCACTTGAATGGCAGCTTCTTCCACGATGGTAACTTCTTCCACAGACTCCTCTGTCGCTACAGTAGTAGTTTCTTTCAATGCAGAAACCTCGATATCATTTCCTCTTGCTGCATGAATTGACACCGACACAATTCCTACTATTATTACCGCACTGGTAGCTATTACTGCAGCTTTAGTTGTCTCTGATGAATTTCGAATAAACTTTTCAATTTTCTCTTTCATGCCTTTTGCTCCCATTTTTTGTGATTGCACGTTGGAATTATTTGCAAATAAGTAAAAGGTGATTTTCTAGTTGCCAGTTCCATAAATAGCCGTCTGCAGCTGATTGATGTTTACGTTGAAATCTATGCCCAGCACCTGCATACCTCTTATATTCAGGCTGGTATACTTGTTCTCATAAGGGATGCTCCACTGTACAATATCATAATTTTTATAATCCTTCATATCCATCATCAGTCTGAGCATCGTACTTTCTGGCATATCCGTCGTTACAGCTGGCAGCAAATCATCAAGCAAGCTCATCAGCTTAGTCAGACCCAGGTTTTCAACATTTTGGAAAGTCGCTTCCATTACTTTTCGTTGTCTCGATGTCCGCTCAAAATCAGCGTTCCCCACATAACGTACTCTTGAGTAGGCCAGTGCCTGCTTTCCGCTTAAATGAATTGTACCTGCATCTGCAGCCGTTAGCTTCCCATCGTTTGAAGAAAGCTTCAACAGTTTGTTTAATTCACTAATATAATTATTCATTACATTGATTTCGGCTGCACTGACGTTTAGAGTCACGCCTCCGGTTGCATCTATTATTTCCATAAAAGCAAAGAAATCAATTGCCACATAATTATCAATTTTAACCTTGAAATTCTGCTCTATGGTATCAATCAACAGGCCGGCGCCTCCATAGCTGTAAGCTGCATTCAAGCGGTTTTTCGCAGACAATCCCGGAATCTGCAGATAAATATCCCGTAAAAAAGAAGTAGATATGATTTGATTTGTTTTTGTATTAATGGACACCAAGATCATCGAATCCGAACGGCCGCCACCACCCTGTGTCCTGGTATCACATCCGATCACCAGGATATTCCTTACATCTTTACTGTCCGCAAGCGCTGCATTTTTTATATTCTCATCAATCAACCCCTCTAAATAAGCCACATCAGATGGATCCGCCTCTGGAAGACCTGTTCCTTCATCCTCATCCAAATCAGATGTCTCCTTTATCTCATACCCCTCCACATTTTCATAATTCACTTTATTCAGAAAATAATGTGCTACAACATATGTTCCCGTAATTGCTATGATTACCAGGGCAACAATAGCAGATACCCCAAACATGATTTTCTTTTTATTGCTGGTCTTTTTTTCTTTCATTGCTATAATCCCCTTTTGGTTATGAATAAATTTCTTTTTATTATGCTCTATTTCATTGAATTAATCAATGATTTTAGTGCTTTAATGGTATATCCCTTCAACGCAAATATATACTGTATCAATTTCACTCTGTGATTTCTACCCATTTTTAAAACTTATTACCTTTTTTGAACACGCAAGCCCCAGAAACATCCATAATATATAGGCAAACATGATGACTTCGTTATTAAAAAATCCTATTACATAAAACCCTGTCAAAGAAGCTGTCAATGGCAGATAAATATCGGAATGTCTGATTCTTGAAGTCGCCTTTTTTAAGATAATACCCACAAAACCGATATAGACAAGCAGGGATGGAATCCCCGTCGTTACTGCAGTCTGCAGATATTCATTATGCACTTTGCTCCAGTTATAAAACCCAATTTCACCGCAGTTCTTCAAGACATCTTTTTCATAGAATGTCCTGAGAGCAACAGATACATTATCAGGCCCAACGCCAAATAAAGGTCTCGCCTTTATTAATTCAATCGCCTTTTTCCAGATGTATATCCTGCCTGAACCAGCACCATCTGCATCATCCGCATCTTTCGCAACTTTTGAAAAATCCAGAAAAATTGAAATAAATCTTGCTCCAAAACTATTTTCATTCGTCAGCGAAAATAGTATAAGCAATAAAACGGATGCAGAAATAACATAAAGTGTTTTCCTTTTCTCCTCCCCAGTTGTTTTATGATTCTTCACTTTAAAGATAAAATATATACATAAACTAACAAAAAAACCGATCCAGGCTCCCCTCGTATTCGTGCACAATAGGGCAAAAAACATAATATTGTAAAACCAGAATCCTAAAACATGTTTCTTTTCAATGTACACATACACTGCAAAAGGGATGAGCAGCACTAAATACGTGCCGAGATGATTGGGCTGCCCCATGGAAGAAAAAGATGAATGCATTTTGACAAGAATTTCAGCATAAAAATGTACGGGCACAGGGTCAAATCCATATACCTGCAGGATTCCATGAATACTAATTATGGTTCCAGTTAAAATCATAATCAGAATGAAATTCTTACCGAGTGTTTCTATTTTCCGGGAACACGAAAAAACAAAAAAATAAATCGTTAATGCCACCAGTCCTTCAAAGCGAACCGTAGAGCCAAAAATAGCCGTAGTCCTGTCCAATGCGAAGAATGTAGAAATAATAAGCAGAATATAGAGAGCCAGCAAAAATTTGTTCTCTGTGTCAAATTCAAACAAGGGGTGCGCCTGTTTTCTAAACAGTATAATGGATGCCACTAAAAAGACGGATATTGTAATCAGGAAAACCAGTTTCGGGAAATACGAATTCAGCGTCCCTCCGATTGGCACATACAGTAGAGGTGTTACTGATGCAAAAACGAGCAGCCAAAATTTTATAACCGATTGAAATTCAAATTTCTCATTTTGCATTTTCATATACTTCCGTCTCCTTGTCCTTCAGGAAAACCGGTTCCTTTAATCGTTCAAACAACCCCATTTATATCCTCCTTCTACTTCCCTCCACAGCACTTCTTATATTTCTTGCCACTGCCACAGGGGCATGGATCATTCCTGCCGATTTTTTCCCTCCTGGTATCAGTTCCGCCAAACTCAAAGGGCTTAACCGGCAGGGGTCTTAAATGTGGCTTCTCAAATTTCTCATGGATTTCATTAGGTGTATGACCGTTATTCTCCCATATCCGGACATTATTGAGTAGATCCATAATAAGATTCATAACATCGCTGACCTGTTTCTGGTCCTTGAAATGGATTTGTCTTTGATTAAAGGCATCAAGGATGGTCTGCATACCCACTCCAAACTGGCACATACCCTGAATGTCATCACACAGCCATTCTGCCTTCTCATCCCCTTCTTTAAAGAAGTTCTTCTCCACAAACTTGAGCAGAGCAGTATACTGCCTGTTCCTTTCAAAGTATAATTCATCCACATAGTTCAGGAGTTCATCCTCTCCAGGAACATAGTACGGCTTGTCTGCTTTCTTCCTCAGCATCAAATCAAATTCCTTGTTTTCCAAAATAATCTCTTTGACAAAATAGTCTTTATGAATTTGGATGAATGAATCTCCCAGATCTTTTGTTGGTTTGCTGAGATAGGCTTCCACATCCTCAATGGTGATTGGATCCTCATTCTGGCTGTTATAAATCTCCAGCACTTTATTCTTGTGGACCAAACCATATAGGTTTGTCAGTGCTATGATATATTTTATTAATTTATTCATCGCGTTACTCCATTCAATAATTGGTATTCAATGATCCGGCAAGTCATGACACAACATGTACATTAAACAAATAACTTGTTTCGCACTCTCCACCGATTGTGATATACTTTCACTTTTGGAGGAGGGTTATGGCTAAAGCAGGACTTTTAAAACATCACGCACAACTAAATGATCTGCTGGAAGACATCCGCACTACAGGCACAAGACCCCGCGAGGTTTTTTTCACCTTTATCCCTATTTATTTTACACTGTACACCTTGAATGAGCAATTCATTTCATTCTGGGTGCTTTTTTATTGTTAGACAAAAATGCTGGCCCCTATACACCGGACAACAGCTCTGATTTATCAGCAGGAAAGATTCTGAGCGTTTTCTGGAAGTCTTGCTGTAGCAGTCTTTGTTTGCGATTATTTCAGATGCTTTTGGACTGTCCGGTTAAATGGTGTCAGACCCATACTGGCAATTATGGTACAGAACTGTCTACGCTTAACCTGTAATATTACCGCTACCGGCTCAAGACTCGCTTCAAGTGCTGTGATTAGCAGCTTACTTGATGGGAGTTCCATCCATCGGATTATACGCCCTTAGCTGGACGCACGGTCAGGCACCCTCGCGAAGGGAGTGTGCGACCGGAGCATCCTCTAATGACTCATCGTTTTTCCACCCGTGCTACGCCTTGATATAGAACTTTTTTCATTTGTAACTTTATTGGATAATACACATAATACAGTGATCCCTGTACAAGTATAAATACCATTTTAGCAAGACGCGAGGGGTTATAATACTTCAAAAATAAATATCGGAGAGACGAATACATAATCTTTCCATTTTGAATGACCTTAGATTCATCTTCTATACTGTATTGATGATTATGATAGTATTTATATCTAGTATCTATTAGCTCTTTCTTGCCAAGTTGTTTTATTTTAATTCCAAGTATTGTTTCTTCCCCATACAAAAATACGTTCTCATCAAAGTATTCTACGTCTTGAAAGACCTGTCTTTTTACAATGAAAAAGCTTCCATGTATAGCCTCTACAATTCTGTATGGTCCTTTCATCTTTGCATTTCTTTTCTTTTTTCTTGCGAATACTGTTCTTGCAAATACTCTATCCCAGGCATTCGGAATTAACCATCCACTTCTCTCTTCTTGAATTGCACCCTGTTCAATCATTAAAGGCGCAATTGCAGCGGAAGAACTTTCTCTTTCAAAATCAAAAAGCATATCTGTGAATACTCGTTCATCAGTTACTAATGCATCCGGATTCATTATGGAAATATATTCCAAATCCGGATTGATTTCTAATGCTTTTTTTATTCCACAATTGTTTCCGTATGAGTAACCGCCATTTTTATTTGTCTTAATCAAATGAACAGATTCCGTCCATTGAAATGTATCAGATAAAACAGAAAACGAATCATTCGGTGAATTATTATCAACAATAACAATCATGAGCTTTACATCTAAAGAAAGCAGTTGGGTAACGCACTTTATCGTATCTTCGTATTTTTTATAATTCAACACAATAATTGCTGTCTCTGCTTTATTCATATGGTCATCATCCCTTCTCTAAGACAGCTGAATCCAAGTAACAGAATGCCTCTTTCCGAATGTCTTCAATCATCCTGTTTACCGAATCATAATCAATTGGAATCATCAAATCTTCAGCCTTTAGTTCTTCTCCAATCACGTAGCGACTTTCGAGTCCCAAGACACTTAACAATGAACTGGAACGATCATCATCTTTATCCTGAACAATATTATGTCTGCAATTGCAAAATTGCTTATTAAACAAACAGGAGAATACTGTTCCATGAAAAGAATCCGTTACTACATAAGCAGCATTACTAATCATATTCACGAAAGCCAATGGATCCGCCTTCTCCCACAGTTTAAAGCCATACTTTTCCAGACCACATATGTTCCATTCTTTTCTCTCAATCACATATACGGGCATTTTGAGCTTATTCGAAGCCTCTTGGAGAGCTTTATTAATCCTTTTATTTCCATAATTAAAGGCATAATAGAAAATGTACTTTTCTTCAATTTGTTGTACCGGCAAAAGGCGTCTCCAATCATCGGGAACATAAAGCATTGTCGGGTCAGCAATTATCTTAACCTCTCTACCCGTTAACTGCTCCAGCCATTTTTTTCCATTCGGTTCTCTAATTGACAAATGAGAAAACTCCATTAAACACTTTCTGTATTGAGCAAGATTCTTCTTAGCAGTATTAATGTTCACGGCCCCTAAACTTGGTGAATACGATATCTTTCGAGCCGCAGTCGGAAATGCCAAAAAATATGCCATATCATTGTCGCGGCATCGAATATTCCAAACCTGATCACCACCTGCAACTAATAAATCGTATCTATCATGCAGTTCTTTCAGCTGATAAAATGATTTATAGAATTTCGGTGTTAACTTGAAATATTTGCCTTTAAAGATTTCAAAATCGTTCTGCATAATTCTGATCTCTTTACGGTAAGGAAATACCCGCAGATTTCTCTTGAGCACACGCGGTCTGAGGTGTGTATCAACTACACTATACATTTGTCTTTGACCTCTGCTAGAAAAATCAACTATTTCCACATCTGCGCCGTATCTTTCTTTTAATATATTTTGTAATGCAAATGCCTGTAACATGGACCCACAATTCAATGAGGCATGAAATGTTACTATACCAATCTTCATTTTACTTCTCCACCTTTCGTGATAGCAGAAATCATCTCAACAATACCACTATCTACATCCAAATCAAATTTTCTCGCAAAAAGATATTCAGAATCTTTAATTAACTGATAATCTTCTAGACGGAAAATATATGGATTTCCTCGTTCCCAATCAATAAGTCGCAGAAAATTATCTCCTGAGATATTTCCTCGATATTCTGAATTATAAGCTATCGTTTGGATAAACAGCTCATCAGCACAGACCGAATGTCTGAACCATTTTTCAATATTTTTCTCTTGAGAAATAATGTATTTAGCCAGTTCTCCTGTAATACTAAACCAATTTGCTCCCTTTTTAATCTTTATGTTCTCGGGAATTCGCTTAACCTTCAAGAATTGCTGCATTTTAATACCAATCCAATTTATAACTCTATATATATTCATCTTTTCATGACGTGCCAATTGTTCTTGGAACAGCCAATAATATTTGCATCTTTTCTCTATTTCATTTTGTGACTCTGATGCCACAATCTCCATGTATTCATTTCCACTATTCCTAGAAAAAAAGTCATGAATTTCATCTTGTGATTTTATCGGAAGATCAACGCCAGATAATAAATGCAAGTAATCATAAGTAAAGTATTCTACAGCTCTCTTTATCAACTGAAACTCACAATTAATCTGACTATATCCCCCCCAAGTTACGGACGTTCTTGTCACGATAAAAACTTTCGAGTATCTAAGGTTAGGTAGTAACATATCATTATCAAACTGAGCTTTACGATCAATATGCAAAAAAATATCATTACGAGGATCATCAAGTAGATCAAGCAAGATCTTTAACTGATCAAATTTTCCGTGAGCCATTATCAGATATGCATGTTTTCCCATAGAATCTCCTCGCTTTTTATAATCATTTGCATCTCATAAATCTGTGGATACTAACTAATTCAGAATAAGTTCTGACATTTTTAATGCGGCTTCAACAACTTGGTCCATATCATAGTACTTATACTCGCCGAGACGTCCACCAAAGATGACCTTCTTTTCTTCATCAGCAAGCCTCTTATACTCTGCATAAAGACTTCCGTTCTTTTTATCATTAACAGGATAGTAAGGCTCATCTCCCGATTTCCACTCAGACGAATACTCACGGCTGATGATGGTTCTGGGAAGATCGTTGCCAGATTCATCCTTGCCAAATTCGAACCATTTATGCTCAATAATGCGAGTCCATGGTGTTTCGAAGTCTGTGTAGTTGACTGCAGCATTTCCCTGGAAATTCGGCTTATCAAGAATCTCGTTTTCAAAACGCACTGAACGATACTCAAGTGTTCCGAGCTTGTATTCAAAGTATGCATCTATAGGACCTGTATAAACTACCTTATCTGCAAGTGCGTCGTATTCTGCTTTATTTTCAAGGTAATCAACGCCTAATCTTACTTCTATACCCTTAAGCATGTTCTCAACCATCTTAGTATAACCACCGATAGGGATGCCCTGGTAGAGTGCATTGAAGTAATTGTTATCAAAAGTAAGTCTTACAGGAAGTCGCTTAATGATGAAAGCAGGAAGCTCCTTGCAGTCACGTCCCCATTGCTTCTCAGTATATCCTTTTATAAGCTTCTCATAGATATCTCTTCCAACAAGACTGATTGCCTGCTCCTCAAGATTCCGAGGCTCACCTGTGATTTCCTTCTTCTGTTCTTCAATCTTTGCAGCTGCTTCCTCAGGGGTTACAACTCCCCACATCTTGTTGAAGGTATACATGTTAAAGGGCATTGAGTAAAGCTCACCCTTATAGTTTGCAACGGGAGAATTTGTAAATCTGTTAAAGGTCGCAAACTCCTGAAGATAATTCCATACCTTAGTATTGTTCGTATGTAAAATATGGGCTCCGTATTTATGGAAATGAATACCCTCAATTTTCTCTGTATAAACATTGCCCGCGATATTCGGGCGCTTATCAAATACAAGCACTGTTTTACCATGTGCCTTTGCCTCATAGGCAAACACCGCACCATAAAGACCGGCGCCTACAACTAAATAATCGTACATTGTGCCATCCTCCACTTATCAAATCTGCATATTATTTTTTTCTTTCATCA
This sequence comes from Parasporobacterium paucivorans DSM 15970, assembly GCF_900141895.1. Classification (GTDB taxonomy): domain Bacteria; phylum Bacillota; class Clostridia; order Lachnospirales; family Lachnospiraceae; genus Parasporobacterium; species Parasporobacterium paucivorans. The sequence continues at coordinate 92,284 of NZ_FQYT01000007.1, read as the reverse complement.
CTCTTTCCCAAAACTGAATGCAAGGTATCTACAACGAGACTGTCTTTCATAGCAAGAAGCGCTATTAAATATATAACTCCACCCGCTACAATAAGAACAATCAATCCTAATGCATTAATCTCTAAAAATCGTTTTATAAACAGAAGAGCAACAAACATACATCCACCCGCAAGCAAATATCGAGAAGCACTTCCAAATACAGTCTTAAACTCAAGTACACCTTTTTTTCGGCATAAAATTAATTGAACGGTCGAAACAAGAACCTCCGCTACCAAAGTTCCAACAGCGGCTCCGATTGAATGAAATCTTGGAATCATAATTAGGTTAATAACTAAATTTACGAATGCACCGGTGATAACTGAGATATTATACTCTTTATGTAAATGGCTAGGTAATAATAATTGATTACCAGTAATGCTACTCATACTTATGGCAATTATGATAGGGGCTAAGATATACATAAGAATGATAGACTTATCATAACCTGGTCCAAAGAAAACAGGAACAAAGGTAGTTGCTATGCTTATCATTCCGAGAGACATCGGAATGCTCAACAACCACGCAAATGAATATGATTTTTTCAAATAATAATTAAATTGATTCTTATTGCCCTCGGCAAACCATTTTGACATTCGCGGCAGCATAACAGTGCATAATGAAGTAATCACCATCAAGCACATCTTTACCATGTTTTCTGTTTGATTGAAATAACCATTTTCCGCTGAACCAGTTGAAAACCAACCAATCATTGTTTTATCCAATAACGTATACATCTGTATTGCTATTGTTGGAACAAATAAGACCAAAATATCCTTCAATTCACGAAATGGGCGAACCTCGCTGATTGCAACTTTCTCGATATATTTAGGCATAAGGAAAAGGGTCCAAATATTAGCCATTATTGTTAATCCAACAAACGATAAGCAGTATATTGGGAGATCACTTGACGTTTTTACAAAAGTAAATATCACTACGACATTAACGATCCGTATCAACAAATTTCTACCAACAACAGTCACAAAATCTTCCATCCCTTGGTAAAACCAAGTAACATCGAACGCAACACATAGTATGTATATTAGATATATTTGAGAAATTAACAGATTATTTGGCTTTAACACCAACAAATAGCCAATATAACTCAAACTAGCAACAACCGTAGTTATCACCCTAAAAAGTAGCACATCCCAAAAAACAACCGAGCGCATATGCTTATCATCTTGATAACTCGCTACTTTTCTTTGAGCATAAGTACCTGATCCCATAATTGCAAACAATGTAAAATATGAAGCCATCGAAATTACATAACTGTTGGCGCCTACACCTTCTGCACCTAATACACGTGACAAATATGGAGTGGTACTCAACGGGATTAATATTGTCAAACACTGATAACTCATATTTAGAATATAGTTCAGCTTGATACTACGTTTCATACACTTCCTCCCCTTCCATCAGAAAATTCTACTAATGTCACTTGCAAATGCTACTTTTTCAGCTCTGACAAATTCTCTATAAGATTCAAATTTGCTATCATTTGTGGCATAATCATCTAAGCAAGCTCTAATTTTGGCAATGACTTTTTCTTCCACTTGATCTTCTTTTTCATCAAATTTATACTCTTTAGGAATCCTTACATCTTCAGAAAATGCAGCCGAACCACGTCGTCCCGTAATAATACAACATCCCGAAATAGCAGCTTCTCTCGGAAAACGATCTTTACCAGGATGATTACCAAAATCAATATATACCATACTTTCTTGCATAAGGTTCATAACCTGCTCTGTGGTCATGTTTTGTATTTGTCTCCAGTTTAATTCTGGTGCTAACGCTATCAATTTTTGGGTAAATGCAAATCCTTTAGCCGGATTATAAAGCACATATTTTTTTTTCAATTGTCTATCAAGTTGATTCTCACGCAAAACATAAATATCGTTAATGTAATCTGACAAATAAGCGATAGATGCTTCCGGAATACCCATTTTCTGAATAAAGTCAATTGCGTAATAGGACTGACACAAATGCATATCAGCTAATTTAACAAATTTTCTAAGATGAGTGCTTTTTCCTTTCATCATTAGACTAAGTGCAGTTTTAAATCCTTGAATACGCATCCTCCCAGCAAACCCATCACGAGCCACATAATTGTCCACGCTCAACCACCAAATATACTTCTTAATTCTCTTAAATTCTGCTAGTTTATCGCAAGCCACTTCTGATACAACCAAAATATTATCCAGCTCATCTACTATATCCTTGGACAACAGATAAGTTGCGACATACTCAGAAAAAGCTTCTGGCATGGGTGATTTCCCTTCTGTTTCACCCGTATAGACTATTGCTGCTTCCTTATTCTGTTTATTTAATTGATACACCAATTGATGTAGTAATTCTGTTCCGCCCGTTTTAATATTTGCAGGGCACATTACATAAATCATATTACTTACTCCTTATCTTTTTCTAATATGAAATTGCTCTCGTAATCTAACATTGCCATTAAAATTGGAAGCGCAATTGAAAAATTGAAACACAGCGGCCATAGTGAAAAACACCCAATTATGTCAATAAGGAAAAATTGTAGATAGCAAGTTCTTGTTGTTTGTTTGTGTATTCTCCATCCTTTTACAAATATATCTCTATACAAGATAATAAACCATAATATTCCCAATAACCCATAACAAAACAAATTTCCTACAAGACCCACATCGGTTGTGTAGTATGTCCAATATCCAATTGTTGGACTACTTATTGATTGTGCTATTTCAGCAGTAGAAGGGTAACCGTATCCTAATATTAATAGCATGGGGCTTTGAGTTACCATATCTAAATAATATTCTTTTTCAACATTACGAACAGAAATCGTGTCTGCGCTCAAGCCTGTTCCAGATCCAAACACAATATCTAACGCATCCATACCAATTTGGCTATTAATAACAACGAAAAAACCAATTAAAACTACAACTATACTCACTATTTTTTTCGATACAGATGCTCTTCTTAGTAGTAGGCATATTGTAATAGATCCTACCATTGCTAATGTAGCCATTCTTCCTTTTGTAACAACTGCTAATAAAAAGAAATACCCCATCAAAACTAACAAAAATATTTTTTTGTCTTTACGTTTTCCATAGCTTCCAATAAGGTTATCAACAAGAAAGCCCGAAATAATCGCAAGAAAACAGCTACTCAATCTTAACCTATGGCCACCATATCTTTGATTAATATTTGTGTATAAAAAAGTAACCCTATCAATCAAAAGATACTGCACTGAACATATTAGAATGTAAATAACCGCAAACACAACAAGCGTATTAACCACCTGTCTTACAGTTATTTTTTTTCGCTTTATCCAAATATATATTGGATAAAACAGCAACATGCAAGAAATCCAATCTCTTTGAGCCAGTATTCCACTAAATATAGATTGTCCATATGTTAAATATCCCGCTATGCTACTAGAAATCATTAATAATAGTGCGCCAAACGGAAGAGCTTTCAAAAGAGTCGATGTAGTAAACTCACTTCTATGATTAATAAATGTATATACAACAAGACCTATACGAAATAGAAATAACCAATCAATATAACTAACCCCCAAGAAATATGTAGTATAACGATTAATCAAGTAAAAGCAATCCAGCTCTAGAACAATCATCAAAAACAGAAGAAGGCAGTATTTATTAACTTTAATTTTCAACTATATTACCTCCTTAATGGTTAAAAGTAAAACTAATACAGCGATACATTCGCCAACTCATCAGTCTCTTTCTCAACTTACTCTTTTTCGATGTATATTGTCTATTCATCATTTCGCTATACCAACCGTATTTTTTAACACATTCATAGATCTTTTTATTTGTATATCCTTGTTTTGACAGTTTACCACAGCAATTTGTTATAATCTGAAGCATAGTCTCATAACTCTCTTGATAATGGGGCTCGGAGAGATGCAACATTTTTAGTACTGTAAGCATTTTTGAAAAAGTCAAATCATGATAGCGAACTGTATTCATTGTGACCTTCGATTGTCCCAAGCCGATTGGATTAATAGTGTGGCAATAAATCATCTTTCCTATCATTTTAGCTGACCGTACGTATGTGATATATTGCAAAGAAAAAATTAAATCTTCTCCTAAATTTACTCCCAACGGAAAACTAATGTTGAAGGTTTCGATAATACTCTTTTTATATATCTTATCCCAAGGCTCATTTAATCTACACGTAAATAATAACGTATAAATATCATCCAAACCTTTCCTATCAGGTAATTGTTTATCTTCGAAATACGGCCGAAGATTGATTTGCTTATCTTCCCCCACAATAGTAGCGCCAAAGAAAACAATATCTATCGGCTCTTTAATAAGAGAAAGAACTGTTCTAATATAATCATTTGCAACATAGTCATCACTATCAACAAACGTTATGTACTCTCCTTGGGCATGAATTATCCCCTTATTTCTTGCTGAGCTAACTCCACCATTCTCTTTATGTATTACTCTAATATTGTTGCTTATTTGACACAGTTGCTCACATATGTCAGCAGATTTATCTTTTGAGCCATCATTAACCAATATTAATTCCGTTTCAGGTGTCAATTGCTCCACAATTGTCATCATATTCTTTTGTAAGAAACTCTCCGCATTATACACGGGAACAATTACACTCAGTTTCATTTACTTCCTCACTCGACTTTTTATTTTATTTACAGTAGTTTTAATACCATTTCTCTTAAAATAGGCATATACTCGTTTGGTTACACTTGGAACCAATCTTATATAGCAATACATCATTTTGATAATTCCTAGCTTCTTTTCATAGTCTCTGACCGAAATTATTTTTTTCTGGTCTATTCCAATATTAACCAGTTGCTCTTTAACCTCTTCAAATATAACTGTATTTGGTAAAACAATATACTGGTGTGGCAAAAACTTAACTACATCCGGGGTTACGATTAATCTATAATTTGCTTTTAAAAACTTAATCTCCTGACAAGTAGTAAGATATCCCCTTACATTAAATAATTCGGCAAGTATAGTAATCTTATTTGATGGATTCGGAAAAATACATTCTTTTCCTCTTATTCCATCCATCCACACAACAATTGGTTTTAAGAAGGCTTTTTCTCTTTTTTCTCTTTCAGAGTTATATGCACGGACAGCCATTTCTTGTCCAGTTTTTATTACTCTTTTTACCAGGCTCTCTTTTGCCAGTGCTGCATACTTCATATTAATTGTTTCTGGCTTACAGAAAGACAAATCAATAGGATTATATATTACCTCACCTTCATAGCCTCCGTAAGAAGCCTCAACAGCGGTAGTCCTCATATTTTCACCGCGTTCTATCATTGCCATTTGATTGGTTCTTTGAGCTGTTTCAAAATTATTCTCCATTGTTGCAATATCTCGCATCGTGTAACAACTCGTTTTTGAAACTAGCTGCAATTCGCTAATTGCTCTATAATGAGCTAATCGAAGATTATCTATTTCTTTTATTTCAACCTTGTCATTTCCAAATACCGTATGATGCCCCATTGAAAGCGTAAGTTTCATTTCATCAAAGTATTTTGCCGGGATAATCGCTTTTGTTACTGGAGTACCATCCGAATAATTCCACGCAGGTTTAGAAAAGCAATAATTCATCTTTCGTGGAACAAATACTTCATCTTGGTCGTCTTTATCTGTCATGACAAACCATTGCCAATGTATATAATAGATTCTATCTAAAGCTAATTTTTCCAGTATCCTTCTAGGGTTTTCGTTTCCTGTAAGAAACTCATCAGAATCTAACGGCAAGATTATATCCGGTTTCAATTCGTCTATTGTTTTGCGTAAATATTTATTATCAAGTCTGAACTGGTTATAAGCTTCCAAAGACTCATCATGAACAGTGATATTGTAGCCTTCACTTATGAGCCTATTAATTATTTCAATCGTACTATCGGTGCATCCATTATCAATAATGACCATGTGATCCACAAAATTATAGTTGTACCGAATAAACGACTCTATAATCTCACTTTCATTATTTACCATAGTAAATGATACTATTTTCATCTTATTCTCCTTATTCAAGTACAATGTCATCGTTCATGAAAACAATGTTCGTTATCATTTTTTTGAATCGTTCTCCCAGCACCACCTGATAATTCATTTAATTGATTCTTTTGGTGGCACATCAGCATCTACCCTTTTAGCTAATAAATCTTCATACTTGTCAATAACCCACGCAGAGTTACCACCCACTATTGCTCCTTCTGGAACATCTTTAGTCATAACGCTTCCTGCTACACTAATGGCATTAGAGCCCATCTTTACATTGTGAAGAAATGTACTATTAGCACCAATTGTAACATTATCACTGTTTTCTATATTTCTAACGTATTAATTTACTGATACCCCCCAATTCATCAAGTCGATGGATAAAATTCCAGTTTACCATATGATTTAATACATCATGCGTGCGGAAAGTCACATTTACGGCAACACATACATTATTATACATTCTTACTAAATAGGTTCACTTGGTATATTAGTTGGATGCCAATAATAATGCTCTACCATTCCACAAAACATATTTTTCTGTTTTAATAATGCAACTCTTTTGTTTACTTCACGAAGAGTCATCAGTTTCAAACGAATGAATATTTTTTCTGGTATTATTCTCATATTATCTGCTTCTCTCCAATTTGTTCCTTTTGTCCATTACAATGCTCCCCGCTGGAACATTTTTTGTCACTAACGTACCCGCGCCAATCACAGAACCCCTTCCAATAGTCACTCCGTCGAGTATTGTGACATTACTTCCAATCCAACATTCATCTTCAATATTAATGCCCTTCTGATTGACACCTTGACTCTTAATGCTAATCTCCGTATCAGAAAAATTATGATTCTCCGCAAACAAACTACACTTTGGTCCGAACATTACATTCTTACCTATCGTAATCTTTCCGGAACACCCAACATATCCATACGGACCAATAGAACTATGTTCACCCATCACTAATCCTTGTCCGAAATCTCCGCCATAATAACTTGACGGACGAATCATTACTCCTCGGCTGATAGTCACATAATCGCCAAGTATTATACCATCCAAGCACAAACCATGAATTTCGGCATAGTCTTCAAATTTAACATTCTTCCCACAAGAAATGTGCTTCCCATGAGAAACCTGAACATGTCTTCCTACCAGAAGTAGTCCCGATGCTTTCTTTAAGAACAGACGCTTCCACAAACCTCTTCCAGCTTTTATGCCTGTTCTGATAAGGATATTCACTTTGTCTATATTACTAACGTTGGAGTCAAATCCCATGCTCATATCTCCTATTTCTATTTCAAATTCTTATAAATACTAATAAGCTGCTGGTAGTTGTCTTCCGGAAGATATTTTGCTTCGTAATCCGCCCTTGCATTGTTTCCAAGGGTCTTGCATTCTTCCGGCGTATTCCAAAGTTCTTTCACTTTCTTGACAAACCCATCAACATCACCAAGTTTTACCTTGTATCCATTGACTCCGTTCTCAATAGCTTCAACAGAAAAACCTAAATCAGTTGCAATCAAAGCTTTGCCAAGGCTCTCTGTTTCGATTTCAACCATGGAGCAACCTTCATACCAGATACTTGGGAAGATTACAAATTCTCCTCCTTTTACGATACTCAAACACTTATCATGCTGCGTATACCCCAAGAAAAAAACATTATTCTTTTTATCAGCCCATTCCTTAAACTCAGCTTCGAGTGGTCCACCACCCATTACAACTAATGGAATGTCGGCGATTTGATCCCAAATTCTCATAAGAATGCATATGCCTTTTTCCTCACCAATACGTCCATAGAATACCACATAGTGTTCAGGCAATCCTTCAACCTTAATAGCTTTCAGATTAGCCTCCACATCGGGAACAAAATTGTACTTCTTGACAATCTTTTTTTCATAAAACCCAATATTTTTTAAAAGGCTGATCTGGTTTTCGTTAAGACAAATGTATTTATCAATTTGCTTATAAAAACTCTTTCTAATTCTATGATATTTAAAAATACCTGCTACCAGAAAACTTTGTAGCCTGCTTCCCTTAAAACATCCATATTTGCACATACGAAAATAGTGTCCATCTCCACACTCATTGCAAAGTTCTGTTCCTCTCAGAGAAGTAGAACAAGGACATACAAAGCGGGTATCATGGAGAGTGACCACAACTTTACGCCCCGCTCGTTTAGATGCGTACAGGATTGAGGGCGATAACAGCGGAAAAAATGTATGAATGTGAACTACATCTGGTTTTTCTTTCTTTATTATATTTTGAACAGCTCTATAATTTTTGAAAGACCAGAGCATTCCGAGGGTTTTTATGATTTTTCCGACAACACCGGAATTATCAAATTCATCATTGGTTACAGAATATCTAACCACCATATTTCCATGTTCTTCAAGCAGTGCCGTCTCACTTTTAAAGACTTGATCGTCACCACTTGCAGAACCTTTTCTATGATAATTATGTATCGCAAGTATTTTCATCGTCTATCCTCTTTCCACAATAATAGGAGCCACAAACTCCCTAACCATGGCCTTGTCCCTTTTCAGATACAAAGCAATTCATTCCTTCTGGCTCTCATTTCATCGTATCGTTACCCTCAACTGGTACAATCACAGTAAACACACTCACCTATTCTCATGTCATGACTCGAAACAGATACACACTGCACCCCAAAACAAACGAAAACAGTGCTCTCACTTAAGTGTTTGCCCCTGCTCCAATTTACTTTACTTAGTGCCCCTTCTTCAGTCCTAGGAAAACCTTTTCATACTCATCTACAATGAACTGCCAGCTATAAGCGTTAGCAATACGCTTCTTCGCCTGCGCTCCAAGCTCCACAATCTCATCAGCGCTCCTTTTATCACACTTATCAATCAGCGCAGCCAAATTGCCGTCTTCCTTTGTCCAATAAAGAGCATTTTCCTCAGCCACTTCACGATTAAACCCTACATCTAACAACAGATTCAGGTCTGTAGACCCTAGTGCCTCCAAAAGACTAGGATTTGTACCACCGACCTCATGGCCGTGGAAATATCCATAAGCATTCTCACGAATCTTTTTAAGCAGTTCCTGATCGTAGACTGTACCAACGAAAACAATCCTCTTATCCGTCTTGTATTGCAGCTTCACTTCCAATTTGTCAAGGAACCTGTCATTGGCATTGGTGATGATAGCGAAGTCATGTGTGGACTTAGACTTCATGAACTCATGAATCATAGTCTCGTAATTATTCTCCGGTACGAATCTCCCTACTACAAGATAATAATCCTTTTTCGATAACCCTTTTTCTTTATACCAATTCAATAATATTTCTGAATCATCATTCAAATCACTTTTCTCAGTTTCAGCACCATAAGCAATATATACTGTTTTTGGATTGTATCTTTTATAACTCGTCCTAATATACTTTTCAATATTTTTGCTATCACAAACAGCTAAATCACAATGCCTAATCATCAACTGCTCGGAAATTTTCCAATATTTGCGAACAGACGCACTCCATTTTGCTCGCATCCATTCATGTCCATCCGGATTAACGTATACCCTGCCACTTAGCTTATGTATTCTCTTTTGGAAGTGTGCAGCAAACGGTCCAATACGGCATGCAAGTATATATACAATTGGATTCTTAATATCATATCTCTTTATGTATTTGCAACATTGACTAAGAGCCACAACATCATAGTAAATAGCCTTAGCCGGTCCTATATCAGGAATATGAATCTTAAAACATCTTGCATTACGATAAACAAATTCTGAATCACTCACCCTCTTAATGTCTTCGAGTTTTGACTCATCCATGCATCCATCGCCGTTTGCCTTACACGCCACATGATATTTGATTTTTTCGTTATTTTGGTGATACTCAGTCAGCTTGTTTATGAAAGTCTCATAGCCCCCATAGGCACCAAGGCTTTTTGCACCGACTAAAAAAACGTGCTGTACATCTTCAATCCTCTGCATAATTCTTTTCTCCACAACTCATTATTAAAAGAACATTTTCTCTACAGCTATTCTGCCTCTTCTTACTGCGAGTCGAATTTCTGATATCCAAATTTAATCTTTATATATTTATACTCCTAAGTCCCTTACCTCGACCCTTTTCTCCCAAGCACTACCCAAACCGTCTGCACCAATATCCTAATATCCACCCCAATATTCCACCCCACAATTACTCCGTATCCAGCCTCACGACCTCTTCAAAGTCCGTAATATCACTTCTTCCACTGACCTGCCACATCCCCGTCAGCCCCGGCCTCGTCGCCAGCCTCTTCCTATGATGCAGCTTATAATGCTCGAACTCATCCACCGTGGGAGGCCTGGTTCCTACAAGGCTCATATCTCCCTTCGAGACATTTCAAAATTGGTACTGTTCATCGACGCTTATCTTATGGATAAAATTTCGTACTCTTGTGATTTTTGGATCATTCTTTATTTTGAAAGAATCTGAAGAAGATTGGACTGCCATGCGAATCATCAATAAAATTGCAATAGCGTAATAAAACTCCTAACGCCTACGAGCCACATCCCCGTCAGCCCCGGCCTCGTCGCCAGCCTCTTCCAATGATGCAGCTCGTACTGTTCATATTCATCTCCACCCTAGCCCCTACCGGACTCCTATCAACTTTGCACAACCCCTGATACACGCTGCACTCCCACCCCTATTATCAAAAACAACAGCTTTCTACCGTTCTTTTCTTATAGAAGATTTAGTCCTGAATAACTTCTCGTTACCAAAGTTTTGCGGAATTTCGATATATGATTTTATTCACTTCTCCATGAATCGGGGATTGTCTTACCCCGACCCCCGCCTCCTTAAAACCACCAAAACCGTCTTCCACAGAATCTTTATGTCTAGGCTCAGAGTCCAGTTCTCGATATATTCATTGTCCAGCCGCACCACCTCTTCAAAGTCCGTGATGTCACTCCGGCCGCTGACCTGCCACATACCTGTCAGACCCGGCCTGGCTGCCAGGCGGCTTTTATGGTGGAGTTCGTATTTCTTGTATTCGTCCATTGTAGGGGGTCTGGTTCCCACCAGTTCCATATCGCCCAGTAGGATGTTGATGCTCTGTGGCAGCTCGTCGAGACTGGTGGCACGCAGGAATCGGCCGATGGGAGTGATCCTTGGGTCATTGTCCATTTTGAACATATGGCCCTGCATCTTGTTATGCTCCATCAGGTCCTTCTTGCGTTCCTCGGCATCCATGTACATGGAGCGGAACTTATACATCCTAAAGGGCCGACCGTTTCTTCCCACCCTGGTCTGGGAAAAGAAGATGGGACCCGGAGACTGCATATATATGGGGGGCGCGAAGATGACGAAGGCTATCCCCATTCCCAGAAGGCCCGCCGCCCCTCCCAAGAGGCTGATGATTCTCTTCAATGCAAGCTGCCTGGAGGTGACTGTATTGATGCTGGTAGTTATGACCGTCAGGTCGTTGATTTTTTGTACTTCCGCATTGGGAAGCTCTGCTGCGATATGGCCTATGTGCAGATGTACGGCGATGCCCATCTGCAGGCACCTGCGAGTGATTTCACCAGCTACTTTCGGACTTTCGAGGTTAAGCAGCACCTCATCGACCACATGTGTACGGATAAACTCCATCATAGTATCCAAATTCGCCAATACAGGCACGCCGGATATGTGCTGTCCAGCCATGTCCTCGTCGAAAACAATGAGTCCCTTTAGATTTAGTGTGCTATATTTGTTGGCCTGCAGCTTTTCGATGCAGTCTTCTGCCTGGGCCTTGTTCGAGAGGAGCAGAAGCTGCTGCTGATTCTTCTTATCCTTTGTTTTGGCGCGGAGAATACGTTTTAGGTAGAGTCGGACGCCGTACATCATAAAACAGTCAATAACACCGAAAAGGATGAAAACGATTCTTGAATAGGCGCTGGAAATCTGCATGATGAATATATATCCGAATATACAGCCCAGCAGAATAGCATTATAATGGATGACCTTCTTAAATTCGCTCAGACAGCCTCGCTTTAAGATACCAGAATACATTTCGGAAAAGAAAGTGATAATAAAGTGAAAGAAAATCAAAAGGAAAGCCATTCTCATATAAAAAGGATTCCCATAGGGCTGTATGACCCCATAGCGCAGCAGATAAGCCAACTGAAAAGATATTTGCAGGCATACTAAGTCCAGTATTATAAAATCCAGATGTTTTACCCAACTGCTCCCAATCCTTTTATACATTTTTGACTTCCCCCTAGTTTACAGTTAAGATAACTTTTTCTTCATTGGACCGGTTCCCCTCCGAATCCACAATATAATATGTCAACGTATACTCACCAGGTATGTTCACGTTATATTGTCCCGCAATTTGGATATTTCTCCAAGCATCGTCCACATCGTCCACAGCGCTTTCAACATAATCAATGGCATTAAATCCTTCACCCGCATTTATGCTTACCTGGTTTGTGTTTAATGTAATAACTGGCACCTCCCCTACTGTCTCTGCTATGGTTGTTTCGGCAATGACTGTTTTGGCTGTAGCCGTTTCCTCCACCACGCTCTCTTCCTCAGCTTCCGTATTATAAGCTATTACTCTGTCTTTTTTCGATATGTTGTTTTTTGAATCCCTTGCAGCATAGATTATGCTAATTCTCTTCCCATCGGATAACGGAGTCATAGATTCAATAATCAGGCTCTCTGAAACGTCCCCGTCCCTCTCGTCATGGGCACGGACGTCTGCCAGCAATATGTCCGCCCCCTGTTCCTCGTGCCAGGATGTAACTTGGTTTCCAAATTTTATGGTAGGGGCTTCCTTGTCATCCATCCGGCTGACTCCCAGATATAAGATCACTAGCGTAACTGCAAATATGGAAACGGCGATTATTCTGCTTTTCATGGCTAATGCTTTCCGCCAGAGGCATGTTCGTTGTGTCCGTAATATTTCCCATAATACCGGCCATAGTTTCCATTTTTTGACATATCTGCCTTATTGATTACTGCTCCCAGTATGCGGCAACCTGTCTTTTCCAGCTGCGCCTTGACGGACTGGGCGAATTTGTAGCTGATTTCACCTGAAGACACCACAAGAATCATACCGTCGCAGACATTGGCAACAACTGCTGCATCAATGACCAATCCCAATGGTGAGTTGTCCACAATGACATAATCATAATCCCTGCGAAGATTTTGCAAAAGCTCCTTAAAGCGGGTCGTTGCCAGAAGTTCTGAAGGATCGGGCGGGACAGGTCCTGAGAATACCATGTAAAGGTTATTTATATTCGTCTGGTAGACGGGTTCTTCTTTGGTGATTCCCGAAAGGTAATGGGTCAGACCAGAAACTGCCTTATTAATCCGAAAGCGGCCGATAGTAACTGACTTCCTTAGATCCGCATCCACATAAACCGTTCTCTTTCCTGCAACAGCCATAGATAAGGCCAAATTGAATGCCAGACTGCTTTTCCCTTCATTTGCAATACAGCTGGTGATACCAATGACCTTGACGTCTGCGCCGGAGAACTGGATATTGGTCCTCAGTTTCTTGAAAGCTTCATTGGCAAAATAGTCCAGCTTGACAAGTTTATTCATAGTGATGGTTTCCATATGTCCTCTTTCCATGCTGCCGCATTATTTCCTGCTATTTATTTTTGATTTTTTCTTCCTGGTTTTCTTTTTCTTTTCATTCTCTTCCATATTTGTCTGGATCGGGATGATACCCAAAACAGAAAGTCCCAGATATTTCTCAATGTCATCACTGCTCTTGATGGTGTCATCCAGAAAATACCTCAGGAATATAACTGCACAGGCAAGAAGGATTCCCGCAATCCCTCCAATTGCCATATTCCTCCTCGTATTTGGTGAGGCCGAAGCCGTGGGAACAAAAGCTTCTTCCACCAGGTTTACCTGGTCGATGCTCATGACCTTCATAATCTGCCCCGACGCCGCATTCCTGACATAATCCGCTATTTCCTTTGTTTTATAAGGATCGGTGTATTCTACGGTTATATTCATGATTCTAGTGTTCGTGGGATTTGTAACGCTGATGATAGCGGCAAGTTCCTCCACACTCATGTCCAGATCCAATTCCGCAATGACCTGTTCCATGACAGGACGGCTCACAATCAGCTCCATATAATCCTGAGTCAGCTGGCTTCCGGTCTGAAGGTCATTATATGTAATCGCTGTTCCAGACTCCTGCTTATTCAAAATATAGATTTTGGTGGTGGATTCATAGGTTGGTGTCAGAGCAAAATTGCTTATAAGAAAAGCAATCAGCACACAGGCAACTCCTGCAATAATTATAATCCAAATTTTTCTGTACAAAAGGCCGAACAGTTCTCGCAAGTCAATCTCAATTTCGTCGTCTTTTTTAATCGCTGGTTCCATGTTTGGTTTCTCCCGTGGTTTCTATTTTTAAATGTATTCATTCTTCAGTATTTTTCCAGGATTTTCGATCAGCAGCTGACGTACTGTGTCATCCCCATATTTCTTTTCCAATATACGTGCACATTCCCTCAAGTGTGGTTTTCTTGCCTCACTTCTGTGGGCATCTGTGGCAATAATGTGTATTTCACCATTTTTCAGCAACTTCTTAACAATTCGCTTTTCAGTTCTTCCCATTTCACCAGTTATGCTGGCGGCATCTACCTGGATGTAAACACCCATTTCAATCAGGCCTCTCACCGAGGTGCTTTTTTCAAAAAGTGATCCATATCTTTCCACGTGGGCCAAAATAGGAATATACCCTGCAAACAGAAGTTCTTGCAGACCGGCGAAGATATCTGCGCTTGTTTCGGATTCGGAAAACTCTGTCAGAACATAACGAGTCCCAGCCAACGTGGCCAGTTCCATTTCATCCAACAGACGGATTGTTTCATGGCTGTAGCGGATTTCACATCCTGAGTATATCTCCATATCAGGCATAGTTTCCCGTATGGCTTCTCTCAACATGAATACACTTTCCTCGATGCGTGCCCTCCTGTTGCTTCTAAAACGGCTTTCGTGAAAATGCGGTGTTGCAATGATAACCCGTATTCCCTCTTTATAGGCCGTATGAAGCATCTCCCTGGATTCGTCCAGGTTTCGTGCGCCGTCATCCAGTTCCGGCAGTATGTGGCTGTGAATATCTATAAACCCGTCCATTGTCGTCTCTCCCCTGATTCCGATCCCCAAAAAACCAAAAAAAGGACAGCCTTTCATCATGTTCGAAAACATGCCTGAATGTGCTGTCTTTTCATCTGTTTTTATCTATCTTATGCTCTGTCATATCAGTCGGCTCCCATTTTTTCACTACTACGATGATACCGTATTGATGTATGAAAGTCAACGTAAATAAGGCTTTTTGTATGATTTGTATTGCATTTGCGGTATACCAGCAGGGCGGTTGAGAAATTGTCTTAAACGATACAGTCCGTACAGACTGCCTCTTTCCGCATGAACCTATAGATACGCATAAAACTTCACATCCTCCTCAGCCATATGACCGACGACCACCTCATCCAGCAGAAAGGAGAAGATCTCGGAGGATTTGAGCATGCCTTTTTTGTAGGACTCCCTTATGTCTTCAGCCTTTGAAGTCAGGTCCTCGTGAATCTCCTTATGTTCCAGACAGCCGGCAAAACCGGCTTCTTTCTGAATTTCTTCCTCGTACTCGAAGTGCAGGACGATGTGCTCAATCATTTCATCCAGCTTGCTGCTGACCTCCGTCTGGTCCGCATTCGAGAAGGAAAGGGTGATGAGGTCGTTGCCCAGCTTCACCAGATGGCGGTGCTGCTCATCGATTTTCTCATGTCCGCTCTCCCACTCCCGGTTCCACTTCACATGGGCAAAGGCCACCGATATCCGGTCCTCCGTTCCGAAGGCTTCCACGCGGTTGCGGCCCCTTCTTTTGGCCATGTAGAGAGCTTCATCCACCCGGTCATACAGGCTCAGGACGGACTCGTTCGGCTTCCTCTGGGCGACGCCGAAGCTGGCCGAGTATCTCCCTGCAACCGGATGGGGCGACTCATCCAGGGCCTTTCGGATATTTTCCGCCGTATCCACGGCATCTTCGAGACCCATCCCGGGCAGGAATATCAGAAACTCCTCACCCCCCAGCCTGGCAGGAATATCCGCATCCCGGAGATTGTCCATGATGATTTTCGCCGTTTTCTTGAGCACATCGTCTCCGACAGGATGCCCGAAGATGTCGTTGATCTTCTTGAAGTGGTCCAGATCCATCATGATGACGGAATCTGAATCATTCGTGCGCTCGATTTCCTTCTCCATGGTCGCCTCCAGAAAGAGCCTGTTGCGCAGACCTGTCAGCGGATCGATCGTGGAGAGCCTGCGGATCGTCTCCTCGGCTTCCCGGCGGTTTCTGATTTCCCTGAATGCAATGACCAGCAGAAGGAAGACAACCAGAATGGGGATGGTAAACAGAAATCCCCAGGCATAGACCTGGCGTGCGGGGACCGAATACAGAAGCATCAAAGGCGTCTCTTCGAAGTCTGCCTTATACACAAACCAGCTTCCCGCCTTGACGACGGTGCCGCTTTCGATTGCCTCTATCTTATCCATGGTGTTCTTCCGGATTCCCATCTGCTGTGCAAGACTCGAAATCCCGTCCTCATCTCCACCGGACCCATTGGAGGCGATGACGGTATAGGCGCTGTCTAAAACATACCCGTCATAGACGCTGCCCAGCATTTTCCCCAGTTCTCCAGTCGTAAAATCAAGGGATACAGCCCCCATGAACTCGCTTCTGCAATAAAGAGGGCTCGACAGGGTGATCATCCTTCCTTTTCCCGCCTCATCCATATATACGGGCGTCCATACCATCCTGCGGGAAGGGTTGTTCGCCGGCGTGACCAACCTGTAGAAATCTGTGGACAGGAGGCGGTCCGAATACTTGAATTCCTCTGAGGATACCCACGGATAGATGCTGACGTATCCGCTCTTGCGGTGTAATAGATCCAGGCGAGGTTGGGCAGCCTGTCATAATATTCGTAGAAGAATTTATTGTAATGCAGGACCATGTCCAGCTCTGCCTTCTCATTTCCGGCGGTGGGAATGCTTTTCAACCCGGTCAGGTTCCCCATGCTGTCCTTAAACCTGGTCCCCCGCAAAGCATCCATGGTGTAGGAGCCGGTTTTTTCATCGAAGACGAGGTAATCGTATATAGGGGCATCCCCATCGACGATGCCGCGTTCCAGGAAGTCATTGCCGAATATGGTCAACGTTTCAATGAAATTGCGGCTCATCATGAGGACCCTGCCGATTGCGGCCTGCTGTGTTCTGCTTTCGTTCTCGAATTCCCGGATGCTGTAGGTACATCCGAAAAGATAGGTGGCAATAACTGCTATGACTCCAACAGCCAGTATAAAATATTCCTTGAATCTTCTCATCGTGAAGTTTCCATTTCTCCCGTATTTTGTCCTGCAATTAGTAAATTTGACTGTTTGACTTTCCATGTCGATATGTCTATAATTAAAACATAATATTTGATTTTCCACAATACTATGAGGAGGTACAATCAATGTTAACGAAGAGACAGAATTTATTGGAAACAATCAGGGGAGGAAGTCCCGATCGCTTTGTCAAACAGTATGAATTTCTCAACTTTATCATGGAAGCGCCTATGGATATCGCCATAACGGCACCCGGCACAGAGAAAAAGACCGGGTGGGGCATCACCATCCGGTGGACGGAAGGCCAGATCGGTTCCTTCCCGGTGCATGATAAGGAACATATAGTATTGCCGGATATCAGCAGGTGGAAGGAATTCGTAAAAGCCCCTTCCCCAAAATATTCCGAAGAAGAATGGGAGGCAGCCATCCTGCACGCAAACTCCGTGGACCGCAAGGAAGAATATGTCACCGCATTCTTCGCGCCGGGCCTGTTCGAGCAGACACACTACCTGATGGGTATGGAAAATGCTCTGGCTGCCTATTATGAAGATCCGGAGGCCATGCATGAGCTTATCGATTATATCACGGAATATGAGCTGGCCTATGCCAAGGAAGTGACCTCGCACATCCACCCGGATGCCCTCTTCCACCACGATGACTGGGGCAGCCAGCGGGCTTCCTTCATCTCCCCGGAGATGTTCAATGAGTTCTTTCTGCCTTCCTACAAGAAGATTTACCAGTTCTACAGGGACAACGGCGTAGATCTGATTGTTCATCACTGCGACAGCTACGCGGCTAATCTGGTGCCTGCCATGATTGAAATGGGCGTGGATATCTGGCAGGGCGTAATGACCACAAACAATACGCCGGAGCTGATCAAAAAATACGGAGGACAGATCTCCTTCATGGGCGACATCGACAGCGGCGTAATCGACTTCCCGGGATGGACCCGCGAAATCATTGCCAAGAATGTAGAAGAAGCCTGCAGAAGAAACGGAAAACTGTACTTCATTCCAAGTGCAAGCCAGGGCCTGAACATCAGCTCATTCCCGGGTGTGTACGAAACCACCGATGAAGAAATCGACCGGGTGAACAGGGAAATCTTCCCGACCCTCTAGGCTGACCTGAGAGCAGCTGCCGACGCATACGCGTCTGCAGCTGCTTTTTTTAGCGTTCCCGCCGGTCGATTTGTTCCCGCGTGTTGCGTATGAATTCCTCCAGAACCCTGATCCGGGCATATTTCTTGTCCTGTCCCGAAAGGATGATCCAGGGCGCATGATCTGTATCTGTGCGGACAAGCATTTCATTCATGGCCTCCAGGTAGCTGTCCCATTTCTCCCTGTTCCTCCAGTCCTCCTCTGTAATCTTGTACATCTTGTCGGCTGCTATCTGCCGTTCCGTGAATCGTTTGAGCTGTTCCTCCTTATCGATGTACAGGAAGAATTTCTGGACGATGGCTCCGGCATGATGCATCTGCTTTTCAAAGCCGTTGATTTCCTCATAGGCCGCATCCCATCTCCTGACGCTCGTATATCCTTCAATCCTCTCCACCAGAACCCTGCCATACCAGCTGCGGTCGAATATGGCCAGATTTCCCAACCGGGGCAGCCGTTTATTGAAGCGCCACAGATAATGGTACTGCCTCTCCATTTCATTGGGGGCGGAAATTGGAATAACCTTGTAGCTTCTGGGATCCATCATGCGGGTAAGCCTTTTCACCGCGCCGCCTTTGCCTGCCGCGTCCATGCCCTCAAAGACCACAACGCAGGGAATCTTTTTGGTGTACAGTTCATACAATAATTCAGAGGCTTCTTTCTGCAGCTTTTCCAGCCTTTTCTCATACTCTTCTTCCTGCACCGCCTGATTCAGGCTGATCTTGTCCAGAGGCTTCTGCTCCGGCTCATATCTGCGTTCATATGCGGATTGGTCTGCTCTATGCCTGACAATGCGCTCTATGCCTTCCTTGATGGCGCCTATAGCGGTACCCATCACCTCCCGGGAAGCGGCGTCCTTATCTTGCGCGGAGACCACATGCCAGGGACTGAAGGAAAAATCGGAGAGCCGGAGAATCCTGTCAAAATGCCCCAGATAAGCCTCGTAATTTTTATTCTGTATTTTATCCCTGTCCGTAACCAGGAAGGAACGGTTCTTGTCTGACAGGAGCTCCTCGATCCTTTTCCGCTGGGTCTTTTCTTTTATGTGCAGGAAGAATTTCAGGACGATCATTTCATCGTTATAGAGGTCTTCCTCGATCCTCCCGATTTCAATCATGTCCTTTCTCAGGTCTTTGGAAACCGCTTTCAGGTTATTCATATCGCTGTAATAAAAGCTTCTTTCAAAGACGACCATATTCCCCCGCGGCGGAATCTTGTCCAGAAAGCGCCACAGGAAGGGCCTGGAGGCCTCCTCCTTTGAGGGATCCCGGAAAACGTTTACCTCAAAGGTCCTGGGGTCCAGCTCCCGGGTAAGTTCCTTGATCACATGCCCTTTTCCGGAGGATTCCCATCCGTCCACCATGATCAGTACTGGAATATCCAGATTCTTGACCTCTCTCTGGAGTCGGGCAAGCTCGATGCAGAGTTCGGATTTGTCTGCTTTCTCAAATTGAAAGGCAGGATTTTTGAAATCATAGTCTATAATCATTCTTTTCCTCCTTTGATTACCACATAGTATTTCTTCGATTATATCATCTAGTATTTCTTCGATTATATCATCGCAATCCACTAAATACAAACAGAGAGGAGGCCATAAAGGCTTCCTCTCCTATCCGAAAAATTATATCAAATTATTTCCATGGCAGCCATATAGCCGCCGCGGACTGCGTCTCCGACTTTTCCGACAGCCCCGCAGTCTCCGATGGCCTTTACAGGAATTTCTCCTGCCGCTTTCCTGATCTGCTCCACCGTCTGGGCATTCGGGGTCATTCCCATGGAGAATACCATTGTATCGGCTTCCACGAATTCTTCTCTGCCGTCCCGGAGCACTTTCACTCCCGAGTCCGTAAACCCAAGACATTTGGTCTTCAGCATCTGGTGCACGCTGCGCTTGTCCAGCTCATCCATCAGGGCATTCCTGTAATAGCCGAAGGTCTCGTTCGCCATGGCATCCTGCATCTCAATTACCGTGACGTCACAGCCTTTGTCTGCCAGGAAAAGCCCTACCTCGCAGCCCACCATGCCGCCGCCGGCCATAACGACCTTTTTGCCAATCTCATCCTGCCGGGAGTAGATATCCAGGGCATTGATGGCCTTTTCAATTCCCGGTATCGGCGGAACGAGCGGTCTGGATCCCACTGCAGCGATGATTACGTCCGGCTGCAGCTCCTGGATCAGTTCTGCCGTTGCTGACCTGTTCATCCGAATCTGGGCGCCTGATTTTTGCGTCTCGCGGATCAGAAGGTTCTTGAAGTTGCGCAGATCCACCTTGTCTTCATCTGTGTCCGTGAAATTGATGATGCCGCCCAGACGTCCGGTTTTCTCAACCAGAGTCACCCTGTGCCCTCTCTGGACTGCTGTGATTGCCGCCTGCATGCCGCCCGGTCCGCCTCCGACAATAAGTACGTTCCGGCTTCCCTGCGGTGCCGGCATGCGGTCCTCGTAATATCCGAATCCGCTGTTGGGGTTGATGGAGCAGCTTCCCATAGAGGCCGGGTTATATAGCTTGGCAACCTGTTCCGGCGTATACCCCTTTTCTGTCAGGGGCTTGTCCGTCGGATGCTCGCAGAAACCGGGATAGCATTGGAAGCAGCGTACGCAGCGCCGGATGGTGTCTTCTTCGCCCTTCAGCGCTTTGTTCGGGAAGGCTGGATCTGCAAATCCCTGCCGGCCTACTTCCACAAAATCCGCCTTGCCGCTGGCAATGATTTCCTCTGCCTGCTCCGGCGCGTTGATGCCGCCGATGACGGCAACCAGGGACTTTTTGACCGCTTTCTTGATTTTCTCGGCGTGGCCGACATTGACTCCGTGCACGTCGAATATATCTGAAAAGGTATTGGTCCTGTTTCCGGCATATTTGGAGCCGTTTGAAACCTGGATGATGTCCACCTTTCCGTCAATCAGCTTGCAGAATTCCACCGTATCGTCTATGGTCATGCCGCCTTCGAGGCCGTCTTCTGCGCTGAAACGCAGTTCCATGATCATCTCCTCGCCAATCGCTTCCCGGACTGCGTCCAGAATCATCATAGGGAAACGGGCCCGATTTTCGATGCTTCCTCCGAACTCGTCCGTCCTGTGGTTCTGCAACGGGGACATGAACTGCTGGAAAAGGAATCCGTGTCCGCCATGGATGAGAATGCCGTTGAACCCGCATGCCTTGGCAAAGAGGGCAATCCGTACGAAATCGTCGGTGATTTTCTGCATCATCGGCTTATCGATGGCCTTTACCTTGACCCCGTCGTACCGGACGAAAGCATCCGGTCCCACCGGTGAATAGGGAGGCTGGGCGACCGCATCCACGCCCTCATGGCAGAACTCCAGATAGGCGATGGCGCCATGCTTCTTGATCCGGTCCGCGTATTCTTTCATTTTATCAAAATCAGAACCTTCATACCTGCCAAAATCTACCGGCCTGTCCATGAAAAGGCATCTGGCTTCTTCGGAATTCACGCCGATTTCTCCGGTCGACACAGCGGCAAATCCGCCTTTCGCCCGGTTTTCGACCATCCTGTAAACATTTTCCGCTATCTCCGGGATGAAGTACACGGCATGGGCAAACAGCGTGGGTGCGGCAATGAGCCTGTTTTTGTAGGTATATCCCCTGACCTGGACAGGGCTGAATACATTTGGAAATTTTGTCGACATATAAATCACACTCCTTTTATTGAATACTACTAGCATTATATACAATAAAAGGATGGATTGCTTCGTCTATCTATTCAAAATATCCAATCTCAGAGGCGCATCTTATTGAACTTTTGTCTGATTTATATTAATCAAACAGTTCTTTTGCCTTAGTGTAATTGAATACCGGGCCCTCCAGACATACGTATGTCTCGTTGATCTTGCAGTGTCCGCATTTGCCCACTGCACAGGACATCTTTCTTTCAAAGGATACCCATATCTTTGCTTCGTCCACGCCATTGGCCATGCATTCCTTTGCGGCAAAGTGCATCATGACCGGCGGGCCTACAATAACGACGTTATAATCTTCG
Organism: Parasporobacterium paucivorans DSM 15970; assembly: GCF_900141895.1. Taxonomy (GTDB): domain Bacteria; phylum Bacillota; class Clostridia; order Lachnospirales; family Lachnospiraceae; genus Parasporobacterium; species Parasporobacterium paucivorans. Next base: position 69,750 of record NZ_FQYT01000007.1, on the reverse strand, counting down.
AAGGATTCAAAGGGTATCTTCCTGATGTGCTCCGTGACCATTCCTCGTTCATACCCGTCCGCTTCGGAGTTGTCCAGGGTGCAGATTGTCTGGAAACGGCCTTTGAACTTTTCTCTTTCCTCATTGAACAGGACGCAGTCGATATCCTTAAACCCGGCGATGTGGTACACGGATTTGCAGATTTCAGGATGGTCATAGAAATGATTCAGGAGCGTCTTTACCGGAGCCATGCCAGTTCCGCCGGTGATTACCACCAGATCCTTATTCTCGAATCTCTCCACAGGGAACGCATTTCCATAGGGTCCCCTCATAAACAGCATATCTCCCGGTCTCAGCCCGAAGATCCCGTCCGTAAGCTTTCCGACCTTACGGATGGTGAATTCCACGAAATCCTCCCCTTTTCCGCTTACCGAAATAGGGGCTTCGCCAACCTTTGGTATCGAGAGCTGGAAAAACTGCCCGTGCCTGGTCTCGGCGTCACACTGTACCCGGAAGGTGAATTCCGCCTTCGTCTCCTTGATTATCTTCAAAATCCTGTGAGGTTCCGGCATCATTATATTTTCCATTATTCACGCACCTCCTTCGCCGTGTCTTCTTTCATTTTATCCAGTTCATCGCATAATCCATTTACCGTGTCGTAGAAGGAAATGTCCTGTGGACAGCGCATGTCGCACCGGCCGCAGCCGACACACATCTGCTCTTCTCCTCCGAACCGGGCATGGTAGTCGTAGAATTTGTGCAGAACCTTGAACCGCATGTTTGCTCCGTTGGTTTTTCGGGCCCGGCTTCCGCCCGCCGTCTCCGTAAAGTTCTCCAGCATGCAGGAGGACCAGACTCTCTTGCGTTCCCCTTCCTGGCTGCCTTCTTTATAGATGATGTCCACCGTATCGAAGCAGCTGCAGGTACCGCATACTGTATTGCATCCGCCGCAGCCTATGCATCGTTCATCGAACTGTTCCCAGAACTTCAGCTCGCTTGCCTTGCGGAGAGTTTCCCGGTTGGTGATTTCCGGTATCCTTACTTTTTTCTCGTTTTCCGCAATGAATTCGGGAGTGAACTCTCTGTCCTCTTCCTCCAGAAAGTAGCTTGCAAGGTCTTTATCTTTGATTTCCACCAGCAGTCCATCTTCTTCGAACCGGACCGCCAGGCTGTAATTATTGGTTTTGTTGGTTCCCATGGAGACGCAGAAGCAATCCTCCCATCCGGTAAGGCATTCCAGCATGGCGATCTTCACCTTCTTGCGGAGCCTTTTGTAGTAGAGGTCTTCCTTTCCCCCGTTATTCAGAAATATGGTGTCCAGACGGTTCATTCCGTTTATGTCGCAGGGACGGGCAAACACCAGGATATCCCTTTCATCTTTGACGGCGCTTTCCAACACTTCTTCTTCCGTGAAATAGAGCATGGTCTGGGAAACCGGATAATAGGCCTCTTTTGGGGAAAAATCGGATTGTTCGTCCATTTCGATTTCGCGTATAGATTCTATCTTTGCATAACGGATCAGATTCGCATGCTTCATGCCGCCTCCCTTGAATCTCTTGGGAGCGTAGATGACATATTTTTCCTTCAGCTGCTCAAAAACCGCATCCATTCTGTCATTGCTGACAAAGCAGCTTCTTCTGCTTTCCAGAATATTTTCAGCGGATTCCCGCAGACTGTCCAGTATTTCCTGGTCCAGCTTCAAAAAGCCGCTGGTGATCTTTGCCACCGCCTTATAGAAGACCGTATCGGAATAGTTGTAGACGTCTTCGCAGAAGGAAGGTCCCCACTTCAGCAGATGCTGCTCGAGGAATTCCTGCTGATCCTGCAGATTCTTCAGCAGATTCCGGGTTTGCTTGGCTTCCCTGCACAGGTAGGCCATGTATTCCAGCTCACAGGCGATATGGTCTTCCATGAAATCGGGCGGCACATCTTCCAGGGCAAGGCCTTTAGTGGCGTAGATATTTGAGACCTGTTCCCAGGCTTCCTGCAGAATGATCCTTTTTCTGCTGGTGTACACGGATTCGTAAGGAAAAGCTGCCATACCCTGGGAGGCCCCTGCCGACAGGAACACCTTGGCGAAATCCACTGCCAGATCCTCCTCTGCATTCTCGCCGGTGGTTTCAAAGTATTCCTGCAGCAGACGGTACCCTTCCGTCAGCTCGGGATTCATGCCGTCTGTCGGAAAGACCATATCTTTCATGTTGTCGAGGAGTTTCTGATCGACTTCTTTTTTGTATATGCGGCAGAGCAGGTTATACAGATTCTCCCTGCCTGTCATCATTGTCAGAACTTCTGATTTTACATCCATTTATATGTTCCTCCCTTTCTGCGGTGAGCATTCGTTCGGAAGCACATCCAGCCATTTGGCTTTTCTCAGGATATACCGGGTGGATGGTCCGTTCCCGAAATCACGCAGGGTATGAATATTTTCGCTTTTCTCCGCCTTCAGCGCCCTGGACACGTCGCTGTCGGGATCCTCGATGTCCCCGAATATCAGGGCGCTTCCCGGACAGTTTTTCACGCAGGCCGGTTTTTCCCCGATGGCCCGAAGCTGGACGCACATGGTGCATTTGTCCATGACATGAAGCTCCTTGTTATAGGTATTCACATCATAGGGGCAGGCTTTTTTGCACGCCATGCAGGAGATGCATTTATCCGGATCGATGAGGATCACTCCATCCTCTGCGTTTTTGTAGCAGGCACCGGTCGGGCAAACCTCTGCGCAGGGCGGGTTCTCGCACTCCTGGCACATGGTCGGCAGGAAATACAGTTCCAGATCCGGATAGGTTCCGGTCGGCCCTACGACATTTACAGAATTCCTGTATGAACCGAGGGCAATTTCATTTTCCAGTTTGCATGCGACCTGGCATCCCTTGCACCGAATGCAACGGTCCACATCCACAACAAATATATTTTTTGCCATTATCTTATCTCCTCCGTGTAATCCACCGGTTTCGGAAGCCAAGCCTTGAAATCTTCCGGCTTCAGCCATACTCCTTCCGGCGGGGAATCCGCTTTGCTCACCTTGACAAGGAAACCGCGCAGGGTATACGTTCCGACCACATCATTGTAGGGAGCGTCTGATTTGGAAAGCACATTCACGTTCATTTCCTTCCAGCCGTGGGTCTCGGTATTCAGTGTTTCAGGGTTCCAGAAACGTTCCATGTATACGACGCCTGGATTGATTCCTTCCGTAACATATGCAAGCGCCCGAATTTTTCCGCGCTTGGATTCAATCCATACCCAGTCCTTATCGGCGATTCCGTATTTTTCGGCGGCCTGTGTATGGAGCCAGATTTCAGGCGCAGGATACAGCTCCCGCAGCCATGGCACGTTTCGCAGCGTATTATGATGGAAGAAAGGAAGCCTTCCGTTCGTCATGACCAGTGGAAACTCCTCGGCCAGCTCGCTTCCCTCCAGCGGGCTTTCAAACGGCTCCATGTAGTAAGGCAGAGGATCGTAATCCTTGGAGGCAGGCGGCAGCGGATACTCGCTGAAAGGCTGTCCGGTCCGGCCAAGAGGTATCAGGCTTTCAAGATAAATCTCCAGTTTTTTCGACGGTGTATCGAATCCCGTCGGCTTGTTCGTCTTGGGATCCATCTTGCGGTAGATATAATACTCCCGCCATTCGTCTTTTGTCATATATTCAAAGGGTGCCTTCCGGGCAAATTCTTTCCAGGTCATGCCCAGTCTTCCCGTGAAATGATCCATCAGTTCTTCCATGGTGTCCCAGTAAGCGAGGTCTTTTCCCATGAATTCGGGATCCATGGCCTTCTTGCAGTTTTCGTGGCCCAGATCCGCGCAGCGTTTTGCCAGCTTGGACCAGAACAGGGTTTCATCCATGGTTTCCCAGAGATGGGTAACCTGCTGCCTGGCAACCAGGGTATTGCAGGTCTCCACGATCATGTTGGTCTCCAGCCACTCTTCGGCTGGAAGAAGGAGATCAGCATATGCGGAAAAGGAAGTCGCATACATATACATATGGACTATGAAATCCATTTTCCCCATGGCTTTGACCCACTCGGACGTGTTGGCAAGCGCTCCCAGCTTGTTCCCGGACCGGTCGATCCAGATCTTTGGCTGATAAGGCTCCCCTGTCAGCATGGCGTCCAGGATGCTTGCCGGATGGGCGGCGTACCAGAGGTGAAGTCCCTTGTATTCCGTGCCTCCCAGGCGCTTTTTGAGCTGCTCCCGGGGAAGCATTCTGGATGCGATTGGAACGATATAATTAGGCATATCGAACACGCCGCTGGTATTGAAGCGCTGCAGAAGGGTTCCCGGCTTTTCCACGTTTCCAAGAAGCAGATCGATGGTCGCGGCGGCCATGGCTGCCTGCATTGAGTTGGGGTTATGGTCCGTGGCCACGCCCAGGGCCAGGCCGCTTGGGGTGTTCTGGGCAAACAGAAGTATGGCTTCTTCAATCTTGTCCGCATCCAGCCAGCAGTTTTTGGCGGCAGTTTCGATCGTGAACGGCTCCGCGCGCTCTTTGAGCAGCTGAAATCCTGTTTTGTATTCTCTTCCGTCTATGGTAAAGGTGCCTTCCAGCTCCGGTTCCAGATCGTCGTTCCACGGATATTCCAGAGGCTGGGCGGAATTTGTCTTCCTGTCCCAGACGGTGAATGTATCCGGCTCTTCCGGATTCTGGCTCTCCCGGGCACGAAGGAGCATATTCGTCTTCACGTCAACCAGATAGGGGAGATTCGTCCATTTCAGGACAAAGTCCTCATCATACAGCTTGTTCTCGATAATATACCGGATCCAGCACAGCATCAGTGCCACATCCGTTCCAGGTCGGATGGGCAGCCAGACATCGGCCTTTGCGGCATCCGGAGTAAACCGGGGGTCTATGACGACAGTCTTGACGCCTTTTGCACGCAGGTCGACAACTGCTCCGCCGCCGCTTGCAGGGCAGGAGTAGGACGGATCGGTGCCCCAGAGCACCAGCGTCTTGATAGGGGTGTCTTCAGGAAAATAAAGTTCCAGACAGTTAGAGTCGGCGATGCTGGAGTCAGATCCTCCGTACATCATGGTGTACGCCAGCACTCGGGGAAGATAGCATTGGGCGCATCCGGGCTCGAACCAGTTGGGCGTTCCGAATACATTGCAGAATCTGGCAATGCTCCAGATCTCGGGGTTTCCTCCTCCGCCGGTGGAGCACACGACGCTTTCTGCTCCGAATTCCTCCCGGGCATCCATCAGTCTCCGGGCAATCATTTCCAGGGCATCATCCCAGGTTATGCGCCTCCACTTGTTCTCCCCTCTTTTGCCGGCCCGCAGCATCGGATACTTGGTACGGTTCGGATGATATAGCGCCTGAATGCCCGACAATCCTTTGCCGCACATTCTGCCCTTGCTCATGGGATCCTCGGGATTTCCCTCCAGCTTGATGACACGTCCGTTTTTGACGGTCGCGATTACGCCGCAGTTGGCGATGCACGCCCTGCAGCAGGTCTTTATTTTTTTCTCGGCCGTATCTCTTTCCATCTTTGGCTTCGTGCTCTTAACCAGATCATGGATATCGCCAACCGCCGGCGAAGTCCTCATGATACTGATGGCACTCAGGTAATCTTTATTTGACATATTTTTTCCTTGCATTTTTCACCCTCCAAAACAAAATTCCTTTTATATTTATGTGGTATTTCGTTGACATTTATCTGGTATACCAATTGTATTCCATTTTAAAGTGAAAATCAAGTTCATTTTTCTACATCAGAATATTTTAATAATTTTTCCTTCTTTCATACATTTTCGGCACCCCTCGGATACCTGGTCACGAAACGGATATTGCTGTTTCGCTGCCAACATAGGCATTGAATAATTCAAATAATTCCTTGTCTGTTTTTTTGACGGAAACGATGCCGCCTTTGCCGTCCAGGAAGCAGTGCCTGCTTTCGCCTGTTGCCCTGATTTCCCCGGTAACGGCATCGGTGACTTTATAGGAAAAGATGAAGGTGATTCCATTGAATTCCTTTACCTTTGCAAGGATATAAACGGAATTTGGAAATTTCGTCATGGATTTGAAGTCACAGCTGACCGAAACGACAGGGCATTGGAATCCTTCCTCTTCCATCACGTCATATCCCTTCCCCATCTGTTCCATGTAGTCGACTCTGGCTTCTTCAAACCACCGGATATAGTTCGAATGGTGCACCACCCCCATCTGGTCTGTCTCGTAATACTGTACTTTATGCAAATATGCTTTCATTCTCATGTCTATTCTTATTTTCCCTTCAGGTATTTATATCTCAAACAAATAATGTTCAACTAGCTCAACCAGCATGTCTACTGCAATCTTGTTTTCCCCTCCATGGGGCACTATAATATCGGCAAACCTTTTGGACGGCTCCACAAAGGCTTCATGCATCGGCTTGACCGTGCCCAGATACCGTTTAACGGTTGCATCGTAGGTGCTTCCTCGTTCTTTTATGTCTCTCTCCAGCCGGCGTATCAGGCGGATGTCCGCGTCCGCATCCACAAAGATCTTGATATCCAGAATGGGGCGTATCTCTTCGATGGCCAGCACAAGAATGCCCTCCAGAACGACAACCATTCTGGGAGTCATGGCTCTGGTCTCTTCGGTTCTGCTGTGTATTTTAAAATCGTAAACCGGAGCTTCTACAGATAATCCCTGTCGCAGCTGATTTAAATGGCTCAGCAGCAATTCCGTATCAAATGAGTTCGGATGGTCCAGATTCAGCTCCGCCCTTTCTGTAAGAGTCAGGTTGGAAAAATCCTTATAATACCAGTCCTGGGACAGATAGTTTACGCTTTCAGTACCGAACCGGTCCGCAATGGAGCGTGCGACCGTCGTCTTTCCGGCGCCGGATCCTCCGGCAATCCCAATGATTATCATTATTTCACCCCCCGTGTGGCTGTTCTGGATTTAAAAAACCAGAGCAGACGCCGTTTGTATGGCATCTGCTCTGGTTTTTGGATAATACCCCTTCTTAAACCCTCTCAAAAACAGTTCTCTCCCATGATTTATTGCTAAATCACATCCAGATTATACCATAAATCAGCTTATTTATGAAGTCCATTGCATCAATTGTATCTTTTCACGCACCAACTGTGGTACCGCTATACACTTTTTATACAGGCAGAGAATTTGAGTCCGGAAGCCAGCACTGGTCTTCCTCCAGTGCAAGGGCAAATATCCTGCCGATATCCTTTCTGTTCCTGGCCTGCTGGTACTTGAAGAGCATTTTCCCCTCCTCCGTTTCCCCGAGAATCCGGATTTTTCCGGATCGGTGGGACATGGTATAATCTGCGGATTTTCCAAGACCGTTTTGCTTGGCATTGGCATCGTTTACAAGCTGGCATCCCATTTTGATGGAGACCTGGAAACGGCCGCCCACTCCCCGCACGGGACGGCACTGGAATATATAATGACCCACTATGCCCCAGGATGTAAGGCTACGGAAAAGCTTTGCCAGGACGTTGCTGTCGTCGTTTACTCCTTTGAGGAGCACCGCCTGGTTCTTTACGGGGATTCCCAGCTCCTGGATAGCTTTTATGGACACTTTTGCCTTCGGAGTGCATTCGTTCGGGTGATTGAACTGGGTAATCAGATAAAGCTGCTTTCTTCTGTTATAGAAATTCAGGATATCCAGAAGTTCCGGGTCGCTGGTTATGCGACCGGGCAGCACTACCGGCATCCGGCTCCCCAGCCGTATGAAATCCAGCTGGTCCATTCTACAGAACGCCTCCAGGTACTGTACAATCTGGCTGTTGGAATTCATCAGGAAGTCTCCGCCCGTTATGAGGACGTTGTTGATCTGGGGATGGTCGGCCACGTATCCGGCCATACGGAGGATATCCCCGCCGATCTCATCCTCCTTCACGCCCACCAGTCTCTTTCTGAAACAATGCCTGCAGTACATGGCGCACTGATTATTGGAAAGGATCAGGGCCGTCTCGTTATATTTATGCTGCATTCCCGGCATCACGGTGTTCTGGGCTTCCCCGCTGGTGTCAAAGCTTCCTTCCATCTCCAGCTCGTCCAATGAAGGAATGCACATTTTTCGGATGGGATCTTCCGGATCGGACCAGTCGATGAGGGAGAGATAGTAGCGCGGCACCGACAGCGGAAAGCGCCGGGCAATCCTTTCAAGTTGTTCTTCCTGGTCCGGTGACATATTCAGTTTTTCTGAGATTTCACTCAGTTTCGTGATATTGCCGTTCAGTTCCTCCTGCCATTCCCTAATCAACTTGTTTTTCTCCTCTCCCCTCTGTTATTTTCTTATGGATATATCTCTTTTTGTATTTCAGCCCCGCATAGGTGCTGATTTTACGAATTATTCTGTAGTTTACGGCCGCGCCGATCACACCTACGACGGCAAAGCCCTGAATGAATTTAGCTGTCAGCATGGCCTCGGAAAGTATCTTAGAGGTGATGCGCATCATCCTCTCAAGGTCAAAGACAGGTTCCTCTTCCCTTTCCAGACTTGCTGCAAAACTGTCGGTCTGGTGGTTGAAGGTCCTCTGGTCCTCTCCTTTGGCCATCGCCCCGCATATGATCAAGAGGATGAAATACTTTTCTTTGTCGCTCTTGTAGTCCACGCCGTAGCTTATGGAAATTTCATAAATGGTCTTGACGATGAGACCGATCAGTACCGGTATATCCGGCAGCCCGATGCCGAAGGCACCCAGGGCGCCTCCCTCCACTACGGAAATAGATGCATTTTTTATGGCCGTAATGTTTGCATCCCGGTCCAAAGTATCCAGGGTCTTACGGCTCATCAGCTTGTCCACGGCATAATTGTTTACATCGTGCTTCAGCTCGAGTTTTCCCTTGTTGTAGGACTTTTCTATAATCTTGTCTCCATGCTCAAATACCAGCCTGAACCCGGAATAAAATGCCGCATTCAGGGTTTCCCTGATTTTTTCGGGTATCTTTGATTCAATCTTGTCCATGACCGGGGCAACTGTATCCCTGAGAAACGCGTTCTCCGCCCTGCCCAGGAAGTTTTCCTCTTTTTTGGCAATGCTGTGTAACTGTCTTTTCAACATATCCGACATGGCTGTCCTCCTGGATTCGTGAAGTGGAAAGTATATGTTCATTATACTATAATTTATCATGCAAATCGACAAAAAAAGGCCAGTCTGTAAAAAAATCAGCAGACAAGCCTAATGTTTATGAATTTACCGCGCAATCGTGTTTATTTCCCCTCAAAATATCCAGACCATGTTCTAAAGATGGAACAACCGTTAAGAGGTTTTCTTTGGCAGCCTTGGGACTTCCAGGCAGATTGACGATCAGGGTCTCTCCCCTGATTCCTGCCGCCATCCGGGACAGGATGGCCCGGTTGGTCACTTTCATGCTTTCTGCACGCATAGCCTCGGGTATGCCCGGAGTCAGCTTTTCACATACGGCAATGGTTGCTTCCGGTGTTACGTCCCTCTTGGAAAATCCGGTCCCCCCGGTGGTAACGACCAGAGCGATCTGCATTTCATCGGCGGTTTTTATCAGCTCATCTTTTATGATTTCTGCTTCATCCGGTATGATGGATGTGTACACAATCTCATAGCCGGCGGCTTTGAGGATTTCTTCCACAGCAGGTCCTGCGGTGTCTTCCCGGAGTCCGGCGCTTCCCTTATCACTTACGGTTATTACTGCAGCACTATACATAGGTTCCCCTTTCTTTGCGCCTTTTAGTATCCCTTGCCGAACCCGCAGTTCGGGAATACGCAGACGTCGCATCCAAGACAGAGTCCGCCGTGTCCGAATCCCATCAGGCTTTCTCTGGTCACTTTTTCTCCGGCTGCTATCCTCGGCAGAACCAGGTCAAATATGGTGGCTTTGGCATACATTACGCAGCCCGGCAGTCCCATGACCGGGGTGCCGTCCTCAAAATATCCCAGCAGGAACATGGCTCCCGGCAGCACGGGTGCGCCGTAGGTCACGATATCCACCCCGGTCTTTTTGATGGCGCCCGGGGTCTTATCATCCGGATCCACACTCATGCCGCCTGTGCAAAGAATCAGGTCCATGCCTTTTTCTTTCATTTCCAGGATGGAATTTACCAGCATTTCATCGTCGTCATCCACCAGCTTGTGTTCAGCAACTTCCAGGCCGTATTTCTCCAGTTTTCCTACGATTACCGGTGTGAAGGTATCCTTGATCCTTCCATGGAAGATTTCGCTTCCGGTGGTCAGCAGGCCCACTTTCATAGGTTTGAAAGGCAGAAGCGTAAGCAGAGGTTCCTTGCCCGCCAGTCTTTCGGCTTCTTCTATCTTCTCTTCTTCTATAATCAGCGGGATGATTCGGGTACCAACCAGCTTGTCTCCTTTTTTCACGGGAGTGTTGCCATGCCTGGTGGCAATGATGATCTCACCCAGTGAATTTATGGCATTGAGCCTTTCCACGTCCACCTTGAACAATCCATCACAGTCCGCAAATATCTCTATCTTTCCTTCGCTCGGTTCGGAAGCGGACATATTTTCATTGATGCAGATATCCCTCAGTCTGGGGGCCGCATCATCTTCATGCACCATTCCTTCTACCTTCTCCCACACAAAGATATTCTCTTTTCCCATTGAAAGAAGCATCGGGATGTCTTCTGCCGTGACCACATGTCCTTTTTTGAACTGCGGTCCTTTCATTTCACCTTTTACGATTCTTGTCATGTCGTGGCACAGTACGTGGCCGACACTGTCATATACGCTTATTTTCTTCATGGCACGCTCCGATTATTCTATTATTGTAATTTCATCTCCAGATTTTACTGTTCCGTCTTCTAAAACCTGGACAAAGATTCCTTCTCTGGGCATTACGCAGTCTCCGGTCGCTTTTTTGATGGCACATCCGCTGTCATGGCACTGCTTGCCGATCTGTGTCACTTCCGTCAGGGCAGAACCGATCTTCAGTCTGGTTCCTACCGGCAGCGTGAACAGCTCCATTCCTCTGGTGTTGATGTTTTCTGCGAACGCTCCGGGAGTAAGCCCCGGAATTATCTGTTTCGCCTTGTCCACGCTCTCCTCTGCCAGAAGGCTGATCTGTCTGTGCCAATTGCCTGCATGGGCATCTCCTTCAATCCCTACTTCTCTCTTCAAAACGATCTCATCGACCCTGTTTTTCCTGACGCCTTTTTTTTCACTGATATTTACGGAAGTTACTGTAGCCATTTTCTTATTCTCCTTTGTAATTATAATCGCCGCTTTTTCCGCCTGACTTCGTCAGCAGGTGGATATCGCTTATTTCAATGTCTCTCTGTATCGCTTTGCACATATCATATATGGTAAGGGCGCATGCGGAGGCCGCTGTAAGGGCTTCCATTTCCACACCCGTTTCCCCCTTGCATTTTGTGGTGCTTTCAATGTAGATGGTGCTCTTTTCGTCATCCATTTCGTAGGAAATATCCACCTTGGTCAGGGCGATGGGATGGCACATGGGTATTATATCGGGGGTCTTCTTTGCCGCCATGATTCCGGCTACCTGGGCAACCGCCAGCACGTCCCCTTTCTTCATCTTGCCTTCCCGGACAAGCTTGTATGTATTTTCGTTGAGTTTGACCGTGGCACAGGCTGTGGCTGTCCTGGTTGTGATGGCCTTGTCGGACACGTCCACCATGGTGGCTCTGCCCTCTTTATTAAAATGTGTTAATCCTTCCATAATCAGCCTCCTATCTGGTTCATATATCTTTTGCTCTGGCTCGGACATTCGGTGCTCAGGTTGAAATTCTGGGGTTTGTGGCTGATGGCCTCCCGGATAGTGCTCTCCAGCAGCTCCTCTTCGAGCCCCCTCAGGTTCACTTCATGCTCTGAATGGAGGCAGGCCTTGAGGCGCCCGTCCGAGGTGATGCGCACGCGGTTGCAGGTCGGGCAGAAATGGTTGCTCATCGGGCGGATAAGTCCTACGGAACCTTTGGCGCCGTCCAGTTTGTACAGAGTGGCCACGCCTTCTGTCCTCTCCAGCTGCAGTCCATCCACTTTTTCGAGGACGGTCTCGGCTGTCAGGAATACGTTGTGGTCCCAGTCCTGGCACTGTCCCATCGGCATCAACTCGATAAAACGGACCTGGATGGCATTGTCTCTGGTCAGGTTCACAAAATCCACGATCTCATCGTCATTGTGGCCGCCCATCAGCACTACATTCAGCTTCAGGTTGGTGAACCCGGCTTCCTCCGCGCTGCGTATTCCGTCCAGAACATCCGAGAGCTTTCCGCCCCTGGTGATGTCCGCATATTTCTCCGGGTTCAGGGTATCCAGGCTGATGTTGAGCCTGTGCAGTCCAGCCGCCTTCAGGTCTTTGGCGAATTTCGGAAGCAGGATTCCATTGGTGGTCATGCACACTTCCTCGATTCCCTCCACGGCAGAAACTTTTTCGCAGATAGACACGATACCTTTGCGTACAAGGGGTTCTCCGCCTGTCAGCCTGATTTTGCGGATGCCGCTCTTTGCGGATGCCCTGACGACTTTTTCGATTTCCTCCACAGACATGATGTCCTCATGCTCCATATGTTCCACACCGTCAGCAGGCATGCAGTATTTACAGCGCAGGTTGCAAAAGTCTGTTACGGAAAGTCTCAAATAATATATATCCCTGTTAAATGTATCTTTCATATTTTTTCTCCTTAGCTATATAACCAATAGGCATCGATCATCTGATTTTTCTCTATGGTAAGGGTTCCCGGTTTGATTTCCGCAATCAGGTTGCATCCTTTCATGGAGGAAATGGAGCCGTTTTCCTGGGATTCGATGGGTTCAAAGCAAGCCTTTCCCTCTTCGATCGTCAGGCGTCCCCGGATATATCTTCCCGTCGGACTTGGTTTCATATAATTCCGGCACATAGCCACCTGCACTTTCCGAAGGCCGCACTCACTGCGTCCCATCAGTCTGTGGATAAAAGGAATCCCCAGCAGCTGCAAGGTTACCAGGGCCGAAGCCGGATTTCCGGAAAGTCCCAGAATCAGTTTCTTGTCCAGCACGGCAGCCACAACGGCGCCTCCTGGCTTGATGGCAATTTTCCAGAACAGGGTTTCGGCGCCCAAAAGCTTCAGGGCGTCCTTCACCAGGTCATAATCCCCCACCGATACGCCGCCGGTGGTGACGACCATATCTGAGAAGGCTAAAGCCGTCCTGATGGACCGGGCTATTTCCTGGGCTGTATCCCTGGCTATGCCTCCATCCAGAACCGTGACTCCAGTCTCTTCCATATACCCGCCCAGGGTATAATGGCTGCTGTTGCGGATTTTGGCCGGTTCCAGGGGCATGTTCACATCCAGCAGCTCATCGCCTGTATTGACGATGCTAATGACCGGCTTTCGCACCACGCGGGGTCTTGCAACGCCTAGGGAAGCCAGCAGTCCTGCAATGGAGGGCGTTATGACCGTGCCTTCTGTCACGACTTCCGTTCCCAGGGCAATATCCTCTCCTGCGTCCACAATGTTGGAATGCGGCTTATAGCACTGAAACAGGGTGACTGTGTCCGAGTCAAATTCTGTATCCTCATACCTGGTCACTGCATCTGCACCTTTTGGAATTGGAGCTCCTGTCAGGATTTTCGCCGCGGTACCTGGAAGCACTTCTTTCTGCGGGTAAGTGCCAGCAGGGATTTCCTCGGTAATCTGCAGGGTCACGGGTGCTTTTCTGGATGCATTTTCGGTATCCGATGCGCGGAATGCGTATCCATCCAGGGGCGAACGGGAAAAAGGAGGTATCATCTCTTTGGCAATGACCGTCTCCGCCAGAACCCTTCCTCTGGACTTGTCAATGCCGACCTCTTCATACGTAAGCTCTACCGGGATATCTTCCAGCTTCTTCAGCGCTTCCCCCAGGGGAATCCCAAAGGGAATCCTGCGGACGAAATGTTCCACAAGGAAATCGGCCATTCCGCTTACATCATCCAGACCGAAACAGGGAATCTCATCGGTAATCTTCCTGTCGCAGACGAGTGCCTCTAATTCCTGCACCGGAACGGACAGCTCGTGGCCGGAAGCCTCCCTGTATACGCCTATCTTGGGGGCTCCTCCCGCTCTGTATCCTTCCGCGATGATGAGGTCCACATCCCGGACATTGAGCATGATCTCTGCCAGAGTGAGCTCCACGGGCGTCTTCTCAATCAGGGCCATCTTGGTCCGGGAGGATATGGATATGATATCCGCTCCTGCCTGTGCAAACTTCCAGGTATCCTTGCCTTCCCGATCTATATCGAATTCGTGCGCATCATGCTTTATTACGGCAATTCTTAGATTTTTTCTCTTCAGCTCAGGTATCAGTTTCTCTATGAATGTGGTCTTTCCTGAGCCCGAATACCCTACAAAAGACACAACTGGTGTATGAAATGCCATATGATTATTCTCCTTAATACTGAATTTGGACAAATAAAAAACCCCTGTCAAAGGCAGAGGTTCTATCATCAGGTCATAAACCCGGCATCATACAATGAATGCTTTGATAAAATATCTCCTTCTAATAACGGAAGGCAATGCCGTTTCCAGCAGTACCCTGTGAATGTCGTGAAACATTCAGGCTTGAATTCATAGCTTTCGCCTTAGAAATTCAAGTTCGGAGTTTTGTTTCTTGGATTATATCACAACTGCTGGATATTCTCAATCTTTTAGGTTATAATTATGTTGCATAATCTCGATAAGTAAATGGTATTTCGCATAAATACCACCTGTATATTCATGATAGAATCCAATAAAATGCAAAGATTCTTAATCCAGAGTGAGGAAAATCAATGAAAGAGACAAACATCGTCAATAGCCCCATAGCGTCTGAAGAATTTGAAAACAAGAAATCCCAGGCATATAATTATATTAAAAACGCGCTTACCAGCCATGTCTTCCCATCCGGCACCGTTTTGTCCGAAAGAAAACTCAGCGAGATGTACGACATGAGCCGCACGCCCATCCGGGATGCCTTGAACCAGCTGACCCACGAGGGACTTCTGAAATTTGTGCCCGGTCAGGGGGCGACCGTTCCGGAATATACCATCGAGGACATTCTGGAGGTTTATGACCTGATGGAGATCATGCAGATTTACGCCATACAGCGCTGCATCCAGAACTACGACCGCATTCCCGTGCAGAAAATATCCGATATTTTTCATTCCATGGAGGCATCCCTGCAATCCGACGATATAAACGATTTTGTCCGCTGGGACCACGACTTCCACCAGTTCTTCATTGTCAATTCCGGCAACCAGAGATTGATGGAGCAGTTCGAGCCATTAGATGCCCAGAGCTCCCGTTTTAAAGCCACCGCAACAGAAGAGCGTACCCAGGCAAGCCGTTCCTCCCGGGAACACAAAGCCGTACTGGATGCTTTCCTCTCCCGGGATCCGGACGCCGCTGCCGCTGCTATGAAGAACCACTACCAGAATATCCGTCAGTATCATATTGATAAATTATTATTCAGAATCAAATTTTAACAACTTGTAACTTGGGCCCTATGGGTCCTTTTTTTGTGCCCTATAAATATATACAGCAAAAAAAAGATGGAAGGCCAAGGCCTTCCATCCCTCTCAATTTGAGGAGTTAAAATTCAGCAAAATGATTACAATGCAAGTTGCTTTCCTAACTCATAGGCACGAATCTTTAATTCCTGGTTATGTTCCGCAGATTCCGGATTATTCGCCTGGGTGCACACAATGTTGCCGGCCCATTCAAATCCGTAAGCAGGATACGTAGAAGAAATGTAGTCAAAGTAGGAATCATAAGCATGCTCATCTTCCATTCCCTGTGAATAGACGGTCGCAATCTTCTTCGTCCCGAACCTCGGTGTGCCGTCCTGGCCAACCAAAGGGAACAATCTGTCATATAAGTTCTTTACCGGTCCTGACATCTGCATGAAGTAAATCGGAGAACCGATTACCACTGCATCCGCTTCTTTGACCTTCTGAAGGGCGGTGTGCAACTCATCTTTAATCACACAGTCGTCATTCATGCGGCATCCAAAGCAGCTCTGGCAAGCCATAAACTTCATTTTGAACAGAGTGTAAAAATCCACTTCCGCGCCATTATCCCTTGCACCCTGTGCCACGAGATTTAAAAGAGTTACGGTGTTTCCATCCATACGGGGACTTCCGTTGTATATTACTAATTTCTTCATACGTTAATACGTCCTTTCAATATTAAAACGCGATAAATCCGAGATTCAGTGATTTTCCAGCTATTGTAACGTTGCTTGACTGTGCTTTGCCAGCAGCATCAACTTTAACTGTGTATTCACCATCTTCCAGACCATCAAATTTGAAATCTCCAAAGAAGTTGGTCTGAGCGGTCTGGAGTACCTTACCGTCTTGTTCAAGTGTTACTGTTGCATTTTCGAAGCAGTCGCCATCAACGGTGATTCCGCCAGCTACGAAGTTTTTGGTGAACATGAAAAGGTTTTTGTACAGAACGTGTGGGTTGGTTCCCAGTTCAGCCTTGTATGCTTCCAGTCCTTCTGCAGCAGCCAGTTTAGCCATTTCTTCAGGCTCGCAGTCATAGAATGACATGGATCCTGTTGGGCAGTTGTGTACGCATCTTGGCATTTTAGGAGCCCATTCAGCGCTGTCAAGAAGGTGTGCACACATGGTACATTTCTGAGCGATATCAGCTTCATCATTCCAGTAGATTGCTCCGTATGGACATGAATCAACCAGCTCTTTGTTTCCTTTTGCTGCTACCATATCGATCATAACGATACCGTCTTCACGTCTGGTAATAGCGCCTTTGCTAGCTGCAACGCAAGGAGCGTTTTCGCAATGCTGGCATGGCATCGGAAGGAATTTAACATCATTACGGGAATATTTTCCACGCTCTCTTCTTTCGATGTTCATCCAACGATGGCCGTGACGAGGCTGAGCGGCTGTATAGCCTTCCCAATTGTTGTCTACATGCTCATCTTTGCATCCCATGAAGCAGTTGTTGCAGTCATGGCACCAACGAACATCAATAACTATATATTTCTGTTTCATCATTAATTCTCCTTTCAGTTTTCGGTCCATTTTACTTTAGTAGATTTCGTAAATATCCCCGTTCCATTTTTCAACTTCGATCTGAGCACTGTTTGGTGCCATACCGCAAGCATATTTGGACATATAGCGATCTGGAGTAAGAATGTTTACACATCCGCCTCTGTCAGCTGAGCATCCTGGTTTTCCAAGTGGATCGTAAACCGCGCAGGATTCATAGGAATGAACTGTTCCTGGCTGTGTACGCTCACCAACCTGTGCATAAAGGATAACGGATCCACGGTCATTGAATGCTCTTACAAGGTCGCCTTCTTTGATTCCGCGAGCCGCAGCATCTTCAGAGTTGATACGGATAATCCAGTAAGAATAGCCGTCAACTTCTACACGGTGATCTTTGATGTCGTTCATGAAGCTGTCTTTTCCATCGCCCATGGTATGCATGGAGAATCTTGGATGAGGTGAAAGCATTCCCAAAGGATATTTCTTTGCAAGTTCGCAGTGGTGACTTTCCCAAGCTTTTACATAGGTATGCATAGCTGGACGGTATTCATCCACAAATCCCTGCTCTTCGAAGCGCTTAATGCTGGTAGCAATAAACTCAACTTTACCTGTCTGGGTCTGAAGGCCTTTGTATCCAACAGAGTTGTTGCAACGTGGACCCCAGTCTGGAGTATCTTTTTCTCTCTCTTCAGCAAACCATCTGAGAGCAACAGTTTTCTTACGTGTTGTGTTATCTGGAACTACCAGGTAGCCTTTTTTGAAGAAATCTGCAAATGTCATGAGTTTTGGACAGTCAGTAGCATTGTAATACTGCTCAACCCATGCCAGTTCGTCTTTTCCTTCAGTGAACTGTCCTTCGAAGCCTAATTTCTTTGCAAAGAATGCATAGATATCGTAATCGGATTTTGATTCTCCGAGTGGCTCGATACATTTCATCTGTAAGGAGATTACACGGTGGTTACACAGTGTATAGTTGTCCGGAATGTAACCGGAGCAGTTAGCGAACTCTGAGATATCCCAACGCTCGTAGTTTGTACAAGCAGGCAGGATGACATCTGCGAATGGAACTTCACCTTCAAACCAGATAGACTGGCTTACTACGAAATCAAGTTCTGAATCCGTGTACATCTTGGCATATCTGTTAGTAGCGGTCATGGTTCCGATGTGTGGTCCGCCATATTTCCAGTACATTTTGATTCTTGAATATCCAGGAGCTGGATACTGGTACTGATGCATCTGGTGAGGAATGTCTCCGCCGCAGAAGCCTTTACCAGACCACTGGAATTCTTTGCCCATGATGCATTCTGGAATTTTAAGTCTTGGAATGTGCTGTCCCTGTCCATTATTGATGTTGGATGGTGATGGGAAAGTGGTTTTTCCGTCGAACATTCTCCATGCAAACTTGAAGCCTGCAGCAGAGTTGTCGCAGTCACCGGAGATTCCGCCTTCAGCGTATCCTGGGAAGTAGAATTCTGTGTCAAGTGGTGCGCCCTGTGTTGTACTCCACATGTTAGAGCCTGGTTTACCCATTCCCTGCATGGTAGCGAGAGCAATCATACCACGTGACCATTCAATACCATGAGTAGCACGGCAAGCGCCACCCCATCCGCCTAAACCGCCGGCAGCAAGGTATGTGTTCTTTTTGCCCCATTCACGGGCAAGAGCTCTGATATCACAAGCTGGAATGCCTGTCTCTTTTTCAGCCCATTCACATGTTTTTGGCTCTCCGTCGGTCTTTCCGAGTACATACTCTGACCATTCTTCAAATCCATATGCATGTGTAGCAACATATTCTTTATCGTAGGATCCTTCTGTTAACCATGTGTAAGCGATTGCAAAGGAAAGAGCATGGTCTGTACCAGTTTTTGGTGAGAACCATTTGTCGCCAATCCAGTTTGCTGTATGGTTGAAGAAAGGATCGATGAATACCATCTTAACGCCCAGGTCCTTTAACCATTTACGTCTGATAGTGGATTCAAACGCAGCGTAGATACCACTGTTAACCTCAGGATCAGATGACCAGAATACGATCATTTCTGCATATTTCAGACCATCTTCAAGAAGATCGTACTGCTCTGGGTTACCAAGTCTCCAGCTGAATCCCCACATATGCATTCCGCCCCAGTGCCAGCCTTCCCAGCTGTCTGGATTATGATCTGCATAAGTGAATCCCATCATATTCATGAAACGGAAATATGTTGAGTGGCGGTATCCTACGTTACCCCATAAATGATGGGAACTTGGTGTTGAAAGGATGGCACTTGGTCCATATTCGCGTTTAATTCTGTTTACTTCGCCGCATACTATTTCTGCAGCTTCATCCCAGCTGATTCTTTCATATCCGGAAACACCACGGTTCTGGATGTTTCTTTCGCCGTTAGGATCGAAATCCACACGTTTCATTGGATATAAAATTCTCTTGTCTGAATATACCATAGACTTCTGTCCAGCTGTGAATGGAGCGATTGTAGTCTTTCTTGGTGGTGTAAATACCTTGCCTCTGGCTTCGATTTTCCAGGATTCAGGATCAGTTTCGTCAAAATCCATTGGAGTCAGTCTGACAATTTTTCCGTCTTTTACATATACGAAAACAGGACCGCCCGTACTGGAATTTGTCATGCGCACTTCCTGCGATCCGTTGATGCTGCATGCAGAAGTTCCTGCTCCCACGGTAACGCAACTTACATTTTCATTTTGCATTTCAATAGTTCCTCCTTAACTTTCGATTGTTGATGTGGCATGTTACATTATGTCAGCTGTTCCTACATGCCACACAAAGAGATTCATTCTCGGTTCTGATAACAACACTTCAGCAGCAGCCCGCGGGATCCCCAAACATCATGTATGTCCCATTAAAACATCATCATTCAATAGAGGCAGGGATGTAATTAAAAGTGGCTGTTGTTTACAATTAATATTGCGTATAACAACAACCTGATCGTCCGGTACGCGGATACCGGAGCAATCCAACAGTTAGTTTGGGAATTTCCGACACGGGACAGCTTCTGTATGAATTATCATTTCCACATAACATACTTTAGTGTATGTAGTCGGAATACAGTCAACCGCTTCTTTGCTTAAAACATCCCAAAAATACCCCCTCCTTCTTTGTGAAATATTTACAAAATAAATTCTCCTACTTGATTAGTGGGATAATTTTCTCATATCCTTTCACCATATAACTGTATAATATTCTGTGCAGATTGTACTACTTCACATTCTAACAAATTCGGCTCCCTGCGTCAATGACCGCAGCAAGAAAAAAGAGCGCTTCCGTACCAGCCGGAAGCACTCTTTCTTAATATATTATATGTCAGTATTAGTCTTCTTTGCCTTTCCAGTTTTTGGAATATCCGATAACACAGAGTATTCCAAGTACAACAGCAAGACCAACTAAATAATATGCAACAACTAAACTAACTGGTTCCATAATTTATTCCTCCTCTTTAAATAGTGCCTTACCAGGATTAGTCACTTTCCAGATAATTGTCATAATACTGGCAAGTACGAATCCTAAAATTAACTGAGTCAAAATAATAGTCCATAACCATCCCATAATTATTGTGCTCCTTTCTTATGCTGTTTATGCATTTGCTCTAGCTTTTGCAGCCCTTGCATCCATTCTTACCTGTCTTCTAAGGCCAGGTTTTCCAGGCAGTATCGCCGTAAGTACAACACCAAATACGATAGATACAAGCAATACGGCGTACATATTAACATTGAACGGTGCAGGCATTGAATTGGCCACACTTGGTACAAATGTCCAGATAAGATCTACTATAAAAGCGACAACGATGGTAACCCATGCAGCTGTTCTGTTGATTTTCCAGTGCAGACCGATAATAAAGACTACGAATACTGGCATACCGAATGAGAACACCCAGAGGAATACTGGCATTACTACCGGAACAGTAAGAGCAGGAATAACAAGGAGAACCGCACATACGATGATCATGACTTTCATCAGGTTCATTTCTGTCTTGTCCTTCATGTTAGGGAACAGAGCACCTTTAATAATATCTGTGGTAACAACGTTCGCATTTGCGAGTACGATACCACCGCCTGTTGAAAGAGTTGCGCAAAGCAACGCAATCATAAGAAGTCCAACGATTGGGGCAGGAAGTGCTTCCTGGGCAAGCAGAGGAACTACAAGCTTTCCAATATTAGATCCGCCTGCAGATACAACAGAAGGAATGGTCATACCAATCAGACCCATACATACCCAAGGAACGCAGGACATGAAGTTGATGCCGGCTCCAAGGAAAACACCTTTACGGCAGGACTGTGAATCTTTTGCACCGAAGAAAGGCTGCATCATAACCTGAGCCACACCGCCGGCGGTGGAATGAAGAATGATAACAGGCAGGATGATATTGAACCAAACGCCCTGATTTCCTAAATTTAACTGGGTCAGTTTTCCAACGGTTCCAAGACCTTCGTAAAAGTCTTTAACATATCCCCATCCGCCAAGGTTGGCAGCCAGGTATCCGCCCAGAAGGAAAAGGGCTGTATAAGAACCGATGATCATAACGATGGAGTTGATGATGTTCAGCCATGCCATCTGAAGAAGGCCGCCGAACAATACGTAGCATACGATCAGACAGAATCCAATCAGGATACACCATGGCTGGAAAGGAATTTTTCCGCCGCTCAGACCATAGATAGCTGTACCGGTCGCGATTGTCTCAGATGCTCCGATTCCGGTCCAAGTCATCGTCTGGACGCAGGCATGAAGGAAACCGAGTTTCTTACCGTAAATTTTTTCAATAATCTGTGGAACTGTTTTACATCCGGACTCATGCATCCATGGTCCAAACCAGAGCATTGCGAGCGGCAGGAAGATTGCACCTGCACCGATACCCCACATTGCTGCTGAGGCTCCAAGTGGTCCGGTTGATGCCTCCCAAAGAGACATAGTATGTCCTGATCCTAAAGGCGCCAATACGAATGCGAACGTAACCAGAACCCATCCCATCTGTCCGCCAGCATCAGCGAAGTCTGCTGCAGTCTTAACCTTCTTTCTTGTGTAAAGACTGGCAACGATAATGAGTGCAACGAAGTACACCAAAGCAATTGCTAAAGCCAATGTCATTTCCCCCTTTAATCATATTTACCACTTTTTTCCGCAAAAAAGCAGCACACCATTCATTTTCCCTTTACCTCTACCAAACAATTGTGATTATATGCTATATAATAGCTATACAGTCAACATTTATTGTGCAGATTTATGCATATTTTTTCTAAATCATTACAAATCCTTGATAATAGTGTAAGAATCCCTATTGACTGTATACTTGATATACATGGTATTATCATTAAATATTATAATAAATTCATATTCGAGGTATAAAATGAGATTTGGTGCGAAATTCTGGGCAATACTTTTAACCGTCGCTTTCGTCAGCGGAATTGTAATCATGGGGCTGATCCAGGTAATCATGGGCTGATCCGACTTTTAATGTTACAAAAAAACAGCCGCCTTTCCGATAGGAATGGCGGCTAATTTTATTGTCTTCAAATTGGAAGAACAGGACACCTCCGGAATATGTATTTCGCATATAATCTTTCACGGACGTGTACGAGCTATACTGTTTTATATACAAATTTAACATATCTTTTCCGTTTGATATATTTTTTTTATTATTTTTCTACATATATCATAACGCTTTTTTCTAATCCTCCTGCAAAACATTGACATATTGACGGGACCTCAAAAATAAGGCATAATACGTTTATCAGCATTCAACATTGGCCCGGATGCAGAACCGGACACGCAGTGAGAAGTGTTTTTATTTTTAGTTAGGAGGAAGTATGCCAGCATTTACAAACAGGGTTTCATCCAGGGATTCCAAATCCGTAAACCCCGAAGAACCCCAGAACGTTAAGGAACTGCCGGAAAAGGCTAAATATACCATATCCGAAATGGCAAGAATCAACGGAATTTCGCGACAAACTCTTATTTATTATGACAAGAACAGAATTTTCCAGCCGGATCTAGTGGGAGAAAACGGGTACCGGTATTACAGTCCCCAATCCATACCCTTTTTAAGAGAAATCTGCTTCCTCAAATCCATCGGAATTTCTTTGAAGGACATCAACTCCCATGTTTACACCAGGAACTTTGACAGTGCTATTGATTTCCTGACCGTCCAGAAAGCCGATCTGGAAAATGAAATCCTTGACCTGCGCAAGAAATGTGCATCTCTGACCAACCGACTGAACGTGTATAAAAAAGCTGGAATTTACAAGGATACAGCCCTCAAACCTTTCATCGAACATTTCCCGGAAAGAAAAATCTGTTTCTTTCCATGGAATACAACGGATATGAACCGAACCGTTCTGCATCTTGCCCTCATGCAGGCCTGGACAGAACTGGAGCGGTATGGGCTTTATGTAGAAAACGGCTGGGGTGCCATGCTTCATTCCAGAAACCTGGCTAGCGGCGATCTCATCCGGGAAGCCGGCGGATATGCGAACCTGCCCCTGGACTGCGAAGTGGACGAAGGCATGGAGGGCATCATCACCATACCGGAAGGCGATTTCGCCTGCATGAGCAAATACGGCATGCCCTATGAAATAAAGTATATATATTATCTGGTCGACTGGATTGAGAAAAACGACTATGAAATCATCGGTGATATCTATGACGAATGTTTCCTGGATCAGACATTCTACGATAAGGATTACGAGGTCGATTTCTGTCAGATCCAGATTCCGATCCGCAAGAAAAACAGTTGAATTATAATAAAAGGCTCCCAGTCATATGGACGGGGAGCCTTTTTCTAACGATAAAAGGGGTTTTATCAGTTGTTAGCTTATTGCTGTAAAAGGATTATCTGTTTGGTCTTAGTTCACAATATGATGTATACTTACAATACAGTCAATTTGATTTATTGCACAAATATTTTTCACATATTTCTTTCATCAATTTTGTTTCTATAGAAGAAACAATTCTATCGAAGCAATTACTAGCCAAAATACTGTATTGACTGTATACTTGATATACATATTAACCTATTTCTATAAACACATCCGGAGGAATAAAAAGTGAAGAAAAGGCTTGTAATCGGTATCAGCGGGGCCAGCGGTCTGCCTATTGCCGTTGAACTGCTCAGAGAGATCAAAAACAATCCAGAATGGGAAAGCCATGTGGTGATATCCAAGGGTGCTCTTCGAACGCTGGAAATGGAAAGTTCCTATACAGAACAGGACCTGCTGGACTTATGCGGGCATCACTATAACCTGAACGACATCGGGGCAAGCATTGCCAGCGGAACCTTCCAAACTGAAGGAATGATAATCGTCCCCTGCAGTATGAAGACCCTGGCAGGAATTACAACCGGCTATTCAGACAATCTGCTGCTGAGAGCCGCCGATGTTACCATCAAGGAAAGGCGGAAGCTGGTTCTTGTAGCACGGGAAACCCCCTTAAGCCCTATCCACCTGAATAATATGCTGACACTCTCAAACATGGGCGCCATTATAATGCCTCCTATGCAGACCTTCTATAATAAGCCGAAAACCATCGACGATATGATCTACCATATGGTGGGCAAGATTCTCGGTGTATACGGAATATCCTGCAGCCGCTTCCACAGATGGGATCCAGACGGACTTGATACAGTTAAATAAAGAAAGTGCCATGCGCTGATGCGCATGGCACTACATGATTGGCTTCTACCCTATATCGCATGATGAATGGCGTAGTGTGCCGCAAACTTAAAGAAATCATTTAAAACATCGCTTTTGCTAGTTTTCTTCCTGGTAAGCTTCATCGGGAGGAATTTCGCCGGGCAATCTTCGTGTATCGGGATGAATCGGAGATTTTCATTTGCCATGATCTCGGCTTCCTCATATATCAGGGATACGCCTTCACCAGACTCAATAGCAAACAAAAACTCTTCAAAGTCTTCGAACTCGGCCTTCACTCGGGGCTCGAAACCGAAGTACACGCAGACCTGATACAGGAAATCTTCTTCCAAAGGAATATCTGTTGGCTTATACCTGATGAAATCGTATCCAGACAAATCTGACAGGCTGATTTCTTCATCCCCAAAGCACGGAAAGTTCTTGTGTAGAACAATGCCTACCTGGGACTCAAACAATGAGAGGGCTTCAACATTTTTCAATCGGCATACGTCATGGTTCGCAATCAGTATCGCGTCATAATATCCGTTCAAAAGGCCTTCAATCAGTTTTTTCTGGGTATTTCTTTCTTTAATAATCTGTACTCCCTTGTTTTTAGATCGGTAGTCAGAAAGCATCTGTGAAAGGAAACTGTTAGTCTTGATATGCGGGGTGCACCCAATGCTGATGCGTCCCTCGCTTTTATTAACCGTCCTCTGGGCTTCCAGGAGGGTTTCTTCCCACTGCAGGGTCATTTCATTTAATTTCTCTGACATTATTTCACCAGCAGCCGTAAGTTTGACCGTCTTAGTGGTTCTATTAAATAGCATGAACCCCAGTTCTTCTTCGAGCATCGATATCTGTCTGCTGATGTTGGATTGCGAAATAAACAGGTTTCTTGCGGAACTGCTAAAATTCAGAGTTTTAGCCACATCCAAAAAACACCTGATTTGTAAGTCTGTCATTAAAATCACCCTCGCATTCATTTTATATATCTAAATTTAGCATATATACTAAGTATACAGTCAAACCTTATTTGCGGAGACATATTTCACAATAAAGCTTTTGATATTTTATGAGTAATGCATATATTACCGAAAATTGATTCCCAATACGGATAAAACGTCCGCTTCATGTCGGCATATTTAACATTCTTTCAATACGCACCAATTTATGCTATTATAGGGATAATGTGTGTTTTTTAACAATCATATTTTGGAGGGTATACATATTGAAAGATGAAAAGAATGTTATGCTTACCATTTCTGAAATGTCACAGATACATGACATTTCAAGACAGACGCTTATTTATTATGATAAGATCAATCTTTTCCGACCAGCTTTTGTGGACGAAAACGGATACAGGTATTACAGTTCCATGCAGATTCCCCTTCTTAAGGAAATCTGCTTCCTCAAATCCATCGGCGTTAAGCTGGAAGACATCAAGGAAACTACCACCGGCGAATCCACGGATGACACCATGAAGCTGCTGGATGATCAGCAGAATAAAATAGACGAGCAGATCGGACTTATGCAGATCCAGAAAAAGCAGATTCAGGAAAGGGTCAGCATTTACAAGTCAGCAAGCGAATACAGCCAGGAATTCAACAAGCCCACTATCGAGTATTTTCCTGAGAGACATGCTATCTGGATCCCCTGGACCGAAGGGGTATATACACGCACGGAGCTGCATAACGCTTTGCTGAAAATATGGAATTTCACATCGACTTTCGGATACCTTCCAAGCAGGCGATGGGGGGCCGTATTGTTCGCAGAACACCTGGAGTCCGAGAATCCCCTTCATGTGGCCGGAGGGTGCACCTTCGTCCCCAACGATATGACCATAACGGAAAACACCTTAATCTTTCCGGAAGGAAAATATGTCTGCATGTCAAAATATGGCATGCCTTATGAATTTTCCCATGTAAAAAAGCTCGTGCGCTGGATTTACGAAAATGGTTATAAAATAACAGGAAACATATATGATGAATGCATTATGGATGCAATATTCTACGGAAACGACCGTGAAGTGGACTTCTGCCAGCTGCAGATTCCCATTGCCCCAGTTTGATGAACCGGCAATTTGACAAAAAATGGCCTGAAACATTTGATCAGAATCCGATCAGATCGTTTCAGGCCTTTTTTTATTTTCTTTTCGGTTTTCTGCGGATTGAGAAGATATCCAGATTAAACCGTTTGTTTATGAATCCCATAATCCCTTTCGGTGCAATGAGGATGATTATGATTGCGATGACGCCCAGGATGATATTGCTGATTCCCGGGAAGTTATACAGGTACTGCCGGAGGATTATATAGACGATTGCCCCGATAACCGGCCCTTCTATAGTTCCCGAACCACCTATGATAACCATAAATACCATCGCTATTGTCCAGTCAATACTGAAAGCCGAAGACGGAATAATATAGGCCTGGTTCATGAAGAGCAGGCATCCTGTGATAGCCACCCAGATTGCAGCGATCAGGAAAATGATCAGCTTGCTTCTGTACAGCCGGACACCGCGCACTTCCGCAGATGCCGCATTATCCCGGATTGCCATCAGCCCCAGCCCCAGCCGGGAACGGAGTACCAATACGACAATAACGATAGATCCAAGGCCCACCACCAGGGAAATCCAATACATGACCTCCGGGCGGATGCGGTATGCTGCTGTTATCGGATAACCGATTCCGTAGTTTACGAATTTCCAGTTTACAAAGAATATATACAATGCTTCCGCTATGATCCATGTGCCTATTGTAAAGTAAACTCCGCTCATCTTAAATATCGGGGCGGAAATAACAAGGGCAAACACAACCGCAACCACTCCTGCTACAATAAATCCTGCCACCAAAGGCATTTTATAGGCCTGGGTCGTGACGGCTATCGCATAGCCTCCGATGCCGATGAACGCCTGCTGTCCAAGCGAAGTCAGCCCCGTATATCCGCTCAGCAGATTCCACATCTGGGCCAGGGAAAGATATAATAATACGAGTA
Source organism: Parasporobacterium paucivorans DSM 15970 (assembly GCF_900141895.1). Classification (GTDB taxonomy): domain Bacteria; phylum Bacillota; class Clostridia; order Lachnospirales; family Lachnospiraceae; genus Parasporobacterium; species Parasporobacterium paucivorans. The sequence goes on along the minus strand of NZ_FQYT01000007.1, from coordinate 42,250 downwards.
CCGCCACGCTCAGGGAGTAACGGGAACCCCAGAGCGGCATAGAGATGAGAGCTAAGACAATCACCGCAAATATGACCGGTTTTATGACCGGGGAGGTTTTTCTGGCTTCTTTGATTTCAGTTCTGTTCATTCTTCCTTACCTCCCTTACTTACGTTTCGCATTTGAAAGCAGCCCCGCAGGACGGATCGTCAGCAGAACCAGCATGATTATGTATCCCGACAGTATCTGTGCACCGGTTCCGAAGAAATATGCACCCAGCAGCTGTCCAAGCCCGAGGATCAGACCTCCCAGCATGGTACCCACTATACTTCCCATTCCTCCGATAACAACCACACCGAAGGCGATTATCAGGTACTGGGTTCCAGAGTATGGATAGAACACGAAGGTATTGCCTACCAGCAGGCCTGCAATACAGGCAGTCAGCATGGCAATAGCCATTGTTATCGCATAATACAGTTTCGTATTGACGCCCATAAGCTCAGCCGCCTTGGTATTGTCCGAGGCAGAACGGATGGCACGTCCCAGGTATGTCCCCCGGATGATCAGCGTCAGCGCGGCGATTACCAGAATAGCCACAATGAAGTTGGCCAGGTAGGCGCCGGATATGGAAAAGTATTTGGTTGATACGACATTTACCTGTGCAAAATCACTTGCGATGGAACGGGCATCCGCTCCAAAAATCAGATCCAGTACATTCTGGATGATGATTGAAAGGCCGAAGGTGACCAGCAGAGCCGGTTCATCCCCTTTATCGATTACTGCGTTTACCAGGAATTTCTGAAACAAAAAGCCCAGTATAACCATGCAGACCATGGTTATAAGCAATGCGATGATAATGCTGTCTACAAACTGGGTACTGAAAACCATAATAAGGAAAGACGACAGGATCATCAGGTTTCCGTGTGCTATATTTGTAAGTCCCATAATTCCGAAAATAATGGACATGCCTACTCCAATGATGGCATACAGCCCGCCAAGAAGTATGCCGGTCACTATGGATTGGATCAATAATTGCATCTTTTCAACCTCCTATGCATACTTGTTGATGCCGAAAAAGGCATCCTTGACTTCGTCTTCGGGCAGCTCTGCAGAGGCGCCCGACATTACGACGCCTCCCTTGACCATAACGTAACTGTAGTTCGAATTTTCGAGGCTTCTATGAACCTCCTGGTCCACAATAAGAAAGGTCACTCCGCTTCCGTTTATTTCATGCACCCTTTCAAAAATATCTCCTATGATTACCGGAGCAAGACCCAGGGAGATTTCATCGCAGATGATCATCTTGGGGTCGGACATGATGGCGCGGGCAATGGCAAGCATCTGCCTTTGTCCACCGCTCAGGAAACTGGCCAGCTGTTTTTCTTTCTCTTTCAGAACAGGAAACAGGGTAAAAACCCTCTCTATCAGTTCCTCTTTTTTCTTTCTTTTCTCCGGTATATAAGCTCCCATAAGGAGGTTTTCCTTTACACTCATTCCTTCGAAAATCATGCTTCCTTCCGGAGCCATGGTAATGCCTTTGCGCACGATCATACTGGTTCGCATTCCTGTAATGTCCTCGCCATTGAAAATGATTTTTCCTTTTTGAGGTTTGTTGATTCCCATTACCGCATCCAAAAGTGTGGACTTGCCCGCTCCGTTCGCTCCGATCAGGGAGGTGATGGATCCCCGCCGGATATCCATCGTCACATCATGGATTGCCCTGAAATCCCCGTAGCTGACATCCACGTCTTCAATTCTCAGGATCACTTCATCTGTCATTTCTTCTTCACCCCCAGATAAACTCTTTCCACTTCCTCCGACGCCATTACATTGCAGGCTTCGCCGCATATGACGTTTTTGCCTTCAGCCAGAAGCAGGACTCTGTCCGTTCCTTTCATCATTGTCTGGATAACATGCTCGATCCACACGATACTGTAACCTTCCTTTTTCAGGGTAGCTACGATATCCAGGATGGCTCCGATTTCAGTTTCGGTCAGACCGCCGGCTACCTCATCAAACAGCAGCACCTTTGGTTTTGAGGCCAAGGCAATGCCGATTTCAAGCCGCTTTCTGTTCAGGATACCGAGCGTACCGGCCACGGTCGTCATTTTGTCTGTAAGTCCGATCAGTTCCAGAATTTCTTCCGCACGGGCGCCCGCTGCCTTCTGACTCATTTTATTTCCAAACACGCCGCCCACCATAACATTTTCATAAGCGGTCAGTTTTTCAAAAGCGCGCGGCACCTGGAATGTACGTCCCAAACCCATGTAAACTCTTTCCGTTATGGATTTGTGCGTAATATCCTGACCCATGAATATTATCTTGCCGGCAGTCGGCTTGAGTATTCCCGTGAGCAGGTCCAGCATAACTGTCTTTCCGGCTCCGTTTGGACCAATGACCCCCAAGGTCTCATTGTCTTCCAATTCAAAATTTACATCCTTCAGAACCTGGTTGTTTCCAAAGGAAATAGCCAGGTGTTCCACCTTTAATATCGGTTCCACATTTTTACCTCCCAAGTATTAATAAAGACCCTTATTTATATTCTTATATGATAGCACAAGTACCTCTTTAATACAAGATACCATCGGTATACCGAAAGATACCTGCAGCCAAAGCCACAGGTATCTTCAATCCTATTCGGTTATTAATTCTGCTGATTACTTAACCGTATATCCAGGAAGGAAAATCGGGTCGTTCTCTTTTGATATCCCGACGAAGTTGCCATTGGAAATGATATTGGATTCAAATCCCCAGGTATCGCTCTTAATCCACTGTCCAGTAACAATTGGTGCACGGAATACGTGCTTTTCATCCGCTTTCAAAGCTCCAAATATTCCTTCATAGTCAACTGCTCCGATGGCATCACGGATTGTCTCCGGTTTAAGATCATCGCATTTGCTAAGTGCTTCTGAAAGAACTTCAAAGAACGCCAGGTCATAACCGATTGTAAACGGATATTCGGATTTCTTTTCAGTTTCCCAGGCTGTAGCCAGCTCTTCCGGCGTACTTCCGAGCAGGGTGGATTTGAACTGGTAGGTACGGTTCCAATGTCTCTCGGACATGATGCCTGTTCCGATATCGTTTCCTAATGCCGCAACATCCGTGTAGAACTGTAATGCTTTTCCTACAACCATTGCTTTAGGAACATATCCCTGCTGCTGGAACTGCTGCCAGGCAGTTGTAAAGTTCGGTGTGATCTGATTTCCAATAACGATATCACAATCAGCATTTTTCAGCTGGGTGATAATGTTGGTATAGTCTGTGGTAGATGAGGCGAAACGGCCCGGATCTACGATTTCATAGCCACGGCCTGGAAGTTTCTCATTCAGCATGGCAGAGAAGGTTACGCCGTCAACTTCACTGTCAAACAAATATCCGACTCTTTTGTTTGTGTCCAGCTTGTCCAAAGCATCAATGTATCCTTCCACAAGGTCATCCAGATAAAACATGATTCCATAGGACCACTCATAAGGTCCTCCTGTCAGCCAGGAATCAGCCGGACTGTTTTCGATAAGGCATGGAATCTGATTACGTTCTGCGACGGCCGCAACCGGCAGGGATGTATCCGGAGTCCACGCTCCTGCAAGGATATCAACTTTCTCATCCAATACAAGCTTGTTTGCCACTTCAGATGCTTTCGTGGAACTCGATTCAGAGTCTGCTGTCACAACACGGATAGGGAGCTTCTTATCATATGCCTTGATGTAGATGCCTCCATCTTCGTTGATTTTCGCAACCGCCTGATCCATAACCCAGCTGAAAGCTGCTGTGTGGGCAGAAATCGGACCGGTAAACGGAGCCACATACCCAATGACAATTTCAGTCTTGTCGGCAGTCTCATCCGAGCTGCCACATCCTGCCAATACAGCCGGTACCAGCAGAATCAATGACAATAGTAAAGCAAAAATACGAGTGATCTTTTTCATAAAACTCCTCCTTGTGATAAAATTTGTATTTTATTTTTTGAAAGAATTTGGTATATTCTTTCAAAACAAATCCGAGTAGAAAATTAGTCATCGTCGTTCTAACTAATTTTACCACACTTAGAGTCTCGTATTTATCTATATTTGCAATTAATTGATTGAATATTCGGAATAATAGAAGCTTTACTTTTTCAAAAGAGCTTTCTCTTCCTGAAATACCGCAGAGCCAGAATGACTACCACGACGGATATCAGTATAACCATTGGATACCCGAACTTCCAGGATAACTCCGGCATGGATTCGAAATTCATCCCATACCAGCCGGCTATAAGGGTCAGCGGCAGGAATATGGCGGCCACGACCGTGAATATTTCCATTACGGAATTCAGGTTATTATCCATCTGGGCATGGTAGGCTTCCTTCACATGAGAACAATATTCCTGCAGCATCTGCACGTCATAGCTCAGCCTCTTCACCCGATTTGTAAATATCCTGAAATATCGAAGCTTCTCCTCTTCAAACAGGTCGTTTTCGTTTTCCTGAAGCGTTTCTCCCAGAATAATGAGCTGGTCGTAAAAATCATGCAATATCAGCAGGTGCTTCCTGATGTCTGTGATGTCGATAGGAAATTCTTTATTGATTTCCCGATTGCTTATATTCTCCTCCAGCTGCCTGATTTTTTCCTCCAAATCTTCCAGGATATCATAGTCTTCCGAAATCAGACGTTCCAGAAAAGCAGAAATCATCTTCTCCAGAGTCAGCATGCGCTTGTTTACGTGTTCCAGTGCCTCCCTGAATTTTGCGCCTACGCTTTCATCTTCGTCCTTTATGATTACGACAATGAAAAGATTTTTCTTGATATATAGGGCAATTTTGTCCTGCAGATTCAGATAGTTCCGGGCATCTATCCCGTTAATGATTCCAAAATGATAATCGTCGTATACGTCAATGGTTCCATGGATCCGTCTCTCATTCTTTTTGCACTGGATTACAGTGGCTTCCGAAAAACCAAACTTCACGAACTCGGACTCCAATTCAGCCAGGGTTATAACTCCTGCCGTGATTATATTTTCATTTATTTCCCCCTGGGAAATGGTAGTGATTTTCTCACCCATCTGATAGTAAATCATTCTCGCCTCCATACCATATAATTCTGGCAATTTCTCCTTTGTAATGATAGAATAAATTATAAAAAAACCGAAAGGGGACTGCCCAATGAACATCATAACTATTAAGGAAACCTACAAAGACAAGGATATCTCCATCACGGCCTGCAGACAGGGATCAAACCTGGTGGTTTCGTTAAGCGGAGGAGACCTCCCCCACATTGGAAGTGTTGCACTTTCCCAGCCCCGTCCGTCGCTGGCAGATCCATCCATGCTCAGTGCGACATCCTCCATCCTTTCTGTCGTTGGACATAAGGAAGGCAGCGTTGCCGAATCAGCAGCCAATCGGCTTGCCAGTTCACTGAATACAATCGTAGCCGTAGCTTGCGGAATACATTATGACAATGGCAAACCGGAGGATTTCCCGGCTATCCTGTCCATTGTGGACCGTCTGGTGGCACAGCTGATAGATGAACTGCAGAAAAGCACCGATTAAATTGGAAGGATGCCGCTTACACAGCGGCATTTCTTTAATTCTGGATAAATTCTATCAAAACTCCTGAATTATCCCGGACAAACATGACATGGTCCGTCCCCATCGTTACTTCATGGGCAATATCCACCCCATTCTCCAGAAATTTCTTCTTTAATGCCTTCATGTCCTCCACCCTGAACGCGATGTGTTTTGTCCCGATTGTCTGGATATCGGAATTCGGGGCCAGCCTTTCCTGGGGAATAGGCTTTCTATCATCGTGCTCGAACAGCTCGATTTCGAAGTCTCCATTTTTGATAAATACAATCCTGGATTTCAGCGGCTGAATGTATTCATCGCTGACTACCCGGAATCCCAGATTTTTCCCATACCATGAAATCGCTCCATCCATATCCCCCACGCTGATGCCGGCATGCAGTGCTTTTAATTTTCCTTCCATAACAATGATTATCCCCTTTCATTCCTGCTTATTATATGCTTGATTACTTTAGGAGCCGCAATCAGGAACCAGACCGCATATTCATCCGGATTTTCCATCATATCCGCCATAAGAACCTGCAGATCCACCCACTTCACTTCTTCGATTTCTTCCGGGTTTATGGCCAGCTCTCCATTATATTCCCCCAGAAAGACATGATCATACTCGTATTCATGCATGACATCGGAAAACCTGGCATAATAAACAAAATCGAAGATTTCCTCCACCTCGCAGTCCACTCCGATTTCTTCCATCATTCTGATGCGGACAGACTCCATCAGGCTTACTCCTGACCTCGGGTGGGAACAGCATGCGTTGGCCCACAATCCGCCTGAATGATACTTATTCCGTTGGCGTCTCTGTATGAGCATCTTATCTCCGTCCATCAAAAAAACCGAAAATGCTCTGTGCAGCACCCCATCCTTGTGTATGCCGGCCTTATCCCCGCATCCTGTTTCATTATCCAGCAAATCAACCGTTATCAATCCATCTGTCATTTTCCGCATACCTCCGAAACCTCAGTTTTCAATCTTCCTTATTATAGCATAACCCGAATCTTATGGCATCCCTTATGTCGATAGTGTATAATACTTCTATTAACCACCATCGCACATCGCAAAAGGAGAAAAAACATGAAAAAGAGATACTGGTTATCCGCGATTATCGTCCTCATTTTAGCGGCGGCCGCTTATTATGTGGTTCTTCCGCCTATGAACATACGGAGTACCGCCACCTGGGGATTTGTAATCTTTTTTGTGGCTGTTTATGCCGCCATCAATATCCTCTGGGCAGTGACTGTCCACGAAAACCCGCAGAAATTCAGAAGACTGATCATTGGCGTGATCATTGCCATCGCCATTTTTATCGCCGCAAACATCATAAGCGGAGCATTCTTCCATTCCGAAACCTATTCTTCCCAGGTTGCCCTGAAGCAGGGAGTTTTTCAAGAGGACTTCCCGGAGGAGGAAAACATCTCCAATATCGCACTGATGGACACCCAATCCGCCATCATTATCGGCAACCGTACCCTGGGAACCCTCTCTGACCTCGTTTCCCAGTTCAAAGTTTCCGATAACTACACGCAGATCAATTACAAGGGCAGCCCGATGAAAGTGTCGCCACTGAACTATGTGGGATTCATTAAATATCTGAAGAATGACGGCATTCCCGGTTATGTGCTGGTCGATCCCGTTAAGAATACGGCCGAATTCGTCCGCCTGGATAAAAAAATCCAGTACAGCCCCTCCGCTTATTTCTTCAAGAACCTGGACCGCAAGCTGCGTCTTTCCCACCCTACGGATATATTCGGAGAAAAGCATTTCGAGATTGATGACGAGGGCAACCCCTACTGGATCTGCTCCGTACTTAAGCCCAAGGCAGGACTTTTCGGAGCCGTGAACATAGAAACTGTCATCATCATGGATGCCGTCACAGGTGAAAGCACGAAATACGATGTGGACAAGGCTCCCACCTGGATTGATTATGTTTTCTCCGGGGAAAAGATTTCCCAGCTGTACAACTGGTATGGCGCATATCAGTCAGGCTACTGGAACTCCATCTTCGGCCAGGAAGGCTGCACCGCGACCACAGATAACTTCGGATATAAGACCATTGGTGATGATGTCTATGTATTTACAGGCATAACATCCCTCACGGCACAGGATGAGTCCAACGTAGGCTTCATAATGGTAAACTCCAGGACGGGAGACTTCACCTACTACCCGGTCTCCGGTGCGGAGGAATACAGTGCCATGTCCGCAGCAGAGGGCGAAGTACAGCAGTATAAATATACCGCGTCCTTCCCTTCCGTCATCAACGTGAACGGACAGGCCACCTACCTGATGGTACTGAAAGACGACAACAGCATCGTCAAGTTATACGCCATGGTAAATATGGAGAATTATAATGTTGTGGCCACAGGAAAAACCCAGGATGCGACCTTGTCCGAATACAAAAAGCTTTTGGCCAGATCCGTTCCGGGAGAAGAAATCAAGGAAGACGACATCACGACCGCCCAGATCATCATAACGGACATCCAGTTCATAGTGAACGACGGAGAGACCTTCTGCTACATAAAAGACGAAAACAAAAATGTCTACAGGACAGTCTTTACGGAAAATCTGATTCTTCTGAATGTAGGGGATACCGCGAATATCCAGTATCTGAAAGCGGAAGATATAACGGAATTGATATCCATCGATAAATAGGCATAATAAAGGACGGGATGAAAATCCCGTCCTTTTTTTAGTGGATAAAGGAAAAATAAAGAATAACTGCAATTCCCAGTACGATCCTGTACCATCCAAAAACCTTAAAATCATGCTTTTTGATATAGCCCATAAGAAAACGTATAACGAATAGGGATACCAGAAATGCCACAATCATTCCAGTCAGAAGTATCGCCATTTCCATGCCTGTGAAATTCAATCCAAAACCGAGGAGTTTGATCAGACTTGCCCCGAACATTACCGGAACCGCCAGAAAGAATGTGTACTCTGCCGCTACGCTTCTGGAAACGCCGATGAGAATGGCCCCCAGGATGGTAGCCCCCGAGCGGCTTGTGCCGGGGAATACTGCTGCAACCAACTGAAATACCCCTATAATCAGTGCAGCCTGAAAGGTGATCTGGGAAAGGCTTTTTATTCGGACAGCTGCATGCCTGTTCCGGTTTTCTATCACTATAAATGCCACGCCAAACACGATAAGGGCCAGGGCAATCACCCAGTAATTATAGAACAGTTCCTCGATCTTATCCCCCAGGATTATGGCAACCAGTGCCGCCGGCACACAGGATACCAGTATCTTCAGCCACATGATGAGAGTTTCCTGTTTGATGAAGAATTTTTCTTTGATTGAAAAGGGCCACAACTTTTTCCAGAAAATAACCACAACCGCAAGTATGGCTCCCAGCTGGATCACTACTTCAAACATGCTCCAGAATTCCTTGCTTACATTCAGGTCTATAAATTCTTTCAGAAGGATCAGGTGTCCTGTACTGCTTATGGGAAGCCACTCCGTGATGCCTTCCACTATACCGAATAATGCCGCCTTTAATATCTCTGTCATGATGTTCTCCCTTTACCTCAAATGGCGCGGTTTATCTGTCAATTTCCATAATGATCGGAATGATCATAGGACTTCTTTTCATTTCTTTCCAGAGGAATTCTCCCAGGTCATCTTTCACCGTCGTCTTGATTTTGCTCCAGTCGGTTATTTTCTTGTCTTCGCATTTGTCCAGACTTTTGGCTGCAACTTTTTTGATTTTCTCCAGCAGGTCTCCGGATTCCCGTATGTATACAAAACCTCTGGTAACAATGTCCGGTCCTGTGATGATCCGATTGCTTGATTTCTCGATTCCTATGGTTACGACAATCAATCCGTTTTCAGCGAGGTTCTGTCTGTCCCGGATGACAATATTTCCAACATCGCCTACACCGAGACCGTCAACGAATATTCCTCCGGATTTGGCCTGTGCTGTGACGGCTCCTTTTTTCTCGGATAATTCCAGTACATTGCCGGAATTCAGCATGAATATATGGTCTGAATCCATTCCCATCGATTCAGCCAGCTCTTTCTGGGCCATTCGGAAACTGTATTCTCCGTGAATCGGAATGGAGTACCTCGGACGAAGCAGGGAATAGATCAGCTTGATTTCTTCCTGGCAGGCATGTCCGGATACATGAGTATCCTGATAAATGATTTTTGCACCTTTCATCGTCAGTCCGTTTACGACCTTTGAAACAGCCTTTTCATTCCCCGGAATCGGAGTGGAACTGAATACAATGTGATCGCCTGGTTTGATGGAGATAGTCTTGTGGGTGGAATCCGCCATTCTGGAAAGACCTGCCATAGCTTCTCCCTGACTTCCGGTTGTTACGATTACGAGTTTTTCATCCGAATAATTCTTCATCTGATCTGGTTCAATCAAGGTATTTTCCGGGATTTTTATATAACCGAGCTCTGTTGCCACGCGGATTACATTGATCATGCTTCTCCCCTGAACAACTACTTTCCGGTCAAATTCATGCGCTGTGTTAATAATCTGCTGGACCCTGTCCACATTGGAGGCAAAGGTAGCCACAATCATCCTGTTTGTGGTATTATCCGCAAAAAGGTGTTTAAAGGTTCTTGCCACCAGTTTTTCTGAGACTGTGAAGCCTGGTCTTTTTGCATTCGTGCTGTCGCACATTACGGCCAGTACGCCCTTTTTCCCCAGCTCGCCCAACCTTGGAAGATCAATGGCATCCCCAAACAGCGGGGTATAGTCGATTTTGAAATCTCCCGTATGCAGAATAATTCCTGCCGGAGAATATATGGCCAGTGCCGAAGCATCAGCTATGCTGTGATTCGTCTTTATAAACTCAACACGAAAAGCCCCCTGGGTAATGGTCTGCCCATGTTTTACGGTTTTCCTTTTTGTTTCTCTCAGCAGCCTGTGCTCCTTCAGCTTCAGTTCGATCAGGCCCTGGGTCAGCTGCGTTGCATATATAGGCACGTTCAGTTCTTTCAGCACATAAGGCAATGCCCCGATGTGATCCTCATGGCCATGGGTGATGAAAATTCCTTTAACTTTTTCTTTGTTTTCAATGAGATAAGAAATGTCAGGTATTACCAGATCGATTCCCAGCATCTCATCTTCCGGGAAAGAAGCCCCGCAATCCACCAGAATAATACTGTCTTCGTATTCAAAGGCAGTGATGTTCATTCCGATTTTTTCCAATCCTCCAAGTGGGATTATTTTTACTTTCTTTTCATTTAATTCGTTTTTCTTCATTCATTCTCCTAATAAAAACAAGAGGAATTCCATTAGAATTCCCTTGCATTTGTCTTCTGGTTTATTTTGTTAATCGTTCAATTCAGACCTGCATTTCTTTTCACTGGGCAATATTATTCTTCCATAATACTGTCCTTTAAAAGCCTAAGCAATGGATTTTCCATAGCTGCAGATTAATTCAAATTTCCGGACATACAATCCCTTGTATGATAACACCATTTGCATATGTTTGTCAAACGTTAATGCAGATAAACAAACCGGGTGCCCTGTATTTATCAGGACACCCGGTTCTTTTACTCTTCGGCCTCAGTGTGCACTACAAGCACAGGACATGTCGCTTCCGAAATCACCCTTTGCGTAACAGACCCTACAAAGAAACGTTTGATCCTTGAGAAGCCTCTGTTGCCCATGACAATCATGTCAAATTTCTCGTCTTCTGCTGCCCGCAGGATTTCTTCGTAAGCCCTTCCGGTCAGCACTTCCCTCTCTACGTAAAGGCCTCCGAAATCCGTTTCATTGATGATGGAATTAAGCAAAATATCAGCATCTTCCCCCATCTGCTTGACAATCGCCACGTAGACCTCTCCAGTGGCCGCAGCCAGAGCGTGGAAATCAACTACTGTTATAAGTTTTATAGATCCATTATCCTTCTTTGCAATCTTAATGGCTTCCGCCACTGCATTTTTGGATGCAAGCGAGCCATCCACAGGTACAAGAATTTTCATTGGATTCCCTCCATGCGACGCATTTATTTAAACATTATCTTGCTCATTCTGTCGATTTCCTTGGTTACAGCATCATATACACCTGGATAGACGCTTTCAGGTCCGCCCATGGTTGTGCCTGGAATGAAGAACTCCGTGCCGGTTTCGCGGCATACTTTTTCAACTACTTCTGCAATCTTTTCCGGTGTCCAATCCGCTCTGTCCACAATTCCATTATCAATTCCGCCCATGAAGGTAATCTGTCCTTTATACTTTTTGATCAGTTCAGGAATGTTGTTCGTTGACATGGCACCCTGCCATATGTCCATTCCCATCTCAATCATATAAGGAACCAAGTTTGCACCATAGGAATCGGAGTGATGAATGATGATACATCCCTGCTCTTTGAAATATCCGTAAACCTTTTTGTAAGCAGGAAGCAGGAATTCTTCAAACATTTCAGGGGATATAAAAGAGGATATCTGGCTGCCCCAGTCATCATGATGGAATAAAGCATCCGGCTGGATGTGCTTCATCATTTCTTTTCCATGTGAGATTTCCCAGTCAGCCAGGAAATCGATCAGCTCATGCATGGCTTCCGGCTCTTCATAGAAACTGATCAGCGCTTCCTGCATTCCCATCAGATAGTGTACTTTTTCGAAAATTCCAGGAGCAATAAATCCGGTTACAAAATATTCCTTCCTGTCGATTTTTGCTACTTCTGCTTTGGTCTCAGCCCATTCTTCATCAGAAAAAACCACTCTGGGGGCTTTTACGGTTTCTTTCCATTTGGTTATGTCTTTGAGTACAGTCAGCTCCTCGCTGTGCATTGGGAATGGTCCCGGCGCGCCAAGGGGAAAGTCCACTTTAACTCCCCAGCCATTTATATCTGTGTCGCCAGGTTTCATGGTAAATGGCATGCCACCGATTGCTTTCATTATCGGGTCAACAATGAGCACATAAGGTTCGTATGAGTTCACGTACCTGTCAGGATGACCTCCCCGGATGGTTTCCAATAAATTTTCTCTCTTTGTTAACATAAAATTTCTCCTTTCAAATCAGCATTTTACATTGACGCAGTCCAAAAACCATGCATTGTACCAAAAATTCCAATATTGTATATTAATTATAGTTTGTTTCTTCCAAAAACACAAATAAAAAAGTGGAAGCCCGAAAGCTTCCACTCAGTATTGTTATACTGCAGCCTGAACGACTTCTTCCGGCTGTACTTCTGTTACTTTTTCCGGTTCCGGAGCCTGATCTTCCGGCCTTGCCCGCAGTACCAGATTCAATATTATGGCAGTAATACTTCCAATAGCAATTGGTGCCTGGAAGAAGTAGCTGAGAACGCCTGGCATAGCTCCTACCATTGCCGCTGGAAGAAGCCCAACACCAATTGTCATCATAACGGAAATGCCTACAATCAGATTATTACGTTCTGTTGACGGATATTTCTTGATACTGGTTATTCCGCTCATGAATACGGATATTGCCACGATTCCATATACACCCCAGATAACAGAACTAGGTACGACTGCAATCAGATATAACAGTTTAGGGCAGAAAGCCATGACAACCGCAATGACACCAGCTCCGAATGCAGCGTAGCGGCTAAACACCTTGGTAAGAACAAGTACGCCTGTATTCGATGCGTAGCTGGTGATTGGAAGTCCACCGAAAAACGAACCTATTAAAACTCCGATTCCTTCACCAACAACACCTCGGTCCATTCGTTTTTCATCTACTTTTTCTCCACTCAATTCAGTGAGTGTGAACCAGGTTCCAACAGATTCAATCATTACAACAATCATAATTACACAGAAAACAATTATAGAAGCAATATCAAATTTTGGCGCTCCGTAAGGAAGTACTTTTGGAAGGGCAAACCAGGCGGCTTCTTTAACCGGCTCAAGATTTACCTGACCAAAGAATGAAGCAATCACAGTACCAATTACAATAGCATAGATAATACCGCCGATGCTGAGAATTTTCGCAAAACGGTTTTTCATGTGACCGAGTCTCATAAATATCAAAAGCAATACAAAGGTTATTCCGGCAAGGAAAAAGTTGACATTTGCATTGCCGGGAAGATTTACGACGGAACTAAAAGTAACCGGTATAAGGGAAATGCCTACTACGATGATTACGGTACCCGCAATCAGACCCGGTATGAAGATTCTTACAAATTTACTGAAAATTCGCAATGCGCCCAGAAGAATAATAAATATGGAAGATACTATAACGGCGCCGACAAGTGTTTGCCATCCCCCTCCCATTACAACGGCCACAATTGCACCGAGTGCAGCAAACGAAACACCCTGAATTACCTGCATTTTCAAAAAGAAGCCTGACTGAATCAATGTAGCAATACCACAAGCCAGGAAGGTCATTCCAATAAAAGCAGCCGACTGCTGAACGTTCATTTGGAAAATGCCGATGAGTACGATGGGACCTAAGAAAAGATTGCAGGCGAGTACTGACTGGAAACCATAAAACAGTGACTGTTTTACAGAAAGTTTTTCCCCCGATTTGACTCTGATTTCCATAAATTTTTCTCCTTTTTTATTATATCATTTTTAAAACATAACCTTACTCATTCTGTCGATTTCCTTGGTTACAGCATCATATACACCTGGATAGACGCTGTCCGGTCCGCCCATGGTCGTTCCTGGAATGAAGAACTTCGTGCCATTTTCGCGGCAGACATTTTCGACTACTTCAGCAATCTTTTCCGGTGTCCAGTCTACTCTGTCCACAATTCCATTATCAATTCCGCCCATGAATGTAATCTGGCCGCCGTACTTTTTGATCAGTTCAGGGATGTTGTTTGTAGACATAGTCCCCTGCCATATATCCATTCCCATTTCAATCATGAATGGGACAAGGTTGGCCCCGTAGGAATCTGAATGGTGGATGATGATACAGCCCTGCTCTTTAAAATATCCGTAAACCTTTTTGTAAGCAGGAAGCAGGAATTCTTCAAACATTTCAGGGGATATAAAAGAGGATATCTGGCTGCCCCAGTCGTCATGATGGAATAAAGCATCCGGCTGGATGTGCTTCATCATTTCTTTTCCATGTGAGATTTCCCAGTCAGCCAGGAAATCAATCAGCTCATGCATGGCTTCCGGCTCTTCATAGAAACTGATCAGCGCTTCCTGCATTCCCATCAGATAGTGTACTTTTTCGAAAATTCCAGGAGCAATAAATCCGGTTACAAAATATTCATTCCTGTCGATTTTTGCTACCTCTGCCTTGGTCTCAGCCCAGTCTTCATCTGAATAAACCACTTTGGGAGCTTTTACCATTTCTTTCCATTTGGTTATGTCTTTGAGTACAGTCAGCTCCTCGCTGTGCATTGGGAAAGGTCCCGGCGCGCCAAGGGGAAAATCCACTTTAACTCCCCAGCCATTTATATCCGTATCGCCAGGTTTCATGGTAAATGGCATGCCACCGATTGCTTTCATTATCGGGTCAACGATGAGCACATAAGGTTCGTATGAGTTCACGTACCTGTCAGGATGACCTCCCCGGATGGTTTCCAATAAATTTTCTCTCTTTGTTAACATAAAATTTCTCCTTTCGTATCTGCATTCTACATTCATACAGTCTAAAAATGATTCATTGTACTAAAAAATTTAATAATTTATACCAATTATAGTTTATTTCTTCCAAAAACACAAATAGACAAAAAGGATATACATATCCACTTTTTGTTATAGTTCCTGCTTGATTTATCAGGTATTGTGGTACAATGTATAAAAAAAAGAGGTGACAAGACATGCGCTATGAAGGAACCGTCTACCGTCCTCCCAGTGAGGCGGCAAGCCTGATTATCCAGCTGACAATCGGCTGTGCAAGAAACACCTGCCGTTTCTGCTATATGTATAAAAGCAAAAATTTCCGGATTCGCCCCTTTGAAGAAATCCTGGAGGATCTTGAAGCAGCAAGAAAGAGGTATCCCCGGGGGATCCGCAGAATATTTCTGGCAGACGGAGACGCGCTGATTGTCAAAACAGAAACCCTTCTTAAGCTCCTGGAGAGAATCCGGGAACTGTTTCCGGAGGTTGAAAGAGTTTCTGCCTACGGGGCGCCAGGGGACATTCTGGACAAAAGTGTACAGGAGCTGGCCCGGCTGAGAGAAGCCGGACTCACCCTGATCTACATGGGAATAGAATCCGGAAACGATGAGGTTCTCGCCCGGATGGAAAAAGGCGTTACCTCCCGGGAAATCATCCAGGCCGGGCTCCGGCTGAAGGAAGCACGGATGCAGTCCTCCGTAACGCTTATATCCGGGCTCGGCGACAGAGATCTGCTTGCCCCCCATGCACTGGATTCTGCCCGGGTCATCAGCGTCATCAAGCCGGAATATGTATCCTTCCTGACTCTAATGGCAGATCCGCAGTCCCCGCTGTTTGAAGATATATCCTCCGGCCGCTTTGAGCTGCCAGGACCGGAAGAAGTCATCCGGGAAATGCGGCTATTTCTTGAAAACACAGATAGCGAGGGCACAGTTTTCAGGGCAAATCATGCTTCCAACTATATCAATCTGGCGGGAAGCCTGAACAGGGATACCCCCAGGATGCTGGCTGAGCTCGATGAAGCCGCGCGGAATGGCGCATTCAAACCGGAGGAATGGAGGGGGTTGTAATCAGCTCCTCCATTATTCTTGCGGCACTTCCTACCAGCTCCCGGCATGACCTCACTGCCATTATGCAATTCAAAATTCATACAGCCGTATGGACGTATTATACTATAAGACAGGCTGTAGTATCAATTCTATGCTGCACATGAAATGCTGCTCATATAATACACCATCCATTAAATATATTATTCAGACCAAAAAACTATGGAAAAGAGAGTCTCTTCTGTGTTATCATTAAAGTACTATTCATCAGGAGGAAGTAAAATGAGTGACAAAACTCAATCACCATATGTTACAAAATCAGTCAGAAAAATGAGTGACGGTGTCTGGTATGAATCTGGCGAAAACATCGTCCAGGAAAAGGCTGTTACGATTTATGTGAATTCAAAAGAGCTGGCTACAATAGTCTGCTCTCCGTGGGATCTGAAAAACATGGCAGTTGGCTTCTTATGTTCAGAAGGCATACTGAATGACAAGTCTAAATTGAAAAGCCTGCGCATCGATGAGGAAAAAGGTCTGGTCTATACGGAAGTTGAAGGGTTCGAAAATGCCGTGTCCGGGAAAATATTCCTAAAAAGATATATCAATCCATGCTGCGGGAAGGGACGGGCTTCTTTTTATTATTCTTCAGACGCCCTGATATGCAAGCTTGTCGATTCGGATCTTAAGATTTCAGGCCAACAGATCCTTGACCTTTCCAAGGAATTAGAAGACAGGTCGGATATCTTCAAGGAAACCGGCGGAGTCCACTGTTCAGGACTTGCCGACCGCAGTGAAATCCTCCTGTTCAGTGAGGATATCGGCCGACATAACACCCTGGATAAAATATATGGAAAATGTTTCCTGGAGGACATACCGACACATGATAAAATCATTGTGTTCAGCGGCAGAGTCTCTTCGGAAATTTTGCTAAAGGCAGTGAAAATGAGTGTCTCCATATTAATATCCCGTTCAGCGCCTACGGAGCTTGCTCTTGACCTTGCTGAAAATCTGGGTGTCACGGTTGTCGGCTTTTCAAGAGATGACCGGTGCACGGTATTTACGCATCCGGAAAGGATACTATGATGAGCAATCGTACAATTTATCTGGATAATGCTGCCACCTCATGGCCAAAACCAGAACAAGTATACCAGAATGTGGATTCCGTTTCCAGAAAGGTCCGCGGGAATCCGGGAAGAGGTTTGAACTCTTCCGCTTCTCTGGGCAACAAAATACTAAATGACGCCCGCGAAGAAATAGCCGGGTTCTTCAATGCACCTTCACCCGATTATGTGATATTCACCTGCAATGGAACCGATTCGCTCAATATTGCCCTGAAAGGCCTGATAAATCCCGGCAGTAAAGTTTTGACAGGTCCCTATGAACACAATTCCGTAATGCGTCCCCTTAATAGTCTGCGGGAAAGAGGTGCAATCATAACTGCGGCAGGCAGGCTTGAGGATTATGCAATTGATTTGAAATCCGTTGCCCGCATATGCCGCGACGGGATAGATTTTGCGGTGATTTCCCATATATCGAATGTAACCGGATCTGTTGCCGACATTGCCGGCATATCCAGGATCGTACATTCGGCCGGCGGTCTGGTTATTCTGGATGCCGCGCAAAGTGCCGGCATCATCCAGATTGATATGAAAGAATTGGGCGTCGATATCCTGGCCGCTCCGGGCCACAAAGGTCTCATGGGACCTATGGGCACCGGTATATTGGTGCTATCTGATAACTTTTCAATCAAACCCTTCCGGGAAGGTGGAACAGGAATCCTTTCCGATGAAGATTCCCAGCCTGAGAATCTTCCATTCAGGCTTGAAGCCGGAACATCCAATCTTCCCGGCATTGCAGGGCTGCTTGAAGGCATACGCTTTCTTAAATCAACAGGACTGGATATGATTGCCCGTCATGAATCAGAGCTGGCCAGTCGCTTAATCAATGGCCTTAACCAGATGAAAGGCATAAACCTGTACTGCAATACAAAGAATCCGCAGTCAGGAGTTGTCTCCTTTACAGCGGATTCCGTTGAGCCTTCGGTAATTGAAACCATTTTAGACCAGGCCTATCATATTCAGGTTCGTTCCGGACTCCACTGTTCGCCACATGCACATAAATCCATTGGCACGTTTCCAGCAGGAACAGTCCGGGTCAGTTTCGGTTATTACAATACATTTGAAGAAATCGATACGCTTTTATCTGCATTGCAGAGCATCATTCACTGACTTTAAATAACGTAGTCGTTTCCGGCTTTGGCTCTTTGGCGTTCCACCAAATCCGCCAGTGTTATATTGTCCACGACATTTTTGACGGCGTCATCTATTTCTTTCCAAATATCCAGCGTGACACAGTCACCGCTGCGGGAACATTCATTCGTATCATCATCAAGGCAGGAGACAGGAGCGAGGCTGCCTTCTGTCAGCCTTAAAATCATGCCGACCGTGTACTCTTCCGGATTTTTTGCAAGCATATATCCGCCCTGGGCTCCACGTGTGCTTTTTACATATTTTGCCCTGCTTAAAATCGTGATGATCTGCTCTAAATATTTCTCGGAAATTTCCTGTCTTGCCGCAATACTTTTTATTGTGATGTATTCACCGGTATTATTTAAAGCCAAATCCAGCATAAGCCGTAAAGCGTAACGTCCTTTTGTAGATATTTTCATTTATATTCACCTCCTTGCTATTATTGCATTTTATTAATCATTTTACAGTAACTTTCCATTGTTTTCAATATTAATAAGGAAATTATCCATCTCATCAGAATAATTTCCTTATTATCCACTAAGGTATCTTTAATGATTACAGACCAAACAACGCTGTTGACAGGTAACGCTCTCCAGTGTCAGGCAATATGACCACGATAACTTTGTTTTCATTTTCAGGCCTGAGCGCCAGCTGTTTCGCGGCCCATACCGCTGCTCCTGAGGATATTCCTACGAGGACACCTTCATAATTGGCAATGTCTCGGCCGGAAGCAAATGCGTCTTCATTCTCGACAGCTATGATTTCGTCATAAATGGAGGTATTTAAGGTAGTGGGAACGAAGCCCGCACCGATACCCTGAATCTTATGGGATCCCGCTGTACCTTTTGACAATACAGGTGAATCCTTAGGTTCAACAGCAACCACCTGGATATTGGGGTTCTTTGATTTTAAATATTCTCCGACACCACTGATGGTACCGCCCGTACCAACACCTGCCACCAGGATATCCACTTTACCATCAGTGTCATTCCAGATTTCGGGACCGGTTGTTTCAAAATGAACTTTGGGATTAGCCGGATTATCGAACTGTCCCAATATTACAGAGCCAGGAATTTCTTTTTGCAGTTCTTCTGCTTTGGCTATTGCGCCTTTCATTCCTTTTACGCCTTCCGTGAGCACTAATTCTGCTCCGTAAGCCTTCAGGAGATTCCTACGTTCGACGCTCATCGTTTCTGGCATGGTCAGGACGGCCTTATATCCCTTCGCTCTCGCAATGGAGGATATTCCGATTCCTGTGTTTCCTGAAGTTGGTTCAATAATCGTAGATCCCGGTTTCAGAACCCCTTTTTCTTCAGCTTCTTCAATCATTGCCAAAGCAATTCTGTCCTTTACGCTTCCAGCCGGATTAAAATATTCTAATTTTGCAATGATTTTCGCTTTTAAATTATTTGCTTTTTCAAAATTTGCCAATTCCAGCAATGGTGTTTTACCAACTAATTGTGTAACACTTGTCTTAATATTTGCCATAATATCTCTCCTTTATATTTCATACTTTTTCACTATGCTTTATATGTTTGATTATATTCCAGTATTTTTAGTATGTCAATAGCCTTTGAATAAATTACTTCAGTCTTATTTTTTCATTTTTTTCAATCTGTATAATCCTGCCATCCTGGATAATTACCGTGATTGAACCATATTGGATTGTGTTTGCCAATTCAATGATTTTAGCAAAGTCACCTTTGTTTTTATCGTTGACCTTATCCATACTGCTGTGCCTCTTTTTCATTTAAAATAGCCATTGACCTCCTGCTGTAAAAGATCTGGACATTGTTCCTCTTTGCCTGCTTTTTTATCAGGTGCATCAGATTATGATTAATAAAATCGCAGAAGACAAAAATCCGGCTTACATCATTCGGTATGACATATTTTTTACTGCCTATTTTGGTTCTTCCAGTCCAATGTATTATATCTTCATTACAGTTGTTATATATTTCCCTGTTAATATTTCCGAGACGATCTGCTCCTACGATTAATATTGCCATAATCCCACCCTTTCATGTTTTTTCAAAACTGCCACCAATCACCTGACTGGTGCCTCCTGCATGCATAAGACTTAGCACAGATATTATTTCACTGCTTTAAATGCCTCCTCTAAGTCCTGTATAATATCATCGATGTTTTCAGTTCCGATGGATAAGCGTATCGTGTTGGGCCGGATTCCCTGGTCTGTCAGTTCCTCCCCGGAAAGTTGGGAATGCGTAGTAGACGCCGGGTGAATGACCAGAGATTTTACATCTGCAACATTTGCAAGCAGGGAAAATAGCTCTAGATTATCTATAAAGTCTTTCGCTGTCTGCGCATCCCCTTTGATTTCAAACGTGAATATCGAACCTCCTCCATTTGGAAAATACTTCTCGTACAGGACCTTCTTATCTGCTTCGGCGCTTACGGAAGGATGGTTGACCTTTTCAACCTGAGGATGATTGTTCAGATATTGGATTACTTTCAGGGAATTTTCCACATGACGCTCCACCCTCAATGAAAGTGTTTCCAGTCCCTGCAGGAAGAAAAAGGCATGGAACGGCGACAGGGTGGCACCAGTATCCCTCAACAGTATTGCTCTAATCTTAGTTACAAAAGCTGCCGGTCCGACCGCTTTCGTAAAGCTGATTCCATGGTAGCTTGGATTCGGCTCCGTAAGAGATGCGAATTTACCGGATGCTTCCCAATCAAATTTACCACTGTCAATAATAACGCCCCCTATCGTAGTACCATGACCGCCAATAAATTTCGTTGCAGAATGGACTACTATATCCGCCCCATATTCAATTGGACGCAATAAATAGGGAGTTGCGAATGTGCTGTCCACCACAAGCGGAATCTTGTGAGCATGTGCTATTTCGGCTATCGCTTCGATATCCACAACATCCGAATGCGGATTTCCCAGGGTTTCAATAAATACAGCTTTTGTGTTCTCCTGGATTGCATTTTCAATGGCTCCGTCCTCAAAGGGATCAACAAAGGTGGTGGTAATGCCATATTGAGGCAGTGTATGCTGCAGTAAATTATATGTCCCGCCATATATGTTCTTAGCTGAAACGATATGGTCGCCCTGCTGGGCCAGATTCTCGATTGTATACGTGACGGCTGCTGCGCCGGAAGCTACCGCAAGGGCTGCAACGCCGCCTTCAAGGGCTGCGATTCTTTGTTCAAAAATATCCTGTGTCGGATTCGTCAATCTTCCGTAAATATTTCCGACATCTGCCAGATTAAACCTTGCTGCTGCATGTTCTGAATCATGAAATACGTAAGATGACGTCTGGTAAATGGGTACTGCTCTTGCATCCGTTACCGGATCAGGCTTTTCCTGGCCTACGTGCAGCTGCAAGGTTTCAAACTTCAATTTCCTGTCTTCTCTTTTAATTTTATCACTCATAATAATCTCCATTCTGCATACAGGTCCCTGTATGTCTTATATTATTTTATTTCAATAGTTTGCTAAAATTGACTGCAACATCGTTTAAAATTCAACTTTATCATCCCTTTCCTTTTGTCCGTTTCTAAATTATATGCTTATCTTAAATCCTAATTCATACTTTGTCAATATGTTTTATATGTATTTATTTTAATATCATATTATGCCTATATGATTTATTATATTTTTATTGACGAATTTATTTTCTTACTATATATTTAAATTAACCTAAAAACATATAAGGAGCCTGCTTATGGATTATAAATTTACAACGAAATGTATATATGGAGACAACACAAACAATACTTGCGAAAACACCGGTGCCATAAGCTTTCCCATTTATCAGACGGCCACATTTGCCCACCCTGGACTGGGAAGCAGCACGGGATATGACTATAGCCGTCTGCAGAATCCGACCAGAGAGCAATTGGAAAATGTTGTATGTTCGCTGGAAAATGGTTTTGATGCGCTTGCTTTTTCCAGCGGCATGGCGGCGATCACAGCGCTAATGGAATTATTCCATCCCGGAGACCACGTTATTTCCGGCAACGATTTATATGGGGGCTCCATCCGCCTGTTTAACCACATCAATAGGAAGAATCAGATAACGTTCGACTTTATTGATACCAGTAAGGATGACATAGAAAAACACATAACCCCCTCAACGAAAGCCATCTTCATCGAAACACCTACCAATCCGATGATGAATGTTACCGATATACGCAAGGTGGCTTCCATAGCCAGGAAACACGGCCTGCTCTTTATAGTAGACAATACCTTCCTTTCACCGTATTTCCAGAATCCACTGGACCTTGGCGCTGACGTCGTTGTGCATAGCGGGACAAAATTCATGGGCGGGCACAATGACACGCTGGCTGGCTTTATCGTAGTCAACAGCAAGGAGCTGTCTGAGAAATTAAGGTTCATATTCAAAACAGTAGGCTCCGGTCTTGCTCCATTTGACAGCTGGCTGATTCTCAGAGGAATCAAGACATTGGCCATCCGGCTGGAGCGCCAGCAGCAGAATGCCTTTGCCATAGTGCAGTGGCTTCTGACCAATGAAAAAGTCAAAAATGTTTATTACCCCGGACTGCCTGATCACCCGGGATATGAAATCAGTAAACTGCAGTCCAGCGGATTTGGCAGCATGCTTACATTTGAGGTTGAAAGTGCCGATCTGGCCAGGCATATCCTTGGATCCGTGAAACTGATCCGGTTTGCGGAAAGTCTGGGGGGCGTTGAGACATTGATCACGTATCCGATTACGCAGACCCATGCCGACGTATCAGACGAGGACAGAGAAAAGAATGGAATCACGGAAACAATATTGCGCATTTCGGTCGGAATCGAAGATATCAGTGATCTGATAAATGATCTGGCCCAGGCGTTCTAACTTGAGTCGGAGGAGAATTATGAGTACTGATTTTGATGAGATTATAGACAGAAGGAATACCAACTGTCTGAAATATGATTTTGCACTCGAACGAAAAAAAAGAGAGGATTTATTGCCCCTTTGGATTGCTGATATGGATTTCTGCCTGCCGGATGAGGTTATCGGAGATATTTCGAAAGCCGTATCCCATGGCATTTTTGGATACAGTGAATCAAAAGTGGATTATTTTCATGCTCTTCATAACTGGTTTGAAAAACATTTCAACTGGGATACCAAGCCGGAGTGGCTCATAAAAACTCCCGGCGTCGTTTTTGCCATCGCTTTAGCAATCAAGGCCTTTTCAAAAGAAGGCGATGGGGTTATGATCCAGCAGCCTGTCTACTATCCTTTTTCTGAATGTATATTGGACAACAGCCGGAAACTGGTCAACAACCAGCTGGCCTATAAAGATGGTAAGTATTTTATTGACTTTGAAGACTTCGAGTCAAAAATCATTAAGGAAAACGTTAAGCTGTTCCTGCTTTGCAGCCCGCATAATCCGGTAGGCCGTGTCTGGACCGAAGATGAACTGACAAGGGTCGGCGAGATATGCCTCAAACACAACGTTATCGTTTTATCTGATGAAATTCATTGTGATTTCACCTATCCGGGCCACAGACACACTGTTTTTGCATCCATCCGCGAAGATTTTGCCATGAATTCCATCATCTGCACAGCTCCCAGCAAAACCTTTAATATGGCGGGACTGCAGGTTTCGAATATTTTCATTCCAAATGAATCCATCCGAAAAGCTTTCCTTCTTCAGCTATACGCGAGCGGATACAGCCAGCTGAATACCCTGGGGCTGGTCGCATGCCAGTCCGCTTATACGAAAGGTGAAAAATGGCTCACCGCATTAAAGGTATATCTGGAGGGCAATCTGGATTTTGCAAGGTCCTTCATACGCGAAAAAATGCCTGAAATCAAAATGATAGAACCGGAAGGCACGTATCTTATCTGGCTGGACTGCAGCAAATTAGGGCTGAACTACAAAGAGCTTGAACATCTGGTGGTGGACAGGGCAAAGCTCTGGCTGGACGGAGGAATTATCTTTGGAAAGGAAACTGCCCTCTTTGAGAGAATCAATATTGCCTGCCCAAGGAGCGTACTTAGACAGGCTCTGGAAAACTTAGAGCAGGCAGTCCGCTCCAGGTAAGGTTATAAGTATAAAAACAAACATGCCGCAGATCCTTCTAAAGGTCTGCGGCATGCTTATTATGATCTTGTATGTTTTGGCAGAGTGACAATAAACCGGCTTCCTTTTCCCTCCTCGCTATCTACCGCAATCGTGCCGCCATGGGCATCCACTATCGACTTTGCGATAGTCAGACCAACCCCTGCACCGCCGGTCTTGCGGTTACGCGATTTATCAGTTCTGTAGAAACGTTCGAAGACCAGAGACAGCTCTTTTGCCGGAATTCCTATGCCGTCATCTTCCATGACGAACAGCACATTCTCCTCTGTGTCTTTAATGTGGATCCGGATCTGTCCGCTCTCGTGAGAATATTTTACTGCATTTGACAATAGATTCGCGATAACCTGGATCATCCTTTTTTCGTCTACGGATACAATGGCTGGCTCCCCTTCGATAGAGAGGTGCAGCTTCTTCTTATCCAATTCGGCGGCAAAGTTATTCCCGACATTTTTTGCCAGTTCCAGAAAATTGATTTCCAGTTTTTCCAGTCTGAGATTTTCACTTTCCATCTGTGCAAGGCCTTCCAAATCTGATACAAGCCTCGTAATCCTGTCTATTTCATCATAGCAGCTCTGCAGACGCTCCGTCGTTGGCTCCCATACGCCTTCCATGATTGCCTCCAGATAGGATGCGACGGTCGTAAGCGGCGTGCGCAGCTCATGGGCCACATCGGTAGTCAGTCTTCTTCGCAGGTTCTCCTGTTCTGACAGCGTTGCTGCCATATGATTTACCGCACTGACAAGTTCTTCCAGTTCTTTCGTCTTTACATTTCCCTCGAAACGCATTTCGTAGTTTCCCCGGGAAATCTCATTTGTGATTTGAGCAGTCTTTACTATGGGTCCTGTAAGCCGTTTGGCAAGAAGCGTCCCCGCAAGGATTGCACCCAGAATGGAGATTACTCCTATTATTAAAAGCATGACATTCAGAGAATCTAAAAACCTGAAATCATCAGCATTGAAATAATAGGGGCTATAGTAGCTTATATCCACATATCCGATTGTTATTCCATTTTGACTAAGTTCATGTCTGAAAGTTTCAAATTTTCCGTCCAGTTCAGGACGTTCCTGTTCCATCCGGGTGGCGATTTCCTGCATAATCTGATTGCAGAGCGTCATATCATGGCTTTGAGCATCCCATACTACGTTATTATCAAGGTCATACACCTTGAGGATAAAGCCGTCGTTCAGTGCATACATCCCCATACCGTGGATATAGCTTACATTCCATTTTTGAGACAGGCTGTCATATTGCGAGCTCAGACTCTCCACCAATTCCTTGGAGTGGGTTTCCAGCTGCTGCTGTATGTATTTTTCAAACTGCCAGTTGATGAGCAGATTTGCAGATAGACTGATTAGAGAAATCGCAATAAGCACTATCAGTGCAAAACCTGCGGATAACTGTGTGCGAAGTCTGTGCTTCATTGCCGTTCACCCCCGAATTTATAGCCCCTTCCTCTGACGGTGAGGATATATATGGTGTTTTTTGTATCGTCCTCAATTTTTTGCCGCAGATTCTTGATATGTGTATCGATTACGCGGTCATAACCGTCAAATCCTGCGTCAAAAGCAATATCTATCAACTCATCCCGCGTGAACACCTTTTTCGGATACTTCACGAGAGCCGAGATTATTCTCCATTCGATTGGGGTCAGGCTTACTTCTTCGCCGCCCTTTTTAACAACATTCCTGTCAAAATCAATGATTAAATCCCCCTCGTTCCAGGTCAGCTTCGCCAGGAGGGGCGCCAGATCTTCAGCGGACCTTCGAAGGATAGCTTCTATCCGGGCGTGCAATTCCTTCAGGCTGAACGGTTTGGTAATATAGTCGTCTGCTCCTGATTGCAAACCATTCAGTAAATCATTTTCCTGTGTTTTTGCCGTAAGCATAATTACCGGTACACGGGATTCTTTACGCAGCCTTGTACAAATCTCTTCCCCGGAAATGTCAGGCAGCATCAGGTCAAGAACTACAAGCGAAATGCGGTTTTTTGCAAAAATATCTAAAGCCTCCCCGCCGGTTTCGGCGGTAAAGACTTTAAATCCTTTGCTCTCCAGATAAGAGGAGACAACCTCCAGTATTTTCGGTTCGTCATCCACCACAAGTATTTCCTTTACGGACACGATTGTCCACCTCCTGAGACCTTCCTCTATTGAATGTCGTAACCCTGCTCTTCAATCTCTTGATTGATTTTGTCGAGTGGACTCTTAATGGGATCATATTCCACCGTTACAGTTTTGCCTTCCAAATTGACTGCCACGTTTTCTATACCATCCAATGCACCCACCGCTTTAATGATTGCTTTGACACAATGCTCGCAGGACATTCCGTCCACTCTGATAACTGCTGTTGTCATGATTATACCTCCGTTATTTCAAATTGAATAGCTTCAAAAATTTCCACACATTCGTGGATTTGCCATTTATATCAACGGTTACCTGTGCATACACCCAGCCTTCTACCTTTTCCGGATCAACGCCGGCCGCTATCAGCGGTTCGGGGTTCAGCACGAACACGATATCTTTGTCCTGGTTTTCGCCGGTAGTAGAATTTGTACTGAAGTCCTTCGCCCACTCAAACAAGTTCCCATCCCCAATATTTACATTGAAATGGTCAAGAGCTGTGTGGAACCCGATTTTGCTGCGATATTTCTTTACAATATTTTCGTATGCCGCCAGTGGTGTAGGCTCGCCACTATAGGATAAAGCGTCCTCACCATATTTTGTGCCCACCATGAGCATTCCCTCATAAAAGGAGTAATTTTCCGGCAGCTTGCCTGCGTCCAGCCCGGCATCCACGAATGGTTTCGCATCGAGCTCTAACATAACGTCATGGAGCGGGCTGCTGCTGTAATCCTCGCTCCAGATGAAGCGTACGCTGCCATCCGGAGCCTTTAGGGAGAATCCCCCATTCATTTCATCCTGGCTTACATTGCCGGGAATAGTGTTCAGTACATTTTCGAAGGAGATGGCTGATTCTTCGCCGACTACATCCAGGCTGCCGCCTGCAGTTTTCAGGATAACCCCCACCAGGACTGCAATTACTGCTATAGCGGATCCGATTCCGATATATAATTTCTTTTTCATGCTGCTTCACCTCTATCCTTCTTAATTTTTTTGAGCCGGAGTGCATTTGTGAGAACAGATACCGAACTCAGGCTCATTGCGGCTGCAGCAAATATCGGATTCAGCAAAGGACCTCCCAGCAGATACAACACGCCTGCTGCTACTGGTATTCCTATGACATTATATCCGAATGCCCAGAACAAATTCTGTTTGATGTTTCGGATGGTCCTTTTGCTCAGGTAAATCGCTGCAGGGACATCCATCAGGTCACTTCGCATCAGCACGATATCCGCACTCTCCATTGCCACATCGGTGCCGGAGCCAATCGCAATACCAACGTCTGCCTGGGCAAGAGCCGGAGCATCATTAATGCCATCGCCAACCATAGCCACCTTGCGGCCTTCAGCCTGAAGCTTCTTGACCTCATTTGATTTATCCTGGGGAAGGACTTCTGATAGAACCCGGTCGATACCGACCTGCCTTGCTATGGCTGCGGCTGTTTTCCTGTTATCACCCGTAATCATAGCAACTTCAATCCCCATTTCATGAAGGCGATTGATCGCTGCCTTGCTACTTTGTTTCAGCACATCTGCCACCGCAATGATTCCGGCAATCCGGCCATCAACTGCCACGTACATCGGTGTTTTCCCCTCATCAGCGAGGCTATCGCTGGCGGATTCCAAATCCAAAAGCTGGATTTCACTTTCATCCATCAGCTTGCGGTTGCCGGCAAGGATGTTCTGCCCGTCAATAACTGCTTCAATTCCACGGCCGGTAAGGGATTCAAAATGACTGACTTTCAGGAATTCCAATCCCCTCTCCTGTGCCCCGGCGACAATTGCCTGTCCCAGTGGGTGTTCAGAACCTTTCTCGGCTGAAGCAGTCAGCCTGAGCAGATTATCCGCACTGCCATCCTCCGTCACCAGTATATCTGTTACAGTCGGCTTTCCCTCGGTAATCGTACCGGTCTTATCGAATACAATGGTATTTATCTTATGGGCAGTTTCCAAAGCCTCGCCGCCCTTGATGAGGATACCGTTCTCCGCGCCTTTCCCCGTGGCGACCATAATGGCCGTAGGAGTTGCCAGACCCAGAGCACAGGGGCAGGCAATGACCAGCACGGAGATAAAAATCGTCAGTGCAAATTTCAAATCGCCGCCTGTACCTATAAACCATGCCGCTCCCGCAAGGAGTGCTATTACGAATACAACAGGCACGAATACTCCGGAAACCTTATCTGCCATAGCCGCAATCGGAGCTTTGCTGCCCTGCGCATCCTCAACAAGCTTGATAATCTGTGCCAGAGCGGTATCCGATCCTATTTTCTCGGCACGAAACTGGATCGTTCCTGTAGTATTCAGGCTCGCTGCGTAAACCAGATCGCCTGCTTTCTTATCGACCGGCATGCTTTCACCGGTCAGCATGCTCTCATCAATGGATGTATGTCCATCTGCTACTGTGCCGTCAACAGGTATTTTCGAACCTGGCTTCACAATGATAATGTCCCCGATTTCGACTTCACCAATAGGGATTTCTTTTTCTATTCCGTCCTGCAGAATAAACGCAGTCTTTGGCGCAAGTCCCATCAATTTCTTGATAGCTTCGCTCGTCCTGCCTTTTGAAACCGCTTCCAGCGATTTGCCCAGCAGTATCAGCGTGATAATAATCCCCGCAGTCTCAAAATAGAGCGATTCAACTGCTGCAAAATTACCGCCCGCTATCTGAAATGTGTTGTATATGCTGTAGAGTACCGCTGCGCTCGTTCCTATTGCAATGAGCGAATCCATATTCGGGCTTCGCATCCACAGCGCCTTGAGTCCAGTCGTGTAGAACCTGTATCCCACTCCGATAACCGGAATAACAAGCAGGAGTTCAACCAGCGCGTATATCAATGAATACTGCATAGGATTTAGTCCTGCCGGAAACGGAAGCTGCACAATCTTGATCATCGGCACCATGGCAATGTACAGCAGCGGCAGGGAGAATATGGCGGATATAATGAACTTCGTCCAGAGTGTTTTTATTTCACGCTGTTTACGATCCCTGTCCTCATCCACAGAATCGGCCTTATTGATTTCTAACGCCTTATATCCTGCCTTTTCGATTGCTTCCCGAATAACCGACTGGCGCACCTTTGATGGATCATAGGTTACGGTTGCTTTCTCGGTGGCAAAATTCACCACAGAGCTGACGACGCCATCAAGCCTGCCCACAGCCTTTTCAACCCTTTGGGCGCAGGCGGCGCAGGTCATCCCGCCGATTGGTATTGTAATGCTTGTGTTGTCGCTATTTTCCACCACTTCATATCCAATTTTTGCTACAGTTTCCTTGATTTTGCCCAGCGGGAGATTTGCGGAGTCATACTCCACAAACAGCTTTTCGCTGGCAAGGTTTACGTTAGCCTGCTCTATGCCGGAGAGTTTTTTTACCGTCTTTTCGATTCGCTGCGCGCAGGCGGCACAGGTCATCCCCCGGATGCTCAGTATCTGACTGTCCATTTATCTCGATCACCTCACTGTTTATTTCACTTCCAATTGGCAAATATATCCTTAGATTCTTTCAGAAAATCAGCGGAAATTGTTATAGTATCATCTGTCACTGTTTTGTTTTCATCGAATATCGGCCACGGATTACATCCGCCAGATTCCACCTCTACCCGGTCCATCTTAAATCGGTTCCCACAGTTCTGGCACACAAGAACGTTGCCCTCCTGCTTATAATATCCTCTGCCGGAATCGTAGCAGACCTGACACGTGTTAAATGCTGTACGGATAGTGCCATCCGGTGCTTTTACTGCGATGACCTCCATTGCTGTTCCGTCAATTTCTACCGGATAGAACTTTACTGTTTCCGAGATTTCACTTGTCGGAATAACCAGACCGGTATCATCAGAACTGTCCGGTGCCTTGCTGCTCTGCAGATTGCCAGGCTGCTGTGTAATTAATGTTTCGTCGGTCCCTGCAATCTTTTTTTGTGTTGAACATCCGGCTAGAGCGAGGACCATCACAATTGCTGCCATAGACGCTAACACAGAGATAAATCTCTTTTTATTTTTAAAGAACATCGAATTTTCCTCCATTTATCGAAGACGATTTGTCCACGTGCTTGTTTTGGTTCTCAGAGTCGCTGATTTATATTTAATGGCAGCTTGCCCCGCTGTCCGCAGCGATGAAAGTATCCGGCGGCCATATCAGGGTCTCAAACTGGCCGGCTTCCGCTTTAATCGCCGGAATATCCGCCGTGCTGATATCATCCACAACCTTGACATATCCATAGAAAGCACTTTCGCCGTCGGAAAAATCAAAGCTGACATCAGGATAGAAGTACAGCGGATTTTCGCCCTCCAGCAAATCGACCTGAGATCCATAGGTCGGAACCAGAAGCTGTACCCCCTCTCCCGCCTTGGATGATTTGTTGACTATATTCCACTTGACCTCCAAATTGGCTTGCACGATAACAACGGCAGGACTAAAGCCTGTGTCTGTCAATTCTATTGTTACCTCTTGCATTTCAAGCCCCTGCTCGTCTGTGGATTTTACCGCAGCTGCCACAGTATCCGTCGGTATAGTGTAGCCCGCAGGCGCAGGTCCCGTAGTACTGTCTGAGTTCACAGATGTGTCTGGAGTACTGCCCGATTCTGTCACCGTAATATTTCCCCGGATCATACCCATCCAGCAGCTGTATCGAATGTTACCGGTTTCCGTCGGAGTGAATTCAATCACGTTTTTTCCTGTCTTAAGTGAACACTCGATGCCAAAGTCCCGAATGATCATTTTATTATTGCATCCGTTAATGCTGCCTTTCGGTGCGTCTATAACCCATTTAACAGGTATTCCTGCCTGTACAGTAATATTTGGATATTGACCTGACGAGAGGGTACTGTTGACTACCTGTTCCCCATCTACGACCTGAATATTCTCCCCGCCGGATGAGCTGCCCGACACCACATTGCTGGCAATGCCTGATTGGAAAAGGCCAGAAAGGCTTCCGCCCTGTGAAAACATTGCCAGACCCAGCACCACAACCAGCACCGCACCCACAACCATAACTTTCCTCGTGAATTTCTTTCCAAGTGCCGAAACGATTGTTCCAAGTCCAAGCATAAGCGGCAAAGTTCCCAAACTGAAAAGCAGCATAGAGAGTGCGCCAGTGAATGGGTTCCCGGAAGCCAGGGCCACAATCTGCATGGATTGGAGGGGACCGCATGGCATCAGGCCATTTAACAGTCCAACAACCAGCGGACTTTTGCTTTTACTTTTCTGCATCCCGATTTTGCGGGCAAAAGTTTCCGGCATTCTGGGCTGCAGCCTGCGAAGCCATGGAAAGATGCCGAGCATGTTGATACCCGTTATGACCATGAAAATGCCAGCTGCCAGCTTGAGTATTCCCTGAAGCATTGTCGGCAGTCCCGCATCTGTGCCGCCGCCAAGCAGCAATCCGACAAAACCTAATAGGAAACCGATGACAGTATAGGAGATAACCCTGCCAAAGTTATATAAGAATGCAGGTCCAAAGGTGGAAAAACGGCTTTTCTCATCCTCCGTCACATCGCCGCGAGGAATACACTGGGAGAGATTGATGCCACCGCACATAGCTATGCAATGGATGGACGTAATCAGACCTATGACAAACAGCATGCCGTAGCCCATTTTCGAATCCGCCAGCTGGCTGGGCACAAGAAGATTCAGGATTCCGGATTGCTG
This sequence comes from Parasporobacterium paucivorans DSM 15970, assembly GCF_900141895.1. GTDB lineage: Bacteria > Bacillota > Clostridia > Lachnospirales > Lachnospiraceae > Parasporobacterium > Parasporobacterium paucivorans. The sequence goes on along the minus strand of NZ_FQYT01000007.1, from coordinate 10,086 downwards.
CAAAAGCATATACAGGGAAATGATGATCAGCAATATCCCGATTACGCGGCCGGTATTGTGTTCCCGTTTTTTGTTCCCGGAAAGAACCGTATAATCCAGCTTTTCTATAATCTCGTTTATATCCTTTAAAGAGATGATTTCCGGATCATACGCAACATCAGCCGTTCCATCACTGTAGCTAACCTTTGCTTCAGTCACACCGGCAGCATTCCGCAGTTTTCTTTCAATCTTATTTTGACAGCTTGCACAGGTCATCCCACCAATGTGGATTTTTATTCTTTTTATATTGCCTTTCAAAGCAAAGCCCTCCTTTTGATTAGGTTCCAGCCCATCATACAAGGTTAATGTGTGGTTTGTATGTGGTAGCTTTCCAAAAAGCAGTGCTTCACTCCATTATTTTTATAGGCAATAATCGTGTCCAGGTTTACATTTTCCACGCTTTTAAAAATATTTCCCTCCACGTTCGGGTTCACTTCTTTTATCTGTCTTATCAGATTCTTTATTTCCTTCCGCTTAGAACCAGTATTTCCGTTTGCACCGTCTACGCTGCAGGTATCTGTAAATCTGCAGGCACACTGGATAAAATGCAGACTATTATAATCCCTCCAATGCTTGATATCCTCTTCCCGTATCAGATACATCGGACGTATCAGTTCCATCCCTTCAAAATTTGTACTATGAAGCTTTGGCATCATGGTCTGCACCTGAGCCCCGTACAGCATTCCCATCATAATCGTTTCGATGACATCATCATAATGATGCCCCAGCGCAATTTTATTGCAGCCCAGCTCCTTGGCCTTATTATAGAGGTGACCGCGCCGCATGCGGGCGCAAAGATAGCACGGTGACTTTTCCACGTCAAAGACTGCATCAAATATCCGTGTTTCAAATACCGTAATGGGAATCCCTAGAAGTTTTGCATTGTTTTCTATTATCTCGCGGTTCATTGCGCTGTATCCCGGATCCATGACAAGAAATTCCAGTTCAAATTCGAATTTATGATGAAGTTTCAATTCCTGAAACAGCTTTGCCATCAGCATGGAATCTTTTCCGCCGGAAATACAGACAGCCACTTTATCCCCTTCTCTGATTAATTCATACTGATTAATAGCCTTTGTGAATCGGCTGAACAGAACCTTATGGAATTTCTTCTGGAGGCTCCTTTCGATTTCTTCAATCCGGCTGCCTCCTTTTTCCTCTTCCTGCATGATTTCCATAAGCCACTGTCCATACCCACCTGCAAGGTTGTATGCCTCATACCCTTTTCCATTGAGATATTCTGCTGTTTCTTTGCTAATAATGCCTTTCATGCAATATAAAATTATTTTTTTATCGTTCTCAAACTCGCAGCCGCCTTCCAGAATCTGCTTGTTTTCAATATGAATGGCCTCCGGGATATATCCGTGCTGATATGATATTTCATCCCTGACATCCACCAGGGTATAGTCTTTTTCGTTAAGCTTTCGAAACTGCTCTATGGATATATCGCAGCTGTCTACAATATCCTTGTTACCTGACATCTTTTTCACCTCTTTTTGCCAGATCCCTAATCACCTCACCTGCAATAATCAGACCGGCCACTGAAGGGACAAACGCCACACTCCCCGGGATATCCCTCCGGTCTGTACATTTATGTTCCGTTCCGGGCGGGCAGACGCAATGCGTCCTGCAGCTGATCGACATGTCTTCCCATGGCCTTGTAGGGGTTTCTGTGGAATACACCACCTTCAGCTTTTTTACCCCGCGTTTTTTTAGTTCTCTCCGCATGACTTCTGCCTTATATTTCCCAACAGTTTTTCTGGTTGCGATAATCTGCCTATTCAGATTGGTCAGGCAGATTTTGTCATCATCGACTAATACAAACGACCGGATTCCACTTCTTACCAAAGCTTCCACCGCATATCCACCTACGCCGCCGATTCCAAAAACTGCTATTTTTTTCTGTTCCAGCCTTTTCATTGCATCCGTTCCCAATAACAGCTGCGTTCTTGCTAACTGATTCATTGTTGTTCTTCCTTTTCATTTTCCTATCATATTTTTACATTCAAATAATATACTCTATGCTATCCATCGTCAGCCGCGTCTGCTTATTGTATATCAGAACACATTTCCGAGTTTCCAGCTTTCCCAGCGCATAATTTCCTTTTTCTTCACTGTTCAATACGGAATGTCTTATTTTGCGGTTCATTTTTTTTGGAGCATCTTTGATCATCTCTATACCTTCCTCCGGAAATGGCCTTTCCCTATAGTACGGGTCAAATAGATACACGTATTCGTTATCTATTCCGGTTATGAGAACATAATGCCAGCATCCAAGCATCACGCGAGCCACAACTGCACCGGATTGTCCTATGCACTCAGCAATCCTGCTATTCTGACTAACTGTAACCATTTCCCCATTTAACACTTCACAATATATCTTCCATTTTTTCACCTTGCCAAACTGGTTGAGCCAATTCGCTAGAAATAACATCGCCATACCGGTTGTTCCGCTTTTATATGCTTCCCCTTTTTTGTTATACCGGTCCAGAGAATACAGCATGATGCTTTTGATTACATCCGGCGAGATATCTTTTCTGTGAAATAAAAAGCTGATTGCATTCAGCATAGATGTTGGCCCACAATCGTATTCTGTGGATTGATATATTAACGGATTTTTCATGTCTTTCTACTCCTAACATTGGTTTTGCAATATCTAAAAATCAACAAATCTCTTGACTTGATAGCATATCAGTGATATCTTATATCATATCCAAGTACTATGATATGATATAATTGATTTAATTGCAAGAGAAAGAATAGGGAGGTCTATAATATGGAGCCAATAACTGAAGGAAAAAGAAACCTGATATCCGTGTTATTGGATGAATATAAAATTCAGACCGCAGATGACATCCAGAAAGCTTTAAAGGATCTGTTTGTGGCTACCACCGAGTTGATCCGGGAAGGCGATGTCAGGGAACAACCTGGTCACAAAAAGAAGGGAGAATCCTCTTCCTCGAGATGCCGCAACACTTCAAAAACGACCAAGAAGACACCTGACAACATTTTAGACATCGAAGATAAGATTATTTCCATGTATGCAAAGGGTTTGACTAATCACCAGATATCCGAAACAATCGATGACCTTTATGGATTGGAGGTCAGCGAGGTTATGATATCAGCATCGACCAATAAGCTTTTCCCGAAAATCCGGGAATGGCAGGCACGACCTTTATCTGCGGTATTTCCAATTGTCTTTTTGGACACAGCGTACTTTTCTGTACAGGAAAATGAGGTCATCCGGAAAATACCGGCTAACATCATGCTCGGAGTCAATGATAGAGGCAGAAAGGAAGTCATTTCCATTCTGGTTGGAGATAATGTAAGTGGTTCAGAAATTCTGGACGGATTAAAGAACCGAGGAGTAAAGGATATTCTGATTTTTTGTGCAGACGATTCAAATGGAATCAGGGATTCACTGGCTATCACTTTTCCAAAAGCTGAATATCAGCGCTGCCCCGCCCACCGTGTACGTGAAACACTGAAAGATGTTTCTGATAAGGACAGGTATTCCTTGAAAATCCGGGAAAAGAGATGGGATACTGTCAGCCCCTTGTATAAATTCTCCAGTTCTGTCAGGTCCGCTATTTATTCCAAAAATATGCTTGAAAGCCTGAACAGCATCTACAGGCGCACAAATATTCAAAAAAGTGTATTCACAGATGAAATGGAGCTTCTGAAGTCTCTGTACCTGTCCACTTCTGAAGTCAGCAAAAAATGGACTGCTGCCATACGGGACTGGGATAAAATCAAAATCGAATTCAAACTCCTGTTTCCGGGCAGACTTCACAAATAAAACTGACCCCTATGAGTTAGATTTTCAGGTCTAACTCATAGGGGTCAGTTCATGGATATATACGTTTTGTTTGTATTGTATTATCACTTCTTTCCGACTGAAAACAGACTGTCGGAGCCAAAATCCCTGTATATTCCCGGAGCTTCCGCAATACCCTCAAGAGCCGAGTACCTTGAAACCAGCTCTCTTATCGAATGATCTTCCGCCCTTACAAATTCTCCAAAGCTCTTATGGTTCGTTATACTTTTCAGTCCAGCCAGCTCCAAAAGGAAGGATGAAACCCTCTTGGCAGGAATATCCCCATAGACCTCTCCAAAGCTCGTCTGCCCCTGTCCCAGTTTGCCTCCGATTGAAAGCGAATAGGCAGGAATCAAACCGTCCTTGGTCTTTTTTGCTCTTCCGCTGAATCCAATTTCGGCCACCTGATGCTGTGCGCATGAATTTGGACAGCCCGAAATGTGTACCAGCGGGAGCTCCCCTTGCAATCTGCTGCCAGAATCGGCGAAGGTCTTCCTGATATCCGCCAGTAGCCCCTGTGAGTTGCAAATGCCCGGATTACATACCGTCGGACCTACGCAGGATACGGAATTGAATAAATCTACTGTGGATATCATCCCGGCAGCAATTTTTATCAGTTTGTTCAGGTCCTTTTTCTTCAAGTTTCTGACAAATAACCCCTGTGACATGCTCAGCCTGATTGTTATGTCATAATCAAGCTCTTCAATGAAATCCAGGATATCATCCAGTTTGTCAGGCAAAAGCCTCCCATCATATGGATGAATATACAGGGAATATCTCGATTTCTGTTTTTGTGGAACAACCACCCTCCGGTGTTTATCGGCCACCATGTAATTCCATTTGGTCACAGTCGCCTGCCCGGTTCCGACCGGATCCAAATCCAGGGTCAGCTGCTTCTCTTTTCTTAATTTTTCAAGCTGTCTGTTGAACAATTCGACAAATTGTTCTTCCCCCAGTCTGTTCAGCACGAACCGCAGTCGGGCCTTGTGCCGGTTTGTCCTGTCTCCTTCATTTTTAAACACTTCCATGGCAGCCTCCGCATAGTACAGCACTTCCGAGGCTTCGATAAAATCTTCGATTTTCAGTGATTTTCTGGCTCCTCCTCCGAGGCCTCCAGCGACGTAAACCTCAAAACCCTCTCTGCCATCGACTTTTTTCGCGATGAAACCAATGTCCGCAATCGTTGCATTCGCAGTATCTTCTCCGTTATTGGAAAAGGACACCTTGAACTTTCTGGGAAGGCTGAATGCGCCCGGCACAGACATCAAATGATTTGTAGTTTTTTCCATGTATGGAGTAACATCGAATGCCTCATTCACGGCCACACCGGACAGAGGAGAGCAGGTTATGTTTCTCGTGCTGTCCCCTCCTGCACCTCTTGTAGTCAGTCCCGACTTTGCAAGGTCCTCCAGCACGTTCCCCAGGTCGTCAAGTTCCAGGGAGTGAAGCTGGATGTCCTGTCTTGTGGTCAGTCTTATCTGCATTCCCGGGTACTTTTCCGAAATTGCGCTTATTGCCCTGAGCTGCCCGATTGAAATGACACCTCCCGGAATCCGCGGCCTCACCATGTAGGTGTTCTTCGGCCCTTCACCATATATTCCCATTTTTGAGCCGAACGATTTGAACTGCTCAATTCCGCCATCTTTGAATAGCTGCACGTCCCTTTTGAAATCTTCGATATCTTTCAAAAACAGATCCGTTATCAATATCATACTGCCCCTTTCTTATCTGGCTAAACGGCCTCGAAGGTGACAACGCAAAAGTTGTCCTTGCTTTCATAACCGCCAACCCCCGCAACCTCTGTGACCTTAGCAGCGCCGATATCTGCGGCACCGGGAACGCGGAAATGCTTTGGTATGATTTTTTCGATGCCGGTTTCGGCCGGCTTGTCCACCTGCGGGACCCAGTCATACGGGTATCTGTAGGCTCTGTACACCATGTTGAGCCTGCCGTTGTACACCGTACCCTGCTCTTGTTCCACCTCAATGTACGGGTTGATGTATTCCCATACAATCTCATGCTTCTCAGTTACTTCAAAAATCCTTCCGTTCGATCCTTCCGTTATCAGTGTATTCCCATTTTCAAGCCTTTGGGCACCGCTTATAAACGGGCTGTAGAACCGGGAAGAATCCAGCGGTTCTACGAATCCAGCCTCTTTGGGCGTATATTGCCACACAATCTCAAGACTGATTGGATCTAGTTCCAACACTCTGGAGTAATCCCTCTTCGCATTCTGTCTGCCTGTCGGCGAGTTCGGGTTTGGCAGTCCATATCCAGCCCATCCTCCATTGTCGAATAACAGGATGTTTCCTTCTCCCGGGAGGCCTCTCGGAATCATGTGTACATGATGCTGCCCAATTATCCACCCTAGTTTTTTCAGTGCGTCGCTGGTATTATAAAGCGGCCCCAACTTCCATACTATTTTGCCGGTTTCCTTGCTTATTATTGCCAGGATGTTGGATTCCCTGCTGTCCCAAATGATATTGTCCGGATGGAATCTCTCATCGCCGCCATCGTAATGCTTATTCTGTCCGAGGGTCGACATCGAATTAATATGCATCCAGTCCCCTTTTCCGGTCCTTACGATGTTCGGATCGCGGTATATTATGTTTTTGGCTGCCTCATCAAATCCAAATTCGTCAAAGTGCTCATTCACATTCCATTCCCATACAATTTCCCCATCCCAGGTCACTTCTATGATCCGGTCATCGACAAGGACCTTGTCTGAAATATCTGTATTTGCAACGTCCGCATGGGTAAGGAGCAGCGTGTTTCCCCTGTCGACCAAAGGCGTCGCTTCTGGTGAATAATATCCTACTGGACTGCCCTCCCGCTGATAATCGTGGTGCTGCCTCGCCATCCACTGCGGGGGCTGGTCCGGGTCCTGAATAAGCTCATGCCGGTTGAATTTCCAGACAATATTCCCGTCCCAATCCACCTGAACCAGATCCGTCATATCCTGGTATCCGTATTCCGCTTTTCTCTCTCCTGTGCTGCCAAGCACGTTTCCGCCAGGTAGAAGTTTGTTTGGAAAACCATGAAGACCTTTCCAGAGCTGAACCTCTTTGCCGCTCATATCAATAAGTAAAGCTCCTAATCCGCCTACCTGAAAAAGAGTGTATCCGCTCCAGGCTTTTTGCGGATTGTAAATTGTAGCCCCAGTGGGGTATACTGTCGGATGTCCCATTTTTAATTATCTCCTTTATCCATCATTATTTCAATGCTTTTTCGTAATAAGAGTTATCAGTCCAGGCCGCAATGTCGAATTCTCCCGTTATAAGCTTTTCGTCAATCAGGAATTTCTGGGTTTCTTGAAGTTTTCTTATAGATTCCTCTGTGATTCCTACTGTGAAAAGATCGAATCCCGGAGCCTCACTGCCATATTGCAATTTCACAGATTCCAGGTTTAGGCCGGATTTTGTAAGGATAGTAAATGCATCCTCGCTATCCATTTCAAAATATTCTTTTGCTCTTAAAAGGGCCTTGTTCATGGCCACCGCCACCTCTGGATTAGATTTAACGAAACTGTCCACGCCAACGAAAATGACCTGGGCTGTGGTCTCCGGATAATCTCTGGTGTCAGCAATGGATATTGCGACTTTTTTTGTCGTAGTCAGCATCAGGGCTCCCTGGTTTGTTTGAACGATTGCATCCAGATTTCCTGAAATTAGTGCCGATTCAGCATCTGTGGTAACATTAACAAGCTCTACATCGCTCGGGACCAGATTATTTTTGGCAAGAATTTCAAGAAGGTTCTTCTGCATGTAGGTCCCTTTTGTAAAACCTATCTTCTTGCCTTTAAGATCTTTTACGGATTTTATGTCAGAATCACTTTTCACCAATATCTGGGAATAAAACCTGCTTTCCGGTATGCCCAGAAGATCGATGGGTACGCCCTTCGACTTCAGGACTACACCGGGGAAATCGGCATAAATAGCCACGTCTATGCTGTTGCTTGCCAAAGCTTCGTTCACAGCAGGGCCTGCCGCTGCGAAAGGTACATATTCGATCTTATAGCCGATTTTATCCAGCTCTTCATCGAAGAATTTCTTTTCCTGAGCCACGCCGGCCAGCCCACCCATGAAATTGGCCGACCCGGGATACCCCAGTCTGACAACCTTGCTTTCGTCGTTTTTCGCTGCAGCTTCGGTGCTCGCTCCTTTTGAGCAGGCTGTGAATGCAATAAGGGCAAACACCGCCACTGCCAATATTATTATTTTCTTTTTCATATTTGTTCTCCTTTTGTATTTTCGGCAGTTCCATTCTAAAACAGCCATCCATCGCTAGATTACATAGTCCGAAATAATCTCGACATCCTTGAAGAAGTGGTTATATACCCTCTTCTTGATATAGGCGAAGTCTGATGAGCCTCTGTCCCTCGGTCTCGGAAGTTCCACCGGTATGATTTCTTCTATCGTTCCCGGCCTTGAAGACATGACAACTATTCTATCTCCCAGATAAATAGCCTCATCTATATCATGCGTAACAAGAATCATGGTCGTCTTCTCCTTTTCCCATATCCGGAGAACCTCCTGCTGGAGCTGTATTTTGGTCAGAGCATCCAGAGCCCCGAATGGTTCATCGAGAAGAAGGATTCCCGGTCTGTTCACCAGCGCCCGCGCAATGGCCGCACGCTGGGACATCCCTCCGGACAGCTGGTGGGGATAGGCATTTTCAAATCCTTTCAGTTTAACAAGCTCCAGATATTCGTAAGCCAGTTTGTACTTTTCGTCTTTCTGCATTTTATTCAGGCCCAGGCATACGTTGTCCTTGATCGTGAGCCACGGAAACAGCCTGTGTTCCTGGAATATCATGCCCCTGTCCGTATCTGGCCCGCTGATATGCCTGCCCTCCAATTCTAAATCTCCCGAGTCATAGCCCATAAGACCAGCCACGATTTTCAGTAAAGTGCTTTTTCCACATCCACTGTGGCCCACAATGCTTATTATTTCTCCTCTTTTTACGTCGAGATTAATACCTTTTAAGATTTCAACTTTTTCCTTGTCCACAATGAAAGACTTGTTTATGTCCCTTAGGACCAGATTCGCTTCTGACATGCCGGCCTCCCTTCTTTAAGCTTCTATCTGTCTGCAGTCCACGGGGTAATCCGCCTTGAGATTCCCGCCAGTATTTTGTCCATCAGTATCCCGATTATTCCAATCGCAAACATTCCCACTATGACGACCTCCGGCTGCATAAGGCTTCTTGCATCGTTGATTCTGTACCCAATGCCTGAGCTTGCCGATACGAGTTCTGCCGCGACGACAACCATCCAGGAATAACCCAGTGACAGTTTCAGCCCGACAAAAATGGAAGGAATGGCAGAAGGGAAATATATTTTTCTGAACAGTTCCCACTTGCTAAGCCGATACATCTTCCCGACTTCTATGAAACCTTTCGGCACCTCCTTGATTCCGCTGATCGTGTTGACCAGAACCGGAAAGAAGGCGCCAAGAACGATTATAACCGTCTTGGACAATTCGTCGATTCCAAACCACAGGATGATAAGGGGAATCCATGCCATCATGGGTATCTGCCGGATCGAATTGAAAGTCAGTGAAAAGAATCGGTCTGTCTTTTCCGATATGCCCATCAAAACGCCAAACATAATTCCGAGAACTGACGCTACACAGAATCCCTTCAGTACCCTTACAAGACTTACGCCCAGATCCTGTGCCAGCTGGCCGGATTGTGCCTGGCTGAGAAAGGATTCCCAAACCGTTTTTATCGATGGCAATATCGCAGAAGAGAAAACCCCATTTTCTGTGACGATAAACCACGTCAGAAAAATTATTGCCGGAAGTATAATTCCGAATAATGCCCCGCCGTTCCTGACCGTCCCTTTTCCGGTTCCCGTCTTCTTGATGATATTTTTTTTGATTGGTTCCGCCTCTAGTGCCTTATCCAAACAATCACTCCTCTCCAACCGAATCTCCGTCGGTCTGGTATTCATATCTTTTTGATATGTTTAGTATGATATACTGTCCGGCCCGCCTTGTCAATACTTCTTTTTGCATTAATTTAATTAAAATAAAAAATTCCCTGCGGGTTCAGTTTTCTGAACCTGCAGGGAATTACCTATTATGACTGACCACCGTCCGATTTCGCTGTTTCCATTGGGGGCAATTTGGATTGTCTATAATGGTTCCATGAATCAAGACACTTTTACGGACAGTTTTTAATGAATCTGATATACTAAAATCAGTATAAAAAGAGAGGTTCATTATATG
>NZ_FQYT01000047.1 GCF_900141895.1 Parasporobacterium paucivorans DSM 15970 | reverse complement strand
TGGGTATTCCGATTGAATAGTGCACGCTTTTCGCTTTTTCGGTGCACCTGTTTCCGGTAAATCAGTGCAGGTGATTCCGATTGCCAGTGCATTCCTCTATAATAAGTTCATACACATGTAAATGTGTAAATACTATTATGGAGGTCGATAATCATGGTGAATTATCGAGATATTATCAGGCTCAAGAGCCTGGACTACAGCAACGTAAGCGTTGCGAGCAGTAGCGGCAGTTCCAGAAATACCGTTGCCGAGGTATGGAAACTGGCACAGGATATAAATCTGGGCTGGCCGATACCGGATACCCTTACTGATAAGGACATCGGACTGATCCTATATCCGGATCGTGGTGTCAATGAGGGCAGGAAACTTCCTGACTTTGAATACATCTACAATGAACTGGCAAAGCCCGGAGTTACACTGACGCTTCTTTGGTCTGAGTATTGTGCCAAATGTGAAGCGGAACAGGCGATTCCGTATCAGCACACCCAGTTTAACGAGAAGTATCATGCTTATGCAGCTTCCAAGAAGGCTACTCTGCGGATTAAACGTAAACCGGGAGAACTTATGGAAGTAGACTGGGTTGGTGACACACTTACCGTTTTCGATGAAGCTGCGGGTGGATCCATCAAGGCTTATATATTTGTGGCATGCCTTCCGTGTAGCCTGTACAGCTATGCAGAAGCTTTTCCTGATATGAAGTCCAACCATTGGATTGATGCACATGTACATGCCTATTCCTTCTTTGGCGGCGTTACCCGTATTCTTGTCCCGGACAATTTAAAGACCGGTGTAATCAAGAACACGCGGACAGAGCTGGTTCTAAATCGCTCCTACCATGAGATGGCTGAACATTATGGCACTGCCATCATTCCTGCACGACCGGTCAAACCTCGTGACAAATCGAATGCAGAGGGCACAGTAGGTGTTCTTGAGACATGGATCCTTGCAGCACTCAGGAATCGCAAGTTCTTTTCCTTCGAGGAGTTGAATCGGGCAATCCGTGAAAAGCTGCAGGAGTTCAACGAGAAATCTTTTCAAAAAAAGAAAGGAAGCAGGCTTGCTGCATTTGAAGAGGAAGAAAAAAACTTCCTCTTGCCATTACCTGCTTCTTCGTATGAAACGGCTATCTGGTCAAAAGCCACCATACAACCTGATTATCTCATAAATATAGGAGATTGCAAGTATTCTGTGCCCTATGAATTTATTGGCAAGGGAGTCGAGATTCGAAGTACTGAAAAAAGCATCGAAGTCTTCTTCCACGGAAACCGTATCGCTTCCCATGTGCGTGTGGCCTATTCACCGAATCCGATTTATACTCCGGAACACATGCCCGAAAATCACCGGAAATACCTCGCTTATAACGCGGAGAGTTTTCAGGAGTGGGCCGAAAATGTGGGTGCTTCCACACTTCTGGTCGTGAAAAACTTTCTATTCATGCATAAGGTGGAACAGCAGGGATACAAGCCCTGCGCATCCCTTATGAAGCTTGCTGACCGTTATTCCATGGAGCGCCTGGAGAAAGCTTGTGAAAAGGCACTCAGCTACACTCCAAGTCCAAGTTTGAAAAATATATCAACCATCCTGAAAAATGGCCAGGATAAAGTAGCGGCCACAGCCTCTCCTGCTGACAGATGTACATCTCCTGGAATTACCCGTGGGGCAGCCTACTTCAAAGGAGGTGACCGCTAATGGTACGTCAGGTAACCATTGATAAGCTGCATGATATGCGGCTCTCGGTCATGGCAGATGCCTTCGACACCCAATGCAATGACCAGACCTTTGGTTCACTCTCATTCGAAGATCGCTTTGGTATGCTGGTCGACAAAGAATGGGACAAGCGTAAAAGCACTAAACTCCAAAAGTTAATCCGTACTGCTGATTTCCGGTATCCGAATGCCTGCGTGGAAGATATCGAATATCATGCGGACAGGAAACTGGATAAAGCACAGATGCTGGAGTTCACAGCCGGCAGGTACATCAGCGAAAACCACCATATCATACTGAAGGGCGCTTCTGGTAATGGAAAGACATATATTGCCTGTGCCCTCGGTATTACCGCATGCAGAAACTATGTCAAGGTTCGCTATGTAAGGCTGCCGGACCTTCTGAATGAACTTGCTGTGGCCCATGGGGAAGGAACCTTTGAAAAAGTAATCAAATCGTATCAGAAGGTTGACCTGCTGATACTGGATGAATTCCTTCTTTCGCCACTTGCAAGCGACCAGGCAAGGGAGCTTCTGGAAATCATCGAATCAAGAACCATGCGTGGCTCGGTCATCTTTTGTACCCAGTTTGAACCAGGTGACTGGTATGGACGTATCGGTACGGAAAGGGATGCTACGGTGTCAGAAGCCATCATCGACCGGATTGTTCACAATTCCTATGAAGTCATGATTGATGGCCGGATATCCATGCGTGAGCGCCATGGATTAAAATCCTCCGTCAAAGGATGTGGGGCACATGCTTGAGACCGATGAATTCTGAAGAATGGGTCAATCTTATCTGGGCAGTTGATCCTGGTGCCAACGATGAACTCGATTAAGATTTAACTTACAAACTGCACTCTATCCGGAAAGCGGTGCTCTGTTCTTCCGGATAGGGATGCTCTGACTTTCCGAAAAGCATGCATTATTGGAACGGAATATTCA
>NZ_FQYT01000004.1 GCF_900141895.1 Parasporobacterium paucivorans DSM 15970 | reverse complement strand
CAGATAAAGCTAATTCCTGATATGAAATTTCTGTTGTTAGATATAACTCTACTACATGAAGCTTAAATTCAAAAGAGTAACTTTCATTTTTTCTAGAACGCATTAATCCTTCATCGCCAAAAGTCTGATAAGCCTTAATCCACTTTCGAACTTGTTCATTATTCTTAATATGATATTTTTCTGCTAGAAAACAGTAACCACCTTTGCCATTTTGATAATCTGTAACAATTTGCTTTTTAAATTCAAAACTATATTTTGCCATAAAAAAACTGACCTCCCATAAGTTAGATTTTTAGGTCTAACTTATGGGGGTCAGTTCATTTTGCAAAAAATGATATCCCTCTTTATTATCTTTTCTCCATAGGTGTGTATGTGGTATGTTTTGCAACATTTTTATAAGCGGGACGTATGATTTTGCCCTGGTTGATCAGCTCTTCTATTCTGTGTGCACTCCAGCCGGAAATTCTTGATATGGCAAATATCGGTGTATACAGTTCAAGCGGAAGTCCCAGCATGCTGTAAACAAAACCGCTGTAAAAATCCACGTTGGTGCTGATGTTGTTACGATACATCTTACGGTTTTTGGTGATGACTTCCGGAGCGATTCTTTCCACACGTTCATACAGGGCGAATTCTTCTTCCAGCCCTTTTTCTTTGGAAAGCTTTTCCACAAAAGCCTTAAAAACAGTGGCACGGGGATCGGATACCGTATAGACTGCATGGCCGATACCGTAAATCAGTCCGGCATTATCAAAGGCTTCACGGGCAAGGATGCGTTCAAAATAATCTGTGAGTTTCTCTTCATCCTCCCAGTCCGAAATGTTTTCCTTTATGTCGTCGAACATCTGGACCACCTTAATATTCGCGCCACCATGTTTTGGTCCCTTTAAGGAGCCTAAAGCGGCGGAAATCACAGAGTATGTGTCCGTTCCGGTAGAGGAAACCACATGGGTCGTAAATGTCGAGTTGTTGCCGCCACCGTGATCTGCATGGAGCACAAGGGCAAGATCCAGAATCTTTGCCTCCAGGGCCGTATAGGAGCCGGACGGCCTCAAAAGATGAAGAATGTTTTCAGCAGTGGAAAGATTGGGATCCGGAGACTGTATAAACAGCGGCCATCCGTCGTTATAATGTTTATGCGCCTGATATCCGTAAACTGAAAGAAGAGGGAACATGGAAATCAGCTGCATACACTGGCGAAGTACGTTTGGAATAGAATTATCATCTGCGTGGTCGTCATAGGAATACAGGGTCAGCACGCTTCTGGAGAGGGTATTCATCATATCCCTGCTGGGTGCTTTCATGATGACATCGCGCACGAAGCTGGACGGAAGAGAGCGGTAGCTTGAAAGAAGCGTGGAGAAATCCGCCAGTTCTTTCTTGGTAGGCAATTGCCCAAAGATGAGCAGGTAAGTAACTTCTTCGAAACCAAACCGGTCCTCCGACAAAAATCCGCGGACGATTTCCTCCACGTCGATGCCTCGGTAGAAAAGCTTGCCTTCACAGGGGACTATTTCACCATCATCAATGGTGTAGGATTTTACTTCTGCAATCTCCGTTAAACCGGTCAAAACACCTTTTCCGTTGATGTCACGCAATCCGCGCTTCACATCATATTTTGCATATAAAGCAGGATCTATATGGCTGTTATTCACACAAACTTTGGATAAGTTAATGATTTCAGGTGTTACAGCTGAAAAATCAAAATCTGGCATACATGTTCACTCCCTTTTAAATCAATATTACTATTGATATTAGCACAAGAATGTAAATTCAACAACAAAATATTAAATACGTTCTGCTTAAATGTAGCCTGATGATTTTTAATGTGATACAATTATACGGTATAATTAAGGAGAAAAGACCGTGGATTTATTTGAATATATGTATGAGAAAAAAATGGAAAAGGAGTCTCCCCTGGCGCTCAGAATGAGACCGCTCAGCCTGGAAGAGGTAGTAGGCCAGCAGCACATCATCGGGAAAAACAGGCTTTTATATCGTGCCATTAAGGCGGACAAACTAAGCTCTGTCATACTCTATGGTCCGCCGGGAACCGGCAAGACGACCCTGGCCAAGGTGGTTGCCAATACCACCAGTTCCATATTCAAACAGATCAATGCTACGTCAGCGGGAAAGAAAGATATGGAGTCAGCCATTGAACAGGCAAAGTCCGATCTGGCCGCATATGGAAGGCGGACAATCCTGTTCATTGATGAAATCCACCGTTTCAATAAAGGGCAGCAGGACTACCTGCTTCCTTACGTGGAGGAAGGAGTGGTTATCCTGATAGGAGCCACCACGGAAAATCCATATTTTGAAGTAAACAGCGCCCTTATATCCCGATCTTCCGTATTTGAGCTGAAACCTCTTGAAAAAGAGGATATACTGGAGCTTATCAACAGGGCTCTTTCCAATGAAACAAGGGGACTTGGCAGTTACCAGGCGGTGATGACGGAAGATGCGAAAGAGTTTCTGGCGGAATCGTCAGGAGGAGATGCCCGCACGGTACTAAATGCCCTGGAACTTTCGGTTTTGACTACGGAAGCAGGCGCAGACGGGAAGATTCATATCGATTTGGAAGTTATGCAGGACTGCATCCAGAAAAAAGCAGTCCGATATGATAAGAGCGGAGACAGCCATTATGACACGATCTCCGCCTTTATAAAAAGCATGAGGGGGTCAGACCCCGATGCCGCCCTTTATTATCTGGCTAAAATGTTATATGCTGGAGAAAGTGTCACCTTTATTGCCAGAAGGATTATGATCTGTGCATCGGAAGATGTCGGCATGGCCGATCCGAATGCCCTGACTGTGGCAGTATCCGCCTCTCAGGCCGTTCATCAGATTGGAATGCCAGAGGCGCAGATCATCCTGGCCCAGGCCGTCGTCTATATTGCGACCGCTCCAAAAAGCAACTCCTCCTATGTGGCCATAAAAGAGGCCATGAAGACCGTCAAGGAAAAACGGATTGGAGAGGTTCCCCGTCACCTTAAAGATGCCCATTACAGCGGAGCATCTAAACTGGGCAATGGGGTGGATTATAAATATGCTCATAGCAATGAACAGAAGCATTTCGTCAGCCAGCAGTATCTTCCGGAGGGATTGGAAGAGGCAAGCTTTTATCGTCCGGGCAATCTCGGATATGAAAAGAAGATACGGGAGTACCTGAAATGGATTCATGAGTAGATGCAGGGGGATTTTGTGAAGGAATTTATTGCAAAACTGTCAAAAGGGATTTTTGAATATGGGGTTCCTGAAATAGAAGTGTCCATTTCGTCCATTGAACTGGACCTGGAAGCGGACGTCGTTTTTAAGGGGAGCTTTGAGATTTCATGTCCTGAAGGAGAAATTGTAAAAGGGCTCGTTTTTTCCAAGGGAGAGCATTTTGCTGTAACGCCGGGACAGTTTTTGGGAGCCAGGAATACCATTACATATGAGGTATCGACAGCCTTCATGGAAGCCGGGGATGTAATCGGGGGGAACATACACATCGTTGCCCGGGGCAAAAAGATCGAGATACCCTGGGCCGTCAGCATCAAACCGTCAGGAATCATGACTTCCATCGGTGAAATTCACGACATGGATTCTTTTTGCGAGTTGTGGAAAGAGGATTACGATGAGGCTCTTTCTATTTTCTGCAATGGAGATTTCAAGAAGCTTCTGCGGGATAATGAAAACAGGTATATATCACTCTATGAAACCCTTCTGGAAGGAAATAACAAACCTTTGGCGTTGGAAGAATTTCTGATTGCCGCTGAAAGAAAAAAAGGAGTCGAGATTTCCCTGGTGGATCACGAAAGGGAATATTCCGGGCTGGCGGGAACCAGCGGAGACACCCTGCTAATCCTGAAAGACCGGCAGGGGTACCTCAGCTTCAGGATGGAGGCAGATGCCGAATTTATTGAACTTCCCCGGAAACAGTTTTCATCTTCGGATTTCACCGGGAACAGATATGAATTTCCCTTCTGCCTTGCAGTGGACAAGATGCATGCAGGTACCAATTTCGGAAGGATTACCATATCTTCCCACAGACAGAAACTGCAATTTGAAATAACCGTCCGGAACGGAAAGACGAAATCATCCCGAAACAGGCAGAGATCGATAATTCTTGACTTGATACGTTTGAAAATGGAGTATAAGCTGAAACGCATCAACCTGTATGAGTGGAGGCAGGAATCAGAAAGACTGCTGGAGAAAATAGGCGGAGCAGGAACTCCTCAGCCGTTGGAAAGCCTGTTTTTTCAGGTCGAGATTATGCTTGAGCAAGAGAGGTTTGTAGAGGCCGAGGAACTGATGGGGTTGGTAGCGGAGGAACTGATCCGTGCAAACCGGGAAGACAAGGATCTGTATGCCCGGTATCTGTACTACACAACCATAATCAAAAAGGATTCAGCCCACAGTGAAGCAATCCGTCGCCAGATACAGGAATATTACGAGAATGGCTGCGACTCCTTTATGTTGCTCTGGATTCTGCTGCGACTCGATAGGGGCCTGAAAACGAATCAGCCGCTGAAGCTGGCCAGGCTGAAGGAACAGTACAGAAAAGGCTGCAGAAATCCGTTTCTGTATCTGGAAGTACTCGATATTTATAATGAGAATCCAAAGGAACTGAATAGTCTTAACCCCTTTGACATGAGCGTGCTTTTTTTTGGAGCAAAGAAAGAGTGTCTGAGTCTGGATCTGGCCAGACGGACTGCAGGGCTGGCGCTGTCTGAGAAAGGATTCCACCCTCTTGTTTTTTCCATTTTGGAACACCTATACGGGAAGTTTGAAGATGAAATCATTCTGGATGCGGTCTGCAGTGTGCTGATCAAAGGAAGCAAAACGGATGAGAAATATTTCAAATGGTTTGCTTTGGGTGTGGAAAAGGGTTCCAAGATTACGAAACTGTATGAATATTTTATGTATTCCATCAGTACCGGGTATACCGGCCCCCTTCCACCAACTGTTCTCATGTATTTTCTTTATAATACAGAGGCTCTTCACGACAGACAGGCATACCTGTTCTACAATGTAATTGTAAATAAAAAGGAACTGTCCGCTTTATATAGAAGCTATCTGCGCCGAATGGAAAGATATGCGGTAGCTGAAATTAAAAGGGGAAATATCAATGAGTTCCTGAACGTGATATATTGGGAAGTCCTTGGAGAGGGAAGCATGGATGCGGCAATTCTGGAGAATCTGCCGGATATAACCTGCAGTTACAGATTGCGGTACGATAATCCGAATGTGTCCAGGGTGCTTGTCTGCTATGATGAACTTGCCATCGTAAACGAAGGAAAACTGACGGAAAATGAGACAAACCTTGTAATATATACGGAAAATTTCCATGTTATTTTTGAAGATTTGGAAGGAAACAGGTACAGCCAGTCTTTGCCTCATTCCCTGTACAGATATGTGGATGAAAAGAAATACCGCCAATGCTTTCTTCAGAATCCCAACAGCGAAGTTTTCATTATCCGGTCCATCGGAGAAGTGCTGAAAATCACCAAAAACCATGTGAAAACGATGGATATACTGCTGGGACTCTCAAGGCGCAAGGTTTTCAGATGCTGGTACCTGAAGCAGCTGATGGGAGAGGCTGTGGATTATTACAACGATCATTGCTATGACGAAGCTCTTGACCGTTACCTGCCCGCTATTGAGGCAGACTGTCTCTACAGCGATACGAGGAAGACGATCATCTCCATGCTGATCAAAAGAGAATTGTACGAGGATGCATATAAGCTGTTTGCCCGGTATGGGATACAGGAAATGGAGCCGGGGAAAATGATGAGGATGTCTCTGCGTTTTATTGCGGACAGAAATTTTATGCCGGATTCCACCCTTCTGTCTATGTGCATGTACGCTTTTGAAAATGGAAAGTATAATGAAACGCTCCTTCAGTACATCGGAACTTATTTTCTGGGGCCCGTAAAGGAAATGCTGGCAATCTGGAGTGCCCAGAAGCAGTTTTGCTGTGAAAACAGGGAACTGGAGGAAAACCTTTTGGCGGTGATGCTGTATGCAGGATCTTTTCCTGAAATGAGGTTTCCAGTATTCCATAGCTATTATCTGAAAGGCGGCAAGGAAGAAATACGAAATGCCTTCTACAATTACGTGGCCTATGAATATATCATGAAAGAAAAGCCTGCAGGGGACGAGTACGTACAGCATATCGAAATGGAGATTCAGGAGAGGTTTTCCGGGATAAATGATATATGCAGGATGGCATACTTAAAATATAATGCGGATGTGGAATATCTTTTGGAATATCAGATACGGCTTTGTGAAAAAATCATGGAAGATTTCATAAGCCGGGATATAAGGCTGAATTTCTTCAAGAAATATGCCAAGTGGTTTCCCATATCGGACAGCCTGAAGGACAAGCTCATTATTGAGTATAAGGCGGATCCGGCCACCCCAAAAACCATCCGGTATTATATAAGCAGTGGAGACGGCGGAGAAAAGCAGTATCTGGAGGAAGAGATGAACTGCATATATCCGGGCATATTTACATGGGAGATAATTCTGTTCTATGGGGAAAGTGTCAGGTACCATATAAAAGATGAATCAAAGCCAGGAGATGCGCGCACCAGGGATGTTTGCAGGAAGCTTCATGGAGAAGAACTGTACATGGGTGAAAACCGTTATGGGATAATAAATAACATAATTCTGGCTATGGATATGAAAGACGATGAAACAGTCAGTAACCTGATGCTTCAATATCTGGTGAACGGACATATAACAAAGAATCTGTTTGAAGTGGATGAACGGGAGAGTTGATAATGCGGAAAAATCCGGATAATCTGGTAATTGGAATAGATATGACGGGCGGGCATCGGGTTGTCAGTTATTTTTCGGAAGGTATGAAAAATCCTGAGTCGGTAAGCTTGAAAAACAGGGAAAACCGCTATCTGATTCCAAAAGACAAGTACAATTTGGGGAATCTCATAGGTCTGGCCAAAAGGACTTCTGGAAAAGATCAGGTAAAGGGAGTCGTATTTGTCGTGGATTCTCCGGATGAGGACACCCTGACCGGTCTGAAGAAGGAAATGGAAAAGCTGTCATATACAAAGGATGATCTGCGGGTGGTTGGAAAAGGAGAGAGCTTTGCCTGCTATGTTTTTGGACAGGACGAATCATTGCGGAAAAACGATGTGGTGATGTTCGAGCTGACGCAAGAGACATTCCGTTTTTACAGGATGAAGACTGGAAGAGGCAGACCACCGTATATGATTACCGTTGAAGAAGAAGACCTGTCCGCACTGCTGGACACAGGGATGCTGGATGACGGGAGGAATCATGAATACTGCGATACGGTTTTCTCGGAAATAATAGAAAAGAAGATGGGAAGCAGCCTTGTTTCGTCCATTTACCTTGTGGGTTCCGGCTTCAACGAAAAATGGTATTCAAAAAGCCTGAATCTGCTTTGTCAGAAGAGAAGGGTGTTTTTAGGACAAAATCTTCTAAGCCTTGGGGCCTGTCACAGTTTCCAAAATGGCGGGAAAATGTCCGACTACATCATGATTTGTGAAGGCAGAACCATTAATGCCATTTCCGTGGTTGCGCGGCACAAAGGACGAAACATACAGGTGCCTTTATCGGAAGCAGGAGTCAGGTGGTATGAGGCACGGGCTGAAATAGAAGGAATTCTGGACACCCCGGATTTCTTGGAATTTGTGCTTTCCTTTCCCATACAGGGGCGGGGGAGCCATTTGTCGGTGTCCCTGGAAGGTTTTCCGGCAAGACCTCACAAAACCACGAGAATTGCAATCTGCACTGAATACAGAAACAGCAGGGAATTTTCGATAACCATAAAGGACAAAGGATTTGGGGAATTATTCAAATCCTCCGGCATGGTGGTCAAAAAAAACGTAAATGCGGATGAGTATACAGATTAAAGGAGAAGATATGAGCGGGTTGATTTTATGCGGACGGCAGTCCGAAAAACCTTATTTCATTGACAGCATGGAGATTAACATCTATTCCATCGAGGAATTGAGCTGGGTACTGTGTCATCATGCTTTTCTGGTGGATTCGGACTTTTTCAGCCCGGCTTTATTGGCATATCTGAGCGGGGAGCTTGGACTGGAAGGGCTTTCAGCCGGAATCGAAAGGATGAAAAGAAAAAACGCCGGATTATACGAAATCATTATGCTTGTCCTGAGGGAGTCAGAATATTATTCGCAGGAGGAATTAAAGAAACTTGAAAAAGAGCTGTCCGGCCTTGGCCAGGGCAGTATCCATGAAAGATTGAAAGCAAAGGCTGATTTTCTCTATCACTATGGAAAACTTCACAGCGCGTTGACAGAATATGATAAGCTATTGAAGCTGCCATATGAACCCTGCATTCCCGTAAAATTCTATGCGGGAATATATGCGGATATGGGCGTCATAAATATCCGCCTCCTTCTTTATGAAAATGCCGGCAGGTTTTTCCGGCTGGCATATGAGCTTTATCCGGATGAGAAATACCTGCGTTACATGGTGATAACAGGAAGGCTACAGGGAGATAAGGAAGAACTTCTGAATAATATAAGGAAATACAGGATTCCAGATGAGATACTGGAAGAATGCGGACGCGACCTGGCATATTGGAGTGAGGACGCCAGACAGCAGGACGAGTACGTGAACCTGGAAAAATTATTTAATAATATGGGAACAAAAATCGACAGGAGTATTTACTCTGATAGCATACGTGATATAATTGACGGATGGAAAAACGATTATAGAGATCTTGTTACACGATAAATCATTACAGGAAGGAAACATATATTAGTATGAAGGAATTAAGTAAAACATATAATCCGGGTGAAATTGAGAAAAACCGGTATGATAAATGGGTGGAGAAGAAATATTTTCATGCAGAGGTCGACAGGAGCAGAAAACCTTTCACCATTGTAATGCCGCCTCCGAACATTACAGGCCAGCTTCACATGGGACATGCCCTGGACAATACGATGCAGGATATCGTTATCCGTTTCAGAAGGATGCAGGGATACAATGCACTGTGGCAGCCGGGCACTGACCACGCCAGCATTGCGACGGAAGTGAAGATTATTGAACAGCTTAGAAAAGAGGGCGTAGAAAAGGAAGATCTGGGCAGGGAAAAATTCCTTGAACGCGCCTGGGAATGGAAGAAGGAATATGGAGGCCAAATTATAAACCAGCTTAAGAAGCTGGGGGCTTCCGCCGACTGGGACAGAGAGCGCTTCACCATGGATGCCGGGTGTTCGAAAGCTGTCACGGAAGTATTCGTAAATTTATATAATAAAGGACTGATTTATAAAGGGTCCAGAATCATCAACTGGTGTCCGGTATGCGGAACCTCCATTTCGGATGCGGAAGTGGAGCATGAAGAAAAGAATGGCCATTTCTGGCATATCCGTTACCAGGTAGCAGGAACAGATGAATATGTGGAAATAGCTACGACAAGGCCGGAAACCATGCTGGGAGATACAGCCGTTGCTGTTAACCCTGAAGATGAACGTTTCGCGCATCTCATAGGGAAAAAAGTGATTCTTCCCCTTCTGAACAGGGAAATTCCAATTGTAGAAGACACGTATGTTGACAAGGAGTTTGGTACCGGTGTAGTGAAAATAACGCCGGCCCATGATCCCAATGATTTTGAAGTTGGAAAACGGCATGACCTGGAAGAAATCAATGTCATGAATGATGATGCCACCATAAATGCAAAGGGTGGGAAATATGCCGGAATGGACAGATATGAGGCTCGAAAAGCAATCGTCAGGGAGCTGGATGAACAGGGATTTCTGGTCAAGGTTGAGGATATAAGCCATAACGTGGGAATACATGACCGTTGTGGCACGGTTGTGGAACCGCTGATCAAACAGCAGTGGTTCGTAAAGATGGATGATATGATCAAACCGGCAGCGGATGCGGTGCGAACCGGCGAAATAAAGCTTATCCCGGAAAGAATTGAAAAGACCTATTTCAACTGGACGGATAACATAAGGGACTGGTGCATTTCCAGACAGCTCTGGTGGGGACACAGGATACCGGCTTATTACTGCGAAGACTGTGGAGAAATTATTGTAGCCAAAGAAGCACCATTCGCCTGTGCGAAATGCGGCGGTCACAGGCTCAGACAGGATGAGGATACCCTGGACACATGGTTCAGTTCGGCTCTCTGGCCATTTTCTACGCTGGGCTGGCCGGATAAAACGGAGGATCTGGATTATTTTTATCCAACGAATCTTCTGGTTACCGGTTATGACATCATTTTCTTCTGGGTAATCCGAATGGTCTTTTCCGGATACGAACATATGGGTGAGAAACCCTTTGATACAGTTCTGTTCCATGGTCTTGTGAGGGATTCAGAAGGAAGAAAGATGAGTAAATCCCTTGGAAACGGAATCGATCCACTGGAAGTAATCGGCATGTACGGAGCGGATGCTCTTCGATTTACCCTTGTATCGGGTAACTCATCCGGGAATGATATGCGTTTCTACTATGAGAAGGTAGAGGCCAGCAGGAATTTTGCCAATAAAATCTGGAATGCATCCAGATTCATCATGATGAACATGCCGGAGAAAGGCATCCCGGACGTATCACTGGACCGGCTGACGGATGCAGACCGCTGGATTATTTCCAAAGCGAACAGTCTTGTAAAGGAAGTTACGGATAATCTGGAAAAATACGAACTCGGGATTGCAGCAGACAAAATCAATGACTTTATTTGGGAAGAATTCTGTGACTGGTATATAGAGATGGTTAAGCCGAGGCTTTATGGGGATGAGGACATCACGAAAGAAGCAGCACTATTTACATTAAAATCCGTGCTGATCACGTCCCTGAAGCTGCTGCACCCTTACATGCCTTTCATTACAGAGGAGATTTTCTGCACACTGCAGGAAAAAGAAGAATCCATAATGATATCCCACTGGCCGATATTTGAAGAGTCCCTCGTGTTCGAAGAGGAGCAGGATAAAGTGGAGGTAATCAAGGGCGCCGTCAGGGCAATCCGAAATCTCCGCAAAGACATGAATGTGCCGGTCAGCAGAAAAACCAAGGTATATATCGTATCTGAAAAGAAATACATAAGGGATGTCTTTACAAAAGGAGAGGTCTTCTTCGCCGCCTTATCCCATGCCGGAGAAGTAGCCATCCAGATGGACGAAGAGGGAATTGAACCGGATGCAGTATCCGCCGTTATTCCGGACGCCCGGATTTTCATACCCCTGGCAGAACTGGTGGATATAGGCCAGGAAGTGGAAAGGCTCCAGAAAGAAGAAGAAAGACTGGAGAAAGAACTGGCCAGGGTTAAAGGAATGCTCGGAAACCCAAACTTCGTGAACAAGGCAAAACCGGAGAAAATTCAGGAAGAAAAAGAGAAACAGGAAAAATACATGCAGATGCTGGAGCAGGTACAGGATCGTCTTGCCCAGTTAAAAGGATAGAAGAAAGGGCAGTGTTGATATGCTAGACTTTGATGAAGAAATCAAAAAGTTCCATCCCAGCCTGGAGGTTGAGGAGGCAGAGGACGCCATCTACAAATATAATTCAAAAGATATGACGGAAGTAATGATGGAAATGTTAGAAGAAATGAAGGAAATCGAAAGACAATAGGAGAGATAATTATGCGTTGCTATAAATGTGACAAGGAATTGTCCGTGGACGATTTCTGCGCCGGATGTGGAGCCGATGTGGGACTGTTTAAGAAGATAGTCAGAATGTCGAATGCCTACTATAATATGGGGCTTGAAAAAGTCAGATCAAGGGATCTTTCAGGGGCTGCGGAATATCTGCATGGCAGCGTCCGCCTTTATAAGAAAAATACAGATGCCAGAAATCTTCTCGGGCTTGTGTATTTTGAAATGGGAGATGTAGTGGAAGCACTCTCTGAGTGGGTAATCAGTAAGAATATTCAGCCGGCGGATAATCTGGCAGATCATTATATAGATGATATTCAGAATAATCCCGCACACCTTGAAGTGATCAACCAGACCATAAAAAAATATAATCTTGCGTTGAATTATGCGCAGCAGGGAAATTATGATCTTGCCCTTATCCAGATTAAGAAGGTTCTGACCCTTAATCCCAAGATGATAAAGGGATATCAGCTTCTTGCCCTTCTTCAGCTGAAACATAACGAATTTGAGAAGGCAAAAAAGACGTTGGAAAAGGTGCTGAAGATTGATTCGACAAATCCTGTCGCCATACGATACAGCAGGGAAGCGGATCTGGAGATTGCGAAAAGAGAAGAGAGAACCAGCGGCAAAAAGAAACACAAACAGGAGGAGAGAACCAGCCTGAACGGAAACGATGTTATTATCCCCCCATCAAAATACAGGGATCTTAATAATGGTTCCGTGACGATCATAAATGTTGTTATCGGGATCCTGATTGGTGCGGCTGTGGTGTTTTTCCTCGTGACACCTGCCAGGACAAAATCCATACGGGAGAACTATAATGCCCTGGTTCTGCAGTATGATCAGGATATGGCGAAGGTCACTGCTGAAAAAGAAGATTTACAGAAACAGCTGGATGCCCTGAACGGGCAGGTGCAGGAAATTCAAGGACAGACAAGCTCAAATGCACAGATGCAGGCTGCTTATGATGCCCTGCTGCAGGCGTATAATCTCTATAAGAGCGGGGACTACGTGGGGGGAGCCGACAAAATAACGGCCATAACATCAACAGATGGTATGACCGAACCATTTATGGCTATTTACAACGAGATTCATGATACTCTCTTGAGGGAAGCGGCATCAAGTCTGGCATCTTCTGGTACTGCAGCTGTCAATTCCGGAGATTACGCCACGGCCATTGCGAACCTGTCAAAAGCAGTCCTTTATGATGCCACTAACGCATCGGCTCTGTATAATCTGTCAAAAGCATATTATAGCAGTGGCGATTTAACAAATGCCAGTACAACTGCCAACAAAGTCATCGAGCTGTTTCCTGGGTCATCCTGGGCAGGATATGCTCAAAACTACGTAACCAAGTAAAGGGGATTACACGGTCAGCACCTTGAGCATGTCCGAAGGTGCCTTTGCGCTGGTGGAGCTTCCCGCAACGATGACGATTTTATCTCCTTTTTCAATCATGCCTGTACCAATGGCAATTTCCTGCGCATAGGAGAATAGCGAATCTGAGGAAAGCTGTTCTGGAACATTTATGGCGTGGACGGCTCTGGTCAGGCTCAGATGACGCATTTTAACCGGATTTACAACAGCCGCAATGATTGTGCAGGTAGGCCTGTAGTTTGCAATCAGTGTGGCTGTTTTTCCGCTGCGGGTAAGCACTACAATTGCCTTGGCGTTGAGGTTTGCGGCCGCGACACAGGCAATTTGTGCAATAGTATGGGCGATATCATTCTTAAAGACAATCGGGTTGTCTTCTGCAAATTCTTTATAATCCACGTTTGCTTCCGCATTTTCAACGATTTTGGACATTGTGACTAACGCTTCCACCGGGTATCGGCCAACGGCAGTCTCCCCGGAAAGCATAACTGCAGTTGAGCCATCGAAGATGGCATTAGCCACATCTGAAACCTCAGCCCTGGTCGGGGTGGGATTTGTTGTCATGGATTCAAGCATCTGGGTTGCCGTGATGGTGTGGCAGCCATGCCGGATGGACCTGTGGATAATATTCTTCTGGATGGCTGGCAGCTGTATAAAGGGAAGCTCGACACCCATATCTCCCCTGGCCACCATGATACCGTCGCTGACAGCAATAATCTTGCTCAGGGACTGGATGCCGGCTTCGTTTTCAATCTTGGAAATAACGCAGATATTCTGCCCACCATTATCATCCAGTATTCTTCTGAGATCCATTACGTCTTCTTCGTTCCGGATAAAGGAAGCAGCTACAAAGTCCACTTCGTTTTTGATTCCGAATATAAGGTCTTCATAATCCACCGCGTTTATATAGGGCATGGGTATGCTTATCCCTGGGATGTTGATGCTTTTATGGTTGCTCACGACACCGCCCACCAGTATCCGGCAGATTATGTCGTGTCCACGTATTTCTTCCACTTTAAGGGATACTTTGCCGTCGTCTATCAGTATATTGGTGCCGAGGGAAATGTGTTCTGCCAGGCCGGGATAGGAAATGCTGGCCTTTAATTGATTTCCCAGACCGACATCGGGTGAGAGGGTAAATATCCCGCCTTCGACGAGCTCTGCCTTGCCCTGCTCAAAATCCTTAAGACGTATCTCTGGACCTTTTGTGTCCAGGAGAATGGATACATTGCTTTTTAATTCCGCTCGAAGTTTTTTGACTAAATCGATACGTTTTTTTTGGTCTGCAAGAGTGCCATGAGAAAAATTAAGCCTGGCACAGTTCATTCCATTTAGTATCAGCTGTCTTAAAACCTCTTCATTATCGGTGGAAGGTCCAAGGGTGCAGATTATCTTAGCTTTTCTCATGGTTTACATCTCCTTTGGTTATGGCTGTCTGGCAGTATTGACCGGCTACTGGGAGGCAGAAGAAGCCGTGCTTGCCGTGCTGCCCTCCGTGGCTTTCTCTGTTGATGCAGGAGCTGTGGTGCTCGGAACGGCAGTATGAATGGTACAGACATTGTCCAAAAGTCCCGCAGGCATTTCAAAGGCTGTATCCGGGGTCACTCCGACGGAACCTTCCGGTCTGATTCGGAATACTTTTTGGGTCAGAGAGTCTGCGGGGCAGTATTCGTTGGCCAGCTGACCGGAAACATTGCAGATAGTAACCGAAGTATGTGCGTTGCACGTTTCCGTGGGGACTGTGCCTTTTGCAAAGTATTCCGTAATTACGGTGCTACCTGCCGGATCATGATCACAAACACCTGGAATTGCAAGTTTTCCGGATATGCTGCATATCTGGGCAGCCTCAATGGAGTCCGGAGTTTTAAACGGGGTATCCGTGTAGCCGAATGCGGAATCAATCCGTGTCATTATTTTGCTCCAGATCCGGTTGTGGTAGGAAACGTCGGACATCTGCTTGTTTTCATCATATCCGATCCAGATTGCGGCGGTAAGGTAAGGAGTGTAGCCAGCAAACCATAAATCGTTGGTATCCTGCGAGGTACCGGTTTTACCGGCCACGGTCATTCCGGGGACGGCTGCGGTCTTGCCGGTTCCGGATGTGATTACATCCTGCATGGCGTTGGTCAGGAGGTAGGCGGTTGATTCTTTTAAAACGGTATGTGTTTTAGCGGTGTGTTCAATCAGGACCTGTCCTTCAGAATCCAGGATTTTTGTGTAAAGGGTAGGTTCCGTGTAGACACCGCCGTTGGCGATGGTTGCATATGCCGAGCATAATTCCAGGTTAGTTACACCGTAGGTTATACCGCCCAGGGCAGTTGCCTGATTGATATCATCCTCTGTCAGTGTTGAAAATCCGAAATTCAAAAGATAATCATAAGCCAGGCTCGGGGTAATCGCTGTAATCGTTTTGACTGCCAGGATATTCATGGAATCACGGATACCTTCCCGGACTGTGCTCAGGCCCCTGTATCCGGAGTACCAGTTATTGACAGGCTGCCCGTTAGCATAATTAAAAGGGGCATCATCGATAACGGTCCCCAGCGTGTAGCCGGCGGTATCCAGGGCAGGAGCGTATGCAGCGACTATCTTGAAACATGAACCCGGCTGTCTCGTCGTATCTGTTGCCCGGTTCAATGAAAGGCTGGTTTCTTTTGTTCCTCGGCCTCCAACCAGAGCTTTGACATAACCGGTAGTCTGATCCACTACAGAGAAGGATGCCTGCGGCTGGGGAGTAAATATGGTGTTTTCCCCTAAAACGGTATCTCCTTCTTCCAGCACGCTTGCCTTGAACGCATCAATATCGGCCTGCGCAGCCTCCTTGGTAGCGTAAATCAGCTTGTAGGACGTTTCGCCAAGGTCTTTTTTATGATAGGAGAGAATATTCTCCTGAGAGTAGTTTTTGTTTGTTCCATCGGACTTCTGGATTGACCAGGTCCAGCTGGTAGAGTATTCTATTTTAGTAGCGTAATTGGCATCGTTGGCCAGCTCTTCATCGCATATCTGTTGGATGGTGGAGTCCTGGGTGGTGTAGATACTCAGACCGCCATTATAGAGAGCATTGATAGCCTGAGCGGAAGTATAGCCTTTCTGCTCTTCCAGGTCAGTAAGAACCTGGTCAATCAGGGCATCCGTAAAATAGGAGTAGATGCTGGAATCATTGCTGTCACTTACGGACTGAATGCGGGAATAGACATCGTCATTCATGGCTTCTTCATATTCCGCTTCCGTAATATGGCCATTGCTCAGCATGTTGGACAGAATTTTCTTCCGCCTTTCCGCATTGTTTTCGGGATTGGTCAATGGGTTGAGCCGGGTCGGATTCTGCGCGATGGCAGCAATAACGGCACATTCTGATACGGTAAGTTCAGAAAGATCCTTGTTGAAATAGAATTTAACCGCTGCCTTTACACCGTAATTTCCGGATCCAAGGTTGATGGTGTTCAGGTAGTTTTCCAGGATCTCATTCTTTCCCATGACTTTTTCCAGTTCTATGGAAAGATACTGTTCCTGCAGCTTTCTCACAAAGAGAGCACCGATATTGCTTTCCTGTCCACCATTTTCAAACACGTTGTTTTTTATCAGCTGCTGGGTGATAGTACTGGCACCCTCGGAAAAATCCCTGGATGTCACAGCTACAAAAGCAGCTCGGAGGATTCCTTTCAAGTCAATACCGTTATGCTCATAGAAACGTTCATCCTCGATATCTACGAAGGCCCAGGTCAGAGAGGATGGCATTTGGTCAATCGAAGCCAGTTCCCTGTTGGAACCGGAAGCGGAAATCCGCTCGATTTCATTCCCGTTATTGTCGTAGATACGCGAGGCAAGCCCGGTAGGGGAAATATTCAGGGTATCGATGCTCGGGGCGGAGTCCAGGATTCCTTTAGCCATACCAAGTCCGGCAAAGCCGGTGACAACAATCGCGAGAATCACTACATACAGCATAATCTTGAAAAAATAGACGCCAGCTCTTGACTGGGCTTTTTTTGATTTGGAGGAAAGCTGCTTCCTCTTTTCAACTGTTTTTTTATATCCAAAATTCATGATTTACCTCTTTTCAAAACAAAAATCAATTATCACAGAGTATTATAGCAAATTTCATAGTGTAAATAAAGTTAAATCTTTGTGACGGATTGCAAAGTCCTTCTTTGTACGGTAAACTTGTGGCATGGAAAAACAGATAAAGATAATCAAAAAGGGTGCAGTAACAGAAATCATCGAAAAAAAATCAAGGTTTATAGCAGAAATCATTCCAGTATCCTCTGAAGAGGAGGCGATACAATTTATTGAGGAAATCAGGAAAAAGAACTGGAACGCAACTCATAACTGCTATGCCTACACGTTAGGGGATAATAATGAAATCCAAAGATTTTCAGACGATGGAGAACCCGGAGGCACCGCGGGACGACCTATGCTGGAGGTTCTTACTGAAAATCATATGCATGATGCGGCAGTGGTTGTAACCCGGTATTTCGGCGGGACCCTCCTTGGGACCGGGGGTCTTATCCGGACATACCGCAGGGCAGTAAATGCCGCTTTGGAAAACTGCGAAATCCTGGTCAAACTAAAAGGATGCCTTTTGACGGTAAAGGTATCGTATACGGACTATGGCAAGATACAGCATATGCTGGAAAATATGGAGATGAGGATGCTGGAAACCGAATACACGGAAATGGTCCAGCTGACCGTTGTTTTGGAAGCAGAAAAAAAAGAAGCATTTGCAGCCGCCTTGAGGGAGGCTACAAATGCCAAAGCAATTATAGTAAAGGATGAAGAGGTTTTCTTTGCCCATACAGGGGGAAAACCTGTTCTGCTGTAAATCTTACATGTTTTTGTTCTTTGAAGCTCTTTTCCTGAGATTAGGATCCAGGATTTTCTTTCGGATACGGAGACTTGAAGGGGTGACCTCCAGCAGCTCGTCCGTATCGATAAAGTCCAGACTCTGCTCCAGACTCATAACCTTAGGCGGAGAAAGCTTCAGGGAATCGTCTGAACCGGAAGCTCTTGTGTTGGTCAGCTGCTTCCTTTTGCAGACATTTACTTCTATGTCTTCAGCTCTTGGACACTGTCCCACGATCATTCCGGAGTAGACTTTTTCACCCGCCCCGATGAAGAGGATTCCTCTTTCCTGGGCATTATATAAACCGTATGCCACAGCCTCGCCGGCTTCATATGCAATAAGGGATCCCTGCTTCCTGAACTGGATGTCTCCTTTGAAGGGAGCATATCCGGTGAAAGTGGTATTCATGATGCCGTTTCCTTTTGTATTTGTCATGAATTCCCCACGATATCCAATGAGTCCACGGGAAGGGATATTAAATTCAAGTCTTGTATATCCGCCGACTGCACTGCTCATGCCAAGGAGTTCACCCTTTCTCATGCTCAGATCCTGGATGACTGTACCCGAGAATTCCTCCGGCACATCTATGTAGACCGTTTCCATAGGCTCAAGCTTGCGGCCTTTCTCGTCGACCTTGTATAATACCTCTGCCTTGCTTACGGCAAACTCAAAGCCTTCACGGCGCATGTTTTCAATCAGTACGGAGAGGTGAAGCTCACCGCGTCCGGAAACCTTGAAACTCTCGGTTGTTTCCATCTCCTCAACCCGGAGGCTTACGTCCGTGTTCAGTTCCCTGAAAAGCCTGTCACGAAGATGTCTGGAAGTAATATATGTTCCATCTAATCCAGCCAGTGGGCTGTCATTTACCATGAACTGCATGGCGATGGTTGGCTCGGAAATCTTCTGGAACTGGATGGCCTGTGGATTATCAGGCTGGCAAAGCGTATCCCCGATACGGATATGTGAAATTCCGGAAATGGCTACGATATCTCCGATGGTGGCTTCCTTTACGGACACTCTGTCGAGTCCTTCAAAGAGGTAGAGCTGGCTGATTTTTTCCTTCTGCAGCTTTGAAGGGTCATGGGCATTCACGATGACTACGTCCTGATTTATACGGATGGTTCCGTTGTCGATTTTTCCGATTCCGATTTTGCCTAAGTATTCATTGTAATCGATCGTACTGATTAATGCCTGCAGGTTTCCTTCTGGATCGCCTTCAGGAGCAGGAATGAAGTTCAAAATTGTGTCGAACAAAGGATTCATGCTGGTGCGCTCATCATCTTTGTGAAGGAATGCATAGCCTGCCTTGGCAGAAGCAAAGACAAACGGGCAGTCAAGCTGCTCGTCAGAAGCTTCCAGATCCATCAGAAGTTCCAGGACTTCATCGATGACAGCTTCCGGTCTTGCTTCCGGTCTGTCTACCTTATTAATACATACGATGACTGGGAGATCAAGGGCAAGAGCCTTTCTGAGAACAAACTTAGTCTGAGGCATTGGTCCTTCAAAGGCATCTACCACAAGAACTACGCCGTTGACCATTTTCAGTACTCGTTCTACTTCTCCGCCGAAATCT
Source organism: Parasporobacterium paucivorans DSM 15970 (assembly GCF_900141895.1). Classification (GTDB taxonomy): domain Bacteria; phylum Bacillota; class Clostridia; order Lachnospirales; family Lachnospiraceae; genus Parasporobacterium; species Parasporobacterium paucivorans. The sequence continues at coordinate 138,828 of NZ_FQYT01000004.1, read as the reverse complement.
GCATGTCCCGGGGTATCGATAATATTGATTTTCACATTTTCATAAGATACAGATGTGTTTTTGGAAAGAATGGTAATTCCTCTTTCCCTTTCGATGGCATTGGAATCCATTACTCTTTCGGCAACCGACTGGTTCGCCCGGAATGTTCCGCTCTGTTTGAGGAGCTCATCGACCAGGGTGGTCTTGCCGTGGTCTACATGGGCGATAATGGCGATGTTTCGGATGTTTTCTCTTTTTGTTATCATTAATTATAATCCTTCCTATAATAAAAGCAGTGTGATACACTGCTAATGTCCGTGTCATTGTAAGCAACATTAGAAAGTTTATCACACTTTGATTAAAATACAAGTTTTTTTTGTATAACGGGATCAGAATCCCAATTCCTCCCCTACAAGAATGACTTTGATGCGGTTGTTTATTCTGGATTTTCTTGTTACCACCGTATGACAGCAGATGCAGTCGTCCTGGAGGCAGTTCAGACATTTACCGTAGCTGGTACAGGGCGTGGTGCGGTTGAGTCGGATGGCGTTCGCGGGAGCAGCCATGTTTTTCGCCCGGCTGATTGCCTCCTCCACATTTGCGGCGGCCTTATTCATGCCTGCGACTATGATGACGTTTTTGGGGCCGGTGATCAGGCAGGCAACCCGGTTTCCTGTGCCATCGATATTTACCAGTTCTCCATCAAAAGTGATGGCATTGGTACTCATCAAAAAATAATCGGCACATACGGTTTTTGCATAAATCTCCATGCTTTCCTTTTCCGTCGCGGCTTTTTTGCGGTCATAAAAGGTGAAAGGGCCAGACTGGATATATTTCATAATTCCAGTCTGGGCAAGGGTATCGGAACCGCCGGTGGCAACGCTGCTGTCTGCGGGGATAAGTTCCTTGATCAGGGAGAGCGCTTCGCTGCTGTTTTCACAGTAATGCCCTTCCATTCCCCGTAACTGGCACTTTCCTATTATATGAGCAGCGAGTTTTTTGTAAGCTTCCTTTTTTGGATCCATGTAATCATCTCCTTATAAAATTTCATGGTCTTGCTTTGTTTCATAGATTATAGCATATAATTGAAGTGCTTGCACAAATGAATGTTATTTGTTATTATGTAGTAAATTTATTCACAGGCTGTTTTGAAGCAGGGAGGCTTATCGCATGAGCGAAGGATATACTCAGGTTTTTTGCGGGGATGGAGACGGAAAATCGTCAGCTGCCCTGGGGAAAGGATTAATCAGTGCCGGAAACGGTAAGAAGGTTATCGTAATCCGATTTCTGAAAAGTAAACTTAATAATGAAATATTGTTTTTTTCCAGGCTTGAACCGGAAATAAAGCTTTTTCGTTTTGAAAAGTCAAATGAAGGATTTGAAAAGCTGTCGCCGGAAGACAAGGCAGAAGAAATCATGAATATAAAAAACGGAATCAATTTCGCCCGAAAGGTTCTTATAACCGGAGAGTGCGACATACTGATACTGGATGAAGTCCTGAAGCTTATTGAAGAAGGAATATTAAAGGCGGAAGAATTGATAAACGTTTTGAAGGAACGGTCGCCTCAGACGACGGTATTCATGACAGGGCATATCCTGCCGGTGGAATTAGAAGAATATGTGGATTGTGTTTCAGAAGTTACAATGAGAAAATGATGACAGTGCTTTTGTCTTAAGGAGGAATAGTTATGGCAATATTTACAGGTGCCGGGGTGGCAATTGTTACGCCCATGAAAGAAAATGGAGATGTTAATTTTGATAAACTGGGGGAAATGATTGATTTCCAGGTGGAGAATTCGACAGATTGTATCGTTATCTGCGGTACAACAGGAGAAGCATCCACATTGACCCATGATGAACATATAGAGGCAATAAAGTATGCAGTGGACAAAGTCGCCGGAAGGATTCCGGTCGTGGCCGGAACAGGTTCGAATTGCACGGAAACCGCACTGTACTTATCCAGAGAGGCTCAAAAAGGCGGTGCAGACGGGCTTCTGATAGTGACTCCGTATTACAATAAGGCTACACAGAAAGGTCTCATCACACATTTTACAGACCTGGCAAAAACAGTAGATCTCCCTATCATACTCTATAACGTTCCGAGCCGAACAGGCTGTAATATCGAACCGGAGACGGTTGCATTTTTGAATAAAAATGTGGATAACATCATTGGAATCAAGGAAGCCAGTGGAAACATCTCCCAGGTGGCGAAAGTGGCTCGACTTACAGAGGGGACCATGGATATTTATTCAGGAAATGATGACGAGATTGCCCCTATCATGGCGCTTGGAGGAAAAGGTGTTATTTCGGTACTTTCCAATATCGCGCCCCGACAGACCCATGATATCGTTATGGCATTTTTGGATGGAGATATCAAGAAATGCACAAGCCTGCAGCTGAAGGCTCTGGATCTTATGAATGCACTTTTCTGTGAAGTGAATCCAATTCCTGTGAAAACAGCCATGAATCTGATGGGCATGGAGGCCGGCCCGCTCAGAAAACCGCTCACTCCGATGGAACCGGCACATGTGGAGGTTCTCAAGAAGGCAATGGTTGAATACGGATTGAAACTTGCATAATGTAATGGAAAAGAGGTAAGCTATGATCAGGGTAATTATTCATGGATGTAATGGACGCATGGGCAGGGTTGTCTCTGGAATCCTTTCCGAAAGCAATGATATGGAAGCCGTAGCAGGAATTGACGTTACGGGAGTGCAGAGGGATACCTATCCGGTGTATTCGGATATATTCGAGTGCGATGTCGAGGCGGACGTAATCATTGATTTTGCTTCCGTGGCGGCCGTTGACCGTCTTCTTGCTTATGGCGTGGAGAAAAACCTGGCCATCGTGCTGTGCACCACTGGGCTGTCTGAAGACCAGAATAATAGGGTGAAAGAAGCATCAGGAAAGATCCCTCTTCTTAAGTCCGCGAATATGTCGCTAGGAATCAACACAGTGGTCAAGCTCCTGCAGCAGGCTGCACCTGTTCTGGCAGATGCAGGGTTTGATATTGAAATCGTTGAAAAGCACCATAACCAGAAAAAAGATGCACCCAGCGGCACGGCCCTTCTGCTGGCTGACGCCATCAATGAGACCATGAACGATAAATACGAATATGTATATGACCGTTCAAAAGTAAATGAAAAGCGTGGCAAAAACGAACTGGGGATATCAGCCGTCAGGGGAGGAAGCATCGTGGGAGAGCATGAAGTGATTTTTGCAGGCCTTGATGAAGTGATCGAGATTAAGCACACAGCCTTTTCCCGTTCCATATTTGCCAACGGAGCCATCCAGGCAGCTAAATTTCTGGCGGGAAGGTCTGCTGGAGTCTATTCCATGGCGGACGCAATAAATTCCGACAGGAAAATATAAATAAAAATACCCTGCACCTTTTGCGGGGTATTTTTATGTATGGAAATGGTTATACGGCATGCCGGGGACCGTGCCTGTCAGGAAAAAGGATTTGCCGGCGGATACAATAAATGATAATATGGACTTAGATTTTGTATGGAGGAATTAGAATGAGCAACATTAAATATTTAGAGCTTTTAGCCAAGGATTTTCCAAATATAAGCGCTGTAGCAAATGAGATCATCAACCTGAAAGCAATCCGGAGGCTGCCAAAAGGCACGGAATATTTCATCAGCGACCTTCACGGAGAATATGAAGCCTTCAGCCACATACTCAGGAGCGCATCGGGAATTATCCGCACAAAGGTAAATGATGTTTTTGAAAGTTCCATAACAGACGAGGAGTGCAACCAGCTGGCGATCCTCATTTATTACCCGGAAAGATTCCAGGAAAACCTCAAATTGCAGACTGAAGAAAGAAAACAGTGGGAGAAGGTGACCATTCACCGCCTTATCCAGATATGCAAAATGGCTTCCACAAAATACACAAGATCCAAGGTGCGCAAAAAGATTCCGGCATGCTACGCATACGTAATCGATGAACTGCTTCATGCAGAAGACAATGATTATGACAAAAAGAAATATTATAATGAGTTCATTTATTCCCTTGTGGACGTAGGGATTGCTGGTGAATTTATTACCGCTATATGTGATCTGATCCAGAAGCTGAGCGTGGACCGGCTCCACATCGTAGGTGATATTTTTGACCGGGGCGCCAGGCCGGACAAGATTATGAACGAACTGATCGAATTTGAAAATCTGGATATCCAATGGGGAAACCATGATATTTCCTGGATGGGAGCAGCGACCGGGAACAGGGCGCTGATGGCAAATGTGATACGTATCTGCCTGAGCTACAATTCCTTTGATCTGCTGGAGGACGGGTATGGCATCAATCTGCGTGCTCTTTCGGAATTTGCAGAAAAGATATATTCGGAGGATCCATGTGAACATTTCATGCCACATCTTCTGGATCAGAATGAGACCGATTTTGTGGATGAGAATCTGACCGCAAAGATGCACAAGGCGATAGCCGTCATCCAGTTCAAGCTGGAAGGCCAGCTGATCAAACGGCACCCGGAGTATAATCTGGATGACAGAATTCTGATCGAGCAGGTGGATTATGCCAATGGAACACTGATGCTGGAAGGAAAGAGCTATGTGCTCAGGGACAGGAATTTTCCCACACTTGATCCCAAAAATCCGCTGCAGCTTTCGCGGGAGGAAGAAGAGCTCATGCGCATAATCGCCCACTCCTTTGAAAGCAGCGAGCAGCTTCACAGGCATGTGAAGTTTCTCTATTCCCACGGGAACTCCTGCAAATGCATAAATTCAAATCTTCTGTTCCATGGCTGCATACCCATGACAAAAGAAGGAGAATTCGATGTACTGGTTGTAGAGGGGGATCCTTACAAAGGAAAGGATCTCTTCAAAAAGATAGATGAAATGGCCAATGATGCATACTTCCTGCCCAGAAACAGCAAACTGCAGGAAGAGGCAAGCGACTTCATGTGGTACATCTGGTGCGGTCCCCTGTCGCCGGTTTTTGGAAAAGATAAGATAACCACGTATGAGAATTATTTCATAGGTCTGAAGGAAACCAAGCATGAGGAGCTGAATCCGTATTTCAAACTTAGCCAGAACAGTGAAGAAATCTGCTGTAAAATCTTTGAGGAGTTTGGGATTGATCCGGAGAAAGCCCATATCATCAACGGACACGTTCCGGTGAAGTATAAGGATGGGGAGAACCCCGTGAAGGCCAACGGAAAGCTGTTCGTCATTGATGGGGGGATCGCAAAAGCGTACCAGCCAAGAACAGGTATTGCCGGATACACGCTGATTTTCAACTCCAGGCATTTAAGCATTGCGGAACATAAACCTTTTAAGAAAGACCTCTCCGGGCTTCCGAATGACAACACCCCGAATGTACGTACGGTGGATGTAATGAAAAGCCGCGTGACCGTTGCGGACACGGATACAGGAAAAGAACTGCAGAACCAGATCAATGATTTGACTGAACTGCTGGATGCATATAAAAAAGGGATTATTAAGGAGAAGGTCTAAGCTATGGACTATGGATTTATCAGAGCCGCTTCTGCGACGCCACGGGTAAAAGTAGCCGACTGCGGTCATAACGGAGACCAAATCTGCCGGCTGATGGATGAAATGCATGAAAACGGAGCCCAGATGGCTGTATTTCCCGAGCTCTGCATAACCGGATATACCTGCGGAGATCTTTTCTGTCAGGATCTGCTTCTTGAGAACGCCAAAAAGCAGCTCATTCGTATCGCCGGACATTCCAAAGGAAAAGGAATGGTAGTCATCGTCGGGCTCCCCTTCCGGATGAGAGGGAAGCTTTATAACACGGCTGCCGTTATCAATGAGGGACAGATTCTCGGCATGGTTCCCAAAAAACACATCCCCAACTACGGGGAATTTTACGAGGCCAGACATTTTTCCAGAGGATTTGAAGTTCCCATGGACGTGCAGCTGGGAGAAGAGTGGGTTCCCATGGGTATGAATCTGATCTTCCAATGCGGAACAATCAAGGATTTTTCCATTGCGGTGGAAATATGCGAGGATGTCTGGAGTCCCAACCCTCCGGCTACCGGCCATGCACTGGCCGGTGCGACGGTAATTGCCAACCTGTCTGCAAGCAGCGAGGTGACAGGAAAGGATGAATACCGCAGCGCCCTGATTTCCGGCCAGTCTGCAAGGACTATATGCGGATACGTATATTCGGATGCCGGGGAAGGTGAATCCTCTACAGACCTTGTGTTCTCCGCACATAACATCATAGCCGAAAATGGAAATATTCTGGCGGAGGCCGTAAGATTCAAAAATGAGACGGTCTACGCAGATATTGATGTGGGTCGCCTTGCAAGCGAGCGCAGGAAGAATACGACCTTCCAGCCCTCAGAGGATGAGAGCTACAGAAGGATTTTGTTTGGCCTGCCGGCCCGATACACAGATTCGGAAAATCTGAAACGTTTTATTAGTCCCGCTCCGTTTGTTCCCTCCGATGAAAAGCAGAGGGAGAAAAGGTGTGAAGAGATTCTGAATATACAGGCAGCAGGCCTCAAAAAAAGGATTGTCCACACCTGTTCCCGGACTGCCGTTATCGGAATATCAGGAGGACTTGACTCGACCCTGGCACTTCTTGTGACAGTGAGGGCGTTTGACGACCTGAATAAAGACAGGAAAGACATCCTTGCAGTAACCATGCCGGGATTTGGAACTACGGACCGGACGTATGAAAATGCAGTAAAACTTATCAGAAAGCTGGGGGCCACTTTCATGGAAATTCCCATAGCCGAAGCGGTTAATCTGCATTTTTCCCAAATAGGTCATGATCCGCAGGTCCATGATGCCACCTATGAGAATTCCCAGGCCCGGCAAAGGACAATGCTTCTGATGAACCTGGCAAACCAGCACGGCGGGTTAGTGGTCGGAACAGGGGATATGTCGGAGCTTGCCCTTGGATGGGCGACCTACAACGGAGACCATATGTCTATGTATGGCGTGAATGCATCGGTTCCCAAGACCCTCGTTCGCCATCTTGTTCTTTTCTGTGCGGACATCAGTGACGACAAGGAACTGCAGGAGACCCTGTATGATGTCCTGGATACGCCGGTAAGTCCCGAACTCCTTCCTCCGAAAGACGGAAAGATTTCCCAGAAGACAGAAGATCTGGTCGGTCCATATGAGCTGCATGATTTCTTCCTGTACTACGTTCTGCGGTTCGGATTTGCCCCGCTAAAAGTCAGGCTGCTGTCCGAGTGCGCGTTCCGGGACGTGTATGACAAGGAAACCATTACAAAATGGCTGAAAATTTTCTACCAGAGATTTTTCTCCCAACAGTTTAAACGTTCCTGCGTGCCGGATGGTCCAAAGGTGGGATCGGTTGCCCTCTCGCCGAGAGGAGATTTGAGGATGCCCAGCGATGCCAGTTCTAAGGAATGGCTGGATGAATTGAATATGGATAGTTATTAATATAAAGACACTCTGGATTGACCCTATGGGCTGCATGATGAATTTTCATGCAGCCTGTTTTTTTGTTCACTTCCATGGTGCCAAAGTGGGGATATGTTGTATAATGGTATGTAAATACAGTCAGGAGAGTGAAAGAAATGTCTTTGCAGTTAATATTGGGCAGCAGCGGGGCCGGAAAAAGCCACAGAATGTACACGGAAGTAATCGAAAAATCCATAGCAGAGCCGGAGAAATCTTTCATTATAATCGTACCGGAGCAGTTCACCATGGAAACCCAGAAGGATATCGTGAGCATGCACCCTAAAAAGGGGACCATGAATATTGACATCGTCAGTTTCGGGCGCCTTGCATTCAGGGTATTTGAAGAAGCCGGCATTGAGACCACGGAGGTGCTGGACGATATGGGCAAAATCCTGGTCTTGCGCAAGGTGATCGAGGACAAGAAAAAACAGCTGTGTCTTTATCAGAAAAAGATAAATATGCCCGGATTTGTCCTGGAGATGAAATCCATGATTTCTGAGATTCTGCAATACGGGATGGGTGGAAAAGATCTGGAGGATATCCTCCGGCTGTCCACTCAAAAACCTGCACTGCATGCAAAGATGACGGATGTATCCTTAATATTCGCCGCTTTTGAAGAATACCTCCAGGACAGGTATATTACCACGGAGGAAGTATTAGCCCTGCTTTGCAGGTATATCGGGAACTCAGTATATATCAGAGATACAAGTATTTATGTAGATGGATTTACGGGTTTTACTCCTCTGCAGTACCGGGTGCTGGCCCTTCTGATGAAATATGGAGAGAGAGTGTCGGTGTCCGTTACAGTACCGGACAGCAGGGGCGGGATAGACGCAATCAAGCCGCACAATATCTTTTATTTGAGCAAAAAGACCATAGACAATCTGGAAAAGATTGCATCCCAGCAGGGAATCCAGATAGAAAGGATTGCTGTGAATAAGGACAGCGTGCCGTACCGGTTCAGAAAAAGCGAATCTCTGGCTTACCTGGAAAGGAACCTGTTCCATTTTCAGGGTGAAAAGCCTTATGAAAAGGTCCCTTCCATAAGCATCAGTCTGTGTAAAACGCCCCACAAAGAAGCAGAAGGAATTGCCGGAAAAATTTTTGAGCTGATCAGGGATCAGGGATACCGCTACAGGGATATTGCCGTGGTGACCGGAGATGTCGGAAGCTGTTACAGGGCATTTGAAGAGGTATTTACCAATAACGGGATACCTTTCTTCCTGGACTATAAAAAAGGACTGAATACGAACCCCCTGATAGAAGGCGTCAAGGGTATACTGGAAATTCTGGAGAAAAGGTTCACTTATGAAAGTGTGTTCCGTTATTTGAGAAGCGGGATGACAAACCTGGCTCCCGAAACCGTGGATCAGATGGAGAATTATGTCCTGGCCAGGGGAATACGCGGAGTAAAGGCCTGGGAAGGGGACTGGGATCTGCCGGAAGAGATACTGGAAGCAAAAAACAATTTCCTCCGTCCGCTGTCCGGACTTCACGAAACGTGGAAAAACAAGGAAAATACTGTAAGGGATAAACTGAAAGCCTTATATGAGTATATGGTAGGCCAGCAGATGGCATCCAAAATCCTTCAGATGGGACAGGAGCTGGATCGGAGCGGGAAGGAAGGGCTTGCCCTGGAATATGAGCAGGTGTACGGACTTTTTGTGGAGCTGCTGGACAAGCTGGCGGCTCTCCTGGGGGACGAATATTTAAACCTCAAAGAGCTCAGGGCGATACTTGAGTCAGGATTTGGTGAAATGAAGGTGGGAATCATCCCGCCTACCATTGACAGGGTTGTAATCGGGGACATCGAGAGAACGAGGCTGAGCCATGTGAAGGTACTTTTTCTGGCTGGGGTGAATGACGGGATTATCCCGAAAGCAGCTTCCGGGGGAGGCATCCTGTCGGAAGCGGAGCGGGAATTTTTGGCCATAAACCATTTTGAACTTTCCCCTACAGCAAGGGAGAACAGTTTCATCCAGAAACTGTACCTGTATCTGAATCTGACCAAGCCGGAGGATTCCATATATATTTCCTATGCAAAGATGTCTTCGGATCTGGCGTCCCTGCGGCCATCCTATCTCATACGCGAAATCAGAAAGCTGTTCCCCTCCATACCTTTCCGGGATGAAGAGGAACAGGACGATCTGGTGAAAAAAGTCATTTCCAGATATGCGGGGTTGTCCTGCCTGTCGGAAAAAATCGGAAATTACAGGGAACATGAGCTGGAACCTGCTGCCGGAGAATTGTATTCCTTGTTCAGGGAAATGGAAGGAACCGGTGAAATGGCGGCGAAGCTGGCACGTGCCGCATTCCACTCCAACGGGGAGACTCAGCTGGAAAAAGCGGTTGCCGCTGCCCTGTACGGCGGAGGGGGAAGTGTGAGCCGGCTGGAAAAGTATGCTTCCTGTGCGTACAGCCATTTCCTTAGCTATGGTCTTGCCCTGGCGGAAAGAAAAGAATATTCCGTCGAGGCGGTTGATATGGGGAATCTGTATCACCAGGCGCTGGAGGCCTTTTCCAACAGGCTTTCCGAATCGGAACATGATTTCAGGAGCATGCCGGATGCGTTCAGGGATTTTCTGGTACATGAATGTGTAAGGGACGTCACCGCAGGCTATGGAAATACAGTGCTGCTGAGCTCGGCCAGGAATGCATATATAATCAGAAGAGTCGAACGGATTACTGCCCGCACCGTCTGGATAATTCAGGAACAGATCAAACGGGGAAAATTCAGCCCGGAATATTTTGAACTGTCCTTCCAAAATGGAAGAATAGACAGGGTGGATGTGTATGAAGAGGACGGAAACCGTTACCTGCGTGTCATTGACTACAAATCCGGCACCAAGAGCTTCAGCATAACGGATGCCTATTACCATCTGCAGATGCAGCTTCTGATCTATATGGGAGTGGTCTGTGGACTGGAGGAAAAAAAGCATCCGGACAAAAAAAACATTCCCGCGGCGGTCTGCTATTACCATATTGAGGACCCCATTCTCCTGAAAGGAGAAGACGTCCTGGAAAAAACACGCATGAACGGGCTTGTCAACGCCAGTGAGGCCGTGATGGGGGCCATGGAGCTGGATCCCAAAGGAAAAGCAGTCATGAAAACGGCTAAGGGAAATGAGATCAGCCAGGAGGATTTTCTTCGGCTTCTTACCTATGAGCAGGAGCAGGCAGCGGCATTGAACCAGAGGATACGAGAGGGCGACATCCGGGTGAATCCGTACAGAAAGGGGAACGATACCCCCTGCAGATACTGCCCCTATAAATCAGTTTGCGGCTTTGACACCAAAAATCCTTCCTTCGGATACCGGTATCTGGATAAACTGGATACGGAGGAGATATGGAAAGACATCAGAAAGGAGGCGGACAGCCATGGGGACGAAATGGACAGACAGACAGAAACAGGTAATTGAATCCAGGAACAAAAATCTCCTGGTTTCTGCCGCTGCAGGCTCCGGGAAAACGGCCGTGCTGGTGGAGAGAATCATACAGATGATCCTGGACGAAAAGGACAAAACGGATGTAGACAGGCTTCTGGTAGTGACATTCACCAAAGCGGCCGCCGCACAGATGCGGGAAAAGATATCGGCCGCAATCCAGGAAAAAAGCGAGGAAAACCCCGAGAATGAGCACCTCCAGAAGCAGATGACCTACATCCACAATTCGCACATCATGACAATCGACAGCTTCTGTCTGAGTGTAATCAGGGAACATTTCAATGAAATTGACGTTGATCCGGGGTTCAGGGTTGCGGATGAAGGGGAACTGAACCTTATAAAAACAGATGTCATCGGGGAAATGCTGGAAGAACGATATGAAGAAGGTAAAGAGGAATTTCTGGAATTTGTGGAAACGTATGCGCCCAAAAGCGATGACTCAAATATAGAGGACCTGATTCTGAAACTGTACGGATTTTCCATCAGCCATCCATGGCCGGGCGAATGGCTGGAGGCCTGCAGAAAATCCTATCTGGGCAGCGAAGAGGACGTTTGGGAAGCACCGTGGATGGAGCATTTGAAAGAGTATGTGGATACGATCCTTGGTGATTACCGGAAAATTATCCTGAATGCCATCGCCATATGCGACAGCCCGGACGGACCCGGCGCGTACCGGGAGGCCCTGTCATGCGACCTGGAAATGCTGGAAGAAATTGTGGGAAGCTCGGACTTTGACGAACGGGTGACGCTGCTGAATAATCCCTCTTTCAAGAGGCTGCCGGGACAGAGGGGAGAAACGTTTTCCCTGGAGAAGAAGGAAGAAGTTCAGAATCTGCGGAAGAAAGTAAAAGAAGGTCTGAAAAAACTGGGATCGGAATATTATTTCCAGAGCAGGGAAGATATGCTTGAAGATATTCGCATAAGTTCAGGCCCCACCAGAGTCCTCATAGATCTGGCCGATGAATTCCTGAGGCGCTATGGGGAGGCAAAAAGGGACAAGAACGTGGTGGATTTCAGCGATATTGAACATATGGCCCTGGAAATCCTGACGGTGAGGGATGAGAACGGAAACCCCCTCCCTTCCAGGACCGGCCAGGAAATTTCAGATACTTTCCGGGAGATTTTCATTGATGAATATCAGGACAGCAATCTTCTGCAGGAGGTGATATTGAACAGTGTATCCAGGGAAAGCAGGGGGGAGCCAAACACCTTCATGGTGGGGGATGTCAAGCAGAGCATCTATAAATTCCGTATGGCAAAGCCAGAGCTCTTCGTGAAAAAATACGAAGAATATCCCACAGATGCAGGATCTCTTTACCAGAGAATCAATCTGGACAAGAATTTCCGGTCAAGGGATAATGTGCTGAAGGGCATTAACTTCATATTCCGGCAGATTATGTCAAAGAATCTCGGGGATATAGACTATGACGAGGAAAATGAATTACACACGGGAGCGGAGTACAAGCCGGTTCCCACTGGCCAGACGGACAACACGGAAATCCTTTTCGTGGAGACGAAGGATGAAAAAAAAGAGCTGGAGGCAAAGGTTATAGCAGACAGGATCAGGGAATTGACAGATCCGATGCATGGCCACAAGATTGTTGACAAGGAAACGGGGGAATTCAGGACCGCCTGCTTCCGGGATATCGTAATACTCTACAGGAGCCCCAAAGGAATGGCAGATATAGCCGAAAAGGTACTTATGTCGGAAGGGATTCCATGCTATGTGGAGACCGGAGAAGGCTATTTTGATGCCTTGGAGGTCCGAACGGTCCTGGATATCCTGTCCATTATTGATAATCCGATACAGGATATCCCTCTGGCTGCCATACTGCATTCCCCCATCGGAGGGTTTTCTTCGGAGGATCTTGCACGGATAAGACTTGCAAAACGCAGCGGCAGCCTGTATGAGGGGATAACCGGATATTCCATCGAAGGGGAAGATGAAGGCTTAAGGAAACGGCTGGGTGTATTTCTTGGAAAGCTCAGAGAATACAGGCAGAAATCCGTTTATCTGTCAATTTACGAAATTTTATCCTTTGTTTTGATGGATACCGGATATGAGCTGTATGTACGCGCCATGCCGGCCGGGGAGAGGCGGAAGGCGAATCTGGATATGCTCCGGGAAAAAGCCGCTGCATTTGAAAAAACCAGTTATACAGGAGTATTCAATTTCATCCGCTACATTGAAAAGCTCAGAAAATACAAGGAAAACGACATGGGGGAGGCAGGGGTCGCCGGAGAAAATGACGATACCGTCCGAATCATGAGCATCCATAAAAGCAAGGGACTTGAGTTTCCGATTGTGATTCTTGGAGGGACCGGAAAGAAATTCAATGTCAGGGATTCGTCGGCATCCATTGTTATGCATTCGGAACTGGGAATAGGCGTGGACAGCATAGACCTGGAGCAGAGGATAAAAACGCCAACTATTATAAAGAGGGGAATCGCCCTTAAGACAAAACTGGAAAATCTTTCGGAAGAGCTCAGGGTTCTGTATGTGGCCATGACGAGAGCCAGAGAAAAACTGATTATTGCGGGCCAGTCCGACAGCCTGGAAACCTCCGTTAAGAAATGGATGGGGGAGAGGCAGTCAGTCCGTACGGCCCTGTCCCTTGGAACGCTGACGGACGCTTCAAGTTTTATGGATTGGATAGGGTTTTCCATGGCAAGGAACGCCGCCTTTTCCGGGATTCTTGCGGGCCTTTCCTACGATCCGGGGATATCCAGACAACTGCTGGAAACGGACGCGGGATTTGATGTGAAAATGTTCAGGGCAGAGGATATCGTATACGAAAAAGTCAAAAAGACGGTACTGCAGGAAGGCAGGGAGAAGAATCTTCTTTACTGGGATACAACCTATATATTTGATCAGAAGCTTCGCAGGGAAATCCGGGACAGAATGGAATACACATACCCGTTTAAAGGAAATGGAATCATCCATACAAAAATGAGCGTCAGCGAAATCAAGAAGGTGAGCCAGCAGATGGATGAGGAAACAACCTTCAGGTATGACAGGGAATGGGAGATTCAGGAGGAAAATGTCCCTCTCTTTATTTCAGAAAAAGAAAAGCTGAGCCCGGTCGGTCGGGGCAGTGCGTATCATCGTGTGCTGGAACTTCTTGATTTCTCTCTGCTGCCTGAAAGGGTGGTTATCCGGGAAGCGATACAGGCCCTTGCAGCGATGGGGAAAATTTCGAGGGAAGAGGCAGATGCGGTGAATCCGGATGATATAACTGGTCTCCTGGCCTCTGACCTGGGCAGCAGGCTGGCACGGGCATACCGCGACAAGAAGCTGTTTCGGGAGAAGCAGTATGTTATGGGCATTTCGGCGGAGGAGATTAATCCTGCCTTTGATCCAGAAGAAACCATAGTCGTACAGGGAGTCATCGATGCGTACATGGAGGAAGATAGGCTGGTGGTCGTGGACTATAAGACAGACCGGATCGACTCCATGGATGAACTGAGGCAAAGATACGGGGTGCAGCTGGATTTTTATAAAAAAGCGCTGGAGCAGATTACCGGCAAAGAAGTAAAAGAAAAGATATTATATTCGTTTCACTTAGGGAAGGGAGAAGTAATCAGATGATTTTTCCAAAACATATTAAACCGGGAGATACCATTGCAGTTACCGCGCTGTCCAACGGTCTGAGCAAAGAGGAGGACAAGGCGAGGTTTCAAAATGGGAAGAAAAAGCTTGGAGAAAAAGGGTATAAGGTTGAATTCACCGAAAATGTATTTACGGCAGACGCAAAGGGAAGAAGCTCGGATGGAAAAACCCGTGCGGCCCAGCTCGACGCACTGCTGCGCAGAGAGGATGTAAGCTGCATATTCTCAGCCAAAGGAGGGGACTTTCTGGTAGAGATGCTGGAATTTGTGGATTTTGATTCTGTCAGGGTCAATCCAAAGTGGATACAGGGATATTCCGACAACACCGCAATACTGTTTCCTATTACGACAAAGCTGGATATTGCAACGGCCTATGGCAGCAATTTCGGAGATTTTGGCATGCAGGACTGGGATGTATCTGTCCGGAGGAATCTGGAAATCCTGGAGGGGAAGACCCGGGTTCAGACAAGCTTCGAAATGTATGAGGACGGATTCCATGACAAGGAGACTGGCCTGGAGGGGTACCGGACGGATATGCCAGTGCTCTGGAGAAATTTGAGAGGGGAAGAATCCATAACGATGCAGGGACGGCTCATTGGAGGGTGTCTGGATGTACTGCTTACGCTGGCCGGCACCAGGTACGACGGTGCGGTCGAGTATGTCCATAAATACCGGGAAGATGGTATAATATGGTACCTGGAAAGCTTCGATCTAAATTCGGAAGCACTCATGATGGGGCTCTGGAGACTCAGGGAGATGGGGTGGTTTGAACACTGCCGTGGAATCGTATTTGGAAGGCCTCTCCTGTTCTCGACCTTCACAGACACCAGCTATGATGAGGCCGTCCTGACGATGCTGGGAAGCCTGGATGTTCCCATTATAATGGATGCGGACATCGGCCATAAGGGACCGCAGTTTGTAATGATCAACGGCGCAATAGCAAGGATCTTCTCTGCCGGAGGCAAGGGGGACATGGTATATAGAGATTATAATAATTGATTTTATTTGTGCGATTTGATATTATGTTCTGATGATAGAAAGATATTAACCCTGCTAGGAGGAAATACAATGCTGGAACTTAGAAATCTTTCATTTGGAGTGAAGGATGATAACGATAAGAAGGAGATTATTAAGAATATCAATTTCACCTTTGACGACTCAAAGTTTTTTGTGATTACAGGACCAAACGGAGGCGGAAAATCAACCCTTGCCAGGCTGATTGCCGGAATCGAAAAGCCTACCGCAGGCCAGATTTTTTTTGACGGTATTGACATAACGGATAAGAGTATAACAGAGCGGGCGAATCTGGGCATAAGCTTTGCATTTCAGCAGCCCGTGAGATTTAAGGGCATCAAGGTACGGGATCTGATCCGGCTTGCAGCCAGGGATGAGATCACTATAGCGAAAGCCTGTGATTATTTATCGGAAGTAGGACTCTGTGCCAGAGATTATATCAACCGTGACGTGGATGCAAGCCTGTCAGGCGGGGAGCTCAAACGTATAGAGATAGCCACCGTAATCGCCAGGGGAACGAAGCTGTCCGTATTTGATGAACCAGAAGCCGGCATCGATTTATGGAGCTTCAGCAATCTGATCCGGATATTCGAAAGGATGCATAAGGAGCAGCATAATTCCGTCATTATTATCTCCCACCAGGAGAGAATCCTGAACGTCGCTGATGAAATCATTGTCATACGTGAAGGGAAAATTGAAGCCCATGGGAAGAAGGATGAAATACTTCCCGAACTGCTTAAAGATACGGATTCCTGCAGATTTTACACGGAAGAACAATAGATCAGATAAAGCGAGGATTTTTTATGGATGAAATACAAATGGACTTATTGGAAAAGGTTGCCGGTCTGCATGAACTGCCGACTGGAGCATATAATATAAGGGCAAATGGGGAAAAGGCCGGAAGGAACGTCACGGACAACATCGATATTGTTTCAAAGGAAGATAAGCCCGGCATCGATATAATCATCAAACCAGGCACAAAAAATGAGAACGTCCATATTCCGGTGGTAGTGAGCGAAAGCGGTTTGCAGGACATGGTGTACAATGATTTCCTGATCGGTGAAGGGGCGGATGTGACCATCATTGCTGGCTGCGGAATCCATAATGGTGGGGATGAAGAGTCGAGGCATGACGGGATACACACTTTTTATGTTGGGAAAGGTGCAAAAGTAAAATATGTGGAGAAGCACTACGGGGAAGGGGATGGCAGCGGCGCCAGGGTCATGAATCCGACTACCATAGTGAAAATGGAAGAAGACAGCCACATGGAGATGGAGACCACCCAGATTAAGGGGGTGGATTCTACAGACAGGATTACAGAAGCCGTATTGAAAGAAGGGGCAACCCTGGTCATTAATGAAAAACTGATGACTCACGGAAAGCAATATGCGAAGACCTCATTCCAAGTCGATCTTGACGGAGATGGATCCAGTACCAATGTGGTATCCCGGTCTGTTGCCAAGGATGATTCCTCTCAGCTTTTCCTGGCAAAAATCAACGGAAACGCAAGGTGCAGCGGTCACAGTGAATGTGATGCAATCATCATGGGCAATGCAAGGATCAGCGCCATTCCGGAAATTACCGCAAACAATCTGGATGCAAGCCTGATACATGAAGCGGCCATAGGCAAGATTGCAGGAGATCAGATAATAAAGCTCATGACGCTGGGACTGACCGAGGAAGAAGCAGAAGCGCAGATTATAAGCGGATTTTTGAAATAGGGAGGAAAAATTCATGACAAAAGTAAAAGTTGATCCGGGTATCTGCGGATTGAAAACTGTAATTGAAGCCACATCGATGGAAGACGATATGGAGGTACAGCTGAAGGTTGTGTCGGCATGTGAGTCAGTTAGAAATATGATGCAGGAGCTTGGAGATACCTTTGATACCTATGACATCTGTCTGAAAAAACCAGGCACCGGTCCGTTCTTTGCATATGCTTCCGAGAAATTTCCTGGTCATTGCGGGTGTCCGACCATCGCGGGGATCATCAAGTGTGCAGAGGTGGAATGTAATCTGGCGTTGCCAAAGGATACAGAAATAAAGTTTGAATAATGAAAATAAAAAGGGCGTCGCCCGGCAGCTGGTCATCAGCTGCCGGGCGACGCCCTTTTTCAGGGGTTCGGTTTTAAGAAATGATTTCGTACTTGCCCATTTCCTTGATGTCGTATCCGCGGATTCCGGAGATGGCCGTCCGGAACTGGCTGTCATTTAAGATCTCGATCATTGCGCGGTAAACAGGCTTATCCATATCTCTTTTCAGAAATACCAGGTCGTAGGATTCTGTCTGGACGGGCACGAAATCCAGAGAGGGAAACTGGCTCAGCTGGCTCTCACAGCCGAGCGCCACATCGGCTTCCCTGGAGGAAACAGCGGATGCAGCAGCAAAATGGGACAGGACTTCATTTTGGTATCCGGAGATTTCCTCTCCCTGAATCCGCTTCAGGCTCAGCATCCCGTCCAGAAGAATTCTTGTTCCACTTCCCGGCTCCCGGTTTATGAATATCACGTCATCCCTGACCAGATCCTGAAAACTCTTTATATTCAGGGGGTTTCCCTTTTGCACGAAAAAACCCTGGTTTCTGCGGACGAAATGCAAAAGCACGGTTTCGATTCCGGGAAGAAACCTTTTGATATACGAACGGTTATAGCTGTTCTCGTCTTTGTCCCAAAGATGTACAGCGGCCACATGGATTTTTTTGAAATATAGCGAATACAGGCCATCGTAACTTCCTACATGGGAACGCAGAACCGGGAGGCCGAGTGGATGGGCCCCTATCTGGGAACATAACTGATCCAGCAGAGATTCGTGTCCGGAGAGGATCAATCCGTTGGAATACTTCAGGTAATCCCTTTTGACTACGGAACTTTCGACAAAAGGAACCGGCGAGCGGTTGTCAGAAGTAGTGCGGTCCGCAGATTCTGAAGAACGCCCCAGGTAGGTGTCAATATCCTGCTGGCTGATGCGTATCTGTTTGCCGATTTTTGTGGAATGCAGTTCGCCACGTTTGATTAATTCATATACCGTGTTTTTTTTGATTTTTAATTTTTCGGCTATTTCCTGAGCCGTATAGAGTTTATCCATGTCACCACCGTAACTATTCATCGACGCCGATCATGACAGAGGTGGCCTTGATGATGGCGTATGCATCCATTCCTGGGTGAAGTGCGAGCTCCTCCACCGAAGACCTGGAGATTGTCGCTGTCACAATATTCCCTCCGCCGATATCAAGGGCTACGGTGCAGTTGACCTGTCCTTTGTCAATCCTTACTATCCTGCCTTTTATCTGATTCCTGGCACTGAGTTTCATAAAACTGCCTCCTGTGTGTGTTTTTCTGATTGTAACATCGATTAATGAAAATGTAAAACCCTCCATTGAAAATCGGAAGACCCGCAAAAAAACCGCCGGCACAGCCGGCGGAGTGATTAATCCTTGTCCCATACTTTTAAAAATTCTTCTACCATGGGATTCGTATTGCTTTTATGGTATGCAAGAACTACATCCATTTCGATTCTTTCGTTGTCAATAGGGATGTATTTCAGATCTTTGAACCCCAGGCCCTCGGAAGAATGAGGCAGCAGGGCTACGCCCATGTCAGCCCTTACCATCAGCAGGATGGATTCGAGCATGTGAGCACGGAATACGAAATTGGGGGCAAAACCCCACTCGGCACACAGGTCTATTGTCTGCTGGTACTCACCTGGCGATGCGTCCGGGTGCAGTGCCAAAAAGGGCTCTCGAGCCAGAGATGACAGCACGATGGTTTTGTTGTCGGCAAGTGGGTGGTCTTCCCTCAGCACGGCATAGATGAACTCCGTGTATAAGGGTTTATAATCTAATCCTGGTATCTTATCTAAATCATAGGATGTGGTTATTCCTATATCAATTGTTCCGTCTTCGAGATTCTTGTATATGTCTTTCCAGCTCATCATCTCGATTTCAACAACGCCATGATATTTTTTTGTGAACATCTCCAGTTTGGGCGGCAGAAGATTCATGGTCTGACAGAATAAAAATCCGATTTTCAGACTTTTTCTTCCCTGTGTAAAGTTTCTTAATTTTGTGTAGCCCTCTGCTGCTTCCGAGATTATTGCCTTTGCGTGTTTCAGTTCAGTTTCCCCGGCTGCCGTCAGCTGAAGGTGTTTGCTTCCGCTGAACAGAGGCATTCCCACATCTTTTTCCAGTTTTTTGATTTGGTTCTTTAATATTTTTTTATCCATGTAAAGCTGTTTGGCTGCTTCTTCATAATCGAGATAGTCAGCAACAATAGAAAAATAATGGTAATATCGTAAATTTAACATGGTGTACCTCCCTGTATATCTTTACTCGCTGCCAGGGTCCAGTCCGCTGCAGTCCAGGACCCGTACTTCGATTATATACATTTTATTAGCGCAATTCAATCATTTATGTTGAATAATTATGCTAAAATAAGGGTTATTGTTTAAAAATTAGAATAAGTGATATCCGCAAAACAAGCAAAACAAGGATTGACAAAACATAACAAATAAATTATCATGTAAAACATAAAGAAACATAACATAACAAAACATAACTAAACATAACAAAACGGAGGATGAATGTATGAAGCTTTTGAAAAAGACACTGATGCTTGTGCTGGCGCTTTTGATGGTAGGCGGATCACTTGCTGCATGTGGAAGCAATGAGGAGGAAACAACGACTGCAGCCGAGACGACAACGCAGGCAGCCGTACCTGCAACTATCAATGTGTTTATTGCGGCTAGCCTGAAGAATGCTATGACGCAGCTGCAGACCATGTATAATGAAGAGCATCCTGAGATAACGATCGTTTATAACCCGGACAGTTCGGGAAAGCTGCAGACGCAGATTCAGGAGGGAGCAGAATGTGATATATTCTTCTCGGCAGCAGCGAAACAGATGAATGAACTGAATGCCGGCGGATTCATTAAAACGGATTCAATCGTAAATCTACTGGAGAACAAGATTGTCCTGATCAAAGGAAAGGGTACAGAGACCACCGTCACGGGCTTTGAAAATGTTACAAATGCTGCCAGCATTGCGCTCGGAGGAGAAGGTGTTCCCGTGGGCGATTATGCCAGAACGGTATTTGCAAATCTTGGCATGACGGATAAAGTGAATGCGATGGAAATCAATCTTGGTTCCGATGTTACGGCTGTGCTGACCGCTGTGAGCGAGGGAAGCAATGAAGTGGGAGTCGTATATGCAACAGATGCCCAGTCCATGCCGGATTCTGTGGAAGTTATCGCCGAAGCGCCTGCGGGAAGCATGGATCCGGCCGTATATCCGGCAGCTCTTGTTGAAAATGCCCTGGCGGATGAAACACAGGCGGACGCCGCAGCAGCGTTCCTTGCGTTTTTGCAGACGGATGCCGCGAAAGCTGTTTTCGAACAATATGGGTTTTCAATAGGAGAATAATAAAGTATAATAAAGCGAGGACCCAGAGTCCTCGTTTTTTTACTATCTGGAGAGTGATTATGTTGGAAATTATACAGGAAATAAATTGGAGTCCGCTTTTTATATCGTTAAAAACCGGCGTCGTGGCTACCTTCTTCTCTTTCTTTCTGGGGATTTTGTTTGCCTGGCTGATTATGCGGGTGAATAAAAAAGTCAAATGGATATTAGATGGGATACTTACCATGCCTCTGGTGCTTCCGCCCACTGTGGCTGGATTTCTTCTGCTGCTTATATTCAGCCTGAGACGTCCGGTGGGAGGGTTCCTGAATGCGGAATTCGGACTCAGGTTCGTTCTGACCTGGCCTGGCTGTGTCATTGCGGCGGTTGCCATAGCATTCCCTCTTATGTACAGGAATGCAAGAGGAGCCTTTGAACAGGTAGATGTAAATCTGCTGTACGCCGGCAGGACATTGGGAATGTCCGAAAGAAGGATATTCTGGAAAATCATCGTGCCGGCGGCCGGACCCGGAATTGCCTCGGGAACCGTGCTGACCTTTGCCAGGGCTCTGGGCGAGTACGGTGCGACATCCATGCTGGCCGGCAATATACTGGGAAAGACTCAGACGATTGCCGTGGCCATCGCTTCCGAGGTCGCCGGGGGAAATTATGACGTGGCCGGATTCTGGGTCATTGTCATCGTGCTTCTCTCCTTTGTCGTTATTGCAGCCATAAATATTATTTCCGGAAAAGGGATGCGCAACACCAGGGGGTGGTACTGATGTCGATTGAGGTGAATATTCAAAAGAAGCTGAAAGGCTTCAGCCTGGATGCCAGATTTGAAAACGACGGGGAATGCATGGGAATTCTTGGAGCATCCGGGTGTGGCAAGAGCATGACTTTGAAATGTATTGCCGGCATCGAAAAACCGGACTCCGGGAGAATAGTGGTAGACGGCCGGGTGCTTTTTGATTCAGAAAAGAAAATCAACCTTTCCCCCCAAAAAAGGAAAATCGGATATCTGTTTCAGAACTATGCCCTGTTCCCTACAATGACTGTGGAGGAGAACATACGGTGCGGCATCCGGGAACATACGAAGGAAGAGAGGGAGCAGAATGTACAGGAACAGCTGAAGCGATTCCATATAGAGGATCTGCAGAAAAGATACCCGGGGCAGCTCTCGGGAGGACAGCAGCAGAGAGTTGCTCTCGCCAGGATGTTCGCATATAAACCGGAGGTAATCCTTCTGGATGAGCCTTTTTCAGCTCTTGACAGCCATCTGAAGGATGAGCTGCAGCACCAGCTTCTTGAAACCATCCGTGCTTTCCGGGGCGAAACCATCATGGTTTCCCACAGCCGGGACGAGTTGTACAAACTCTGTCCGCAGCTGGCGGTCATGTCCCGGGGTGAGATTCTTTTGAAGGGAAGTACGAAGGAAATATTCAAGGAACCGGAAAACGCCGAAGCTGCAAGACTTACTGGCTGTAAAAACATCTCTGCCATACACAAGATCAATGATTTCAAAGTATATGCAGATGACTGGGGCATGGAACTGGAGACTGCCAGCCCCGTTAAAGACAGCATCCGGTACGTGGGGATTCGGGCTCATGACATGCGCCCCGTGGTCCGGCCGGATGGAATAAATATTGTAGAAATTGAAAATCCCAGAACTGTGGAAGAGCCTTTCGAAATGCAGTATCTTTTCCAGGTCAAGGGGAATCGGGAAAGGGCGACCCTTTGGTGGAGGTTTTCGAAAGAGAACAAGGAATATCTGAATAAATTGGACGAAATCCGTTACATGGAGATACCTGCGGAAAACATAATGTTTTTAGAATAAGGAAGAAAAATGGAAAAAACTTACGAAATGAAGGAAGATATTGAAAAGGTCATACTGGTGGGAGTGAACACTCAGAATGCAGATGATACGGAAGATTCCCTGGAGGAGCTGAAGGAACTTGTGAAGACTGCCGGTGGCCTGGCAGTGGGGACGGTAATCCAGAACCGGGAAGCGGCCCATCCTTCCACTTATATAGGAAAAGGGAAAATAGAAGAAGTGGGCATCCTGATGGAAGAATTGGGAGCTACAGGAATCGTATGTGACGATGAAATGTCGCCTTCCCAGCTCAGGAATCTGGAGAATGCACTGCAGACGAAGGTTATGGACCGGACTCAGGTCATACTGGATATCTTTGCCCGGAGAGCATCTACAAGAGAGGGGAAGATACAGGTAGAGCTGGCCCAGCTCAAATACCGTTCTTCGAGGCTCATCGGAATGCGCAACGCCCTTTCCAGGCTCGGAGGGGGAATCGGTACAAGGGGCCCTGGAGAAAAGAAGCTGGAAATGGACAGGCGTCTTATTAAAGAACGTATCGGCCAGCTGAAGGATGAAATAGCCGATATGGAAAAACACAGAAGCGTCGCCCGGAGCCGCCGCAGTGAGAACTCCGTTCCTGTGATCGCCATCGTAGGCTATACCAATGCCGGAAAATCCACCCTTCTCAACAGGCTGACTAAAGCCGGGGTACTGGAAGAAGATAAGCTTTTTGCTACGCTGGATCCCATTACCAGGAACCTGAAACTGGAAAATGGACAGGAAGTATTGTTTACGGATACAGTCGGTTTTATCAGGAAGCTTCCCCATCATCTGATTGATGCTTTTCGGAGCACCCTGGAAGAGGCGAAGTATGCGGACATGATCGTGCACGTGGTAGACTGCTCCAGCCCCCAGATGGATAAGCAGATGGAGGTTGTGTATGAGACGCTGCAGGATCTGGGAGTGGAGGGGAAGACGATCATCACCCTGTTCAACAAGCAGGATCTACTGGAAGGAGATCGCGCTCTGAGTGACCCGAAGGCAGACTTTACACTGCCGGCATCGGTGAAATACGGGGAAGGGCTGGAGGAGCTTCTGGCGCTGATCGAAAAGATTCTGCGGGAAAGCAGGGTGTTCATATCAGGAACTTTTTCGTATCAGGATGCGGCCAAAATCGGGAGAATACGGAAATACGGGGAGCTGCTGAAAGAGGAATATCTTGAAGAAGGTATATATATTGAAGCACTCGTGCCGAAAGAGCTAAAAAACGATATATATGGGTAGAAGTATTTTTAAAATACAATATATTGTGTTTTTTTGATTGACTATGATATCCTCATCTGATACAATTTTATCAGTGGGCAGGACGTGAATAAATTTTTTGCCGAGGAAAGGATGAGTATATGATTAAAGTAATTAAAAGGGATGGGGAGCAAGCAGAGTTCAATATTTCCAAAATCACGAAGGCGATCGGAAAGG
Organism: Parasporobacterium paucivorans DSM 15970; assembly: GCF_900141895.1. GTDB lineage: Bacteria > Bacillota > Clostridia > Lachnospirales > Lachnospiraceae > Parasporobacterium > Parasporobacterium paucivorans. The sequence continues at coordinate 114,674 of NZ_FQYT01000004.1, read as the reverse complement.
CCTTCAGTGCAACGGGAAATGCGTACAACGAGGAGATATTGGATCTGCTGGCATTAAGAGTTACCGCGGATTTCCAAAGTAAGATCAAAGAAGAAAGTATCGGAGTGGAGGAAGTGCAGGACAGTGTGGAGCATGTCCTGGAACAGGCAGGGTATACAGGCGTTGCCAAGGCGTACATCCTATATCGTAAACAGCGGGAAAAAATCCGTAATATGCGCTCGACAATCCTTGATTATAAAGACGTGGTCAACAGCTACGTGAAGGTAGAGGACTGGCGGGTAAAAGAAAATTCAACCGTCACCTATTCAGTTGGAGGTCTTATCTTAAGCAACTCGGGAGCCATAACAGCAAATTACTGGCTTTCTGAAATATATGACGAAGAAATCGCCAATGCCCATAGGAACGCGGATATCCATATCCATGATCTGTCCATGCTTACCGGCTACTGTGCAGGCTGGTCACTGAAGCAGCTGATTCAGGAGGGGCTGGGGGGCATTCCTGGAAAAATCACGTCTTCACCGGCAAAGCATTTATCCACACTCTGTAACCAGATGGTCAATTTCCTGGGCATCATGCAGAATGAATGGGCAGGCGCACAGGCGTTTTCGTCCTTTGATACCTATCTGGCGCCATTCGTGAAGGTTGATAACCTTCCCTACAAAGAAGTCAAGCAGTGCATCCAGTCTTTCATTTACGGCGTGAACACACCGAGCAGATGGGGAACACAGGCACCATTTTCAAATATCACTCTGGACTGGACCGTGCCGGATGATCTGGCTGAACTGAACTGCATCATCGGCGGCGGAGAAGTGGATTTCAAATATAAAGATTGTAAAAAAGAGATGGACATGATAAATAAAGCCTACATCGAAACCATGGTTGAAGGCGACGCAAACGGGAGAGGATTCCAGTATCCAATACCAACCTATTCCATCACAAAAGATTTTGACTGGTCCGATACAGAAAACAACAAGCTGTTGTTTGAAATGACAGCCAAATACGGAACACCGTATTTTTCCAACTACATCAACAGCGACATGGCTCCGAGCGATGTAAGAAGCATGTGCTGCCGGCTGAGGCTGGACTTGAGAGAGTTGAGAAAGAAGACCGGAGGGTTCTTTGGATCAGGTGAAAGCACCGGATCCATCGGAGTAGTTACCATCAACATGCCTAGAATTGCCTATCTGGCTTCCGATGAAGCGGATTTTTATGCAAGGCTGGACAAAATGATGGATATTTCCGCAAGATCCCTGCATACAAAGAGGGGTGTCATTAACAAACTTCTGAAAGAAGGGCTGTTCCCATATACCGCCAGGTATCTGGAAGGCCTGGACAATCATTTTTCCACAATCGGCCTGATTGGAATGAATGAAGCCGGCCTGAACGCTTCCTGGATTGGCAAAACTCTTGCCGATGAAGAGACCCAGAAATTTACGGTGGATACACTCAACCATATGAGAGCCAGGCTTATGGATTATCAGGAAATGTACGGTGATTTGTATAACCTGGAAGCAACCCCCGCGGAATCGACCACGTACCGACTCGCCAAACACGACAGGGAAAGGTGGCCGGACATCCACACTGCCGGAGCGACAGGAGAAACACCCTATTATACCAACAGCTCCAATCTGCCTGTGGGATATACGGAAGATATTTTTGAAGCCCTGGATATCCAGGATCAGCTTCAGACATTGTATACGTCCGGAACCGTATTCCATGCATTTCTGGGAGAGAAGCTCCCGGACTGGCAGTCAGCGGCAAAGCTTGTCAAGACCATAGCCGAAAATTACAAGCTGCCATATTACACCATGTCACCGACCTATTCTATCTGTAAAACACATGGCTATATCAGCGGTGAAGAGTATAAATGTCCGGTATGTGCCGGAAAAACAGAGGTTTACAGCAGAATAACCGGCTACTACCGCCCGGTCCAGAACTGGAACGAGGGCAAGGTGCAGGAGTTTGAGGACAGAACGGAATATCTGGTGGAACTGGACAGTCTGGATGAAATCAAGACAGAGAGAGAACCGCTGGAGGACCCGGCCTCCAGAAGAATAGCCTCGGGAAGAAAGTATCTGTTTACAACAAAAAAGTGCCCGAATTGTAGCGTGGCCAAGGAAATCCTGCAGGATGAAGACTATGAACTGGTCGATGCAGAGGAGAACCTGGAGATGGTAAACCGATTCGGAATAATGCAGGCTCCAACTCTGGTGGTTTTAGAGGGAGACGAAGCCTACAAATATGTAAATGCATCCAACATAAAAAAATACATAACGGAAATGGCAGTTGAATAGGAGGATACAAAAATGAGCTACGCGGATAAGGTCTTTATTGCGATGTGCAACGATGTCATTGAGAACGGAATCGACACCACGGGTGAAAAGGTAAGGCCGATATGGGAAGATACAGGAGAGTCTGCGTATACCATAAAAAGATTCGGTGTAGTCAACCGCTATGACCTGTCCAAGGAATTTCCTGCGCTGACACTCAGAAAAACAGCAATTAAATCGGGAGTGGATGAACTTCTGTGGATCTGGCAGAAAAAAAGCAATAATATCAGCGACCTGAACAGCCGTATCTGGGATGAATGGGCGGATGAAACCGGAAGCATCGGTGAGGCCTACGGATATCAGATCGGACAGAAAAGCCGTTATAAAGAGGGCTGGTTCGACCAGATTGACAGGGTAATATATGACTTGAAAAACAATCCATACAGCCGAAGGATATTAACGAACATATATGTCCACCAGGACCTGCATGCCATGCACCTCTATCCGTGTGCCTACAGCATGACATTTAATGTAACAAAAAACAAAGAAACCGGAAAGCTCATCCTGAATTCTATATTGAACCAGCGGTCCAATGATATTTTGGCGGCGAACAACTGGAATGTGTGCCAATACTCTATTCTGACGCACATGCTGGCGCAGGTCTGTGATATGGAGGTGGGAGAATTCGTACATGTGATTGCGGATGCCCATATCTATGACAGGCATATACCGGTCGTAAAAGAGCTTATCCAGCGGGAGCCACTCGAGGCGCCGACCCTCTGGATCAACCCGGACAAGAAAGATTTCTATGACTTCACGCCGGACGACTTCAGGTTGGATAATTATGTCACCCATGAACAGGTTAAGGGAATACCGATAGCCGTATAGGAGAATTTATTAAATGGATATTGAAATAATTGTAGCTGTAGACAGAAACTGGGGCATAGGAAAAAAAGGGGATCTTCTTGTAAAGATACCGGATGATATACAGTACTTCAAATCTGTGACTACGGGAAATGTGGTTGTCATGGGAAGAAGAACCTTTGAAAGCCTCCCTAATAGAAAGCCGCTGCCGGACCGTGTGAACATTATTGTCACCAAGAATACGGATTATAAGGTGGAAGGCGCAACCGTCGTGCATAGCGTGGAAGAAGCACTGGAAGAGGTAAAGAAATATCCTGACAAAAAAATATATAATATAGGCGGGGGACGTCTTTTTAATGCCATGCTGGAGTATTGCAATGTTGCGTACGTTACCTATATTGATTATGCATATGATGCAGACACCTATTTCCCGAATCTGGACAAAATGCCGGAATGGATTCTGGAACATCAGGGGGAAGAAAAGACCTATTTCGACCTGACCTATGTATTCAGAAAATACGTCAGAAGAAAATAAATATGTCACTAAGAACAAGAATTGGTCTATGGCCAATTCTTGTTCTTAGTGTTGACAATTTTCCAAAAGAGTTTACTATTATAAATAATATTATTTTGTGATGAGGAGAAGTGCCATGATAAACATAAGAATTGAAAAAACTGCAACCCCCAAAACCCTGCCCAGTCAGGATAATCCACTGAATTTCGGAACTATATTTACGGATCATATGTTCATAATGAATTACGACCCTCAGAATGGATGGAATGACGCAAGAGTCGTTCCCTACGAAAAAATTTGCCTGGAACCTTCCTCCATGGTATTTCATTATGGACAGGAAATGTTTGAAGGACTCAAGGCATATAAGACCGGAGACGAAAGAATCCTTCTTTTCCGACCGGAAAAAAACGCACAAAGAGCCAATAATACAAATAAAAGACTGTGCATTCCGGAAATTCCCGTGGAGGATTTTGTGGAGGCAGTCAAGACCCTTGTCAAAACGGATGAGAAATGGGTACCGACCAAGGAAGGGACATCCCTGTACATCAGGCCCTTTATCATAGCCACGGATCCGTTCCTGGGCGTTAGACCTTCCGATACGTACATGTTCATCATCATTCTTTCTCCTGTGGGAGCATACTATCCCGAAGGGCTCAACCCCGTGAGAATCTGGATTGAGGATGAATACGTGAGAGCCGTAAAGGGAGGGATCGGAGAAACAAAAACAGGTGGAAATTATGTTGCCAGCATGAAATCCCAGGTTAAGGCTCACGATGCCGGGTATTCCCAGGTGTTGTGGCTGGATGGCGTGCACCGCAAATATATAGAAGAAGTCGGAGCCATGAATATTTTCTTCAAAATCAACGGAGAAGTTGTGACACCGGCCCTCAGCGGAAGTATCCTGCCGGGCGTGACGAGAGATACGGTACTGGAGCTTTGCAAAGCCTGGGGGGTTCCAGCATCGGAAAAAAGAATTTCCATTGACGAGATTTATGAAGCCTACGAAAACGGGACCCTGGAAGAGGTCTTTGGAACGGGTACGGCGGCTGTCATATCCCCTGTAGGCGAACTGAAGTGGGGAGATAAGACACTAATCGTAAATGACGGAAAAATCGGAGATTTCAGCCGGAAATTTTATGACACGGTGACGGGGATTCAGCTGGGCAACATAAAAGATGAATTTGGATGGACGGTTGAAGTATAAAAAAGGTGGATCCTGGATGACAAAGCGTTCGGTTATTAAAATATCAGTCCTGCTCTTAATCCTGCTGGTGGCAGCCGTACCGGCGAGTATCGGTCATGCTGCCAGCGTGGGGAAAATTGACCAGCAGATACAGGAAGAGGAATCCAATAAAGCAGAAATCGAGAGTGGGATTGCAGGGCTGAAAGGCAGTATAACAGACCTGCAATCTTATTTGAGTGAACTGGATAGCCAGATGGCTGAGCTGAACGGAAATCTTGCTGATAACCAGAACCAGATTGCAGACAAGGAAGCAGAGATAGCGGCCACAGACGAAATGCTGAGAGAAACCAGGGAGATTGAGCAGCAACAGTACGAAGCCATGAAAAAACGAATCCGTTTCATGTATGAAAGGCAGGCAGACAGCCTGCTGGGCATCCTGGCGAACGCAGGGAATCTTGCAGACGTACTGAATAAAACAAGTTACATCTCCGAGATGGTTGCCTATGACCGGAACATGCTTGAAAAATATAACCAGACAAGAATCGGTATTGAGCAGGCCCAAAGCCAGCTTGCATCCCAAAAGGAAGAGCTTCTGGCGCTGCAGAAAGAGCTGGACGGCAAAAGAAATGAAATAAATGCGCTGCTGGATAATTCAACTGTGCAGATAGCAAAATATGAAGACCAGGTCAGTGAGGCAGAGGCAGCGGCCCTTGGAAAAGAGGAAAGCATCCGGCAGCTTCAGATTCAGCGGATGGATGCCATCGCGGCGGCATCTGCTTCTTCCGAAAAGACAATCGAGAACATACAATATACATATGTTCCCCAGGAAGATGACCTGAAACTGCTGGCAACCATAATTTATTGCGAGGCGGCAAATCAGCCTTATGAGGGCAAGCTGGCTGTTGGTAGTGTAATCATCAACAGGGTAAACAGCGCCAGATTTTCACAGAATACGATATATGATGTCATTTTTGCACCAGGACAGTTTGCACCGGTAGCCAGCGGAAGGTTCGCTCTCCGATATGCAGCCGGCGTCACAGAAGAATGCACCAGGGCAGCCCAGGAGGTCCTAAACGGAAATGTTACGGGAGAGTGGCTTTTCTTCCTGTTGAACGACGGAACAAGGGTTGGCGATGTAATAGGGGATCATGTATTTTTCTATTATTGGTAAAGCGAAAATTAAAAAAAATAGCCTTTGCAGGAATGCAGAGGCTCATTAACGAGAAAAGTCCGAGGTAAAAGCCTCGGACTTTTCTCGTTAATGAGCCAAAAAAGTCAGTATTTACAAGACTTTGAGGCTTGTTTTTGATATAATAAAAGTATCAAATACAGGTGGTGATAAGCTTATGATGACACAGAATGCCGATAAAAAGAGAGAACAGGTTCAGATGTTCTGCATGGATGACATGGTTCCACAGAATCATCTTCTCCGAATCATAGATAAAGCAATCAACTGGAGCTTCATCTATGAACTGGTGGAAGACAAATACAGCCAGGACAATGGACGCCCGAGCATGGACCCGGTCATGCTCATAAAAATCCCTTTTATCCAATATCTGTATGGAATCAAAAGCATGCGTCAGACCATGAAGGAAATCGAGGTTAATGTAGCCTACCGTTGGTTTTTAGGGCTGGACATGATGGATAAACCGCCCCACTTCTCCACGTTTGGAAAGAACTATACCCGAAGATTCAAGGACACGGACCTTTTCGAGCAGATTTTCTCTCGGATCCTTGAGGAATGCTATAAATTCAAGTTCGTAGATCCGTGTGAAGTATTCGTAGATGCGACCCACGTGAAAGCCTGTGCCAACAGCAAGAAGATGCAGAAACGTATTGCAAGAGAAGAAGCCCTTTTTTATGAGGAGCTTCTCAAAAAGGAAATAAATAAAGACCGTGAATCCCATGGCAAGAAGCCTTGGAAAGACAAGAATGATGATGACCTGCCACCTTCCGGCGGAGAAAATGTACCGGGAAGAGAGATCAAAGCAAGCACCACCGATCCGGAGAACGGGTGGTTTCGCAAGGGTGAGCATAAGCACGTATTCGCTTACGGGATAGAGACAGCCTGTGACAGGAACGGATGGATCCTGGGGTATACCGTAAGTCCCGGAAACCTTCATGACAGTCGCACATTCAAGGGACTCTATGACAAGATAAAAGGAATCGGGATTAAAACCCTGGTTGCAGATGCGGGATATAAGACGCCGGCTATTGCAAAGTTGCTGATCGACGATGGGGTCCGCCCTCTTCTCCCTTATAAAAGACCCATGACAAAAGAGGGTTATTTCAGGAAACATGAGTATGTGTACGATGAGTATAATGACGTCTATATATGTCCGGGCAACCAGATGCTCCGATACAGCACGACAAATAGAGACGGCTACAGGGAATATAAAAGCTGCGGGACGATATGCGCACAGTGTGAACGCCGGAAGCAATGTACCGGAAGCAAGGACAATGTGAAGCTAGTTACCCGTCATATCTGGGAACCGTATCTGGAAGCTTGTGAAGACATACGTCATACGATAGGGATGAAAGAACTCTATTCTCAGAGGAAAGAAACAATCGAGCGGATTTTCGGAACCGCGAAAGAGAATCATGGATTCCGTTACACACAGCTAGTGGGAAAAGCCCGGATGGAAATGAAGGTCGGGCTTACCTTTGCGTGCATGAACTTGAAGAAACTGGCAAGAACGAAAGAAGGGTTAGGTCTGATGGACGGGGTATTAACAGATAAAATGTTAAAATCGCTATTTTTTATGCGATATCAGAGAAAAGCGGTGCTAGGGCTCATGTCCTAGCACCGTTTTGTCTACAGTCTGTGTTACTCTTGACAAGAGTAACCCTTTATTACTTTTGACACTTTGCATCAAAAGATAAAGGGCTCTCCGAGGGCATGGACCATACTTTATTTTAAATTTTTCATCTTCAGATATTTAATAAAATAAAGTATTCCAAGGATTAAAAATGCGAACTCTAATATGCCATGCAATATTCCCGTATAATAAATAAATATAGCCATACTAATATATTCCCCCTTTTTCTTATTTTACTGTCTATAACTAATCTTTACTTCTTAAATTAATATATATCACAACATAATGTATTACAATAGTTATAAATAATAATTTACAAATATATACATAAATAGTAAAATATATATTCAGACTGTAGACAAAGCGGTGCTAGGGCTCATGCCCTAGCACCGCTTTGTCTACAGTCTGAGCCTTTGCAGGAATGCAGAGGCTGTTTTTGTCATGCAGGGATATTACGAAGTTAAATATTCTGGAATTAAGAGAAACATTAATGTATAATTAAATATCGAATACAATTTTCCAGGAATACGACATGATTTGACAAAGTGTGATATAATGAGTTGTTTTGAGAAAGCACGATTTTTGGGGGAATATCATGTTTGATAAAATTAGACATAATTAACAAATTATGTGACTGGTTAAGATTATAATATAAGTAAAAACCAGGTTGAAATAATTTATCTTATAAGGTATAATCTTAACAATTTGGAATTCGATAGAAAAACAACAGACAAGAAAGGAATCCTAAAATATGAAAGCTTTCTTAATATTAGAAGATGGAACGGTATTCACGGGAACATCCATCGGCTCACAGAAAGAAGTAATAAGTGAAATCGTCTTTAACACCTCCATGACGGGTTATCCTGAGGTGCTTACGGATCCTTCCTACGCAGGTCAGGCAGTGGTCATGACATATCCGCTCATTGGCAACTACGGAGTCTGCTTTGAGGATATGGAATCAGACAGGCCATGGCCGGACGGGTTCATTGTCAGAGAACTGTCACGGAGGCCGAGCAACTTCAGAAGCGATATCAGCATTCAGGACTTCCTGGAAAAATATGAAATACCTGGCATCAGCGGCATTGATACGAGAGCCCTTACAAAAATACTCAGGGAAAAGGGTACCATGATCGGAATGATTACAACCAACGAAAAATTCGACATGGAAGAAGTAAAAGAAAAATTAAAAACATACTCCTCAAAAGGGGTAATCGAAAAAGTTTCACGCAAATCAAAAACGGTTCTCGAGGGCGGAAAACACAAAGTAGCCCTATATGATTTTGGAACAAAGAAAAATATTGCAAATTCTTTACATAAAAGAGGGTGTGAGGTAACTGTTTATCCGGCCTTCACTTCTGCCGAAGAAATAATCTGCTCCAATCCGGATGGCATCATGCTTTCGAACGGTCCGGGGGATCCTAAGGACTGTACTTCCATCATTGAAGAAATAAAAAAACTGTATAATACGGATATTCCGATTTTTGCAATCTGCCTTGGGCATCAGCTGATGGCTCTGGCCACAGGGGCCGATACCCTTAAGATGAAATACGGACACAGAGGCGCGAATCATCCTGTAAAGGATCTCGCCACCGGAAAGGTCTATATTTCTACGCAGAACCACGGTTATATGGTAGATGAAAAAACAATTGATCAAGATATTGCACAAGTTAAATTCATCAACGTAAATGACGGTACCGTTGAAGGTCTTCAGTTTAAGGACAAAAATATCTTTACGGTGCAGTTTCATCCGGAGGCCTGTGCCGGACCACAGGACACGGAGCTGTTGTTTGACGAGTTCATTAAGATGATGGAGGATAAGAAGAATGCCTAAAAATCCGGATATTAAGAAAGTAATGGTTATAGGTTCCGGACCAATTGTAATCGGACAGGCTGCGGAGTTTGACTATGCCGGTACACAGGCGTGCCGTTCCCTGAAAGAGGAAGGAATCGAGGTTGTGCTGGTAAATTCGAATCCGGCCACAATCATGACGGATAGAGACATTGCAGATAAAGTATATATTGAGCCTCTCACAGTAAAAGTTCTGGAAAAAATTATTCAGATGGAAAAACCGGACAGCATCCTGCCGACCCTTGGCGGGCAGGCGGCCCTGAACCTTGCCATGGAACTGGATGAATCCGGATTCCTGGGAAGGAACGGAGCAAGGCTGATTGGAACCACGTCCCAGACAATTAAAAAAGCAGAGGACAGGCTAGAATTCAAGAACACAATGGAGAAAATCAATGAGCCATGTGCATCTTCCATGGTAGTGGAGAATGTAGAGGACGGAATCGACTTTGCCAATGAAATTGGCTACCCGGTTGTACTCAGGCCGGCTTACACCCTTGGCGGCAGCGGCGGCGGCATAGCGGACACCCAGCAGGAACTGATGGACATCCTGTCAAACGGACTGCGTTTGAGCCGTGTGGGACAGGTTCTGGTAGAACGATGTATTGCCGGATGGAAAGAGATTGAATATGAAGTGATCCGTGACAGCAAGGGAAGCTGCATTACGGTATGTAATATGGAAAATCTGGATCCGGTAGGGGTCCATACGGGGGACAGTATCGTAGTCGCTCCTTCCCAGACACTTTCTGACAAAGAATATCAGATGCTGAGGACCTCAGCCTTAAATATTATAAATGAACTGGCCATCGAAGGCGGCTGCAATGTGCAGTATGCCCTCCATCCGACCAGTTTTGAATACTGCGTTATTGAGGTTAACCCCAGGGTTAGCCGCTCCTCCGCCCTGGCTTCCAAGGCGACCGGCTATCCGATTGCAAAGGTTGCCGCAAAGATCGCTCTGGGCTACACGCTGGACGAGATTGAAAATGCCATTACTGGCAAGACGTTTGCCAGCTTTGAGCCTGCCCTGGACTACTGTGTCGTGAAAATTCCGAGGCTTCCTTTTGATAAATTCATTCATGCCAAAAGGACTCTGACCACGCAGATGAAGGCAACAGGAGAGGTAATGAGCATCTGTACGAATTTTGAAGGTGCTCTTATGAAAGCCCTACGATCCCTGGAGCAGAACGTGGACAGCCTTATGTCCTATGGTTATAAGGATTTATCCTATGATGAACTGCTTGAGGAACTGGCCCTTGTGGACGACCGACGGATATTTGTCATCGCGGAGGCCGTACGCCGTAAAATGGACTACGAGACGATCAATGACATAACAAAGATCGACCCATGGTTTATCGATAAAATAGCTATCCTGGTGGAGATGGAACAGGCGCTTAACAGCAAGCCATTGACGCCGGAGCTTCTGGCAGAAGCCAAAAGAATAGAATTTCCGGATACGGTCATCGCAAAACTGACAGGCAAGACGGCAGAATTCGTCAAAAAAATGCGGATGGATAACAACATTGTGGCGGTCTTTAAGATTGTAGATACCTGCGCGGCAGAATTCGAGGCGGAGACGCCTTACTACTACTCCTGCTTTGGAAGCCAGAATGAAGCTATGCCTTCGGCTGGAAAGAAAAAAGTTCTGATTCTTGGTTCAGGCCCCATCCGGATAGGACAGGGAATCGAGTTTGATTACTGCTCGGTACACTGCACCTGGGCATTTAAGAATGAGGGATATGAAACCATTATCGTCAACAACAATCCTGAAACGGTAAGCACGGATTTTGATATAGCCGACAAGCTTTATTTTGAGCCGCTTACACCGGAGGATGTGGAAAATATCGTCAATATAGAGAAGCCGGATGGAGCTGTGGTGCAGTTCGGTGGGCAGACAGCCATCAAGCTGACTAAGAGCCTTATGGAAATGGGAGTACCTATCCTGGGAACAAAAGCAGAAGATGTGGATGCCGCAGAAGACAGGGAACTGTTTGATGCAATTCTTGAGCAGTGCGAGATTCCAAGACCAGAGGGAAAGACCGTGTATACCAGCCAGGAAGCGGTGGCTGTGGCCAGAGGACTGGGTTATCCGGTTCTTGTAAGACCGTCCTATGTTCTTGGCGGCCAGGGAATGCAGATTGCATTCTCGGACGAGGAAATCATCGAGTATATCGATAATGTAAACCTGATCACCCAGGAGCACCCGATTCTGGTGGATAAATATATGATGGGAAAAGAAGTGGAAGTGGATGCGGTATGTGACGGGGAAGACATTCTGATTCCGGGAGTCATGGAACATATCGAAAGAGCGGGAATCCATTCCGGAGACAGTATTTCCGTGTATCCGACAGTGACCATTTCGGATGCAGTGACGGAAATAATCGTGGATTATACCAGGCGGCTTGCAAAGGCTCTTCATGTAAAGGGACTGATAAACATCCAGTTTATCGTATCCGGAGAGAAAGTTTATGTAATCGAGGTGAATCCACGTTCCAGCCGTACCGTGCCATATATCAGCAAGGTGACAGGCCTTCCCATCGTGCAGATAGCTGCCAAGGTGATTCTGGGAGACACCATAAAAGGACTGGGCTATACGCCGGGTCTGCACCCTTCCAACGACTATTATGCCATCAAGATGCCGGTATTTTCTTTTGAAAAACTCAGAGGAGCCGACATAAGTCTTGGACCGGAAATGAAGTCCACGGGAGAATGTCTGGGGATTGCAAAAACTTTTGAGGAAGCTCTGTATAAGGCGTTTTTGGGCGCTGGAGTCGATCTTCCCAAGAATAAAAAGGTTATCATAACCGTAAATGATGCGGATAAAAAAGATGCCGTTTCCGTGGGCAGACGGTTTGAAGCTCTCGGTTATGAAATTTACGCTACGAGAAGAACTGCCCAGGTATTAAAAGAAAACGGCGTTAATGCCATTAAAGTGAATAAATTGAATCAGGAATCCCCAACGGTGCTGGATCTGCTCCTGTCACACCAGATAGACCTGGTGATTGATACACCTACACAGGGAAGAGATAAAACCAGGGATGGCTTTATCATAAGGAGGACTTCGATTGAAACAGGGGTGACCTGCCTTACCTCTCTGGATACCGCAAATGCCCTGCTTACGAGCCTGGAAAGCGATGCCAAAGAAAATCTTACTCCTATTGACATTGCATCGATCATCTAAAACTTAGACAATGGAGGAATTATGAATGATTGGCGATAAGAAGACACTTTTCAGCGGCATGCAGGCAACTGGAACTCTAACATTGGGTAATTACCTGGGAGCCCTGAAAAACTGGGTGGTCCTGGAAGAAGAGTATGACTGTTTTTACTGTGTCGTTGACCTGCACTCCATCACGGTCAGACAGGATCCGGCCCAACTCAGGAAAAGAGCCAGAGACCTTCTCATGCTTTATATTGCGGCTGGAATCAACCCCGAAAAGAACTGCTTGTATTACCAGTCCCATGTTTCAGCGCATGCAGAGCTTTCCTGGATATTGAACTGCTTCACCTATATGGGCGAGCTGAACAGAATGACTCAGTTTAAGGACAAGTCGGAAAAGCATTCCGATAATATAAATGCAGGACTGTTTACCTATCCTGTGCTGATGGCGGCAGATATCCTGCTCTTCCAGTCAGATGTGGTGCCGGTCGGAGCAGACCAGAAACAGCATCTGGAGATAACCCGCGATATCGCCCAGAGATTTAACGGCATATACGGAGATGTATTTACGATACCGGAGCCGTATTTTGGGAAGGCTGGAGCAAGGGTTATGAGCCTGCAGGAACCGACCAAAAAGATGTCGAAATCAGACGAGAACCCGAACGCTGGCATTCTCCTGACCGATAAACCGGATGTAATCATAAAAAAATTCAAAAGAGCTGTAACGGACAGCGACAATCAGGTTATATATTCGGAAGACAAGCCTGGAATCCGGAATCTGATGGATATTTATATGGCCATTACCGGCAGCAGCGCAGCCGAGGTGGAAAAAGAATTCGAGAATTCCGGCTATGGAGATTTCAAGGTGGCAGTGGGAGAATCCGTGATATCCGTTCTCAAGCCTCTCCAGGACAGATTTGACGATCTGAGCAAGAACAAAGATTATATTGATGGAATCATAAAAACCAATGCGGAAAAAGCAAATTATGCAGCAGGTAAAACACTGAGAAAAGTGCAGCGAAAGGTTGGATTCCCGGACAGAATAAAATAAAAGGTTGGGAAGCAGATAGTTAGACGTCAGTCTAACTATTTGAATTTCATCCCGGGTAAAAAAGAGAGGGTTATGTAAGTATGAGTAAAGTGCAGATGAACAATTATGACGAGAACAGCATTTCCATACTCGAGGGACTGGAAGCTGTCCGAAAGAGACCCGGCATGTATATTGGCAGCATATCAACCAGAGGCCTGAACCACCTGATTTATGAAATAGTAGACAACGCTGTGGACGAGCATCTGGCGGGATACTGTTCGGAGATATTTGTGACACTGGAGGAAGACGGAACCGCAACCATTCAGGACAACGGGAGGGGGATTCCTGTAGGAATCAATACCAAAACGGGACTTCCTGCGGTGGAGGTCGTTTTTACGATGCTCCATGCAGGCGGAAAGTTCGGCGGAGGCGGGTATAAAATCTCAGGCGGCCTCCATGGCGTGGGAGCTTCCGTTGTGAATGCCCTTTCAGAATGGCTGGAGGTCACGATAAAGAGGGATGGAAAGATTTTCAGGCAGAGATACGAGAGAGGGAAGGTAATGCATCCCCTGGAAGAGGTGGGAACCTGCAGAAAAAACGACACTGGCACGATGGTGAAATTTCTTCCAGATAATGAAATCTTTGAGAAAACATATTTCAAGGCAGATATGATTATGAGCCGTCTTCATGAGACTGCCTATCTTAATCCGAATCTTACAGTGATATTTGACAACAAGCGTCCTGGTGAAGAGGAACGGCTGATCTATAAGGAAGAAGAAGGAATTGCCGCATACGTGCGGGAACTGAATCAGGAGAAAGAACCGGTTCATGAGGTCATATATTTCAAGAAGAAGTCTGAAGGTATAGAAGTGGAGGCCGCCATTCAGTTTGTGAATGAGTTCCAGGAAAATATCCTGGGATTCTGCAACAATATTTACACACAGGAGGGTGGAACCCATCTGACCGGATTTAAGTCAAAGTTCACCACGGTAATCAACCAGTATGCCAGGGAGATTGGCATACTGAAGGAGAAAGATGCCAACTTCACGGGACAGGACGTCAGGAACGGGATGACAGCCGTGATAGCCATCAAGCATCCGGATCCAAGATTTGAAGGCCAGACAAAAACAAAACTGGATAATCCGGATGCCGGAAAAGTAATGGCAGAAGTGACCGGCGAGGAACTGCAGAGGTTCTTCGACAAGAACCTGGAAACCTTGAAAGAGGTAATTGGATGCGCGGAAAAATCTGCCAGAATCCGAAAGGAAGAGGAAAAGACAAGAACCAACCTGCTTACCAGACAGAAGTTTGTCATCGACAGCAATGGAAAGCTGGCCACCTGTGAAAGCCGGAACCCAAAGGATTGCGAAGTGTTCATCGTGGAAGGTGATTCGGCCGGAGGGTCGGCTAAAACAGCCAGGGACAGGAAGATTCAAGCTATACTGCCTATCCGTGGCAAGATCCTGAACGTGGAGAAGGCAACCATGGATAAGGTGCTTGCTAACAGTGAAATCAAAACCATGATCAATGCTTTTGGCTGTGGCTTTTCCGAAGGCTACGGCAATGACTTTGATATTAGCCGGCTCAGATACGATAAAATCATTATCATGAGCGATGCCGACGTGGACGGTGCCCACATCGCCACCCTGCTGATGACCTTTTTCTATAGATTCATGCCGGAACTGATAAGCGAAGGACATATCTACCAGGCTATGCCGCCCCTATACAAAGCCATACCGAAATCAGGGAAGGAAGAATATCTTTATGACGACCAGGCACTGGAAAAATACCGCAGGGCCCATAAAGGAACATTTACCCTCCAGCGGTTTAAAGGTCTGGGAGAGATGGATGCGGATCAGCTCTGGGAGACGACCCTGAATCCGGAGACACGGGTGCTGAGGCAGATAGAGATTGAGGACGGCAAGATGGCATCGGAAGTAACATCCATGCTGATGGGCAATGATGTACCTCGCCGCCGTTCCTTCATCTATCAGAATGCGCATTATGCGGATTTAGATTTATAGGAGGCTGAGGATGGCAGAAAATATAATAAAAACAGAATATTCCGAAATCATGCAGAAATCCTATATCGACTATGCCATGAGCGTAATCTGCGCGAGGGCAGTGCCGGATGCAAGAGATGGATTGAAGCCTGTACAGCGGCGGGTACTTTACGCCATGAACGAACTGGGACTGAATTATGATAAGCCCCACAGGAAATCGGCCCGTATTGTAGGCGATACAATGGGTAAGTTCCACCCCCACGGGGACAGCTCCATATACGACGCCCTGGTGGTACTGGAACAGGACTTCAAAAAGGGCATGGCTCTGGTGGATGGGCATGGAAACTTCGGGTCTATCGAAGGGGATGGCGCGGCCGCTATGCGTTACACAGAGGCCAAACTCAAGAAATTCACCCAGGACGTATACCTGGCGGATCTGGATAAAAATGTGGTGGATTTTGTCGCCAATTTTGATGAAACGGAAAAAGAGCCTGTAGTGCTCCCGGTAAGGGTTCCCAATCTGCTTGTAAACGGAGCGGAAGGAATTGCCGTAGGAATGACAACCAGCATCCCCGCTCACAATCTGGGGGAGGTGGTGGATGCCGTTATCGCATACCTGAAAAATACCGGGATTACGACCATGGAACTGATGGAATACATAAAGGGTCCTGATTTCCCGACGGGTGGATTTGTAGTCAATAAGAGCGAGCTGCGGGAAATCTATGAAACCGGCTCCGGAAAAATCAAGCTCCGGGGAAAAGTCGAATTTGAACCCGGCAAAAGGAAAACAGACAAGGATAAGCTGGTCATATCAGAAATTCCTTACACTATGATTGGAGCAAACATCGGTAAATTCATCTCCGATATCTGCATGCTGGTGGAAAACAAAAAAACAGCGGATATCACGGATATATCCAATGAGTCGTCTAAGGAAGGAATCCGGATCGTCCTGGAACTGCGCAAGAACGCCGATGTCAAAAAGCTGGAGAACATGCTCTATAAAAAGACCAAGCTTGAAGACACCTTTGGCGTGAACATGCTGGCCATCGTAGACAACCGTCCGGAAGTGCTGAGCCTCAAAAAAATCATTGAACACAGTTCCAATTTCCAGTATGAAATACTGACACGGAAATACACCACCCTGCTGACCAAGGAGCTGGAGCAGAAGGAAATCAAGGAGGGCCTGATCCGCGCCTGCAATATCATTGACCTGATCATCGAGATCCTCAGGGGCAGCTCCAACATCAAGCAGGCCAGAGACTGTCTGATTAATGGAAATACCGGGAAAATCCGATTCAAAAGTGAAGCCTCCGAAAAGGAAGCGGCAACCCTGAATTTCACGGAAAGGCAGGCAACTGCAATCCTGGAAATGAGGCTCTATAAATTAATCGGTCTGGAAATACTCTCACTGAAGAAAGAGTATGATGCGATATTGAAAAAAATCGCCGAATATGAAAAAATCCTCGGGAACAGAGATGTCATGACTAAGGTCATCATCAAGGATCTGGAGGATATCAGAAAAGAATACGCCGTGGAAAGAAAAACCGCCATTGAAGACGGACAGGCTGCGGTGTATGAGGAAAACCCCGTTACGGAGCAGGAAGTCGTCTTGCTGATGGACCGATTTGAATATATCAAGACCATAGATGCCGCATCCTATGAGAGAAACAAGGAGGCGGTGCATGCAGAAAATAAACGGGTAATCCCCTGCATGAATACAGATAAGATATGCATATTTACGGATACCGGGAATCTTCATCTGATTAAGGTGCTGGACATTCCATATCTTAAATTCAGAGATAAAGGGAAGCCCGTGGACAATATAAGCAATTATAACAGCAAACAGGAAAATATTGTGCTGGTCTGTTCGGCAGCTGAATTGGCTGCAAATAAGCTGTTATTTACCACCAGGCAGGGAATGATGAAGATGGTGGACACCAAAGAGTTTGAAGTGGTCAAAAAGACCGTTGCAGCTTCCAAGCTGGCAGAAGGGGACCGGGTGATAAGCATATGGAAAACCGGGCCGGATACACTGGTGGTCCTGCAGACTGCTAAAGGGTATTTCCTGAAATTCAGAGCGGATGAAGTGCCTGAAAAGAAAAAGGGAGCCATAGGCGTAAGAGGAATTAAATTATCTGAGGATGACTTTGTGGAAGAAGTCTATGTGTTTGAGGAATCAGAGGAAACGCAAGGGGAGTCCGCAGGAAAACCGGTCGACCTGAAGAAACTGAAAATAGCAAAGAGAGATACAAAAGGAACGAAAATCCGTCTGTAATCAATGGAGGGGATGTGGCTGTCCAAAAGGGCCGGTTCATCCCCTTTTTTGGTTGCAATTATAATTAATCTGGGATAATATAATAGTACAAAAAGTTTATGAAAAGGGAGAGAAAATTATGAAAAAGATTATCGGCCTTGCTCTGTCACTTGTTTTATCGCTGTCACTTGTTCTTGCTGGATGTTCCGGCTCAGGGGATGAAGCAACCACCAGTGGTTCCGAGACTACCAAAGCAGGGGGGATTGCCAAAGAGGACATCAAAGTTGGCGTGATTCACATATCCGATCCGGCGGAAGGATCCGGATACACATTTACCCACGACCAGGGAATCGTGGCAATGCAGCAAAACCTGGGTCTGGAAGACAGTCAGATTATACGTAAGAACAATATTTCAGACAGTGATCCGACAGCTATTGAAACAGCCATGAGAGAATGTATCGAAGACGGATGCAATATTATCTTCGCAACAAGCTGGGGCTATATGGATACCTGCGAGGCGCTTGCAGAGGAATTCCCGGACGTATATTTTGCTCATGGATCCGGCTATAAGTCAAACGGACAGAACTTCATCAACTATTTCGGCAGAATTTATCAGGCAAGATATCTTGCAGGCATTGTAGCGGGCCTTAAGACCGAATCGGACAAGGTTGGTTTTGTTGCTGCAATGGATAAGGAAAATTCTGAAGTTACGGGTGGACTGGATGCATTTGCAATGGGTGTATATTCCGTAAATCCGGAGGCACAGGTATTTGTAAAAGTCACAAACAGCTGGTATGATCCGGAAGCAGAAACCAGTGCGGCAAAAGCATTAATAGCAGAAGGCTGTGATGTAATCGGCCAGCACTGTGATACACCAAATCCACAGCTTGCGGCGGAAGAAGCCGGCGTCTGGGGAGTTGGATACAACTCCAATATGAGCAAGGATGCTCCGGATGCAACGCTTACCTCGGTAGTGTGGGACTGGGGTGTATACTACACGGCAGCTGTCCAGAGTTTAATTGATGGAACATGGGATGGTTCCAACTATTATGGTGGAATGAAAGAAGGACTTGTTGGTATTACGGATCTCTCCGCTTTCTGTGCAGATGGAACGGCGGAAGCGGTTGATCAGGCAAAAGCGTCTATTCTCGATGGATCTTTCAATGTTTTTGATGGAGTAATCGAAACAAATGAAGGAACGACGGTCGGCAAAGAAGGATCCACCTTGTCCGATGCGGAAATCACCGGAGGCATCAACTGGTACTTCAAAAATATTGTAGTTAAATAAGCTAATTTAATTGACAAATAAAGTGTGAAACAATAAAATTGATTTAAGCTAAGGGGCTGTTTGTCAACAGCCCCTTAATTAATATTTAGGCGCAGGTGGATTAATGGCGGAGACGAAGAGTACAAATTACGCAATTGAATGCAGGGGAATAACGAAATCCTTTGGAAGTGTAAAGGCAAATGACAATATTAATCTTACGCTGGAAAAGGGTGAAATTCTGGCGCTTTTGGGCGAAAACGGATCGGGCAAGACAACCCTCATGAACATGATTTCGGGTATCTACCATCCAGATCAGGGCACCATCCTGGTCAACGGGGAGGAAGCGGTCATAAACTCTCCCACGGATGCAATGAATTTTGGGATTGGAATGATTCACCAGCATTTTAAACTGGTAGAGGTTTTTAATGCGATGGATAACATCGTGCTGGGAACAAAAGAAAAGAGAAGAAAGCCGAAAGTCCTGAAACAGGAGATTGTGGAACTGAGCCGGAAATTCGGTTTGGAAATCAATCCGGAACAGAAAGTATATAACATGTCAGTAAGCGAGAAGCAGACGGTGGAAATCATGAAGGCTCTCTATAGGGGGGCGAATGTGCTGATCCTGGATGAGCCTACGGCGGTTCTGACTCCTCAGGAAACCGAAAAACTGTTTGAAATACTCAGAAAAATGCGGGATCAGGGAAGGTCCATCATAATCATCACTCATAAGCTGAATGAAGTAATGGCTGTCAGCGACAGGGTCGTCATCCTGCGCAAAGGAGAATACATCGATACGGTGAAAACCAGTGAAACGTCCGTTACCGAATTGACGGAGCTTATGGTAGGACGGCCCATCAGCCTGGAAATAGAACGCCTGGAAGTCGACAGGGGGGATAAGCTGCTCGAAGTGGTTGACCTGACGGTTTACCGGGAGGACGGTACAAAAGCCATCGATGATGTTCGTTTTGATATTTTCCGGGGCGAGATACTGGGGGTGGCAGGCATTGCGGGCAGCGGTCAGAAGGAACTCTGTGAAACGATTGCGGGACTTATGAGACCAAAAAAAGGTGCGATCCTCTATGAAAAGGAAAATATCATTGGGAAATCACCCAAAGAAATCATCGACCTGGGCATACATATGAGCTTTGTTCCCGAGGACAGGCTGGGAATGGGGCTTGTCGCTTCCATGGGGATGACTGACAATATGCTCCTGAAAAGCTACAACAAGAATAAAGGAATTTTCGTTGATAAAAAGCCGGCCAAAAAGCTGGCGCAGGACCTGATCGGCAAGCTGGAAATCCGTACTCCTGGCACGGAAACACCGGTCAGGCATCTTTCGGGCGGAAATGTTCAGAAAGTACTGCTTGGAAGGGAGATAGAATCCAGTCCAAACCTTCTCATTACGGCCTATCCGGTGAGGGGGCTGGACATAAATTCCTCCTACGTAATATATGATTTGCTTAACGAACAAAAAAAGAAAAATGTTGCCATAATATTTATCGGTGAAGATCTGGATGTCCTTTTGGAGCTTTCTGACCGTATTATGGTTCTGTGCCATGGAGAGGTGACCGGAATCGTAGCGGCGGCGGAGACGACCAAAGAGGAGATTGGGCTTATGATGACCGATTCCGTAAGAGGGGAGGCAGAGGCTCATGGCTAATATGAACAATACTGCGAAAGAACCACTTATCCGAATTGGAAAAAGAAATGAGTTGACGGCTAAAAACGCCATGTTTCTAAGGCTTGCGGCTTTTGGCCTTGCCCTGGTAGCCGGAGGTGTTTTCATACTTGCAGTTGGGCATAACCCTATTTCTGTATACTGGACGATTATCCGGGGATCCTTCCGAAGCGAAATGGCCATACAGGCTACCATCAAATACATGATACCGCTTTTGATTACCTCTTTGGGAATCACCCTGGCATTCCGGATGAGGTTCTGGAATATCGGTGCGGAGGGACAGGTAATCATGGGGGCAATATTTGCTTCCTATTTCGCCCTGTTTTTTGACGGCCTTCCGCATGTTCTGCTTATAATCCTGATGATTATCGCCGGTATCATCGGTGGTGGAATATGGGGTCTGATTCCTGCGTTTTTCAAAGTGCGGTATAACACAAACGAGACACTGTTTACCCTGATGCTGAATTACATTGCCCTTTATATCATTGTATTCCTTCGGGATGGACCCTGGGCAGACCCTGAATCCGGGGGATTTCCCAAAATTGCAAGATTTTCAAAAAATGCACAGTTGGACAAGATTTTTGGGGTGCAGGCAGGCTGGATAATCGGAATCATCCTGGTTGTCCTGGTCTTCATTTATATGAGATATTCAAAGCACGGGTATGAAATCAACGTTGTGGGAGAAAGTAAAGCCACTGCCAGATATGCCGGAATGAATGTAAGGAAAATTGTCCTCAGGACCATGTTCATAAGCGGTGGAATCTGCGGGATTACTGGCATGGTATCTGCAACAGGCTCAGATATGACCCTTGCAACAGCAGTTGCCGGAGGCGTGGGATTTACCGCCATCATCGTGGCATGGCTGGCCAGGCTGAATCCGTTTACCATTCTTCTGGTATCATTTCTGTTCAGCGTTCTGGAAAAAGGAAGTACGGTCATACAGTCTGAGTTCGGACTTTCGACGGACTCATCCGAGGTGCTGCAGGGAATCATACTGTTTTTCGTCCTGGGATGTGAATTTTTCGTTAGGTACAGATTTATCCGCAGAAAAAAAGGAGGGACTGACTGATGGAGATGGTTATAAAATTCATTGCAGCCGCGGTGATTTCCGGCACACCTCTTTTATACGGAACGGTTGGGGAGATATTGAATGAGAAGTCCGGACACCTGAACCTGGGAGTGGAAGGGATGATGTCCATGGGAGCCGTTTCGGGATTCATGGTGGGTTATTACTCGGACAGCTTTCTGCTTTCCCTGATTGCCGCCTTTCTGGGCGGGGCAGTAGGTGCGGCCATATACGCTGTACTTACCGTAACCTTTATGGCAGACCAGAATGTCACCGGTCTTACTCTTACGATATTCGGAATCGGACTGGGAAATTTTCTTGGATTATACTACCTTGGACTTTCCGAATCGGGAACTCTTAAACTTCCCGAAAAGATTACAGGGCAGATGAGAAGCATCAATATAGAGGGCCTCAGTAATCTTCCTGTGGTCGGAAAGCTTCTGTTCTCCTATAATCCCTTTGTATACCTCGGAATTGTCATTGCCATCGTACTTTGGTGGTATCTGAAGAAAACAAAGACAGGCCTCAGCCTGAGAGCGATTGGAGAGAATCCTTCCGCTGCGGACGCAGCGGGAATAAGGGTTACAAAGCTGAAATACATCAATATCATCCTTGGCGGCGGAATATGTGGGATAGGCGGAGTTTACTGCGCCATGATCATCAATAACGGTGTCTGGATAAGCAACAGCGTGGGAGGTTTTGGCTGGATTGCCGTTGCCCTTGTAATATTTGCTGCCTGGAGCCCCGTCAGGGCAATATTTGGGTCCTTTGTCTTTGGCGCGTTCAATATACTCCGCTACTACGTTCCCTCCGTGGGAATTCCGGAAGCCTTTTATGATATGCTGCCTTTCCTTGTTACGGCTCTGGTTCTGATAGTTACTTCCATAAGGCAGTCGAAGGAAAATTCCCAACCTGCAGGCTGCGGAATAAACTACTTCAGGGAAGACCGCTGAATTTCTTTTCCGCGCACGTACTTTTTGATTATAAGAACAGGATTATCGGTATTTATAAGCTTTTCCAGCCTGGTTTCCAGGGAAGGCTTATCCGGTAATCCTTTTTTGTATCCGTCGTCTATGACCAGGGCGTCAAATTCATATCCTTTTTCAAAGCTTCCCACCTTGCCAAAAAAGCGTCCTCCGCCTTTGGTGGCAAGGTAGAAGGCCTCCCGCACAGATACAGGTTTAAAGGAGCGGTTGGCGGAATAATAGAGCCTGGACATCTGCATGGCCAGCTGCACATGAGCACGCATATCCAGGGTGTTCCCTCCTCCAATATCCGAACCGATTCCTATCAGCATATCATTATCCAGGTATTTTCGGAGAGGCATAATGCCGCTTGCCAGGTTGCAATTGGAAGATGGACAATGAGCGATGAAAATCCGTCTGTCCTTTATTAGACGTATTTCATCCTCGGTCATATGAATGCAATGGGCCATGATGGTTTTATCCGGTTTCAGAAGGTGGAACCTTTCGTATACATGGGCAAAATCAAGATCGCCTGGATGCAGCTGTCTGACCCAGGCGATTTCATCCAGGTTTTCATCCAGGTGAGATTGTATGGGGAGATCGTACTCCTGCGCCATCTTTCCCAGGGCAGTCATCAATTCAGGCGTGGTGCTTGGGACAAAGCGGGGCGAAAGGATAGGATGGACCAGGGTATCCGGATGGAACTGCTCAAATTCCTGCATTTCCTGTGCCAGCAGCCTGGTTTCCTCGATGGAATCCTCCGTATTTTCCAGCAGTGGAGGATCCGCATTCCTGTCCATGTTTACTTTGCCCACGAAAGCCCCCAGGCCGGATTCTCTGAGCATGGAAACCAGCAGGCGGGTAGCGGGCAGGTGCCGGGTAGCCAGAATACATGCCCTGGTGGTCATGGATGCCGAAAGCTCATGGATGAAACTTTCGTAATGCTTTCTGGCTGTCTCCATATCGCTGAAGGTGCTTTCCAGAGGAAAAGTATATTTTTTCAACCACTCAAGGAGCTGAAAATCATAGCCGATTCCCATATTTGGCCACTGGGAGGCATGCAGGTGAAGATCCACGAATCCGGGAATAATCAGGCAGTTGCGGAAATCCTCCACGGGCTGGTTCCAGCAGGAAAGGGGGAGTTCCTTGACAACGGAGAGAACGATACCTTTTTTGACTAAGACATAGGAATCTTCCCAAAGCTCGTATCTGTTTTTGTCTGGGGCAAAGAGAATATCCCCGCGGATTATTTTCAACATACGTTCATCCTTTCGTGATTCTTGTGCCTGTCTTTCCGGCGATTCCTTCCGATGCCTTCTCCAGAAGCGTGATAAGGGATACCCTGTGCTCGCCAGATTCAGCAAATTCGATGGCCGCTGTGATTTTGGGGAGCATGGAGCCCGCCCCAAAATGTCCTTCTTCCATGTATTTCCGTGCCTGTGTGGTCGTAATGCTGTCCAGGTCCACTTGATGGGGAGAACCGAAGTATATGGAGACTTTCTCGACCGCGGTCAGTATGATCAGGGTTTCCGCCTGTATGTTTTGTGCCAGGACGCAGCTGGAGAAATCCTTGTCGATAACGGAAGGAATTCCTCTAAGATGTCTGCCCTCTGCCACTACGGGAATGCCGCCGCCGCCACAGGCAATCACCACCTCACCGGCGTTCAGAAGGGCGTTGATGCTGCCCTGCTCAATGACGGCAATCGGGCGCGGAGAAGCCACCACTCTGCGGTAGCCTTTTCCCGCCTCAAATAGTACAGGCTTATTATTTCCGAGGGCTGCCGCCAGTTCCTCTTGGGAAAGGATATTCCCGATGGGCTTGACCGGATTCTGAAAGGCCGAATCATCCTTATCCACCAGGACCTGGGTGATAACCGTGGAGACGGATTTGTCTATTCCCCGGTTGATCAGCTCTTCCCTCAGCGCATTCTGAAGATCGTAACCGATGTATGCCTGGCTCATGGCCACGCAGACCGTCAGGGGTATCCGCGGATGCTTGGGGGAAATATCTGAAAAAATATCCATGGCTTCCTGAATCATGCCGACCTGGGGACCATTGCCATGGGTAATGACAACGTCATGTCCTTGGGCAATCAGGCCGGCTATTGCCATGGAAGTCTTTTTTACGGCAATCATCTGCTCCGCGAGGGAGCTGCCTAATGCGTTTCCGCCTAAAGCAATGACAATGCGTTTTTTCATGGAATGCCCTCCGGTTAATCGAAGAATCGTTTCAGTTTCCGGTCCCTCATGGTCAGCAGCGTTTTCTGAGGATCCTTGATCTTACTGAGGAATATCATGGCTGCAATGATATATGGTTTGTAACCTGCCTGCTTATATAGTGGTATCCTGTAACGGTCGAAAACAGAGGAGGCAACTTCGCCCTGGACACAGCTGACCCCGGAAATGTCTGCCGGGAGGCAGTGCATATAAAGGGCACTCTTATCCCGGGTCAATGCCATCATGTCCTCGGTGCACTCCCAGTCTTTATGTACGGCGTTTTTGGCAAGAAGGGATTTTTCCAGTTCCCCGATCCCTTCAAAATCGCGCTTTTCATATAACAGGGTACGCTCTTCCATTGCCGCATAGGGGGCCCAGCTCTTAGGATAAACAATGTCCGCTCCCGAAAAGGCTTCTTTCATGCTGCTTGTTTTTTGGAAGCTTCCGCCCGAGGCCTTGGAATTCCGGATGGCCACGTCTTCCACGTTTGCCATTACCTCATAGCCTTCCGGGTGAGCCAGCACAACATCCATACCCATTCTGGTCATCAGGCCGATAACGCCCTGTGGAACGGACAGGGGCTTTCCGTAAGAGGGGGAGTATGCCCAGCTCATGGCCAGTTTCTTTCCCTTCAGATTTTTTGTCCCGCCGAAGTGGTGGATAATATGCAGCATATCCGCCATGCACTGCGTGGGATGATCGATATCGCACTGAAGGTTGATCAGGGAAGGACGCTGTTCCAGAAGACCGTCCTCCCAGCCTTCCTGGACGGCATCTGCCACCATACGCATATATTCATTGCCTTTTCCAATGTACATGTCGTCCCGGATGCCGATGACATCTGCCATAAAAGAAATCATGTTGGATGTTTCCCGAATGGTCTCCCCGTGGGCAATCTGGGACTTTTCCTCATCCAGATCCTGCACTTCCAGACCCAGCATATTGCAGGCGGATGCAAAACTGAAGCGCGTACGTGTGGAATTGTCCCGGAACTGCGAAATAGCGAGGCCGCTGTCGAAAATCCGGGTCGAAGTATTGCTCTGCCGCAAATGCCGTAAGGCATCTGCAACCAAAAAGGTGGCTGCTATTTCATCATCTGATTTTTCCCAGGTCAGGAAAAAATCACTGCCGTACATATTCTCAAAAGCAAGCTTATCCAGGTGATCGATGTAATCCTGCAGTTTCATTATATGTTCTCCTTTCTCGGTTTGCCGTAAATGCCCGGAAGCGCGGCATACACGGCTGCACACTTGACAAGATCTGCCTTCCAGGTGACTTCGTTGGGGGCGTGAGCCTGGTCCTCCCTTCCGGGACCGAAGCCGATGCACGGTATACCAAACCGCCCCATGATGGAGACACCATTGGTGGAAAAGGTCCATTTGCCTACCTGGGGGGTTCCGTACATTTCTTCGTAGGTTTCCACCATAGCCTTTGTAACCGGGTGATCCTCCGGGATTACCCAGGTGGGAAAATAGCAGTCAGTAGGGTATACAAGACCTGTGTAGCTGGGACTGCCATATGTATACATGGTGACTTGTGCATCGTATTTTTTTACGGAAGGAAGTTCTCTGATTTCTTCCAGGGCGGACTGCTGCGTTTCCCCTGCGGTGAGCCTGCGGTCGATGGAGATGGCGCTCATATCAGCAACTGCGCATCGGGAAGGCGAACTGTAAAAGGACTGGGAGACGGCCAGTGTGCCTGCCCCCAGGAATTCATCGTATCCGAGCCGTACGTTCAGGTCGCGTACTTCCTGGATGATATCTGCCATTTTATAAATGGCATTATCTCCCCGCTCGGGAGCGGACCCATGACAGGATATGCCCTTGACCTCTACACGGATTTCCATACGTCCTCTTTGCCCCCGGTAAATGTTGCCGTCCGTGGGTTCAGTAACAACCACGAATGCGGGTCGTATGCCGTCTTCATTGATTATATACTGCCAACACAGTCCGTCACAGTCCTCCTCCTGGACCGTTCCGGATACCAGAACGGTGTATTTATCACTCAAAAGGTTCAGGTCCTTCATTATTCTGGCGCCGTAGACGGCAGACACAATGCCGCCAAGCTGATCAGAAGCCCCTCTTCCTCCCACTCTGGTTTCGTCCTCGAAGCCCTCATAGGGATCGAAACTCCAGTTCGTTAATTCACCGATACCCACGGTGTCCACATGGGCGTCAAACGCAATAAGCGTACTGCCGCTTCCCATATAGCCCAGGATGTTTCCCATAGGGTCGGTCTCGACTCTGTCGAAACCAAGAGCCTCCATTTCCTGACGGACACGGGCAATCACTTCCTTTTCATGGCAGCTTTCGCCGGGAATCCGGATCAAGTCTCTTAAAAAGGCAACCATGTTATCCTGATAATCTGCAGCGCTTTCTTTTACTCGTTTAAAATCCATCAGAACCATACCTTCCTTCCGGTTTTCTTTCGTATATTTTTATAATAACATACGGGAAAAATAAATCAATATTTTTGCCGATATGTTAAAAATTACTTGACTTTTACAGGAAAAAATGGTAATCTAAACACATATTTAAATGTTCATCTTGATTCACATATTTTTGTAAATCATTAGATGTTTAATGGTTTACGAAAATATGTGATTTTGCATTAACAGATTAAATATAATATTTTAATAAGTGGGAGGTACTTTCATGAACAGAGGTACAGTAAAATGGTTTAACAGCCAAAAGGGATACGGATTTATTACAAACACAGACACAGGTGAGGATGTATTTGTACATTTCTCAGGAATTGCCAGTGACGGATTCAAAACACTGGAAGATGGCCAGGAAGTTACATTTGAAGTAACCAAAGGTGCACGTGGAAATCAGGCAGTTAACGTTCAGTTAGTGTAATTGCTCAAATAAAGTTTCGCGTATCAGGCGGGTGTGAAGCACCCGCTTTTTTTGTGCGTCAAAAAGCCTGTCTGCGATACTTTTATTGTGTTTGAAAAATAGGGGTGTTATAATTTAAGCAATAATGGAAAGGGTGGGCAAAGGCATGATAAATCTTGAGAAAATCGAATCAAATCTGATGAACAACATCAGACGGGCAAGAGAAAACAAAATTATTATTCCGACCTTTGAACAGATGAAAAATCCGGATAAAATTCCGGAGAGGATCAAAGAGAGGCTCAAGACGGCCGGACTGTGGGACATTAACCCCTTGAACCTCTTCAGAATCACCTGGAAAAATGAACCCCAGGAGACAGGAGGGCTTTTCGGGGACGTGAATTATATAGAGCTTCCGACCTCTCTGACTGGTGTGGAGGCAAGGATTGTGTGTCTGGTGGGGAAATGGTTCCCGACCGGATGCCATAAGGTCGGAGCTGCATACGGATGCCTGGTTCCCCGGCTCGTCACCGGGCAGTTCGATACAGATTACCATAAGGCTGTATGGCCCTCCACGGGAAATTACTGCAGGGGAGGGGCATTTAACTCCAGGCTCCTGTCCTGCCACTCCATTGCCATCCTGCCGGAAGGCATGAGCCGAGAACGTTTTGAATGGCTCAGGACCATTGCCGGAGAGGTCATTGCCACGCCGGGCAGTGAAAGCAATGTAAAAGAGATTTTTGATAAAACATGGGAACTTCGGAGGACCAGAAAGGACTGTATGATTTTCAACCAGTTCGAAGAAATGGGGAACCATCTGTGGCATTATGAGGTCACAGGAAGCGCTATGGAAGAGACATTCCACAAGCTGGAGGGCAATAAAAAAAGATTTTCCGGTATCTGCGTCACATCCGGCTCTGCCGGAACTACCGGAGCCGGAGACTATCTGAAGGAGAAATTCCCCCTGGTAAGGGTGGGCGTTGGGGAGGCCCTGCAGTGCCCGACCCTCCTGAACAATGGTTTTGGAGAACATAGAATTGAGGGTATCGGGGATAAGCATGTTCCCTGGATTCATAACGTGAAAAATACCGACATGGTGCTGGCAATTGATGACGAGGACAGCCAGAAGCTGCTCCGTCTCTTCAATGAAAAAGAAGGCAGGAAGTATCTGGAAAATGAGGCAAAGGTTTCTAAGGAAACTCTTGCCGCACTGGAATTATTTGGGATATCCGGCATAGCCAATGTCCTTTGCTGTATCAAAATGGCAAAATATTATGAAATGGGTTCAGAAGATGTAATCATGACAGTTCTTACAGATTCTTCTGTTATGTATGGTTCCCGCGTAAAGGAGCTGGAGGAAGAGGATGGTCCATATTCACAGCAGATGGCTGCCATAGACCATAATGTGCACATGCTGGGCATGAAAACGGACAATCTGGAAGAACTGACTTATACGGCCAGGAAGCGGATTCATAACCTGAAATATTACACCTGGGTTGAACAGCAGGGCAGGACGGCAGAGGAACTCCGGGCATTATGGTATGACCAGGAAGGAACCTGGGGCGCGGTGCACGCACAGACCGGGGAAATTGACCGGCTGATTAACGAATTCAATGAGCGGGCGGGAGTTCTGGATAATATGTAAGCAAAGGCGGTGGATCTTATGAGACAGGTAATATCTGCAGTATGCATATCCTGCGGGGCTGAATATGAAGCGACACCCACAATAACCACATGCAGGAAATGTGGGGGGATACTGGACATAAAATATGACTATGGATACATCAGGCAGGTACTGACCAAAGATAAAATCGCCTCCAGGGAACAGACCATGTGGAGATACAGGGAGCTGCTTCCGGCAGAAGGCGAGGACAGGGTGCGCAGGCTGCGGGTTGGCTGGTCGCCTTTATATGAAACCCCTCTTCTGGCGGAGTCAATCGGTATAAAGCGGCTCCATATCAAAGATGACGGTATCAATCCTACAGCCAGCCTTAAGGACCGGGCTTCCGTCATGGCGGTTGTGAAGGCTGCGGAAGCGGGTCTTCGTACCATAGCCTGCTCTTCCACTGGAAATGCCGCTTCCTCCCTGGCCGGAAGCTGTGCGGCGGCAGATTTTGAATCCTATATCTTTGTGCCGCAGCGTGCTCCGGAGGGGAAGCTTGCCCAGCTTATGATGTTCGGTGCCCATGTGTTCCTGGTGGAGGGGAATTATGAGGATACCTTCCGGATTTCTGCAGAAGGCATTGAGAAGTACGGCTGGTATAACCGGAATGCAGCGATTAATCCATACCTGGTGGAGGGAAAGAAAACAGTTTCCATGGAAATCGCCGAGCAGCTTGGGTATGAGATGCCGGATTACATCGCTGTATCCGTGGGGGACGGCTGCACCATTTCCGGAGTATGGAAGGGATTGAAGGATCTTTATGCAATCGGATTTATAAACAGGCTTCCGAAGCTGATCAGCGTACAGGCACAGGGCTGCTGCCCCGTCAACAGGGCGGTTGAGGAAAACGCCCCTGTAAGACCGATGGAAGAAAACACCATCGCAGACAGTATCGCCGTAGGCGCTCCCAGAAACCCGGACAAGGCAATCCGTGCCATTAAGGAATCCGGCGGAATTGTCATAAATGTCAGCGATGAAGAAATCATGCAAGCCATGCGGCTGTTAGGGAGAACCTGCGGGGTATTTGCAGAGCCGGCGGGAGCAGCCGGTACGGCGGGGCTGAAAAAGGCAGTGGAAATGAAAAGGATTCTCCCAGGCGCCACCGTGGTCAGCCTGGTCACAGGCAACGGACTCAAGGATGTGGCAAACGCCATCCGGGCTGCGGGAAAACCGAAGGCCATTACACCGGACATGGAATGTCTGGACAGGGCGCTGAAGGAGGTAAGAATATGATTCTTATTGGCAACGGACGGATGATAACCAGGGATCCGGCGAATCCGTATTATGAAAACGGAGCAGTGTGCGTAAAGGGAAATGTCATTGTGGAAGCAGGAGATTTCATACAGCTGAAGGGGAAATATCCGGAAGCGGAATTTTTGGATGCGGTTGGCGGCGTAATTATGCCGGGACTGATCAATACCCACCACCATATATACAGCGCCATGGCCAGAGGGATGTCCATCCCGGGATATGCCCCAAAGAATTTTTCTCAGATTCTGGAAGGCCTGTGGTGGCGTCTTGACAGAAAACTGACCCTG
Organism: Parasporobacterium paucivorans DSM 15970; assembly: GCF_900141895.1. GTDB lineage: Bacteria > Bacillota > Clostridia > Lachnospirales > Lachnospiraceae > Parasporobacterium > Parasporobacterium paucivorans. The sequence goes on along the minus strand of NZ_FQYT01000004.1, from coordinate 83,506 downwards.
GAACAGACTTCTCTTTCGGCCTGTGCGACCTATCTGGACTGCATCAGGAATGGCGTGACCACGGTTTTTGACCATCACGCAAGTTATGGATCCATAAGCGGGAGCCTGCAGACCATTGCAGAGGCGGCCCGAAGGATGGGAGTTCGTACCTGCCTCTGCTACGAAGTATCCGAAAGGGATGGAGAGGAAAAAGCAAAACAGGCCGTGAAGGAAAATTTTGATTTCGCAGAATACGCACAGAGCGAAGGGGGAGACATGCTGAAGGCCATGATGGGGCTCCATGCTTCCTTTACCCTGTCTGATCAAATTCTGGAATATATCGTTTCAGAAAATAAAAAGGGCATCGGATATCATATCCATGTAGCGGAAGGCATCGCGGATGTGGAGGACTCTCTGAAGAAATACGGGATTCCGGTGGTGAAAAGACTCGAAGACAGAAACATTCTGGGGTCCAAAACCCTTGCAGTCCACTGCGTGCACATTAACGAGGAGGAGATGGATATACTTAGGGAGACGGAAACCGTGGTAATCCATAACCCGGAATCCAACATGGGGAATGCCGTGGGCTGTCCGAAGGTATTGGACATGTATGCAAAAGGAGTGCTTCTGGGACTTGGAACGGACGGATATACATCCGATATGATGGAAACCATGAAGACGGCCAATGTCCTTCATAAACACGATACGAAGGATCCCGGTGCGGCCTGGGGGGAGGTTCCGGAAATGCTTTTTGCCAATAATGCCAGGATTGCCGGAAGGTTTTTTGATACACCGCTGGGCGTTCTGAGACCAGGTGCGGCGGCGGACATCATTGTCACGGATTACATTCCCCTGACGCCGATGACTGGGGAGAATTACAATTCCCATATCCTCTTTGGAATGAGCGGGAGAAGCGTCGTAACCACCATGATAGACGGAACCATTCTTATGAAAGACAGGAAACTCACACAGACCGATGAAGAGGAACTGCTTGCCAGATCCAGGGTCCAGGCAGCCGGTTTATGGGAGTCAATACGCGGGATCGACAGGTAAAGGGGGAGAAACAATGGGCGACAGGATGGTGCCGGTTTCATTCGATAGGCTTATGGACCGGATTCTGGAAGAATATGAAAAGCTGGGAACAGTATTTTCAGTCAGGAAGCAATATGTAAGCCCTAAAGATGTATATTACAGCATTTTCGGAGAAAAACTGGAAGGTGTTTGCGGACCGGCCGCCGGACCACATACACAGCTTGCCCAGAATATCATTGCAGCTTATTGTGGCGGAGCCCGTTTCTTTGAACTGAAAACGGTCCAAACCCTTGACGGAAAAGACCTTCCTGTATCCAAACCCTGCATTAAGGCTGACGAGGAAGGCTATAACGTGGAATGGTCTACGGAACTGCGTGTTCCTGAGGCCATGGAAGAGTACATCAAAGCCTGGTATGCCCTGAAACTTATCTCCAGGGAATTCGGTTTTGGAGACCCAGATGGCTTTGTCTTCAATATGAGTGTTGGATATGATCTGGAAGGTATCCGATCGGATAAAATCGATCGATTCATCGAAGGCTTGAAAAATGCCGGGACTTCAGGAATCTGGAAAGAATGCAGCAGTTATGCCCGGGAAAACATTTCCCGTTTTAATCATATCGATGAAAAGTACCTGGATGAAATGTCTGACCGAATCGGTATATCTGTAACCCTGTCCACTCTTCATGGATGTCCCCCTGAGGAAATAGAGAGAATTGCTGTATATCTGATAAAGGAAAAGGGGCTGAATACTTTCGTAAAGTGCAACCCAACCCTGCTGGGCTATGAATTTGCACGGAGCACCCTGGACGGGATGGGATACGGCAATATGATATTTGATGACCACCATTTCCGGGATGATCTGCAATACCAGGATGCCGTACCCATGTTTGAAAGGCTGATGGATCTGGCGGAGAAAGAAGGTCTGTCTTTTGGGGTAAAGCTGACGAATACCTTGCCGGTGGACATCAGAAATAAGGAGCTTCCGGGAGAAGAAATGTATATGTCCGGAAAGGCACTGTATCCCCTGACGCTTGCCCTGGCAGACAGACTGACCCGTTCGTTTGGCGGAAAGCTGCGCATATCATTTTCGGGAGGAGCGGATTTCTTTAATATTGACCGGATTGTAGAGACCGGAATCTGGCCGGTAACCATGGTCACTAATCTGCTAAAACCAGGGGGATATGACCGCCTTGTCCAGATTGCAGAAAGTCTTGACCAGATACGGAGGATAGACGCCGGGAAAAACATAGAATTTAACGGAATTGACCAGGGGAAGCTTCATGAACTTTCCGTCAATGCACTTACCGATATACATCACACACAGAATATCAAACCCAGGGAGCCTTTTAAATCCAGTCAATCCCTTCCCATCACCGACTGTTTTGTGGCCCCCTGCGAGGGAAGCTGTCCCATTCATCAGGATATTCCCTATTATATAAACCTTGCCGGAGCGGGCAGATACAAAGAGTCTCTTGAAATTATAGTGAACCGGAACCCCCTGCCCTTCATAACCGGGTCTATCTGCACCCACAGATGCATGAGCCGCTGCACAAGAAATTTTTATGAGGAAACCGTTCAGATCCGGAAAGTCAAACTGGAAGCGGCCTGGCGGGGATATGAGGAAGTTATGGATGAAATCCGCCCATCCGGGAAAAGAAATGATATCAAAGCGGCCATTATAGGGGGAGGTCCCGCAGGAATTGCTGCGGCTCATTTTCTAGCCAGGGAAGGAGCTCTGGTAACCATTTTTGAAAAAGAAGACTGCCTGGGCGGCATTGTCAGCCATGTGGTGCCGGAGTTCAGGGTTTCCAGGGAAATCGTGGAAAAAGATGTTTCTTTTATCCGCCGGCTGGGTGTGGAGATTCTGACGGGAACGGAAATCAGAGGTGAGAAGGATCTTGCCGGTCAGGGGTTTACCCATATCGTACTTGCTATAGGGGCAGACAATCCCGTCAAACTGGACATTCCGGGGGCAAAACCTTATTATGCCATTGATTTCCTGAAAAAAGCCAGAAAGAATGCCGTGGAACTTGGGAAAGACGTAATTGTAGTCGGAGGCGGAAACACCGCCATGGATGTGGCCCGGGCGGCGAAGCGGCTTCCGGGAGTCGAAAGTGTATCCATGGTTTACCGTAGGGATAAGCGGCTGATGCCGGCAGATGAAGAGGAGTATCTTTTGATTCGGGAAGACGGCATTTCATTTCTGGAAAGGCTGGCTCCGGCCGCCTATGATAACGGGATGCTGAAATGCGAGAAGATGGGTCTGGGAGAACCCGATGATTCCGGGCGCAGGAGACCTGTAGGAACAGGAGAATTTGTGGAAATGCGTGCGGATGACATCATCATAGCGGTGGGAGAAATGCCTGACGAGGAATATATAAAACAGAACTTCGGGCCGATGGCGTTCCTGGCAGGTGACTGCAACGGGAAACCCAAAACCGTAGTCGAGGCGATATCTGACGCCAGGGATGTTGCGGACAGGATATTAAATGCTCCAAAGATAGAACCTTATAAATGCAAGCTGACGGAAAAAACCGAAAAAAGCATCCATAAAAAGAAAGGTAGGATGGCACATTCAGGTGCCGGTCCGGAATCGGAAAGATGCCTGCAGTGTTCTTATATCTGCGAGAATTGCGTCGATGTATGCCCTAACCGGGCAAATGTGGAAATTCTGACCGGCACGGGCGGGATGCCCCAGATACTGCATCTGGATGATCTTTGCAATGAATGCGGAAACTGTGCGGATTTCTGTCCGTTTGCAGGACGTCCATACAAGGATAAACTCACCCTTTTCGGCAGCAGGGAAAGAATGGAAGACAGCGGGAATCCTGGGTTTTTTGTGGTCCGGGAAACAGGAGACGTAATAAAAAATCAGGGGCTGCTGCTGTCCGAAAATGCAGTTACCGACAGTATAATCCTGGCTGTGAAAGAAAGATACGCGTATTTATTGTGAACATACATCGGGGGCTTAATATATGGAGACAGTAATCAAGGGCGGTATGATTATAACTGATAAAGAGTGCTTTAAGGGAGACATCCTGATAGCAGGAGAAAAGATTGCAGCTGTTTCGGACAGTATTTCCGAACAGGGCAGAGAGGTTCTGGACGCGTCCGGACAATATGTTTTCCCCGGTTTTATAGATGCCCACACCCACTTTGACCTGGAAGGGGCGTGCCGGACGGCAGATGACTTTTATACAGGAACCAGGGCGGCCATAATCGGTGGGACCACCACCATACTGGATTTTGCCACACAGGACAGGGGAGTCTCTTCTCTGGAAGCCCTGCAGAAATGGCATGTCAAAGCTGATGGAATCTCTTCCTGCGATTACGGCTTCCATATGTCTTTCACGGAGTGGAATGAGAATCTGGCCTGTGAACTGCCGGTTCTGGCCGGGATGGGAGTAACATCCTTCAAACTATACATGGCGTATAAAAATCTTATGGTGGATGATGACACGCTGGCAAAGGTTATGGCGGCTGTAAAAGTTACCGGTGGAATCACGGGGGTTCATTGTGAGGAAGGCGACAGGATTGATCAAAATATCCAGAAGCTCCTGAAGGAAGGACATACTTCCCCCCGGTACCATCCTGTCTCACGGCCTCCGGAAACAGAGGCCGCCGCAATCAGAAGATGTATCCGTGCGGCCCAAAGGGCAGGAGCACCTGTGAATATCGTGCACCTGAGCACAAAGGCCGGACTGGAGGAAGTCAGAAAGGCCAGGCTGGAAGGGCAGAAGGTCTATGTGGAAACATGTCCCCAGTACCTCCTTCTGGACGACAGGAGCTATGACACGAAGAGTGAATTCGAGGGGGCAAAATATGTGCTTTCTCCGCCCCTGCGGAAACCGGAGGACCGGGAGTCCTTATGGAAAGCATTGGCCGACAATACGGTGAATACAATTGGCACCGACCACTGCAGTTTCAATTTCAGCGGAGATAAGGAATTGGGCATAAAGGACTTCAGCAAAATCCCCAATGGAATCCCGGGAGTGGAGCATAGGCCGGCTCTTCTCTACACGTATGGTGCCATGCAGGGGAAAATCTCCCTGAACCGGATGGTGGAGCTTCTGTCCGTGAATCCGGCGAAGCTCTTCGGATTGTACCCCAGGAAGGGAACCCTGCAGGCAGGCTCGGATGCGGACATCGTGATATGGAATCCGGAATCTGAATGGGAAATCCGGGCTGAAGACCAGATCCAGAATGTAGACTATACTCCTTACGAAGGCATGAAGGCTGACGGCAGGGCACGCACCGTATTCCTGCGGGGAGTGAAGATTGTTGATGATTACAAAATCATTTCTGAGAAAAAAGGGAAGTATATACATAGAGGGAAAAGCATTCCGTTTTGATCATCTGAAGGAGGGCACTGTATGTTTACAATAAAAATTAACGGGAAAATACATTCTGTTTCAGAGGATAAAAAGCTGATGGATTATCTGCGGGATGACCTGCAGATCCTTTCCGTAAAGGATGGCTGCGACGAGGGAGTATGCGGTGCCTGCACGATATTGGCCGGCGGAAAGCCTGTCAAAACCTGTGTGCAGAAAATATCCCGGTTTACGGATAAGGAAATTCTTACGGTGGAAGGATTGGAGGAGAGGGAAAAGGAGGTCTATGTCCATGCTTTCGGGGAGGCAGGAGCTGTCCAGTGCGGATTCTGTATTCCAGGTATGGTCCTTTGTGCAAAGGCTTTGCTGGATGTCAATCTTAATCCCTCCAGGGAAGATGTGAAGCAGGCCATACGGGGCAACATTTGCCGGTGCACGGGATACGTCAGGATTGAGGAAGCCATTCTCCTGGCCGCCCAAATATTCAGAGAAAATCTTTCCATTGAAAAATGTTTTCACAAAGCCCATCTTTCAGAACCGTTTCCACGTGTGGATGTGAAAGAGAAAGTCCTGGGATATGGATTGTATGCCGATGACATACAAATGCCGGGAATGATATATGCCAAGGCCCTGCGGTCCCGCTACCCAAGGGCGAGAATAAACCGTATAGACCTGTCGAAGGCCCTGGCCCATCCGGATGTGATACGGATACTTACAGCGGTAGATGTTCCGGACAACAAAACCGGTCATTTGAAAAAGGACTGGGATGTCATGATCCGGGAAGGCAGCATAACCAGATATATAGGGGATGCCCTGGCTCTGGTGGCTACAGGAAGAAAAGAAAGTCTGGATGAAGTGCTGGGGCTGATTGAAGTGGACTATACGGAAATGGAACCGGTTACAGATCCGCTGGATGCACTGAAACCGGGTGCTCCGCTGATCCATGAGGATGGGAATATACTCCGCAGGGAATTTCTCAAACGGGGCGATGCAGACGGTGTGATTGCAGCTTCCAGATTCAAGGTGACGCGGAAGTACTCCACCCCCTGGCAGGAACACGCTTTTCTGGAACCGGAGTGTGCGGTGGCGGTTCCGGATGGTATTGACGGACTCATTGTCTATACGGGGTCCCAGTCTGTTTATGATGAACAGAGGGAAATAGCCGGGATGATGAAACTTCCGGAGGACAGGGTTCGATGTGTTTCCATGCTGGTCGGGGGAGGCTTTGGAGGAAAAGAGGACATGAGCGTCCAGCACCATGCGGCTCTGATGGCGTGGTACACGAAGCGCCCCGTGAAGGTGAAATTTTCCAGACAGGAAAGCCTGAACTTCCACCCGAAACGCCATGCCATGGAAATGGAGTTTACGACGGCCTGCGATGAAGAGGGAAACCTTACGGCCATGAAGGCGGAATTAATTGCAGACACCGGGGCATATGCATCCCTTGGAGGACCTGTCCTTCAAAGGGCCTGCACCCATGCGGCAGGTCCCTACAATTGTCAGACGGTCGATATAACCGGTATTGCTGTATATACAAACAACGTAGTATGCGGAGCCTTCCGGGGGTTCGGGGTGGCACAGAGCTGTTTTGCAACGGAAAATAACATCAATGAATTGGCAGCCATGGCGGGAATCTCTCCCTGGGAATTCCGATATAAAAATGCAATCCGTCCAGGACAGGTGCTCCCCAATGGCCAGATTGCCGATGAGAGCACGGCTATGGCAGAATGTCTGGAGGCGGTGAAGGAAACATTTGAATCCAGTCCATATGCGGGTCTGGCTATTGGAATGAAAAACAGCGGGACAGGCATAGGCCTTCAGGATACCGGAAGGTGCCTGCTCAGCATTGAGGATGGAAAGGTGCACATCCGGACTTCTGCAGCCTGCATGGGCCAGGGAATTGCAACCGTATGTACCCAGATCTTATGTGAGACAGCAGATCTTGATCCGGAAGAAACGATTCACGAAAGACCGGATACGGTCAGAACACCGGATGCAGGAACCAGTACAGCGTCCAGGCAGACGGTCATTACCGGAGAGGCTGTACGGCGGGCGGCTGGCCTGCTGAAGGAAGAACTGGTTTTGGGGAGTACCTTGTCTGAGCTGGAAGGGGAGGAGTACTATGGGGAGTTTTCTCCCAAAACAGATCCCATGAATTCCGGAAAGGAAAACCCCGTCAGCCACGTCAGCTACAGCTATGCCGCCCAGGTAGTCATACCGGACGAAGCAGGAAAGATAAAGATGGTTCTGGCCGCGTATGATATTGGAACCGTGGTAAATCCGAAATCTGCCCTGGGCCAGATTGAAGGTGGCATCGTCATGGGAATGGGATACGCCCTGACGGAAGAATTCAGAATGAAGGACGGATATCCGCAGACGAAATTCTCTTCTCTGGGACTCATGCGGGCGACACAGATTCCCGAAATCAAAACTGTATTTGTCCAGGGAAAGGGCAGGATTCCTTATGCCTACGGTGCGAAGGGCGTAGGAGAATTATGTCTGATACCTACAGCTCCGGCCTGTGCCCTGGCTTATCAGAGGCTGGATGGAAAAGCCAGGAGCAGCCTTCCTTTAGAAGGAACATTTTACAGGAAATAAAAAAAGGTTTGGGAGGGATAGTATGCGGGACATTTCGGATGCGGTAACAAAGAAGGATCATTATGAGAAGGTTTCGGGCACCGCCAGATACATAGCCGATTATGATGTGAAGGACGCGCTGACGGGCAAATTTCTCTATTCGGACAAAGCAAATGCCAGGATTGCTGCAATTTCCCTGCCTGAGTTTCCGCCCGGATATTCATGCACTGGGGGGAATGATGTACCTTCTATCAATGAGGTTATCATAGTAGAGAAGGATATGCCGGTGTTTCCCACGGAATATGTCCGCTACATAGGGGAACCAGTCCTGCTGGTTACAGGTCCTGACCCGGATGTCATAGATGAACTGATAGCTGCCATAGAGGTTGTTTATGAGGAAGAGCCCCCTGTGTACTCCCCGGAGGAAGCCAGCGAAATACATTTCGAATATGGATACACAAAAGGGGATGCGGACAAAGCTTTTCTGGAGGCAGATGAAATATTGGAAGAGATATTCCATACGGGCTATCAGGAACAGGCGTACATGGAGCCCCAGGGTGTGATTGCGTCTTATGAAGATGGGAAGGTTACCGTGAAAGGCTCCATGCAGTGCCCTTACTATGTATTCAGGGCCGTGAAGCATACGACAGGTCTTGGGGACGACCGGGTGAGAATTATACAGACAACCACAGGCGGTGCCTTCGGAGGCAAGGAGGATTATCCTTCCATGCTGGCCTGCCGGGCCGCAGTGGCAGCAATACGGCTGGAAAAGCCGGTACGGATTATCCTGGAAAGAGCAGAAGATATGGCATCCACCCCCAAACGGCATCCAGCCCGCCTCAGATACAGGAGCGCCGTCAGCGGAGGGCGGGTTACCGCCATGGAAGTGGACGTGCTGCTCGATGGGGGAGCCTATACGACCCTTTCCGCCGTTGTTTTGCAACGCTCCCTTATTTCTGCAGCAGGAGCCTACGATATCCCTAATCTGAAGGTGTCCGGACGTGTGGCAAAGACCAATTCCGTTCCGAGCGGGGCATTCAGGGGATTTGGAGCCCCACAGAGTTTCTTTGCGGTTGAAATGCATATGAACCATATAGCTGGAAAGCTGAAGGAAGACGTTCTGGCATTTAAAAGGAAACATCTGGTCAGGCAGGGAAGCGCTACCTCCACGGGAGGAATTTTCAGCGATCCTGTCATTCTGGAGGAGATGATAGAGAAGGCAGCAGATATGTCAGGCTATACAGATAAAATGAACCTGTATGGAAAGATGAACGGAAGATACAGAAAAGGAATAGGGATATCCGTGTTCTTCCATGGCTGTGGATTTACCGGAGCCGGAGAAAGGGATATCATCAAGGCCAGGGTCAGGCTGGATAAAAGTCCGGACGGCCGCGTGGAGATCCTGGTATCCAATACGGACATGGGGCAGGGGACCAAAACCACCTTCAGCAAGGTGGTGTCTTCCGCATTGGAAATTCCGATGGATGATATCCTTATTGAAAATCCGGACACGGACAGGGTGCCGGACTCAGGCCCGACGGTGGCATCCCGTTCTATCATGGTGACAGGCTACCTTTTGGAAAAAGCGGCCAAACGGCTGAAGGCCGAATGGAAAGAGGGCGAGAGGCAGCTGGTTGAGGAAAATTACGTGCATCACGAAAACGTTCCCTGGGACATGGACAGGTTTTTTGGAGACGCATATCCGGCGTATTCCTGGGGTGTCAATATTATAGAAACAGAAGTGGATATGGCTACGCTGCAGCCTGAGATAAAAGGAATATGGGCTGTGTTTGATGTTGGAAAACCGATTGATGAGACCGTGATGAGAGGCCAGGCAGAAGGTGGGCTTCTTCAGGGAATCGGGTATGGTTCCATGGAGAAAATGACGCTGAAAGACGGAAGGATATGGCAGAGCCGTTTTACGGATTACATGATTCCTACGTCAAAGGACATCGTAAATATGAAATGTGAATTTATTGAAAATGCATACAGATTCGGTCCATCCGGAGCCAAAGGCGCCGGAGAGCTTCCATTGATCGGCGGAGCGCCGGCCTATGTGGCTTCCGTGGAAAATGCGATAGGCAGGGAACTCTGCAGCGTGCCGGCAACGCCGGAAAGCATTATGGAGACACTCCGGAAGGGAGGAACAGAGTGATAGAATTTGAGCTGAATGGAAAAAAGGTAAAATCAGAACGGCCGGCCTCCCACAGGCTACTGGACGTGCTGCGGGAAGAGTTCAGGCTTACGGGAGTAAAGTGCGGCTGCGGAGAAGGGGAATGCGGAGCCTGCAGTGTTTTCATGAACGGGGAGCTGGTAAACTCCTGTATTCTTTCCATGGGACGGATAAGGGGACAATCCATCATCACCATAGAAGGGTTTCGGGAAACAAAGCGGTTTGCTGTGCTCCAGGATGCCTATGATAAGACCGGGGCAGTGCAGTGTGGATTCTGTACCCCGGGGATGATCATGGCAAGTGAGGCACTTTTGTCGCGGGTACCGGATCCGCAGGAGGAAGAAATACGGGATGCCCTTTCAGGAAATTTGTGCAGATGTACGGGATACAATATGATTGTAGATGCAGTTCTGCTTGCGGCGAAGGAGGGAAAAGGAATATGGTAGAAGCTTATTTCCCGGAAAATCTTCCGGAAGCCCTCCGCATACTGGGGGATGAAGATGTCATTCCTTATGCGGGCGGTACAGATATAATGGTAGGAAAAAGCTTCAAAAAGCCCTTTCTGTACCTGGACAAGATCAGCGAACTGAAGAAAGTTGAAAATCTGGAAGGGAAAATCCGGATAGGAGCCTGCTCTACCTACGCAGCCCTTCTTAGGGATGAAAGAATCCCGAAGGTGCTGAAGGAATCCATACGCCAGATAGCCTCCCCTTCCATCAGAAATCTGGGGACGATAGGCGGGAATATATGTAACGCGTCTCCTGCAGGAGATACGCTGCCCATTCTATACGCCCTGAATGCGTACCTGCGTCTGGAATCAGAAAACGGCTTCCGGGAAATACCAATCAGAGAATTTATTACCGGGGTGAAAAAGACTGCCAGGGAAACTTCGTGGCTGCTGACGGAAATCATCATACCCAGTGGGGAATACGAATATTCCTATCAAAAAGTAGGCGCCAGAAGGGCGCAGGCTATAGCAAAGCTTTCTTTTGTCGGGATTCATGAACTGACGGCGGGTATCGTATCGGATATCCGGATTGCCTTTGGAGCTGTAGGAACAACCGTGCTGCGGGATCAAAAGGCAGAAAAAGAATTAATCGGTAAAAAAGCTTCAGATATTGACATTCCAGCGACAATTCAATACTATGAGAAAATAATCCGTCCCATTGATGACCAGCGGTCTGAAGCTGTATACAGAAAAACGGTCTGTCTGAACATACTTAGGGAATATCTGGAAAACGAACTTACGGAAGGAAACAGGCAATGAATATCAGACATCTTTTGCTCTATCGGAATTTTGAGGAGCAGGAACTATTTAATGGTATAACAGAACTAATGGAAATTTCAGAAGGTGAGGACCTCTCTTTTAAAGAAAATACCGGGGAGCTGTACAAGTATGCGAATCAGCTGATAGAACTGGCTGGGCGCTTTGGCTTCAGAGGAAATATCTGGAGGAATTTTCTTGCATATATTCTGGCCAATCACGAAAATGCTTTCAGCACCTCCTGCGAGATCACAAGAGAACCCCTGGAGGGATTGAAGAAAATCGCATTGAACGATTTTGGGATTTTTAGGGAACTTTTCTGCTTCGATATAACGAAAATCGACCGGGCCTTCGGTGTGAACTGCTTTTCCATGCTGGAAAATTTTGAAAACAATCAGGTAGAGAGCAAGGTTTACAACTGCGGGATAAGAGACAGTATCTGTCAGCTGGGAACAGACCTGTTCAATGCGGAAGATGCAAAGGCATACTATGAGATCATAACAGACTTCTATCATAGCCACGGAGTGGGAATTTTGGGCTTGCACAAAGCATTCCGCCTAAAAGAGGAGGCGACAGGATTTCGGGTGATGCCCGTCAACAATACGCAGACTATCCAGTTGGATGATATCATAGGATATGAGCTGCAGAAGAAAAAGCTGACCGACAATACCAGAGCTTTTGTGGAAGGGAGGCCGGCAAATAATGTGCTTCTTTTCGGGGACAGCGGAACCGGAAAATCATCTTCGGTCAAAGCCATCCTGAATGAATATTATCCCCAGGGACTTAGGATGGTGGAGGTATATAAGCATGAATTCCGATATCTGTCGGAACTGATTGAAAAAATCAAGGACCGGAATTACAGATTCATCATCTATATGGATGATTTATCATTTGAAGACTATGAAATAGAATATAAATACCTGAAGGCAATCATAGAAGGCGGAATTGCAATAAAACCGGATAACGTCCTGATTTATGCGACCTCCAACAGAAGACATCTGATACGGGAAAAATGGAGCGACAAGGAAGAGCGGACCCAGGATCTGCATACTTCAGACACAGTACAGGAAAAACTTTCCCTGGCCGCAAGATTTGGCGTGTCCATATACTTTGGCTCGCCGGACAAAAAAGAATTTGAAAGAATAGTTCTGGAGCTGGCTGGAAGACACGGGCTGGATACGGACAGAGAAGAGCTCTTGAGGGAAGCAAATAAGTGGGAAGTAAGCCATGGAGGACTCTCAGGAAGAAGTGCCGCCCAGTTTGTGAGCTTTATGCAGGGGAACTCAAAGAAATAACATGTGCGGTTGCATTTTCCCCTAAATATAATTATAATGTTATGATAACAGCGAAGAAAACAAAACGAATTACTCTTTGGAGAGGATCAGGATGAAGGAAATCATTGAAGAAAATGTAAATAAGGTGAGTTATGATGGCGGGGAAAGCTGTCCCGTCGACTTTGCGAGTCCCGAGGAATTATACAATACCTTAATCAGCAGAATCCGCAGGTACCATCCCTCGACGGATATCTCAATGGTGGAAAAAGCATATAAGATTGCATCAGATGCACATGGGGACCAGGCCAGAAAGTCCGGGGAACCATATATCATTCATCCTTTGTCCGTGGCTATAATTCTGGCCGACCTGGAGCTTGACAAGGAAACTATCGTGGCGGGCATTCTACACGATGTTGTTGAAGATACCGTTCTGACCACCGACCAGATAAAGCAGGAATTTGGTGAGGATGTTGCATCCCTGGTGGATGGAGTGACAAAACTTACCAAATTATACTATTCCATGGATAAAGTGGAGGTTCAGGCAGAAAACCTGAGGAAGATGTTTTTGGCTATGGCAAAAGACATCCGGGTAATCCTGATTAAACTGGCCGACAGACTTCATAATATGCGCACCCTTCAGTATATGGATCCGGAAAAGCAGAAGGAAAAAGCCAAGGAGACGATGGATATTTATGCTCCCATCGCCCAAAGACTCGGTATATCAAAAATCAAGATTGAGCTGGATGATCTTTCTCTGAAATATTTGAAACCGGATGTGTATTATGATCTGGTGGATAAGATTGCTCAAAGGAGAGATGAGAGGGAACAATTCGTTCAGGACATCGTAGAAGACGTAGGTAGCCACATCCTGAATGCAGGCATCAAGGCAGATATTGACGGAAGAGTGAAACATTTTTTCAGCATATACAGAAAAATGGTCAACCAGAACAAGACCGTCGACCAGATTTATGATCTGTTTGCCATCCGGATTGTAGTGGAGACTCTTAAAGACTGCTACGCTGCTCTGGGTGTCATCCATGAAATGTATAAGCCGATTCCGGGCAGGTTCAAGGATTATATTGCCATGCCCAAGCCCAATATGTACCAATCCCTTCATACGACCCTGATTGGTCCGAACGGGCAGCCTTTTGAGGTCCAGATCCGGACCTATGACATGCATAAGACGGCCGAATTTGGTATTGCCGCCCACTGGAAATATAAAGAAGATCCAAACGGTGTGAATACAGTTAATAATGAAGAGGAGAAACTCGCCTGGCTGCGCCAGATTCTGGAGTGGCAGAGAGACATGTCCGATAATAAGGAATTTCTGAGCCTTCTCAAAAACGATCTGGATCTTTTCTCGGAAAGCGTATATTGTTTCACCCCGCAGGGAGATGTTAAAAATCTTCCAAATGGCTCGAATACCATCGATTTTGCATACAGCATACATAGTGCGGTGGGAAACAAAATGGTAGGTGCAAGAGTCAACGGGAAAATGGTGAATATCGATTATGTCATTCAGAACGGGGACCGGGTTGAAATCATCACTTCCCAGAATTCAAGGGGACCGAGCATGGACTGGCTGAATATCGTAAAAAGTACCCAGGCCAAAAATAAAATCAACCAGTGGTTTAAGACGATTTCCAAGGAAGACAACATCCTCAAGGGAAAGGAACTGATTGACAAATACTGCAAAGCAAAGAGCGTCCCTGTAAAGGAAATTTTCAAGCCTGAATATATGGAAAATGTCATGGCTAAGTTCGGATTCCGGGACTGGGAATCCATTCTGGCCGCCGTTGGACATGGGGGGCTTAAAGAAGGGCAGATTGTAAATAAACTGCAGGAAGAATATAATAAGAAACACAAAAAACAGATTACAGACGAGGAAATCCTGGAAACCATTTCAGCTTCCAAGGACAGGCCAAGGCCAAAATCCAAGAGCGGAATTACGGTCAAGGGTATTGATGACATTGCAGTGCGCTTTTCCAAATGCTGCAGTCCGGTGCCGGGAGATGAAATTGTTGGTTTCGTGACCAGGGGAAGAGGTGTATCCGTACACAGGACGGATTGCGTGAATGTGATGAATCTTCCGGAGATTGACCGCGAGAGGCTTATAGAGGCTGAGTGGCAGAAATCGCAAGATGAAAAATCAGTGGAAAAATATGTCACGGAAATCACCATATATGCCAATAACCGGATAGGTATTCTTGTGGATATAACGAAAATATTCACAGAAAGAAATATTGACGTGATCAGTGTCAACAGCAGGACCAGCAAACAGGGTCGTGCCACAATCACTATGAGCTTTCAGATTGCCAGCAAAGACGAACTGAGCAGACTGGTCACAAAAATCAGAACAATAGAAAGCGTTCTTGATGTTACGAGAATTGCGGGATAGGAGTTAATATACAATAATGAAAAAAGCAGAAATAAGGGGACTAAGATTGGGCCCGCTTTTTACGAATACATACTTCGTTGCAAACACGGAAACGAAGGAGGCCTTCCTGGTAGACCCGGCGGATGACCCGGGCCGCATAGCAGAAATGCTCGAGGACAATGACTGGAATCTGAAGGCAATCCTTCTGACCCATGGACATATTGACCATATCGGGGCAGTGGACGAAGTGAGACGTTCTTATGGGGTTCAGGTATATGCACATAAGGACGAGGTGGATGTGCTGAGCAGGCCAGAATACAACCTCTCTACGATGCTGGGATACACTCTGACTGTCAAGCCGGACGTCCTGGTGACGGACGGACAGATGCTGGACATTGCCGGTCTGTCTATAAAGGTAATCCACACCCCCGGACACACCAGGGGGGGATGCTGTTATCTGCTGCAGGAAGAAAAGATTCTGCTGAGCGGCGACACCCTGTTCTATTCATCCTATGGACGGACTGATTTCCCGGGAGGAAGCGAAAGTGCTCTGATGAGGTCCATCAAAGAAAAGCTGCTGACCCTTGATGACGATATTACCGTTTATCCAGGTCATGAAATGATAACCAAAATAGGCGACGAAAAAAGATGGTATTAATCAGATTTAGCAAACCAGATTTTGAGTATGACGTGCAGTCTCTTGTGAAATCCTTCTATCCGGAAGAGGAAGTAAGTGTTGTCCTGAAGGAGGGAGCCCGTCTTCTCATAAATGTGGAATATTTCCCGGATTCTGTAGCAGTGAAAATGGAAGATGCACAAGGGGTAACCCGGGAGGAGACAGAGGCTGACAGCAGCGACAGAAAACAGATAAAGAACAGATTGAAGACTCTTCTTTACAGGATGCTGCGTGAAAAAACGGGGACAGATCTCCCCTGGGGAACTCTTTCTGGAATTCGTCCAACGAAGATCCCACTGAATCTATATGAGGAAGGCCGGGATGAGGAATTCATACGGTCCTATATGAAAGAGACGTATCTCGTCAGTGATGGAAAAATTCAGCTTAGCATGGAAGTGGCCAAAAAGGAACTGGAGGTGCTGAAAAATACCGATTACAAAAACGGATACAGCCTGTATATTGGGATACCCTTCTGTCCGAGCATCTGCTCCTACTGTTCATTCAGTTCATATCCGATTGGAAGATATGAATCCTTTGTGGAGCCATACCTGGAAGCTCTGAAAAAAGAGATTGATTATGTGGCCAAGGCCTACAAGGATAAAAAAATCAATTCCGTATATATAGGTGGGGGAACCCCCACTTCCCTGAGTGCCGGACAGCTGGATGCGTTGCTGGCTGTAATTACAGCTTCCTTTGACTTATCCCGCTGCCCGGAATTTACGGTTGAGGCCGGGCGGCCGGACAGTATAACGGCTGAAAAACTGAACGTCATAAAAAAACATGGGGTTGACAGAATTTCAATCAATCCCCAGACCATGAAGCAGGACACCCTGGATATTATAGGACGGAACCACTCGGTTTTGCAGACGAAGGAGGCTTTCCGTCTTGCCCGGGAATGCGGCTTCACCAACATCAACATGGATCTGATTATCGGGCTTCCCGATGAAACCAGGGATGACGTCCGAGATACCATGGACGAAATACTTTTACTTGCTCCAGACTGTATAACCATCCATTCTCTGGCAATTAAGCGTGCTGCCAGAATGAATACGGAAAAGGAAGAATATAAGGATTACACGAATACAAATAATGAGGAACTGATGGATTTGACCGCAGAATATGCCGACAGGATGGGGCTGGAGCCTTATTATCTGTATCGGCAGAAAAATATGGCAGGTAACATGGAGAATGTGGGATACGCTGCCCCAGGCAAAGCAGGAGTCTATAATATTCTGATGATGGAAGAGAAGCAATCCATTGCAGCCTTGGGAGCGGGAGCCGTCTCAAAAATCGTCTATGAAAATGGCCGGATTGAAAGAATCAGCAA
Organism: Parasporobacterium paucivorans DSM 15970; assembly: GCF_900141895.1. GTDB lineage: Bacteria > Bacillota > Clostridia > Lachnospirales > Lachnospiraceae > Parasporobacterium > Parasporobacterium paucivorans. Next base: position 66,496 of record NZ_FQYT01000004.1, on the reverse strand, counting down.
TGTCAAGAATGTGGAACAGTATATCGAGAGAATCGAAGAGATGATACAAAGAAAAGCAAATTATTTTGAGGCAGGTGAGTTATAGTTGAACGGGATATCCGAACATGAATATCAGCGAACGGAACTGGGAAGAAATATGAAAGTGCTGATCCAGCATGGAATTGCGGTCAGCCAGTACTCCCATAAGCTTGCTATGGAGCTTGGAATGGAGGAGAAGCAGTGTTACGATGTGGCGGTGGCCAGCCTGCTTCATGACGTGGGAAAATTAAGACTGTCAGGCTATTCCTGTGCAGATGAAGGACTGACGTTTGAAAATTCAAAATATACCAGGATGCATTCGAAATTCGGTTATGAGCTATTGAAGGAAAAAGACTATTCAGAGGAAATACTGCAAATGGTCCTTCACCATCACGAAAATTTTGACGGAACGGGTTATCCGGACAATCTCAAAGGGGAGGAAATCCCTGTGGGCGCACGAATCATACGGATATGCGACAGCTTTACGGCATTGCATTCCGGACGTTCCTATCGGGAAGCCTTTGGACAGGAAGAAGCCCTGCATATAATGATTGATGAGGTGAAGAACTTTGATCTGCAGTTTTTTCTGGCATTTCAAAGAATGATAAATGTTCAGGATGCGGAAGAATTTCTAATAGAAAAGAGGATTAAGTGATATGATTACACAGGCACCCAGAGGCACTCAGGACTGGTTTGGCGAGGAAATGCACAAGAGAACGGCTGTCGAAAAAATATGCAGGGATCTTGCCAGAACATATAATATAAAGGAAATCATTACCCCGATGTTTGAACACACGGTGTTGTTTCAACGGAGTGTAGGGGAAACCACCGATGTCGTACAGAAGGAAATGTATACCTTCATGGATAAAGGAGACAGAAGCATAACTCTGAAGCCGGAAGGGACAGCGGGAGCTATCCGGGCTTATATCGAACATGGGATGCATTCCCAGCCCGGACCCACAAAACTGTTTTATGTTACCCAGGCCTTCCGGTATGAGAAACCTCAAAGCGGGCGCCTCCGTCAGCACCACCAGTTCGGAGTGGAATTCATCGGTTCAAAAAGCCCCATGGTTGAAGCCGAGCTGATCAGTCTGGTATCGACCCTCATAAAACGACTGGGACTCAAAGACGCCAAGCTCCACATTAACAGCATAGGATGCAGCAAATGCCGAATCACCTATAATGAGGCGCTGCTTACATATCTGAACGAACATAAGGATGAGCTGTGTTCCACCTGCCAGGAAAGAATGCTGAAAAATCCGCTGCGTGTAATTGACTGCAAGGCTGAATCCTGCAGAAAAATCATCAAGGACGCTCCGAGAACCATCGATTACCTGGATGACGAGTGCAGGGAACATTTCGAAGAGCTGAAAGAGATACTGACAGCACTGAATATTCCTTTTGAAATTGATACAGGAATCGTACGCGGCCTTGATTATTACACGAAAACGGTTTTTGAATTTGTAAATAAAGAAGGATTCACCCTTTGCGGGGGCGGAAGATATGACAACCTTGCCTTTGAAATCGATGGAAAACAGGACATTCCTTCTGCGGGCTTCGGCATGGGTATAGAAAGAATATTATTTTTCCTGGATCAGGAAGGCGTGCAGCTTGAAGCAGAGCCGCCGGTACAGCTTTATGTGGGGGTCATGGGAAAAGATTCTAAAATCGAATCCTACAAACTGGTACAGGCTCTCCGTGAAAAAGGAATTATTGTAGAAACGGATTACATGGACAGAAGTGTCAAGGCTCAGATGAAATACGCCAATAAAATCGGGGCACTTTATACGGTTGTTATTGGAGAGGATGAGTTAAAGACCAACACCGCCAGCGTAAAAAACATGGAAACGGGAGAAGCGCTCAGCCTTCAGATTGATAAAATTCAAGAACTATTTTAAGGAGAGAAGAAATATGGCAGAGACAATGTCCGGGATGACGAGAAGTCACAGGTGTACGGAAGTATCAAATGAAAATACAGGAGAAACGGTCACCCTCATGGGTTGGGTACAGAAAAGAAGAAATCTGGGGAGTCTGATCTTTATAGATCTACGGGATCGTTCCGGTATCATCCAGCTGATTTTTGATGAAAATGAAACGGATAAAGACGGATTTGCCAAAGCGGAGACCCTGAGAAGCGAGTTTGTTATCGCTGTCGCTGGAACAGTCCGCATGCGTGAAGGCAACGTCAACAGCGGTATGGCAACAGGAGACATCGAGGTGGTAGTCAAAGAGCTTCGAATCCTTTCCGAATCGGAGACTCCGCCTTTTCCTGTTGAGGAGGGTGTCAATACGAAGGATGAGCTGCGCCTGAAATACAGATATCTGGATTTGAGAAGACCGAACCTGCAGAGGAATATAATCCTGCGAAGCCAGGTTGCTACGGGAATCAGAAAATTTCTGACAGAAGAAGAGTTTCTGGAGATTGAAACCCCTGTGCTCACCAAAAGTACGCCGGAGGGAGCCAGAGACTATCTGGTGCCGAGCCGTGTGCATCCGGGCACGTTTTACGCTCTCCCACAGTCTCCCCAGCTGTTCAAGCAATTGCTGATGTGCTCCGGATTTGACAGGTACTTCCAAATTGTAAAATGCTTCAGGGATGAAGATCTGCGGGCTGACCGCCAGCCGGAATTTACACAGGTGGATATGGAGCTTTCCTTTGTGGATGTGGATGATGTAATTGACCTGACGGAACGTCTGATTGCCAATGTGTTTTTGGAAAGCATCGGGGTGGAAGTACAGCTTCCGATGACCAGGATGACCTACAAAGAAGCCATGGAACGTTTCGGATCGGATAAGCCGGATACACGTTTTGGAATGGAATTAAAGGATCTGACAGATGCGGTGAAGGATTGCGAATTCAAGGCTTTTACGGACATACCCGGGGACGGAAGCGTAAGAGGCATAAATGCCGTGGGTCAGGGCGGCACGAGCCGAAAGAAAATCGATGCCCTGGTTGAGTATGCAAAAGGCTTTGGGGCAAAGGGCCTTCCGTATTTGATCATCAATGAAGATGGAAGCTATAAATCCTCTTTCTCCAAGTTCATGACCCAGGAAGAAATGGAAGCAATAGCAGCCGCTATGGAAGGAAAACCGGGAGACCTTATTCTTATATCCGCGGACAGCAATAAAGTTGTATTTGATGTTCTTGGGAACCTGCGGCTTGAGATTGCAAGAAGCCTGGAACTTTTGGATAAGGATCAGTATAATTTTCTCTGGGTTACAGAATTCCCGCTGCTTGAATGGTCTCCGGAACAGGATCGCTTTACGGCAATGCACCATCCTTTCACCATGCCGATGGAGGAAGATCTCCCGCTGATCGATACAAACCCTGGCGCAATCCGGGCAAAAGCCTACGATATCGTATTGAATGGAACCGAACTGGGAGGCGGAAGCGTGCGGATCTACCAGAATGATGTCCAGGAGAAAATGTTCAATCTACTGGGATTCAGCCAGGAGGAGGCCTATGATAGATTCGGTTTCCTGCTGAATGCATTCAAATACGGAGTTCCTCCCCATGCCGGCCTGGCATTGGGATTTGACCGGATGATGATGCTGATGACGAAGGAAGACAGCATCCGGGACGTGATAGCATTCCCGAAAGTCAAGGATGCTTCCTGTCTCCTGACGGCGGCGCCGGGAGCGGTAGAAGAAAAACAGCTGGCTGAGCTGTGCCTCAAAATTGATAAAAGTGAAAAAGAAGGACAGCAATAACCTGAAAAGCGAGTATGGCGGGGATTCCCAGGACAAATTTCATGTGTCTGGTTTTGTGATGAAAGATTTTCATGGCAACCCAGACACCCGGACTTCCTCCAACGAGGGCTGACAGGAACAGGGTCCGCTCCGGGATGCGCCACTGTCCAAAACGGGCCTTCCTTTTGTCCAAGGCAATCAGGATAATTCCGGTCATATTGATGAGCAACAGGTACAGGATAAGCATTTTATAGATCATAACGGCTCCATTCATTCATTTTCTAGAATTATATAACAGAAATGAATATGTATAAATGAAATTATATTGATTTAATTTAGATTTGTGTTATAATTAGCAAAATTTTCCAAGTGGAGGTATTTTCATGTATTCTTTTAACGATATAGAAAAGTTTGATCCGGAAATAGCGGAAGCAATAAGATTGGAAATCGGGAGGCAGAAAAGCCACATCGAGCTTATCGCCAGCGAAAACCTGGTAAGTAATGCCGTGATGGCTGCAATGGGTTCTCCTTTAACAAATAAATATGCAGAAGGATATCCGGGAAGCCGTTATTATGGCGGCTGCGAATATGTTGATATTGCTGAAAATCTTGCAATAGACAGAGTAAAGAAGCTTTTTGGCTGTGAATATGCCAATGTACAGCCCCACTCGGGAGCCCAGGCAAACATGGCGGCTTTCTATGCAATAGTAAGCCCTGGGGACAGCGTGCTGGGAATGAGCCTTGCCCATGGAGGACATCTGAGCCACGGCAGCAAGGTGAATATCTCCGGAAAGTATTTCCATTCATTCACTTATGGAGTAAATGAAGATGGATATATCGACTACGACGAGGTACTGAGACTGGCGAAGGAATGCAAACCGAAGCTGATTGTCTGCGGAGCCAGTGCGTATGCACGTGAAATAGATTTCAAGAGATTCAGGGAGATTGCAGATGAAACAGGTGCCTATCTTATGGCCGACATCGCCCACGTGGCGGGACTTGTAGCTGGCGGTGTGCATATGAGCCCCATCCCTTATGCGCATGTAACGACTTCAACAACCCATAAGACACTGCGCGGACCTAGAGGTGGAATGATACTGTCCAGTGCGGAAAATGCGGAAAAATTCAACTTCAATAAGGCCGTTTTCCCAGGAATCCAGGGAGGCCCCCTCATGCACGTCATCGCAGCAAAGGCGGTTTGCTTTAAGGAAGCCCTTCAGGATGACTTCAAGGTATATGCACAGGATGTAGTGAAGAATGCATCGGCTCTGGCAGACGGACTTATCCAGAGAGGGTTTGAAATCTTTTCGGGCGGAACCGATAACCATCTGATGCTGGTAGACCTGAGAAATCTGGGAGTTACCGGGAAAGATTGTGAGAAAATGCTGGACGAGGCAAATATTACCTGCAATAAAAATTCTATCCCCAACGATACGACCCCGGCAAGCATAACCAGCGGTATCAGACTGGGCACCCCGGCCGTAACAACAAGAGGAATGAAAGAAAAGGAAATGGATATTATCGCAGAGGCAATCCATATCCTGGTAAATGACCACGCCAATAAAAACAGGGCGATTCAGCTGGTAAAAGATATAACGGACAAATATCCTTTGGGATATTAATAATAGCAAATAACAAGGGACTGCCCCAGAAAGTTTTTTGACGGCAGTCCCTTGCTTTGTTGACAAGGGGAACTGAAAATAGTATATTCTTCCTATTATCAGTTTAAAACAGGAGGCGTAATGTACAAGCTTATACATAAAGACGGGCAGGCAAAGCGGGGAGAGCTGCACACGGTTCACGGGGTTATACAGACACCGGTGTTCATGAACGTGGCTACGGTAGCTGCCATAAAAGGAGCAGTATCCACGGAAGATCTTCTGGGACTGAACACTCAGGTGGCCTTATCCAACACGTATCATCTCCATGTCAGGCCAGGCGATGAGGTAATCCGGAAATTAGGCGGACTTCATAAATTCATGGTCTGGGACAGACCTATTCTTACGGATTCAGGCGGATTCCAGGTGTTTTCCCTGGCAAAGCTCAGAAAAATCCGTGAAGAAGGGGTGGAATTCCAGTCCCATATAGACGGTCATAAAATATTCATGGGACCGGAAGAAAGCATGAGGATCCAGTCAAACCTCGGATCCACTATTGCGATGGCATTTGATGAATGTCCATCCAGTACCGCCGAACGAGCTTATGTGCAGGACTCTGTGGATAGAACAACAAGATGGCTGGAACGCTGCAGGACGGAAATGAAGAGGCTGAACGGACTGGAAGATACACTCAATCCTAAACAGATGCTGTTTGGGATTACCCAGGGAGCCATATATGAGGATATCCGGATGGAACATGCCAAGAGAATCGCGGAAATGGATCTGGATGGGTACGCCATCGGAGGGTTGGCGGTAGGCGAGACGCATGATGAAATGTACCGTATCATTGAGGCAACTGTTCCATATCTGCCGCAAGATAAGCCGACGTACCTGATGGGCGTGGGCACTCCGGCCAATATCCTGGAAGCGGTGGAAAGAGGCGTGGATTTCTTTGACTGCGTGTACCCTTCCCGGAATGGAAGGCATGGTCATGTCTACACGAACAAAGGGAAGATGAATATGTTCAATGCCAAATATGAACTGGACTCCGATCCAATCGAAGAAGGGTGCGGATGTCCGACCTGTCGCAGGTACAGCAGGGCCTACATAAGGCACCTTCTGAAGGCGAAAGAAATGCTGGGAATGCGATTATGTGTCTTGCATAATTTGTATTTCTATAATACAATGATGGAGGAAGTCCGCAAAGCCATCGAAGAGGATCGTTTTCAGGAATATAAAAAAATGAGGCTGGAAGGATTCGAACAGTCCAGCAGATAACATAGGACGGACTTCAAGAGGAATTAAATCACAGGAGGACAAGAAATGAACTCGTCATTATTATTAACTGGCTCAAGCAACAGCTGGGTCACCATTATTATTTATGTAGTAGTATTCGCAGCATTCATGTATTTCATCATTATCAAACCACAGAAGAAACAGCAGCAGAAAGCGAAGGCTCTGCTTTCATCACTGGAAATCGGAGACAGCATACTCACTTCCAGCGGATTTTACGGTGTGGTAATTGATATAACCGATGATACCGTTATCGTAGAATTCGGGAATAATAAGAACTGCAGAATTCCAATGCAGAAGGCAGCCATCGTTCAGGTGGAGAAAACAACCGGCGCAACGGAAGTTCAATAGGTGAAATTGTCTCATGAAAGGAAATGGGTCTGTGCAGCAGACTCATTTCCTTTCTGCTTTAAGTGAACAAACTTAGTATTGAAATCTAAATTAAAATAAGATATTATATTACCTAATAACCTTTTGTAGAAACGAGGAAATGCAATGGAATTCAATATATCTGTTATTTCCGGAGACGGTATAGGTCCGGAAATCGTCAGGGAAGCGAAGAAAGTTCTTGACAGAATTTGTAAAAAATATGGGCATACGTTTAATTACACGGAAGTTCTCATGGGAGGCGTCTCTATCGATGCCCATGGTGTTCCCCTCACGGAGGAAGCACTCAGGACTGCCAGGGAAAGCGATTCGGTTCTCCTTGGTGCGGTAGGCGGTATTGTCGGGAAAGACAGCTGGTATGATCTTCCACCCCAATTGAGGCCGGAAGCCGGGCTTCTTAAAATACGCAAAGGATTAGGGCTTTTTGCAAACCTGAGACCCGCCCTTCTGTATGACGAGTTGAAAGCTGCCTGTCCGCTGCGTCAGGACATTGCCGAAGCTGGTTTTGATCTGATAGTCGTCCGGGAGCTGACGGGCGGAATCTATTTCGGAGAACGTAAGACAGAAGAGATCGACGGAGTCATGACGGCAACAGATATATTGAAATATGACGAGAACGAGATAAGAAGGATAGCGGTCAAGGCTTTTGAGATTGCCAGCAAACGCAGGAATAAAGTTACAAGCGTGGACAAATCCAATGTACTGGATTCCTCCAGGCTTTGGGCCAAGGTTGTGGAAGAGACTGCAAAGAGTTACCCGTCCGTGACCCTGGAACATATGCTGGTGGACAATTGTGCAATGCAGCTGGTAAGAGATCCGGGACAGTTTGATGTGATTCTTACAGAAAACATGTTTGGAGATATATTGTCGGATGAGGCAAGCATGATTACCGGATCCATCGGAATGCTTCCTTCAGCCAGCCTTGGAGAAGGAAAACCCGGACTTTATGAACCGAGCCACGGAGCGGCACCGGATATTGCCGGAAAAGACCTGGCAAATCCCATTGCAACAATTTTATCGGCAGCCATGATGCTGAGATTTTCGTTTGACATGGATAAAGAAGCCGATGATGTGGAAAATGCCGTAAAAGCGGTGTTAAGAGAAGGATACAGAACCAAAGACATCATGTCGGAAGGTTGTATATATGCAGGGTGCCGTGAAATGGGCACATTAATTTCAGAAAGAATATTGGAGGAAGTATAATGAGAAGTGATTCAGTGACAAAAGGAATTCAGCAGGCACCACACCGTTCCCTGTTTAATGCTTTGGGATATACAAAAGAGGAGCTTTCCAGACCTCTGATAGGAATAGTCAGTTCATACAATGAAATTGTACCAGGACATATGAACCTGGACAAGATTGTGGAGGCAGTAAGGGCCGGCGTCCTTATGGCCGGCGGAACTCCAGTGGTTTTCCCTGCAATTGCCGTTTGTGACGGTATCGCCATGGGACATCAGGGAATGAAATATTCTCTGGTCACCAGAGAGCTGATTGCAGATTCTACAGAGGCAATGACGATGGCGCATCAGTTCGACGCTCTTGTCATGGTACCAAACTGTGATAAAAATGTACCAGGTCTTCTGATGGCGGCAGCCAGACTGAACATCCCGACTATCTTCGTCAGCGGCGGACCGATGCTTGCAGGAAGAATGAAGAATGGCTCAAGATCCTGCCTTTCCCAGATGTTTGAGGCCGTAGGTGCTTATAATGCGGGAAAAATGAACCTGGAAGAACTGGAAGAATATGAAGAAGGCGTATGTCCGACCTGCGGATCATGCTCTGGAATGTATACGGCTAACTCCATGAACTGCCTTACCGAGGCTATAGGAATGGGACTGAAAGGGAACGGCACAATTCCTGCTGTTATGTCAGAAAGAATCAGGCTGGCAAAACATGCCGGAATGAAAATCATGGAATTGCTGGAAAAGGACATCAAACCATGTGACATCATGACAGAAGATGCATTCATGAACGCACTTGCCCTGGATATGGCGCTGGGATGCAGTACAAACAGCATGCTTCACCTTCCGGCAATTGCCTACGAGGCAGGCGTGAAGCTTAATCTGGAAATAGCAAATGAGATTAGCGCAAAAACTCCAAATCTCTGCCATCTTGCTCCTGCCGGAGACACATATATGGAAGATCTGGACCTGGCGGGCGGCGTATACGCTGTCATGAATGAATTGAATAAAAAGGGCCTTATTAAAACGGACCTTATAACCTGCACCGGAAAAACAATAGCTGAAAACATCGAGGGATGTATCAATCTCAATCATGACGTCATAAGGCCTATTGAGAATCCATATAGCGAGACCGGCGGAATAGCCGTATTGACAGGAAATCTGGCACCGGATTCCTGTGTGGTAAAACGTTCAGCGGTTGCAGAAGAAATGCTGATACATGAAGGACCGGCAAGAGTATTTGATTGTGAAGAAGATTCCATAAATGCCATCAATGCCGGGAAAATCAAATCCGGAGATGTAGTGGTTATCCGTTATGAGGGACCAAAAGGCGGCCCTGGAATGAGAGAGATGCTCAACCCTACAGCTTCAATTGCCGGAATGGGTCTGGGCAAGGAAGTGGCTTTAATTACGGACGGACGTTTCAGCGGAGCGACAAGAGGCGCATGCATCGGTCACGTGTCTCCGGAAGCTGCAGTAGGCGGACCGATTGCATTGGTGGAAGAGGGCGATATCATCAAGATCGATATCAATGCAAATACAATTCATGTGGAAGTATCCGATGAAGAAATGAAAGCTAGAAAAGATAAATGGAAACCAAGGAAACCTTCGGTAACGAAGGGATATCTCGTACGATATGCGGCACAGGTTACTTCTGCCGATAAGGGGGCTATCCTGCAGGCGCCGAAAGAATAGAATTAGGAAATAGGTGATTACATGCTTTTGACAGGTGCTGAAATAGTAATAGAGTGTTTGAAAGAACAGGGAGTGGACACCGTTTTCGGATATCCGGGCGGTACCATTCTGAACATCTACGATGAACTTTATAAACATGCGGATGAAATTACGCATTATCTGACCTCCCATGAGCAGGGGGCGTCCCATGCAGCAGACGGATATGCCAGATCTACTGGAAAAGTAGGTGTGTGCATGGCAACCAGCGGACCTGGATCGACGAATCTGGTTACCGGGATTGCAACTGCATACATGGATTCCGTCCCACTGGTGGCCATTACGGCAAATGTGTCCAGAAATCTGCTTGGCAAAGATGCTTTCCAGGAAATCGACATCGTTGGGGTCACTATGCCCATTACGAAGCATAATTTTATCGTAAAAGATGTTAAGGATCTGGCTAAGACCTTGCGGAAAGCATTTCAAATTGCGCAGTCCGGAAGAAAAGGCCCGGTTCTGGTCGATATTACAAAGGATGCAACCGCGAACAAAGCGGAATACACGTATAAGAAACCACTTGAAATTATCCGGTCAACGGAAAATATTCTGGAAGAGGATATTGAAAATGCTCTCAGGATGATTCAAAAATCCAAGAAGCCATTTATCCTGGTCGGGGGCGGGGCAACATCCTCGGATGCGGCTGAAGAAGTCAGGGAATTTGCGGCGAAGATAAGTGCGCCTGTATGCGATACCCTTATGGGAAAAGGCGTGATGGATGGAAATGATCCCTTATATACGGGAATGCTTGGCATGCACGGCACGAAGACATCCAATCTGGGTGTTTCTGAATGTGATCTTCTGATTGCTATCGGTGTCAGATTCAGCGACCGAGTAGTGGGCAATTCCAAGGGATTTGCTCGCCATGCCAAAATCCTGCAGATCGATGTGGACAGAGCTGAGATAAATAAAAACATAAAAACGGCTTCCAGCATTACAGGGGATGTGAAAGAAGTCCTTTCTATCCTGAATAAAAAAATCGAATACACCAGCAGGGATGAGTGGACAAATCACATACTGGATATGAAGGAAGAATTTCCTCTTAAATACAGGGAGGATATTCTTACGGGACCTTACATAATCGAAACACTATGTAAAATCACTGAAGGCGATGCCATCATAACGACAGAAGTTGGCCAGAACCAGATGTGGGCGGCCCAATATTACACATATAAGCATCCCCACACCCTTATTACATCAGGAGGACTGGGTACAATGGGCTTCGGACTGGGAGCATGCATCGGAGCGAAGGTTGGAAACATGGATAAGCCTGTAATCAACATAGCCGGAGACGGATGCTTCCGTATGAATATGAATGAGCTTGCAACAGCGACACGCTATGATATTCCGATTGTCCAGGTCGTAATAAATAACAGCGTGCTGGGAATGGTCAGACAGTGGCAGAATCTGTTTTACGGGAAGAGATATTCCTGTACGACACTTGAGGATAAAGTGGACTTTGTGAAGCTGGCAGAAGCCATGGGAGCAAAAGGATACAGAGTTACAAAAAGGGAAGAGGTGGAACCGGTACTCAGGAAGGCGCTTGCCTTGAACGAACCGGTACTGATCGAATGCCAGATTGATCCCGATGACAAGGTATTCCCGATGGTTGCCCCCAACACGGCGATCAGTGAAGTGTTTGCCGAGGAAGATCTTGAAGCAAAGGGATTCAAATAAATAAAAATTTAAGGAGGATTTAGAAATGGCCAGAGTTTATAATTTTTCAGCAGGACCGGCAGTTTTGCCAGAAGAGGTGTTAAAAGAAGCAGCAGATGAAATGCTGGATTACGGCGGTTCAGGAATGTCAGTAATGGAGATGAGCCATCGATCTAAGACCTTTGAAAAAATTCTTGCAGATGCAGAACAGGATCTTAGGGATTTACTGGAAATACCGGATAATTACAAAGTGCTGTTCCTTCAGGGCGGAGCTTCACAGCAGTTTGCCATGATTCCTATGAACCTGATGAAGAACAAAGTTGTGGATCATATCCTGACTGGACAATGGGCAACAAAGGCATACAAAGAAGCTAAAATATTCGGACAGGCCAATGTAATAGCCTCTTCAGAAGACAAAAACTTCACCTATATCCCGGACTGCTCGGATCTTCCAATAAGCCCGGATGCAGATTACGTATATATTTGCGAAAACAATACCATTTACGGAACAAAATTCAAAACACTTCCTAATACCAAGGGAAAGGATCTGGTAGCAGATGTTTCTTCCTGCTTCCTGTCTGAACCTGCGGATGTGAGCAAATATGCCATAATGTATGGTGGAGTGCAGAAAAACATTGGTCCGGCCGGCGTCGTCATCGTTATCATCCGTGAAGATCTGATTACGGAAGATACACTGCCTGGAACACCTACCATGTTGAAATTCAAGACACATTCTGATGCAGGTTCCATGTACAATACGCCGCCTTCATACGGCATCTATATCTGCGGCAAGGTATTCAAGTGGCTGAAAAGCATTGGCGGCCTCGAAGAAATGAAGAGACGCAACATCAAAAAAGCGGGAATACTGTATGACTATCTTGACAGCAGCGAGATGTTCAGCGCGACAGTAACAGATCCAGATTCCCGTTCTCTTATGAACGTTCCATTTGTTACCGGAAAACCTGACCTGGATGCAAAATTTATTGCGGAAGCCACAAAAGCAGGCTTTGTGAATCTTAAAGGCTACCGTACAATCGGCGGAATGCGTGCAAGCATTTACAACGCGATGCCGATTGAAGGTGTTGAGAAACTCGTAGAGTTCATGAGCAAGTTTGAGGCTGAGAATAAATAACGGAAGGAAGTACAAGATGGTCAAAGTTAAATGTTTAAATCCGATAGCCCAGGTGGGAATGCAATTATTCACTCCTGATTATGTCGAAGTGGAGAATATGGATGATGCCGATGTGGTTCTGGTAAGAAGTGCGGATATGCATTGCCTGGAAATAGGCGACAACATCAAGGCGATCGCCAGAGCGGGAGCTGGCGTGAACAACATACCGATTGAAGAATGCTCAAAAAAAGGAATTGTAGTATTTAACACACCTGGAGCAAACGCAAACGGCGTCAAAGAGCTGGTCGTAGCATCCCTCATCATGGCTTCCAGAAATATCCTGGATGGTGCCAACTGGGTAAAAACCCTCAAAGATGATTCGGATGTGGCAAATGCAGTTGAAAAAGGCAAGAAGAAGTATGTCGGAAATGAAGTCTTTGGAAAGAAAATCGGCATAATCGGACTCGGCGCAATCGGCGGAAGAGTCGCCAATGCATGCAACGGTCTTGGAATGGAAGTTTATGGATATGATCCGTTCATTTCCGTAAAAGGCGCATGGCATTTATCCAGACACGTGCATCATGCAAATTCTCTGGAGGAAATATATCGCCAGTGCGATTACATAAGCGTGCATATCCCTGCGACAGCGGAAACAAAGGGAATGATCTGCAAAGATACAATGGAAATGATGAAGGATGGAATCATAATCCTGAACTTCTCCAGAGATACGCTGATTAATGATGACGATATGGAAGCGGCCCTCAAGTCCGGCAAGGTAAAACGCTACGTGACTGACTTCCCGAATCAGAAGACGGTAAATATGGAAGGCGTCATGGCGATTCCTCATTTGGGAGCCAGCACTGAAGAGTCGGAAGACAACTGTGCGGTAATGGCAGTTAAGCAGCTGATGGATTTCATGGAATATGGAAACATAACAAATTCTGTAAATTATCCGAACTGTGATCTGGGTGACACCAATAATGAAGAACGTATCCTGATCAATCATTTGAACAAACCGAATATGATCAGCCAGTTTTCGGCAGTATTTGCGAAAGAGAACATCAATATTTCCGACATGATCAACAAGAGTAAGGGTGAGTACGCGTATTCTGTATTTGACCTGGACAGTTCGACATATCCGTCCCTTCTGGAGCAGATAGCTGCTGTTGAAGGCGTGAAGAGAACCCGTACGATTCGATAATGGAAGGAAACTGATATGGCAAATATTAGACCATTTAAATGCATAAGACCAAGGAAGGATGCCGCAAGCAGGGTTGCGGCTCTTCCTTATGATGTCTATAACAGAAAAGAAGCCAAAGAAGCTGTAGCGAAAGAAGAACTCTCTTTCCTGAAAATCGACAGGGCTGAGACCCAGTTTGATGACAGCGTTGAACCGTATGATGACAGAGTCTATTTGAAGGCCAGAGAAATCCTGGACAATATGATTGCAGAAGGCATCCTGGTGGAAGATAACGCAGAATGCTATTATTTGTATGAATTGAAGATGGGAGACAGACGACAGACGGGAATCGTGGCATGTGCCTCTATTGACGATTACCTGAACAATAGGATCAAGAAGCATGAGAATACCAGAGAAGACAAGGAAATTGACCGTATAAGGCATGTGGATACCTGTTCGGCTCAGACCGGACCTATTTTCCTCGCATACCGTGCAGTTCAGGAAATCAACGAAATTGTGGATGAGGCAAAGGAGCTGAGCCCGGTTTACGATTTTGTGTCTGAAGATGGTATCGGTCACAGGGTATGGAAAATGGACGCTTCCGAACGGATCGCTGCGATAAAGGAACAATTTGGAGCAATTTCAGACATATACATAGCGGACGGCCACCACAGAGCCGCTTCCGCCGTAAAGGTGGGATTGAAAAGAAGAGCGGAAAATCCGGACTATGACGGAGGTGAGGAATTCAATTATTTCCTGTCCGTTCTTTTTCCGGATGAACAGCTGAAGATAATGGATTATAACCGGGCAGTACGAGATCTGAACGGACACACCCGGGAAGAATTTCTTGAAATCATCTCGGAGGACTTCGAACTGGAAGAAATGGGGAAAGAACCTTTCCAGCCGCCTGCAAAAGGCGTGGTGGGAATGTTCCTCGCGGGCAGCTGGTATAAGCTGACGGCGAAAAAGCATCTTCTTTCAACAGATCCCGTGGAAGGTCTGGATGTATCCATTCTTCAGAATCATCTTCTGGCTCCGGTTCTGGGTGTAATGGATCCCCGGACGGACAAGAGAATCGATTTCATCGGAGGGATCCGCGGGCTTAAGGAACTGGAGAAAAGGTGCCAGGAGGACATGACGGTTGCCTTTGCCATGTACCCTACCCAGATAGAAGAACTGTTTTCCGTGGCGGATGCCGGAAGGCTTATGCCTCCTAAATCCACGTGGTTTGAGCCCAAGCTCAGAAGCGGATTATTCATACATCGTATTTAAGCATTTAAGGAAACGTTGGGAGTGTGAACGTCATTATTAATCAGATAGAGAGCTACCTGCCAAAGTTATTGGATTTTGGGATAAACGTCCTGGTAGCGGTTATAATATTTATCATAGGAACGCAGGTCATCAAGCTGATTGTAAAAATGACCAGAAAGATTTTTGAACGCTCCAAAATGGAAGTTACGGTTGGGAAATTTCTTATTTCCCTTATAAAGGCCGTGTTGTATGTGGTACTGATTATCGCAGTATGCGGACAGGTCGGAATACAGACGGCCTCTTTTATCGCGGTCATCGGATCGGCGGGCCTGGCGATTGGTCTGGCTCTTCAGGGAAGCTTGTCGAATTTTGCAGGCGGAGTGCTCATACTGATATTGAAGCCGTTTAAGGTGGGAGACTACATCCGGAGAGACGGGGGAGAAGAGGGCTCGGTGAGCACGATAGATTTGTTCTACACGCACCTTGTCACCCCGGACAACCGGATGGTTGTCGTGCCGAACGGCCTCCTGGCAAACAGCAGCATAACCAATACTACGGCCTTTAACCAAAGAAGACTGGATATTGTAATCGGAATCAGTTATACATCCGATATTGCGAAAGCGAAGGAAATAATTGGGAACCTCATGGAAACGGTTGATGAGGGGATAGACATGCCTTCAGAGGTCTTCGTAAAGGAACTGGAACCCAGCCGGGTTGTCATAGAATTCCGGAAATGGGTCAGTACCCAGAACTACTGGAATGTTAAGCCCTATCTTACGGAGAAGGTAAAGGAAGTGCTGGAAGGCAACGGCATTGAATTATCCAGTGAAACGGTAGAAGTTCACATAAAGAAGGATTAAAGGGAAAGAAGGCGAGAAAATGGCAGTCGGACTGGTACTGGAGGGTGGTGCAAACCGTTTTATATTTTCCAGTGGGGTTCTGGATGCGATGATGGAAGAAGATGTCCAGACCGATTATCTTGTAGGCGTGTCTGCAGGTATCGGGTACGGGGTCAATTATGCGTCCAGACAGGTAGGAAGAACTCTCGAGATATTCGAACGTTTTATTAACGATAAGAGATATATGGGATTCAAAAACCTTTTTAAAAAGGGAAACAGATCTTATTTCAACCTTGATTTCACCTATGATACAATACCGAACGAGCTTGTACCTTTTGATATGGATGTTTTTCGTGAATTTCCCGGGGAAGTGGAGGCGGTGGTCACCAACCTGGAGACAGGAGACCCCATGTACAAGCCTATCCCATGCGACGACGATAAATTTCAGATATTGCGTGCATCGTGCGCGCTTCCGCTGCTGTTTCCCATTATTTATCTGGACGGAGACCCCTGCATGGATGGTGGGCTGTCAGACCCGATACCATTCGAGAGAGCGATGGGCAAGGGCTGTGACAAAGTCATAGCCATCCTGACCCGTGAAAGAGAGTATGAAAAAGGCACGGAGAAATTTACGAGACTCGTTCACTGGAAATACAGAAAATATCCTCAGTTCCTGAAGGCTTTGGACAGCAGACCGGATGTGTACAATGCACAGAGAAAAAAGCTGTTTGAGCTGGAGAAGGAAGGCCGGGCTTTTGTTTTTACGCCGGACAACACCCGGGAATTCGGACGGATAGAAAAGAATATGGATAAGATTCACGGCATGTACGACTGCGGCTATGATGCCTGCATGGATAAAATGGAAGAGCTAAAGGCGTTCTGCCGGAAATAATAAAAACGGGGTGTACTTCAGTTGCGAAGTACACCCCGTTTCAGTTTACAATTTATCGGATAGATTTATTGTCTTCCAGATACTGCCGGTTGATGCGTATAACGTGTCCCATAGACTGGATTCCGGGGGCTCCAAGGGTTTCACGGCGCTTAACACAGGTTTCAATGCTTATTGCTTCATAAATGTCCTTCTCGAATACAGGGCTGATAGCTTTGTATTCTTCCAGGGTCATTTCATCCAGAGTTTTCTTGTGTTCGATGCAGAATAAAACCAATTCTCCTACGATGCCATGAGCATCTCTGAACGCCACGCCTTTATTGACCAGGTAATCAGCGGCATCCGTTGCGTTAGTGAATCCGCCCTTGGTACTTCGCAGCATGACGTCTTTGTTGAAGCCCATTGTCTTTATCATTCCGTTGAAAAGCCGGATGCAGGCTTTGGTCGTATCCAAGGCATCAAAAGTCAGTTCCTTATCTTCCTGCATATCCTTGTTATAGGCCAGCGGAAGAGCTTTCATCGTGGTGAGCAGCGACATAAGGGACCCATAGACGCGTCCGGTCTTTCCACGAACAAGTTCGGCAATGTCCGGATTTTTCTTCTGGGGCATGATACTGCTTCCTGTGGAGAATGCGTCATCCAATTCTATAAATCGGTACTCATTGGAATTCCAGATAATGATTTCCTCAGAGAAACGGCTCAGATGCATCATGATGATGGACATGCCGCTCAGGAATTCGAGCAGATAATCCCGGTCTGATACAGAGTCCATGCTGTTAAGGGTAGGACCGTCGAATCCCAGCAGAGACGCCGTCTCGTTCCGGTCAATAGGGTATGTAGTGCCTGCCAGGGCACCGGAGCCCAGGGGAGAGAGGTTCATCCTGTGATAGGTATCCTTAAGTCTCAGTCTGTCTCGTTTGAACATTTCAAAGTATGCACCCATGTGATGGGCAAGGGTCAAAGGCTGAGCCTTCTGCAGATGCGTAAAACCAGGCATGTAGGTTTCCAGGTTGCTTTCCATAATCCCGATAATGGTCTCCAGCAGCTCGGCCAGCAGAGAATCCATTTCTAAAATCTCATCCCGGATATATAGCTTCATATCAAGAGCAACCTGATCATTCCGGCTCCGGCCTGTATGCAGTTTCTTGCCTGTTTCCCCGATGCGCGTGGTCAGCGTAGCTTCCACAAAGCTGTGGATATCTTCATATTCATCAGAAATTATCAGACGGCCGCTGTCTATATCTGATAAAATGCCCTTTAATCCGTCGATAATCCCGTCGCGTTCTCCGGCGGAAATGATACCGTGTGAAGCCAGACCCGTTGCATGGGCAATGCTTCCTTCGATATCCTGCCTGTAAAACCTCTGGTCGAATGAAATCGATGCATTAAAGGCATTTACTAACTCATTGGTTTCCTTAGTGAACCGGCCACCCCATAATTTCATAGACTTTCCTCATTTCATAATAATTTTGCTTTAACAATTATACCTATAAATTACTTTGTTAGCAACATCATTATTTCATTGCTTCTGGCGATGAATTCCGTCATTGCCTCAGGGGTAAGCTGCTTTTTGGAGATGGCAGCCAGGTCATACAGCTGTCTGCAGATCAGGTCGACATGCTCGCTGTCTCTGTTTGCCAGGATATATCTGACCAGCTGGTTGTTTGCATTCAGCACAAGGGTTTCCTCTGCGCCGAACATGCCGGCATCGATGCCATCCATGGCATACATCTTGAACATTTCCTGCATGCGGTGGCTTTCCTCGGAAACCGTTATCATGGAAGATATGTTTTTGTTCTTCAGATATTCCATTTTTATGTTCAGATTCTCGTTTTCCAGGGCCTTACGGAAAAGCTCTGTCAGGGAAGCCTCTTCTGCTTCAGCGGCTTCTTTGTCTGCATCGGGGATTTCCTCCCGTAGGCTTTCATTCAGGGCAGTGTCGATTCTTAAGAATTTCACATCTTCGTTTTTGTGTTCCAGCTGTGTAATGAAGGCGGAGTCGATGCTGTGGGTCAGCCGGACGGCATCGATGTTTTCTTCACGGAACATATTGATATACTGGCTCTGTGCCACTTCATCGGTAATGTAGAAGATGACATTTTTATGCTTCTCTTCGTTCTTTTCCAGGCATTCTTTCAGGGTCAGGTACTCGTTGTCCAGGTTCTTGAATAAAATACAGTCGTTGATCTTTTCAGCAAATTTCTCGTCCTTCAGACAGCCAAATTTGATGAAAGGACTGATGTCGTCCCAGTATTTAATGTATTCGTCTTTTTCGGTCTTGCACATTCCGGTCAGCTTATCCGCTACCTTTTTACTGATGTAATCGGAAATTTTTCTTACAAAACCGTCATTTTGGAGTGCGCTTCTGGACACGTTCAGAGGAAGGTCCGGACAGTCGATCACACCCTTGAGAAGCATAAGGAATTCAGGAATAACCTCTTTTATGTTATCAGCTATGAACACCTGGTTATTGAAGAGCTTTATGGTGCCCTCCAGGGACTCATACTGATTATTGACTTTCGGGAAGTACAGGATGCCCTTCAGGTTGAAGGGGTAATCCATGTTCAGGTGGATCCAGAACAGCGGCTTCTTATAATCGGAGAAAACCTTTCTGTAAAATGCGATATATTCCTCCTCGGTGCATTCGTTTGGATGCTTTGTCCAGAGAGGTGCTGTATCGCTTATGGAGACTGGGCGTCTGAGAATCTTGACCTGATTTTTTTCCGGTGACACCTGTATGGTTTCTTTAGCGCCGTCTTCTTTCTCGATTTCCTGGGTCTCAGCCGGAATTACAATGTTTTCGATAACCGTATCCTTTTCGGTTACCTCATCAGGATCCACTGTGTCGTAGTGGGGTTCTGCGTTTGGATTTTCCAGATAAATCTCCACGGGCATGAAAGAACAGTATTTATCCAGTACTTCGTGTACTCTGTATTCGTTTGCAAACTCCAGACTGTCCTCATTCAGATAGAGGGTTATTGTAGTTCCTCTTTCCGTGCGGTCGCCCTTGTCCATTGTGTATTCCGTGGAACCGTCGCAATCCCAGTGAACCGCTTCGGCGCCTTCTCTATAGGAAAGAGAATCGATGGTCACTTTTTCCGACACCATGAAGGCAGAATAAAAGCCTAAACCGAAGTGGCCGATAATCTGCTCCTCGTCCGCTTTGCCTTTATAATGTTCCAGGAATGCTTCCGCGCCTGAGAAGGCGATCTGGTTGATATATTCATCAACTTCGCCGGCTGTCATTCCGATGCCGTTATCGATGAATGTGAGGGTCTTGTTTTCCGCATCAGCTATAACCCTGATTTTGAATTCGTTTCCCTCTGGTATGGAATACTCTCCGATAACATCCAGTTTCTTTAATTTGGTTATGGCATCCGAGCCATTGGAAATAAGTTCCCGGATGAATATGTCGTGATCCGAATATAGCCATTTCTTGATGATTGGAAAAATGTTTTCGCTGTTGATGGATAGACTTCCTTGTTTACCTGCCATGTAGAACACTCCTTTTTCTGATATGATTAAGATTCATTTTATAAAATATTTTATCTCCGGTACAAAAGATTGTCAAGAAAAAATTAGCACTCATTTAACGTGAGTGCTAATAAAAACATCATACCACATCGTATGGTTCGAGTAAAGAGCGGACATATCCGTCCCATAATTTATCCAGGGTCTTGTCCAGAGTGAAGGTGTTCAGGGAGGTGCCGGTAATTATACCCAGCACTCCTCCTTCATATTTGATGTTCATGAAAAAGCCGTTAATCTCCGAGAGCTCCATCGCAAGCCCGCTTTCCGACAGCAGCAGCTGAGCCAGGTCATCAGGAGCCAGCAGAATGATCTTGAACCGGACAGGCAGTTTCTTGCCTTTCATTGCCATATAACAGAAGGGTTTGACAGTCTCCCAGGTTGAAATCAGCCGCGCGGAAAGTCCCTCGGATTCCTCGGAGGAATAGAAGGATGAATTGATATGGCCGTCAATGGTAAATGTGCAGCCAGTTTGGATGCTGGCTTCGGTTATCTGGAAACGATCGAATGTATCTCCTGCCAGCAGATCGTTCATAAAAGCTTTTAAGGAATTTAATTTATACGAAACCATTTGCGCTCCTTTAAGGTAGAATGAAATCATTATACCAAACTTGCGGAATAAGGGCAATCTGCGGGCTGTCTGAGGAGGAAATAAATATTGCATAATTAGAAAATATAATGTATAATTTCGAAGTTACCACACATATTATATCAGGAGTGATATGAATAGATTAGAAGAGCTTCTCTCCAGTATAAAAACAGATAACATCATTATCGGGATGCATGATTTTCCAGATCCTGATTCTATTGCCAGCGCATTTGCCCTTCAATTTCTGTTGAAAGAGCTTAAGAATATCGATTCCACAATCTGTTATAAAGGTGAGGTAGATAAATTCAACACCAGCAACATGGTTAACAGCCTGGGCATACGTATTTTTAACCTGAAGGAAGTCAAGCTGACGGATGATATCAGTGAACTGGTTCTGGTGGATGCCCAGATTGGCAATGTAAATGCAGAATTCAGGGTATTTGGGAAAATAAGCTGCATTGACCATCATCCGATGTATCATGGATTGGATTATGTGTTCGAGGATATCAGGCCGGGAACGGGTTCCTGTTCTTCTATTATCGCAGAATATTATTCTGAAAATGCAATTGAAATGCCGCAGAATGTGGCAACGGCCCTTTTGTACGGCCTGAAAATAGACACGGCGAACCTGACCAGGGGAGTGACCAGACTGGATCTGGACATGCATTATTATCTGTACTATAAATCAGACCTGGATATCATCCATTCCCTGGAAAACAGCACGCTGAACCTGAAAGATTTATCCGCGTACACAAATGCTATTGAAAATATTGTGATTTATGGTAAAATATGTTTTGCAGACACGGGATATGATTCTCCGGACAAGCTGATTGCACTAGTGTCAGATTTTATGCTGACTGTGGAGGAAATCGATTTCTCTGTCGTTTTTTCGGCAAAGCAGGAAGGCATCAAGTTGTCCATCAGAAGCATGAACCAGAAGCTGGATGCTGGCAAGATTACAAAATCGGCCCTGAACGGTTTGGGCGGAGGCGGAGGTCATCAGTTCATGGCCGGCGGATTTGTGGAATATGCGAAGACGGGCATGTCCGCCAAGCGGCTTAAGAACGAGATCCGGACTAATTTCATAAACATTGTCAAAGAAGAATTATCATGCTGGGATAGCTCAGTTGGTAGAGCAATTGATTCGTAATCAATAGGTCGAGGGTTCGAGTCCCTTTTCCAGCTTTGACGGAAATACGAGAAAGCCTTGATTTTAAAGGCTTTTTTGTTTGTCCAAAAAAGAGGGGCACACTAAACCTGCACGAATGGCATTATTCAGAGATAAGAATAGGAAAATTGCGAAAAATCGGTTGCAATTTTTAAAAAGTGTGCTATAGTAGTTAGAAATATAAAGACAAATGTGCGCCGTAGAAAAACAAAAGACGCGGAAAGGCTTGGGAAGCTAGATGAGCGAAAAATTAAAAGTTGGAATATTAGGAGCGACGGGCATGGTAGGGCAGCGGTTTATCACTCTGCTGGAGAACCATCCGTGGTTTGAAGTGGTATCTGTTGCAGCAAGCGGACGTTCAGCAGGAAAGACATACGAGGAGGCCGTGGGACCGCGCTGGAAAATGGATGTGCTAATGCCGGAAGCGGTTAAAAACCTGACAGTTTTAAACATCAATGAAGTGAAGGATGTTGCAGAAAAAGTCGACTTTGTTTTCAGTGCAGTGGATATGACAAAGGAAGAAATCAAAGAGATCGAGGATGCATATGCGAAGGCGGAGATTCCTGTGGTTTCCAACAACAGCGCACACAGGTGGACACCGGATGTACCGATGGTTGTTCCCGAAATCAACCCGGAGCATTTCGAGGTCATAGCATTTCAGAAAAAACGCCTGGGGACCACAAGAGGATTTGTGGCTGTTAAACCCAACTGTTCCATACAGAGCTATACGCCTGCCCTGAATGCCCTTAAGGATTTCGGACCGAGAACGGTAGCTGTTACCACGTACCAGGCGATTTCCGGAGCTGGAAAAACTTTTCAGGACTGGCCGGAAATGCTGGATAACGTAATTCCATATATCGGCGGAGAAGAAGAAAAGAGCGAGAAGGAACCTTTGAGATTGTGGGGAAGAATTGAAAACGGAGTGATCGTTCCTGCTGAGGATCCGGTCATTACGGCACAATGCCTGCGGGTACCGGTTAAAGATGGACATATGTCCGCAGTTTTTGTCACATTCGATAAAAAACCGGAAAAAGAGCTTATGATTGAGCGCTGGAACAACTTTAAGGCTCTTCCACAGGAACTGAAGCTTCCAAGCGCACCGAAGCAGTACCTGCGTTACATGGAAGAAGAAAACAGACCTCAGACAAGACTGGACAGGGATTTTGAAAACGGTATGGGAGTTTCTCTTGGAAGGCTCAGGGAAGACACGGTCTTTGATTATAAGTTTGTGGGACTGTCCCACAACACGGTCCGCGGTGCAGCTGGCGGCGCCGTCCTGTGCGCGGAGATGCTTGCCGCTCAGGGGTACATCACAGCAAAATAAGTTTTGGATACGGGAGGGCATCCTGGATGCTCTCCTTTTTTTATTTACAAAAGCCGTCAGTGTGATATAATGAAACACGGTAAAAAAGCGAAGACGCGCATAAAAGAAAAGGAGGCGGCTTAGTGAAGAAATTTGAAGGACACGATCAGGATGATTTTGACATAGATTCCATTTTGAAGGACCTGCAGGGGGAAACCGTTTTTCAGGGTGAAGAGAGTGATGAAGAGGGGGACCTTCAGCTGGAGATTGAAGAAAGGCCCCCGGCCGGAAGGAACCCCCGTCCGCCCAGGAATTCCGACAAAATAATGAACAGACTTCTGGTGGCAGGCGGCGCAATTATACTGATTCTTCTGATCAGCATACTCATAGGAACCCTGGCTGGAAATGGATCTGTTGTTTCGGGTACCGGGGAAACAACAGCGGCATCAACGGATGCTGCCGGAGAGCAGGAGACCGCGAGTGTGGAAATAGACAGGCCGACGGATGTAGAACAGGCAACTGTCAGCAATGGATCAACCGGTGAACTGGATACGGAAGGCAAGACGGAGACCTTAGCGGAGACGACAGAGGCAGCTTCGGAGACAACTTCGGAGACAACAACTGAGCCAACTTCGGAGACAACAACTGAGCCAATAACCACGTCGCCAACAACCACGTCGCCAACAACCACGTCGCCAACAACTGCGGAAGATGGGTCCCAGACCAACAAACCCAATTAATCAATAGAAGAAGCCTGTCCGTTATGCATCGGTTGACACAATCCTTCGGATTTGGATATAATGGATTGAGTTTATAGGGACAGATGAAGCAAGTCGAGATTCCCTGTACAGGAGGAAAGAATGGCAGCAATAAATCAGAAGCACATAAGAAATTTTTGCATCATTGCACATATAGATCATGGAAAATCCACACTTGCAGACCGGATTATCGAAAAGACGGGTCTGCTTACCAGCCGGGAAATGCAGGCGCAGGTGCTGGACAACATGGACATAGAGAGGGAACGTGGAATCACAATCAAGGCTCAGACTGTCCGTACTGTTTACAAAGCAAATAATGGCGAAGAGTATATCTTCAACCTGATTGATACCCCGGGGCACGTGGATTTTACATATGAAGTTTCCCGGGCATTGGCGGCCTGTGAGGGCGCGGTCCTGGTCGTGGACGCCGCCCAGGGTATCGAGGCCCAGACGCTGGCAAATGTTTACATGGCAATGGATCATGAACTGGAGGTCGTGCCGGTCATCAATAAAATAGACCTTCCCAGTGCGGATCCGGAGCGTGTAATCCACGAGATAGAGGACGTCATCGGCATCGAGGCGGTGGGCGCTCCCCTGATTTCAGCCAAGAACGGAATCAATATCGAAGAGGTGCTTGAGCAGATCGTGGCGAAGATACCGGCTCCGGAAGGCGACAGCAGTGCGCCGCTGAAAGGCCTTATATTCGACAGCATTTATGATTCATATAAAGGTGTCATTATATTCTGCAGGATCATGGAGGGAACCGTGAGAGCGGGTACCCCCATCAAGATGATGGCAACGGGGGCAAATGCACAGGTGGTGGAGGTTGGATATTTCGGACCGGGCTGCTTTATCCCCTGCGAGGAACTGACGGCAGGCACTGTAGGTTATGTAACTGCCAGCATAAAAAATGTCAAGGATACCCGTGTCGGCGATACGATAACGGATGCCCAGAATCCTGCGAAGGAGGCTCTTCCGGGGTATAAAAAAGTGAATTCCATGGTGTTCTGCGGAATGTATCCGGCAGACGGGGCCAAATATCCCGACCTGCGGGATGCCCTGGAAAAACTCCAGCTTAATGATGCAGCTCTCGTATTTGAACCGGAGACCAGTACAGCGCTCGGCTTTGGATTCCGGTGCGGATTTCTGGGACTTCTTCATCTGGAAATCATTCAGGAAAGACTGGAAAGAGAATATAACATTGACCTTGTTACCACGGCACCCAGTGTTATATATAAAGTACACAAGACGGATGGAAGTGTGATTGAACTGACGAATCCTACGAATCTTCCTCCTCAGACAGAAATAGAATACATGGAAGAACCGATCGTGCACGCTGAAATTATGGTTACCACAGAATTCATCGGCCCGATCATGTCATTGTGCCAGGACCGGAGGGGAGTATATCTGGGAATGGAATATATTGAAACGACCAGGGCTCTTTTGAAATACGAACTTCCCCTCAATGAAATTGTCTATGACTTTTTCGATGCCCTGAAATCCAGGTCCAAGGGATATGCCTCCTTCGATTATGAAATTAAAGGCTACGAAAGATCCGAGCTGGTCAAACTGGATGTCCTGATCAACAAGGATGTGGTGGATGCTCTTTCCTTCATTATGCACACTTCCATGGCCTATGAAAAGGGAAGAAAAATGTGCGAAAAGCTGAAAGATGAAATTCCAAGGCAGATGTTTGAGATTCCGATCCAGGCGGCAATCGGCGGAAAGGTAATCGCCCGGGAGACCGTTAAAGCCATGCGTAAGGACGTGCTTGCCAAATGCTATGGCGGCGATATAACCAGAAAGAAGAAACTTCTTGAAAAACAGAAGGAAGGAAAGAAGAAGATGCGTCTGGTGGGCAACGTGGAGATCCCGCAGAAGGCTTTCATGAGCGTATTAAAATTAGATGAAGATTAAAGAGAACAGGCAGATGGGGATATATATACATATCCCTTTTTGCATACAAAAATGTGAATATTGTGATTTCCTATCCTTTGTATCATCCTCCCGGACCAGAGAACGCTATGTGGAAGCCCTGCTCAGCGAAATACGGATATTGGGAAAGCAATACGAAGATGTTTCGGTCAGCAGTGTATTTGTCGGGGGCGGGACTCCGTCCTGTCTGGAGGCTTTCCAGCTGGAGGAGATATTTTGGACGCTCCGGAGTTCTTTCCATATCATGGTCGACGTTGAATTCAGTGTGGAGTGCAATCCGGGAACCCTGGATGAGAGCAAGGCGAAAGCCATGCGCGCAGCAGGCGTAAACCGCATCAGCCTGGGACTCCAGTCGGCAGATGATACGGAACTTATGGCCCTTGGGCGCATCCATACCTATGGAATGTTTCTGGAAAGCTATGAGCTTCTCCGGGAGAACGGATTTTCCAACATCAATGTCGATCTGATGAGCGGGCTTCCGAACCAGAAAACGAAAGACTGGGAGGAGACGCTTAGGAAGGTTGCCGGACTGGGTCCGCAGCACATTTCAGCCTATGGCCTGATTGTGGAGGAGGGAACAGGCCTCTTTCGCAAAATTCTGTCGGAGAGGAAAAAGGGGCTGGAGTCCCTCCCGGATGAGGAATGTGAAAGAGAAATGTACTACATGACTAAGGGAATCCTTCGGGATTTTGGGTACCATCAGTACGAGATTTCGAATTTTTCCCGGTCGGGCTTTGCGTGCAGGCACAATATCGACTGCTGGACAAGGAAAGACTATCTCGGGATCGGGCTTGGCGCGTCGTCCCTCATACAGGAAACCAGATATAAGAATACGGCAGACATGAAGCGTTATTTGGAAAATTCAAACCGGCCGGACAGTATTCAGACAGAAAAGACAGTGCTTTCCATAGAGGACAGGATGTCGGAGTACATGTTCCTAGGGTTGAGGATGACAGATGGCATTTCCATCAGCGGCTTCAACCGAAGCTTTGGGCTGGACTTTTTTGAAGTATATGGGGAAATTACCCTTCGGATGGAAATGGAAGGGCTTATTTTCCGGTCGGAGGATGTCATTGCGCTAACGCCCAGGGGTGTGGATCTGAGCAATTTTGTAATGGCCGGATATCTTCTCTAGCGGTCCGGATATTCTTTAAAATACTTGATATGGACATGGATTTGAAGTATTCTATAGATACAGTGGAGAACTTTTATGAAAGAAGGAGAGCGTACTATGGGAAAAATTAAAGGCACCAAAACAGAAGCGAATCTTCAGACTGCATTTGCAGGTGAATCACAGGCGTCCATTAAATATGCATACTTTGCCTCACAGGCAAAAAGCGATGGATACGAGCAGATTGCGGACATTTTCACAGAGACATCCGGAAATGAAAAGGAACACGCAAAATTATGGTTCAAGCTTCTTCATGATGGGATACAGCCGACTCCTGTCAATCTTAAGGAAGCAGCAGCCGGAGAGCACTATGAGTGGACGGAAATGTATACCGGATTTGCCGCTACGGCAAAAGAAGAAGGCTTTGATGATATTGCTGTACTGTTCGAGGGTGTAGCAGGAGTGGAAAGCGAGCATGAGAAGAGATACCTCAAACTGCTTGAAAACCTGGAAAAAGGCATGGTGTTTTCAAGAGAAGATGTGGTCGTTTGGAAATGCCGCAATTGCGGGCACATCCATGTTGGAAAAACAGTACCGGATGTTTGTCCTGTATGTGCGCATAAGATGGCATATTTTGAAATCAGAGCGCTGAACTACTAATATAAATTAAGGGCCCGTGGCATTGCCATGGGCTTTTTTGGAGGCAGGGACAGATGAATTTTGATATGGAAAACCTAAAACGTATTATGGATGAGGAAAAATATATTTATGATGAGGAACTGGTTACCACGCTTTATGTGGCTAACCTCCTCGGGAGGCCCCTGCTGGTTGAAGGAGCTGCCGGCGTCGGAAAGACAGAAGTTGCAAAGGCGCTTGCAAAGGCTGGAAACAGAGAGCTGATCCGTCTGCAGTGCCATGAAGGACTCGATGAGAGTAAGGCACTCTATGAATGGAACTACCAGAAGCAGCTCCTGTCCATCCAGATTCGCATGAAGGAAGGCGGCCAGGATCCGGAAGCGCTCACAGGATCGCTGTTCAGCAAGGAATATCTTCTGGAGCGTCCGCTCCTGAAATCGATCCGCAGCGAAGAACCGGTCGTCCTTCTGATAGATGAAATCGATAAGGCAGATGAAGAATTTGAAGCTCTGCTGCTGGAAGTGCTGTCGGAAATGCAGGTCACCATACCGGAACTGGGAACAATAAAGGCCAAATCGAAACCGTTTGTTGTTCTGACCAGCAACAACACTCGTCCGCTTTCCGAGGCACTGAAGCGCCGCTGTGCATATCTGTATATCCAATATCCGGATGTGGAGAAGGAAGTCAGAATTCTGGAGGCGAAGGTACCTGATGTGGAGAAGAGTCTGGCCAGAGAGGTGGCGGAGGCGGTCAAAACCCTGCGAGATAATGAGGATATAATCAAGAAACCTTCCGTAGCAGAATCCATCGACTGGCTGGGAGCGCTGATGGCGCTGGGCGTTTCAAGGCTCGACAGGGCGAGTGCACTGAGAACTCTGGGATTTGTACTGAAAAACAATGAAGATATTGAGGAAGTCCAAAATGATGATAGCTGGCTTGCAGAATAAATATACTGAAAATCTGGCAGTCTTCTGCAATCTGCTCAGACTGGCAGGGATTCCTGTGGGAATCGCGGACGTAATTGATGCAGCGAGACTCATCCTGGAGTTTGGTCTCGTAGACGAAAACACCATACGGACTTCGTTCGCCAGCATATTCGCTAAGAGCCAGAATGAGAAAAAAACATTCAATGAGGTTTTTGACGACTTTTTCATTAATGAGAGCCAGCTTGAAGAAAATGTCCACCGTGAAAAAGCGATGGAGCTGGAAAACGAAAAGAAGATGGAGTCGGCCAGGGAAGATCTTTCCAAACATCTTGAAAAACCAATGGAACTGGAAAAGAATATAATGGATGCATATACCGGGCTGTCTGCTGAATCCAGGGAACAGGTCCTGAAATATCTGAATCTGGCCACAAACAACGACCGGTATGCTCCTCTGAGCAGCAGTTATGTACAGAAGGTCATAGACCGGCGCATAACAATGGATGCGCTGCATGGCTCCGAGTCAGTGCGTGTGCCCGAAAATGCAGACGATCTTTTGTACAGGAACATTTCCGAAATAAGGGAAAATGAGATTCCCAGGGCAATCAACCTGATCCGGATTCTTGTGCGCCAGACCAATGGGGCAATCACAAGGAAATATAAACGTTCGGGAAAGCGGGGACGTCTCGATTTCCGGAAGACGATTCATGAAAGCCTGAAAACGGGCGGTTCCTTTTATAACCTGGAATACAAGAGAAGACCCCGGAACAAGAAGAAAATCGTAATGCTCTGTGACGTGTCTTCTTCCATGCTGCAGTTTTCGGAATTTGCCATGCGTTTTGTGAAATCCATGAATGACATTTCGGGTTTTTCGGAAACCTATATGTTTTCGGAGGGGTTTGTCCGCGTGCGACCGATGGACATGGATCGGATGGAAATATTCGAAAGCAACGTCAGAAAAAGCGGATTGTGGGGGAAGGGGACAGATATAGGGAATGCCCTGGAAAAACTGGGCGGGCAGAAACCGTCAACTCTTACCCGCAATACAGTTCTTCTGGTCATCAGCGATACAAAGACCACCGGAAGTGCCAAAGCAGAGAACGCAATGCGCAAAATATACAGAAATGTGGAAGAAATCATATGGCTGAATCCGATTCCTAAAAGTAAATGGAAACACATGAAAACGGTCAATGCATTTCTTCCTTATTGTAAGATGCTGGATTGCAGTACCCTGCATAACCTGGCAAGGGCATGTGCGGAAAATTTATTCCGATAGGGCATGGCCCCGTTCGAAAGGCTTCTTTGTGTCGTAATATGTATATATGGATT
Organism: Parasporobacterium paucivorans DSM 15970; assembly: GCF_900141895.1. GTDB lineage: Bacteria > Bacillota > Clostridia > Lachnospirales > Lachnospiraceae > Parasporobacterium > Parasporobacterium paucivorans. Next base: position 36,395 of record NZ_FQYT01000004.1, on the reverse strand, counting down.
TGGCAAGGAGTTCCCCTTTTTCGTTGGTGAGCTCCACCTCGAAGATGGCCGTCCGGCTTGTCCGGCTGGCCATCTTTGCGGTAGCCGTGATTTTCCCAGAAGATGCCCCTTTGAAGTAATTGATATTGGCGCTCAGAGTGACGCAGACCGTTTTTCTGCTTGTTGCGGCCACTCCCGCTACCGTGTCAGCCAGGGCGAAAAGAGCTCCTCCATGCACGGACGAGTAATGGTTCAGCAGATGGTCCGTAAGCTCCATTTCGCCCTGGGCATAATCTTCCCCTACATCGGTTATACGCATGTGATTGTGGCGGATGAATGTTCCGGTTTCGTTTATCCTTTTTATATAATCCTCTTTTGTCATAACGGTCCTCCTGATTCTATTGATTTTCGGATACATTTTAACATAAAAAACGTATAAAGTATATTGATTGAAGAGTCTGCATCATTTTCAAAATGGGTGTTGACAAAAATAATTGCAAGTGCTATCTTAAGTATAACAATGTTAGCACTCTACATCAATGAGTGCTAACAGAGGAACCTGGCAACCGCAACTGTATATATTAATTGAGGAAGTGAAGAATTGGAGTTAGACGATAGGAAAATGAAGATATTGGATGCCATCATCCTCACATATCTTGAGACCGGTGAACCGGTTGGTTCCAGGACAATTTCTAAATATACAGATTTAAACCTGAGTTCGGCAACAATCCGCAACGAAATGGCGGACCTGGAAGAAATGGGTTATATTGTTCAGCCATACACTTCGGCAGGCCGTATTCCTTCTGATAAGGGATATCGGACCTATGTGGACTACATGCTTCTGGATAAGCGGAATCAGTTGGAGAAGAGGGAACAGGAAGTAAATGAACTGGAGAATCTTCTGCATGAAAAGGTTGATAAAGTGGAGGAACTCCTTCAAAATATAGCCAAATCCCTGGCGAACAATACGAATTATGCATCGCTGATTACGAGTCCGCACCATAAAAAATGCCGGCTGAAGTTTATCCAGCTTTCCATGCTGGAGCCGGGGAAGTTGCTTTGCATCATTGTACTGGACGGAAACATTGTCAAGAACAGATTTTTTGGTATTGAAAAGGATTTAAGCAAGGAAGAACTGCTAAAATTCAATATTCTTCTGAATACCAGCCTTACGGGGCTTTGCATAGAAGAAATCAATCTGGGCATCTTTTCGAAACTGAATGCCCAGGCAGGTGAGCACGGTGAATTGATCAGAGATATTATGACAGCCATTTCGGATGCCATTACGTCCTCGGAAGATCTGGAGGTATATACCTCAGGAGCAACGAACATATTTAAATATCCAGAGCTCAGCGACAGGGAAAAAGCCAGTGAGCTGATCTATACCTTGGAAGAAAAGAAAATGTTGACCAATCTGATTGCGGAGCAGCTGAACCCTGAAAGAAATACAGGGATTCAGATTTACATAGGGCAGGAACTGACAGTGAAAAATATGCAGGACTGCAGCGTGGTGACAGCAACTTACGAGATTGAAGAAGGCGTACAGGGGACTATAGGAATTATCGGACCCAAAAGGATGGACTACGAGAAAGTCGTAGAGGCTTTAAATAAGGTCAAGACCCAGCTTGATAATGCATTCAGGAAAAACTGATGGAAGGTGGGAAATATCATTATGGAGGAAAAGCAGAATATGAACACGGAAAATAAAAACCTGGAAGAGGCAGACACAGACCAGGAAATTACTATCCAGGAGGACACAGTGAAGACAGAAGAAGTGCCGGCCGGGGAAGAAAACACGGAAGAGGACAGCTGCCACGATGAATCATCCACGAAAAAAAGCAAAAAAATAAAAAAAGACAAACATGAACAGCAGGTAGAAGAGCTTACGGATAAGCTGAAGAGAAACATGGCCGAGTTTGAGAACTTCCGGAAACGTACGGAGAAAGAAAAGGCAGCCATGTATGACGTGGGAGCGAAGAAGGTCATCGAAAAACTTCTTCCCGTGATAGACGGTTTTGAGAGAGGTTTACTGACCCTGTCGGAGGAAGAGGTTAAAGAGCCTTTCGCACAGGGGATGGACATGGTTTACAAACAGCTTATGCAGAGCATCACAGATCTTGGAGTCATGCCAATAGAGGCTTTGAATAAAGAATTCAACCCGGATTTCCACAATGCGGTTATGCATGTGGAAGATGAGAGCGTCGGAGCCAATGTGGTTGTCGAAGAGTTCCAAAAGGGATACACCTACCGTGACAGCGTAGTCCGCTACAGCATGGTAAAAGTCGCAAACTAACAGTCAATATTCTTAGGAGGAATAAAAATGGGAAAAATAATAGGAATCGATTTAGGAACTACTAACTCTTGTCTGGCAGTAATGGAAGGCGGAAAACCGGTAGTTATTGCAAACGCAGAAGGCATAAGAACAACACCATCTGTAGTAGCATTCACCAAAACTGGTGAAAGACTTGTAGGCGAGCCGGCAAAACGCCAGGCGGTAACAAATCCGGAGAGAACGATCTCATCCATTAAGAGACACATGGGAACAGATTACAAAGTAGCTATCGATGATAAAAAATATTCTCCACAGGAAATTTCAGCCATGATTCTTCAGAAAATCAAGGCAGATGCAGAAGCATACCTTGGGGAGAAAGTAACAGAAGCCGTTATTACAGTACCTGCATATTTTAATGATGCTCAGAGACAGGCCACAAAGGATGCCGGAAAAATTGCGGGACTTGAAGTAAAAAGAATCATCAACGAGCCAACTGCAGCAGCTCTTGCTTACGGACTGGATAACGAACATGAGCAGAAAATCATGGTATATGATCTGGGCGGCGGTACATTCGACGTGTCTATCATCGAAATCGGCGACGGTGTTATTGAGGTTCTTGCAACAGCGGGTGACAACAAGCTGGGTGGAGACGATTTCGACCAGAGAGTAAGCGATTACCTGGTTGCAGAGTTTAAAAAATCCGAAGGCGTGGATCTGTCCAATGATAAGATGGCCATGCAGAGACTGAAGGAAGCTGCTGAAAAGGCTAAAAAAGAGCTTTCCGCAGCAACCACCACAAATATCAATCTTCCTTTCATCACAGCAACAAGCGAAGGACCAAAACATTTGGATGTTACGCTTACAAGGGCGAAATTTGATGAGCTCACCAACGACCTGGTGGCCAGAACAGTAGAGCCTGTACAGCGTGCACTGAAGGATGCCGGACTTGCTTCTTCCGATTTGGGCAAAGTACTTCTGGTAGGCGGATCCACACGTATGATTTCTGTTCAGGAAAAAGTTAAACAGCTGACCGGAATGGAACCATCCAAGAACCTGAATCCAGACGAGTGCGTTGCAATCGGTGCATCCATTCAGGGTGGAAAACTTGCCGGAGACGCTGGAGCAGGGGATATTCTTCTTCTGGATGTTACCCCGCTGTCACTGAGCATCGAGACCATGGGTGGTATCGCAACCAGACTGATTGAAAGAAATACTACAATTCCAACCAAAAAAAGCCAGATTTTCTCCACAGCTGCAGATAACCAAACGGCTGTTGATATAAACGTAGTACAGGGTGAGCGTCAGTTCGCGAAAGATAATAAATCCCTTGGACAGTTCAGACTGGATGGAATTCCGCCGGCAAGAAGAGGAGTTCCTCAGGTTGAAGTAACCTTCGACATCGATGCAAATGGTATTGTAAATGTATCTGCTAAAGATCTTGGCACTGGAAAAGAGCAGAGAATCACCATTACTGCTGGATCAAACATGTCCGAATCAGACATTGAAAAAGCAGTAAGAGAAGCAACCGAATTCGAGGCACAGGACAAAAAGCGTAAGGAAGCTATCGACACACGCAACGATGCAGACTCTATGGTATTCCAGGTTGAGAAAGCATTAGGCGAAGTTGGCGAAAAGCTGGATGCAACTGAAAAAGCAGCCGTGGAAACAGACCTGAATGCATTAAAGGAAATTATCGGCAAGACCAATCCGGATGACATGTCAGACCAGGAAGTTGCAGATATTAAGGCGGCACAGGAGAAACTGATGACTGGCGCGCAGAACCTTTTTGCAAAGATGTATGAGCAGTCCAATCCGACTCCTGAGGGAGGAGCTGGCGGAGAATCCTACACTTCTTCCGACAGTGCATCAGATGATGTAGTTGACGGGGATTACAAAGAAGTATAGAATAAACCAGACAGATTAATACATGGATACAGACCGGAAATATGGGAACATTGAAAAGTGTTTCCATATTTCGGTGTATTTGGTTGAAAGGTGATAGAAATGGCAGAAAAAAGAGATTATTATGAGGTACTCGGCGTTGACAGAAATGCAACCGACGATGCCCTGAAAAAAGCATACAGAAAAATAGCAAAAAAATATCACCCAGACAGTAACCCGGGAGACGAGCAGGCGGAAGTGAAATTCAAGGAGGCTGCGGAAGCCTATTCCGTGCTAAGCGATCCGGAAAAGAAAAAGCAATATGACCAGTTCGGACACTCGGCATTCAACGGAGGCGGCGGTGCCGGCGGTGGAGGCTTTGATTTCAATTCGGGTGACATGGGCGATATATTCGGCGATATATTCGGCGATTTCTTTGGGGGCGGCAGAAACCGCAGGGCGAATAACGGTCCGCAAAGAGGAGCCAACATCAGGGCATCTATCCGGATAACTTTTGAAGAGGCTGTCTTCGGATGCGAAAAAGAAATCGAGCTTATTTTAAAAGAAGAGTGCCCGACCTGTCATGGAACCGGAGCTAAACCGGGGACGCAGCCGGTGACCTGCAGCAAATGCCAGGGTCAGGGACAGATAATGTATGAACAGCAGTCGATTTTTGGAACTGTCCGTAACGTGCAGACATGCCCAGAGTGCAACGGCACCGGTAAGGTAGTCAAGGAAAAATGCACGGACTGCCACGGAACCGGCTATAAAAGCGCGAAGAAAAGGATACAGGTATCTGTGCCTGCAGGCATTGACGACGGACAAAGCATTCGAATCCGTGACAAGGGCGAGCCGGGATCTCAAGGCGGTCCGAGAGGAGATCTTCTCGTGGAAGTGGTTGTTTCGAGGCATCCTTTATTCCAGAGGCAAGGTTTTGATCTGTTTTCCACATCACCTATCTCCTTTGCACAGGCGGCAATTGGCGGCGACATAAAAATAAAAACGATAGATGGGGACGTTCTGTTTAAAATCAGTCCGGGAACCCAGACAGATACAAAGGTAAGGCTGAAAGGCAAGGGTGTTCCGACTCTCCGGAATAAAAATGTCCGCGGGGACCATTATGTGACCCTGGTCGTTCAGGTACCGAGAAAACTGAGCAGTGAGCAAAAAGAGGCATTGCTGGGATTCGATAAGACCATGGGTGGAACTGTGGAAGTGCAGGAAGAAACCGTTACAGCCGCCAAAGATGAAAAAAGCGGTAAAAAGAAGGGCTTCAGGGATAAACTGAAAGAGAACTTCGACAATTAGAAGAGAAAATGAGGTTGTGTTTTGAAGTGGAATAAATATGCTTTAAAAACGAAATCATATGCCGTTGACTTAGTCAGCGGCATATTTATGGAACTGGGAATTGAGGGTCTGGAAATTCTTGAGAACGGAGAATCAGAAGAGGTGCAGGTGATTTTCTACCTGGAGGAAAATGCCGATCCGGACATTCTGTCAGAGCTTTCGCGGAATCTGGACGGAATCCGTGAGTTTGTGGATATTGGGGATGCGGCCATTTCCGTGTCCGTGACAGAAGATACAGAATGGGTAAATAACTGGAAAAAATACTTTAAATCATTTAATGTTGATGATATGATAATCAAACCGGCGTGGGAAAAGACAGGCGTGGAAACCGAAGGTAAGATGCTGATCAGCATTGATCCCGGAACTTCTTTCGGAACTGGAAAGCATGAGACCACAAGGTTATGTATCCGCCAGCTGAAAAAGCACGTGAGGACGGGAGATGCCATATTGGATGTAGGATGCGGAAGCGGCATCCTTTCAGTCGTTGCGGCGAAACTGGGAGCAGGACAGATTACCGGCATAGACATAGAAGAGGATGCTGTGGAAGCGGCAGTGGAAAATGTCCGGATAAACGGGATTGAAGCCGGAACGATCCGACTCCTCCAGGGGGACATGATCAGCAGCCGGGAAATTCGGGACACAATAGGGTATGAGTGCTACGATATTGTGGTTGCAAATATTCTGGCTGTCGTCATCGTCCCGCTGACTCCGTTTGTGGCAGACCATCTGAAGCCGGGAGGCATATATATTATCTCCGGGATGCTTGATACCCAGGAGCCAGCTATACGCAGGGCTCTGGATGAAACGGGGAAATTTGAGATCATGGACAGGACGGAAGAGGGCGACTGGATTTCCATGACCGCCAGAAAAATCATACGATAGGAAGGACGCATAATGTACCATTTTTTTGTGGATTCCGGACAGGTTAAAGAAAAAGAAATAACGTTGACCGGACCGGATGTAAACCATATCCGGAACGTGCTGCGCATGTCTCTGGGGGAAGAAATCCTCATCAGTGACGGCACAGGCGGAAACTATAAGTGCAGGATCCGCAGTCTGGAAAATGACAGGATTGTAGCGGACATTCTTGAAAACGGCGGCGTAGGTAACGAACCAGGAGCAAGATTTTATCTGTTTCAGGGAGTACCAAAATCGGATAAAATGGAGCTGATCATCCAAAAGGCCGTGGAGCTGGGAGTCTATGAAATAATTCCGGTTTTTACAAAAAGATCGGTCGTAAAACTGGATGAAAAAAAGCGTGAAGCAAAATTGAAAAGATATAACGCAATCTCGGAAAGTGCTGCAAAACAGTCAGGCAGGGAGATCATACCAAAGGTAAATTCCTTCATGACTTTTAAGGAGGCGCTTGCTTATGCCGGGGATTTTTCCATAAATATCATTCCTTATGAAAATTTCAAGGATATGAACGCAACCCGGACAATATTTGCCCAAATTGAGAATGGGATGTCTGTGGGGATCTTTATCGGACCGGAAGGCGGGTTTGACGGAGATGAAATTATCCAGGCAGATGGGTGCGGTGTAAAGCAGATTTCACTTGGAAAAAGAATACTCAGGACAGAAACAGCCGGAATGGCAGTATTGTCCATACTTATGTTCAACATGGAAAAATAGGGGATACAATGGAAGCTTATCTGGATAATTCGGCAACAACCCAGGTTTTTGAAAATGTCACAGAGATCATGACAAGGGTCATGCACGTTCATTACGGAAATCCGTCGAGTCTGCACGCAAAGGGCCTGGAGGCCGAAAAATACATTAAAACGGCTAAAGGCATCATGGCAGGACAGCTGAAAGTCAGGGAAAAAGAAATCTTCTTCACATCGGGAGGAACTGAATCCAATAATCTGGCTGTCATCGGAACAGCAATGGCGAACAAGCGGGCGGGGAACCACATCATCACAACCCGCATTGAGCATCCTTCGGTGCTGAATGCCTGCAAATTCCTGGAAGAAGAAGGCTTTGAGGTCACATACCTTCCGGTGGACAAAAATGGTGTTGTCCTTCTTGATAAGCTTGAGGAAGCCGTTACGGATAATACGATCCTGGTGTCCATTATGTATGTAAATAATGAAATCGGATCCCTGCAGCCTTTTTCGGAAATAAGCGAAATCATCAGAAGGAAAAACCCGAAAACGGTCATTCATTCGGATGCAGTACAGGCTTTTGGCAAGTGCAGGATCTTCCCCCAGAAAGAAGGGATTGACCTGTTGTCGGCCAGCGCCCATAAGCTGCATGGACCCAAAGGAGCCGGGATGCTGTATGTGAACAGCCGGATCAAGATTAAGCCCTTGTTTTACGGCGGAAACCAGCAGGACGGTCTGCGCTCCGGGACGGAAAATGTTCCGGGGATAGCCGGATTCGGTGAAGCTGTTAAAATGGCATATGATAATCTGGACGAAAAAACCCAAAGGCTGTCCCAGATGAAAAGAGATTTCATAAGCCATCTGGAAAAACTGGAGGATGTGACGGTTTTTTCTAAAAATGAAGGCTGCTTCGCCCCACATATCATCAGTGCCGGCTTTGCAGGAGTCAAAAGCGAAGTGCTTCTGCATGCATTAGAAGAAAAAGAGATTTATGTTTCCTCCGGTTCTGCCTGCAACTCTCATAAAAAAGCATCCAGCGCAACGCTGCAGGCAATCGGCGTACCAAAGGACCTTTTGGATAACACGCTCCGCTTCAGCCTGAGTTATGAGACGGCAGAGGAAGAGCTGGACTATACCATAGAGACGTTGACCCAGCTGCTGCCAAAGCTGCGCTTATATAGAAAGAGGTAACCATGTTTAAATCATTTTTAATAAAATATGCCGAAATTGGTATAAAGGGAAGGAATCGTTATCTGTTTGAAGATGCACTCGTCGGAAATATCCGTCTCATGTTGGATGCATTGGAAGGAAAATTCAGAGTTTATAAGACTTCCGGCAGGATATATGTGGATGTGGAAAGTGATTTCGACTACGAGGAAACCGTTGCATGTCTGAAACGTGTCTTTGGTATCGCAGGTATATGCCCGGTTCTTCAGGTTGAAGACAACGGATTTGAAGAGCTGACCCGTGAGGTGCTGGAATATCTGGATAAAGTATATCCAGACAAAAACAAAACCTTCAAGGTCCAGGCCAGGAGAGCCAGAAAGAATTATCCCATTGATTCCATGGAGATAAACAGAAAGCTGGGGGGGGCCATACTGGAGGCTTTTCCGGAAATAAAAGTGGATGTGCATGCGCCGGATATTCTATTGAATGTGGAAATCCGTGAGATGATAAATATATACAGCATCATAATTCCCGGACCGGGTGGAATGCCCGTAGGCACAGCTGGCTCAGCCATGCTTCTGCTATCCGGAGGAATCGACAGTCCGGTTGCAGGGTATATGATTTCCAAAAGAGGAGTCCGGATTGATGCAGTATATTTTCACGCTCCGCCCTACACTAGTGAAAGGGCCAAGCAGAAGGTAGTTGATCTGGCTGCAAAGGTTGCGGCTTATACCGGTCCGATAAACCTGAAAGTGGTTAATTTCACGGACATACAGCTGTACATATATGAAAAATGCCCCCATGATGAGCTGACCATCATCATGAGGCGCTATATGATGCGTATTGCGGAACATTTCGCAAAGGAACAGGGATGTCTGGGACTGATAACAGGAGAAAGCATAGGCCAGGTTGCCAGCCAGACCATGAAGAGCCTGGCCGCTACCAACGAAGTATGCACCATGCCTGTATACAGACCGCTGATTGCCTTTGATAAGCAGGATATTGTGGATATTGCCCTCAGGATTGATACCTATGAGACATCAATCCTCCCTTATGAGGACTGCTGCACCATTTTTGTAGCAAAACATCCGGTCACAAAACCAAACCTCAATATAATCAAAAAATCCGAAACCAGGCTGGAAGAAAAAATCACCGGACTTGTGGATGAAGCTATACGTACGGCGGAAAATATCGAAATCATTCCTGGGTAATGTAAGGAGAAATGGATTCAATGATCTGATCCATCTGTGAATCATCATGGATGACCAGATCAAGGTCTTTGGAAAGATCCAGACTGAATATCCCCATGACGGATTTGGCATCGATAATATATCTGCCGCTTACCAGGTCAAAGTCGGAATCATACTCAGCGATGGAGTTGACGAAGGACTTTACCCGGTCCACGGAATTTAAGGTTATTTGAACTTTTTTCATAAAGTATCCTCTTTCCTGAAAAATTTCCGATTATTGTTTCTATAGAATAAATACTACCCATATATAACGAAAATGTCAATCGTTGTAACGGGAAAGACAGGAGTTAAAGTGATGAAAGCCGCATTGCACAATTTGGGTTGCAAGGTAAATGCCTATGAAACAGAGGCAATGAAGCAGGACCTGGAAAATAACGGATATGAAATCGTGCCCTTTGATGAAATGGCCGATGTATACATTATAAATACCTGCACCGTTACCAACATAGCAGACAGAAAATCCAGGCAGATGCTGCACAGGGCAAAGAAGATGAATCCGGAGGCCCTGGTTGTGGCAGCAGGCTGCTATGTTCAGGCGGCGGCTGATCAGCTGCAGGAGGATGCTTCTGTAGACATACTTATCGGAAATAACAGAAAAAAGGACCTTGTGTCTATCATAGGAAATCATCTGGAGGGCAGGCAGGACGATGATGCCATCATCGACATCAACACTACTCAGGAATATGAAGAACTTCATATTCCCGGTGATAATGAATGTACAAGAATTAACATAAAAATACAGGACGGGTGCAATCAATTCTGTTCGTACTGCATCATTCCCTACGCAAGGGGACGGGTAAGAAGCAGAAGCATCCAGGACGTGGTAAAAGAAGTCGAAACTCTCGCTGCAAAAGGATACAAGGAAGTTATCTTAAACGGGATACATCTGAGCTCCTACGGCACCGACTTTGAAGATGGAACAACCCTTATCGACGTAATCCGCGAGATTGCCCGCATCAATGGGATAAGAAGAATCCGCCTGGGCTCCCTGGAGCCGAGAATCATTACAGAAGATTTTGCACAGTCTTTATGCCGGATTCCCCAGATTTGTCCCCATTTTCATTTATCCCTTCAGAGCGGTTCGGATGAAATTCTAGGGAGGATGAATCGGAAGTATTCCACAGGAGAATATTATGAAAAATGTGGAATTCTAAGAAAATATTTTGACAATCCGGGGATAACAACAGATATCATCGCCGGTTTTCCGGGAGAGACAGAAGAAGAATTCGAGGAGACGCGAGCCTTCCTGGACAAAGTCCGCTTTTCTGATGTACATGTGTTTAAATATTCCAGAAGGCAGGGAACCAAGGCTGCAGCCATGAAAAACCAGGTGACGGCTTCGGACAAAACCCATCGGAGTACTGTCCTGATTGAACTTGCGGCAGATATGTCCAGAGAATATAAAGAAACCTTCCAAAACCGCGAGGTGGAAATCCTATTGGAGGAAGAGGTTATTGTAAACGGGAAAAAGTACCTGTCAGGCTATACCGGGGAATATATAAGGGCTGCTGTCGAATACGGGGACGGACTTTTAAACGAAATTGTATCTGCCAGAATCTGCGGTCCAAAGAGCGGAGAAATACTACTTGCCGAATTTAAAAATGTAGTTTAGAATAAGGAAACAGAAGCATTTACTTATGATGCTGTGCGAGGACGTGAAATTATGAATGATTTGTCAAATACCCAATATTTTAAGGTGACTCAGGATCAGCAGATCAAGGTCGCCGAAGTGATGGAGCTTGTGTATGCCGCCCTTAAGGAAAAAGGATATAATCCGGTAAACCAGATTGTGGGATATATAATGTCGGGTGACCCGACCTACATCACAAGTCATAATAATGCCAGAAGCCTGATTATGAAAGTTGAGCGTGACGAGTTGATTGAGGAGGCCCTCCGGTATTATATTGACAACAAATTAGAGGGTAAACGCTCATAGATGAACAGTGTGAAAAGGATAATGGGGCTGGACTTCGGCTCAAAGACAGTGGGAGTGGCTATTTCGGATGCCCTGGGACTTACCGCCCAGAGCCTGGAGACTGTACGCCGTGATTCAGAAAATAAATTGCGGAGGACGCTTGCACGTCTGGAAGAGATCATCAGAGAATATAATGTAGAACTTATCGTGCTGGGACTGCCTAAAAACATGGATGATTCCATTGGGGAGAGAGCAGAAAAAACACTTGAATTCAAAGTAATGCTGGAGCGCAGGACCGGATTGGAAGTTGTTACCTGGGATGAAAGACTCACTACCGTAGAGGCCAGGCAGCTGATGAGCGATGCTGGTGTTAAAGGGAAGGATATGGACCGGTACGTGGATCAGATTGCGGCTGCCATCATCCTGAAGGGATATATGGATTTTACTGGAGGAAATAAAGATGAACGAAAAAATTAAATTTACGGATTCTATTACCGGAGAAGAAATAGAGATGTTTGTAATTGAACAGACCAGAGTCAACAACATGGAGTACCTTCTTGTGACAGAATCAGAGGATGATGGCGAAGAAGCCGAGGCGTATATTCTGAAGGATTTATCCTGCCCGGAAGAGGAAGAGGCTGTCTATGAGTTTGTGGAAGATGATGCCGAATTAAAATATGTATCCGATATATTTGCGGAGCTTCTAGAAGATACCGAGATTACGAGATAAGGACGAATTGTCGTGAATCAGGAAAATTTCAAGGACCAGCTTAAGGAAAAAGGTCTCAAGGTGACAAGTCAGCGTGTGGCAGTGCTGGAAGTCCTGGATTTAAACCGGGGAAAGCATCTGACCACGGAAGAGCTATATGAGCTGGTCAAGGCTATGAGTCCGGATATCGGGCTGGCTACAGTATACAGAACAGTACAGCTGCTGCTGGATATGAATTTAATAGACAGGATTACATTAGATGATGGATCTATCCGTTATGAGATTGCCGAAGAAAAGGACAAACTCTCAGGACACCATCATCATCATTTAATATGCCTTGATTGCGGAGATATTGTATCTTTTGCGGATGATCTTCTGGAAAATCTGGAAGATAATATTCGAAAGACCACCGGATTCGAGGTAGTTGACCATGAAGTGAAATTGTATGGATACTGCAGGGCATGCAGTGAAAAACATTTATAATATAGATTTTGAACGGATATATGTAATAATGGAGGTGCTATTTTGGCAATAGACAAAAAAGAGAATATTAAGATTATCCCATTAGGAGGACTTGAGGATATCGGGATGAACATTACTGTCATCGAATACGAGGACAGTATTATTATTGTGGACTGCGGGCTTGCCTTCCCGGATGACGATATGCTGGGAATCGATCTTGTTGTTCCGGATATCACATATCTGCAGGAAAACAGAAGCAAGATAAAAGGCTTCGTGATCACACACGGACATGAGGATCATATCGGTGCCCTCCCCTATGTATTAAAGGAGATAAATGCCCCGATATATGCCACTAGACTGACCATGGGCATCATCGAAGGGAAACTGAAGGAGCATCCGCTGAAGCCTGTGAAAAAGAAAGTGATTAAATATGGGCAGTCTATCAATCTGGGTGCGTTCAGGATCGAATTCATCCGTGTCAACCACAGCATCGGCGACGCTTCAGCTCTTGCAATACATACTCCTGCCGGAGTGATTGTCCATACCGGTGACTTTAAGATTGATTACACGCCCGTTTTTGGGGATGTGATGGATCTGGCGAAGTTTGCCGATCTGGGAAGAAAAGGTGTGCTGGCTATGATGTGCGACAGCACCAATGCGCTGCGGCCTGGATTTACTATGTCTGAAAAGACGGTAGGCAAGACTTTTGACAATATATTTACAGAACATGCAAGCCATAGGCTTATTATCGCTACCTTCGCATCAAACGTAGACAGAGTGCAGCAGATTATTAATTCTGCCCATAAGTTTGGACGCAAAGTCGTGCTGGAAGGCAGAAGCATGGTGAATATTATTACGGTTGCGGATGAATTGGGATATCTGCAGATTCCTGAAAATACCCTGATCAAAACGGAAGAAATGAAAAACTATACGGATGAGCAGCTGGTGCTAATTACCACAGGTAGCCAGGGCGAATCCATGGCGGCCCTCTCGAGGATGGCTGCGTCTATCCATAAAAAAGTAAAAATCAAGCCAAGCGACGTGGTTGTTTTCAGCTCAAGCCCGATACCCGGAAATGAAAAAGCCGTGTCGAAGGTCATGAATGAGCTGGCTCTGCAGGGAGCCAATATCATTTTCCAGGATACGCATGTTTCCGGACATGCCTGCCAGGAAGAGATAAAACTGCTCTATTCTCTTGTCAAACCGAAGTACTCCATTCCTGTACACGGAGAATTCAGACATCTTAAGGCCCAGGCCGACCTGGTTGCCAATATGGGATGGGATAAAGAAAATATTATCGTCATGAAATCAGGAAATGTACTCAGCATCGGTCAGGAAGGTGCTGAAATCATTGGACAGGTTCAGGCCGGAGCCGTTTTAGTGGATGGCCTTGGAATCGGGGATGTGGGGAATATTGTATTGCGGGACCGCCAGAATCTGGCGGAAAACGGAATTATCGTGGTGGTCCTGACCCTGGAAAAAAAATCAAATCAGGTGATGGCCGGTCCGGATATTGTGTCCAGGGGATTTGTATATGTCCGCGAATCGGAAGATCTTATTGAAGAAGCCAGAAAAATTGTTGAGGCAGCGGTAGAAGAATGCATGAAGAAAAAAGTAGTTGACTGGGGAAAAATTAAACTGGTTATCCGGGAAACCCTCAGTGACTATCTGTGGAAGAAGATGCGGAGAAGTCCAATGATACTTCCGATTATCATGGAGGTCGAATGAAATGAAATCTAGGAACAAAATCGTAAGCAGGTGGACCAGATTCGTGATTATTCTTATTCTCGTACTGCTTCTGGTGGTACTGGGTATGAAGAGCTTCGATTTCGGCCGGAGTCTGTTTGCAGTCCAGGGAATGGAAGCAGAGCCGGGAACGGATGTGACCATAACCATACCGGAAGGAGCCGGAAAATCCGAGGTAGCCGACATCCTCAAGAAAAATGGTCTGATAGCCAGTAAAAGCACGTTCAACATCCAGTGTCTTATCTTTGAAGCACAATTTTATCCAGGGGATTATACCCTGAATACTTCACAGGGGCCCGAAGAGATTATAGATCAGTTGAAGATTAATGGTGCACAGTAGAATATGCAGGTGGAATCTTGATTGTAAATGAAAGAATAGCATCATACATCCGTTCCCTGGAAACAGGGAACGGTGATTTTTGTGATAAGATTGAAAAATATGCACTCGAGACAGACGTGCCCATAATCCGCAAGGAAATGGAAAGTTTTCTGAAGGTATTGCTCACTATCCGGCAGCCGGATTCCGTACTTGAAGTCGGAACCGGCATCGGATATTCGGCGGTGCTTATGAGTCGGTACCTTAAGGGGAACGCCAGAATCACTACCATTGAATCCTATGACAAAAGGATAAAAATTGCGGAAGAAGTAATTGAAAAGTCTGGCCGTCCTGAGCAGATTATGCTGATCAAAGGGGATGCAGCAGATGTCCTGCCGACTCTTACGCAGCCCTTTGATTTTATTTTTATGGATGCAGCCAAGGCACAGTACATACATTTCCTGCCCGATATCATGAGGCTTTTGAACAAAGGTGGGGTTCTTGTTTCGGATAATGTCCTCCAGGAGGGGGATATTATTGAATCAAGATTTGCCGTAACAAGAAGAAACAGAACGATACACGCCAGAATGAGGGAATATCTGTACACCTTAAAGAACAGTCCGGAGTTGGAGACCACCATTGTCCCTCTTGGGGATGGCGTTGCTGTAAGCGTCAAGAAATAGGAGAATACCATGAGACATCCCGAATTACTGGTTCCAGCCAGCAGCCTGGAAGTACTGAAGATTGCCGTCCGTTACGGGGCAGATGCTGTATATGTCGGCGGAGAAGCTTTTGGACTCAGAGCAAAAGCAAAAAACTTCACCCTTGAGGAAATGAAACAGGGAGTTGAATTTGCCCACCAGCACGGCGTTCGTGTTTATGTAACAGCGAATATCATAGCCCACAATGAGGATCTGGAAGGGGTCAGGGAATACTTCAACGATCTGAAAGACGTGGCCCCGGATGCGCTGATTATAGCTGATCCAGGTGTTTTTGAGATAGCCAAAGAGATTCTGCCTGAAATGGAGCTTCATATCAGCACCCAGGCCAATAATACAAATTATGCCACATTTAAATTCTGGCATACAATGGGCGCAAAACGGGTCGTATCGGCCCGAGAGCTGTCCCTCAGGGAAATTGGGGAAATAAGGGATAACATCCCGGCTGGATTAGAGATTGAGACATTCATCCACGGTGCTATGTGCATTTCTTATTCCGGAAGATGCCTGCTGAGCAGCTTCATGGCCGGCAGGGATGCCAACCGGGGAGCCTGTACACACCCGTGCAGATGGAAGTATTCCCTGGTGGAAGAGAAAAGACCCGGGGAGTATATGCCAGTCTTCGAAAATGAACGTGGAACCTACATCTTTAATTCCAAGGATTTATGCATGATTGAATATATTCCGGAACTTTTAGAAGCCGGTATTGACAGTTTTAAAGTGGAAGGAAGAATGAAGACTGCACTGTATGTCGCCACTGTCGCCAGAGTGTATAGGACAGCCATCGACGATTACAAAAAAAATCCCGAGATTTATCGGGAAAAGCTGCCTGTTTACAGGGATGAACTTACGAAATGCACCTACAGACAATATACAACAGGGTTTTTCTTCGGAAAGCCGGATAAAGACACGCAGATTTATGATAACAATACATATGTTAGAAATTATACCTATCTGGGGTATGTTTTGGAAATCGGTGAAGACGGTCTGTACAGAATGGAACAGAAGAATAAATTCAGTGTGGGAGACACACTGGAAATCATGAAGCCAGATGGCAGAAATCTGCAGGCTGCCGTGCTTTCTATCCGTGATGAAAAGGGCAACCCAATGGATTCGGCCCCGCACCCTCGCCAGATTATTTATGTCGGATTGGATGCAGACGCCGAGGTATATGATGTTTTCCGGATACCGGAGGAAGCGCCCGTCCAGGCCTGATAGTATTTCAGGCAGAAGGTCTGATGATTGTACCTCCGCCCACTACGGTATCTCCGTCGTAGAGCACCACCGCCTGACCGGGTGTGATAGCCCTCTGGGGGATATCGAAATCCAGGTGGAAAGTATTTTCTGAGGTCTGGACAACGGTGGCCCACTGCTCCTCCTGTTTGTAACGTATTTTTGCCTTCACCCGTTTCGGTTCATAAAGATCCGGAACGGAAATCAGGTTGATATCCGCTGCATCCAGGGATGTTCCCAGAAGGTCTTCGGCATAAACGAGGGTCACGGTGTTATCTTCGGTGTTGACATTGGACACATACATCGGTTTGGGAAGGGCTAGGCCCAGCCCCTTGCGCTGGCCTATAACATAACGGATTATGCCGTTGTGTGTTCCAAGCTTATTACCATGCTTGTCAATGAAATCGCCGGGAGGAAATTTCTTTCCGGTATATTTTTCTATAAATGAGGCATAGTCATTGTCCGGGACAAAACAGATATCCTGGCTGTCATGCTTGTCGGCCGTAACCATTTTCAATCCGGAAGCCATCTCGCGGATTTCTGTCTTGAAAAGCCTCCCCAGGGGAAACAGTGTTTTTGAAAGCTGTTCCTGTGTCATGGAATAAAGAACATAGCTCTGATCTTTTGAGGGATCTGCGCCCTTCCTCAGCAGCCAGCGCCCGGAAATCCCGTCGAACTCAATGTTCGCATAGTGCCCGGTTACCACGTAATCGCATTCAAGCTCGGCAGCCCTCTGCATAAGGCGGCTGAACTTTATGAAATGATTGCAGTCGATGCAGGGGTTGGGCGTATAGGCATGCGTGTAGCTGTCTACGAATTTATCGATGACCTTCTCTTTGAAGTCATCCGTGAAATTCAGGACATAATAGGGGATATCCAGAGCCTCGGCAACATTGCGGGCATCCTGGATGTCATCCAGGGAACAGCAGGTCTTAGACTTGTTCAGGCATATGTCTTCGTTGCTGTATAGTTTCATGGTTATTCCTATGGCTTCATAACCGGCTTCTTTTATCATATATGCGGCTACGGAACTGTCAACGCCCCCGCTCATGGCAATAAGAGCTTTTTTTATCTTCATAATAACATCCTTGTATTTTTATTTTATTCATTATAGCTTATAATTATGTTAATTAACATGAAAATCATATAATAGGGAAAACGCTTTGTCAATGGAAACTGTCAGTACGGATAATGGAAAGCGGGAGAGGAAGAGATGACAAAAAGAGAAGAAGTGCTGAACACGGTTATTGAAGTGTTGAATCTCGACAGAGAGAAAGTTGATGAGAAAAGCAGATACGAGCAGGCCCTGGAGGCGGGAAAAAAATTCATGTTTTTTCAATTGAATGCAGTGCTGGAGGATCGATTTAATACTGAGTTTGATATATACAGCCTGGAAGCAGACACCCTTGGGGAGACCATTGATTACATACTGTCCGTCATCGGGGAATAATAAAAGCGCACTGCGGTGCGCTTTTTTAAAAATCAGATCAAATCGAGCACTCTGAATGAAAACTGAAGCTTGAGGCATAGGTTTGCATCATCCAGGTTCAGGTCAAACAGTTCTTCAATCCGTTTGATGCGGTAATTTACGTTATTTCTGTGCATGTGCAGGATATTGGCTGTCTCTGCCGTCTTTTTGGATGTCTCCAGGTACGTGAAAAGGACTTTGTAATTATCGGATCCATTTTTTTCGTCGTACTCCAGAAGATTCAGAAGCTGGGGCGTACACAGGCTTTCCAGGGTCACTTCCCTGGATGTACATTCAATCATATGATAGAGATAGAGATCATCATACTCATATATGTTGGTCTTTGGCGTATTATGCAGAAGATATCGGGGATTCTTGAGATTGCGGATCCTGCTTCCGATATCCGAGGCCTTGCTGGCCTGGACATAAGCGTTCCTCAGATCACAGATTCTGTAGAATGGGCGGGAAGAGCCGCATGTACAGGATAATTCCATCAGCATTCTGTTCAGTGAGTCATATACTGAGTCTGTAAATTCAGATTCTTTCCGGTATTTGCTGGAAAACATGCTGACCAGCATGACGCATTGTTCATAAATAATGGACTTCAACATAGGCATTCGTTCGGCCACCCTGTTCAGGATGAATTTCCTCATGGGCGATGAGGGGAGGCTGATGACGAATACCCGGAATGTTGCCTGTACCGGTATATTGATCAAATTGGCGATGTGGTCGATATCATTTTCGTCAATGGTATGATTGAGAATATAAGTGAAAAGCTGTTCGTAATCGGTATACACATGATTGAGGGCCACATTGTCCGGACTGGATTTCTTGAACCAGGCAGAGAGCTTTTTGGTGAAATGGTTTAAAAGATCAATTGTTCCCTGGGAGATGTCCTGAACTGTATAATGCATGCATAAAGTGGCGACAATAATATTTCCAAGCCTGACTGGAAATATCGATTTGACGTAGGGGCTTTTTAGCTTTCCTTTTCCCACGAATGCCTTGACGGCAAAGTTGTGGTGGCTGCTGCTCAGCTGCATGATTTCCGCAAGAATCTGGGGTGGAGTATACCCCCTGTCCACAATCATAAAGTAACCTTCATCGTCTTTGGCGGGGTTGTCTGTGTAGGCCAGCACATTGAAGCCGGGGTCAAATATGATGAATGGGTTGGTGAAAATGTCCCTGCTCAGGTTGACGAGGATCTGGATGGACTGATTTTCAACCAGGGCGATGTTGAGACGCTCATTCCAGTCGTTCAGACGGGATGAAAAATCCAGGAGGTCGTTGTACAGCTCAATCTGCTCCGTGCCAGGGATGAAAAGGGCGTTAATGCGGCAGGCCTTTATGTCGATTTCCTGCAGCTCCTGAGTGCTGGTGAAAATAAAGAAAAAAGATTTGTACTTATCGTGGCTGTCATTGATTTGCGGGTACATGTCATATGGAAGTACGTAGGCATAATCTTTATCGATGTTGGAGATATCCTTAATGGCCAGCCTGAAACCGGTAAAAAAAGTATTATGTTTGATATTTTTGACCAGCTGGTGACGGGTGTCCCGGCTTAGGTGATCAAGTACGGTTGCGACCGATATTTTCATGTATAATCTCCTTCATCTGAATGGTTTTATACTAACATAAAACCCCCGATTCTTCAATGAAATTCATGACGGGGCACTTTGGGGATTTAAATCGAAAAAGTGCTTGACACTGGGACGAAAAAAAGGTATTCTTCCATCAAGAAAGAAATCATGAAATTGATACCGGAGGACGAAATGGAAATTCTCAGAAAATTTGCAGCCGAATATTACGTTAGCAGCTTTACCTTGTATTATCAGGATAAGGCTTATATGTATTTGGCTGCAGATGGGAATTGATTATCGTTCAGGTGGAAACACATGTATCATAATCAGGGATTTTGACCCGGCGGTGAAATACACTGCCGGGTTTTTTTGTACAAAAAAATCAAAGTTATGGAGGTATAAAAATGATTATATTATTGAAAAAACATGTTACACAGGAGCAGGAAACGGATTTCATAAGCCAGCTTAAGGAAATGGGGTTCGACACCCATCTCTCCATAGGTACAAACCACACAATTATAGGCCTTGTGGGGGATACCTCAACCATCGATATAGAAATGCTGAAAGCATTTGATATCGTGGAAACGGTCCAACGGGTCCAGGAACCTTTTAAAAAATCAAACCGGAGATTTCATGAGGAAGATACGGTTATTACTCTCCAAAACGGGACGAAAATCGGAGGGGGGAATTTTCAGGTGATGGCTGGCCCCTGCTCTATTGAATCGGAGGAGCAGATTATCGGGATAGCCCAATCCGTAAAGGCTGCCGGTGCATCCATACTCCGAGGAGGTGCTTTTAAACCGCGTACGTCTCCATACTCCTTCCAGGGACTTCAGGAGGAAGGCCTTGAATTGCTTCTGAAAGCAAAGGAAAAAACTGGACTTCCCATTGTCACGGAGATAATGGATTCTGCTCATATTCCGTTGTTTGAAGAGGTTGATATCATACAGGTTGGGGCTCGCAATATGCAGAATTTTGAGCTTCTCAAGAAACTGGGACAGCTCAGGAAGCCTGTACTTCTGAAAAGGGGTCTTGCAAATACATTGCAGGAGCTGCTCATGAGCGCGGAGTACATAATGGCAGGAGGCAATGAGCAGGTGATATTATGCGAGAGGGGTATAAGAACAATCGAAACCTATACAAGGAATACGCTGGATATCTCTGCGATACCCGTTCTTCATCGATTGTCCCATCTTCCGGTTATAGCTGATCCTTCCCATGCCACGGGGGATGCAAAACTGGTCCGCCCCATGGCTCTGGCTGCAGTTATGGCCGGTGTGGATGGTCTGCTTATTGAAGTGCATAACGATCCTTCCCATGCCCTTTGCGATGGGGCTCAATCCCTTACTCCCGAAGCGTTTGCATCCATGATGGGGAAAATCCAGGCAGTGAGGCCATTTGCGGAAAGGTAGAGGTGAGAGGATGATTATCGGTCTGGTTGGTCTTGGCCTCATTGGAGGAAGCTATGCAAAAGCAATAAAAAAATATACGGATCATACGGTATATGGATTCAACAGGAGTGTTGGCGTAATCCGGCAAGCGCAGGAAGCAGGAGTGATTGACGGGGTTCTGGATGACGGTAATATCGGAAACTGTGACATGGTGATCATATCAATTTATCCAACGGATGCAATAGAATTTATACTCTCCCATGCTTCCCGGTTCAAAAAAGGTGCTGTTATAACGGATGCCTGCGGAACGAAACGAAGAATCTGTTCTGAGGTTGAAAAGGCATCCATGGATAACGGTTTTTATTTCATTGGAGGACATCCAATGGCAGGCATTGAAAAAAGCGGGTTTGAAGCATCTTTCCCGGAAATGTTCGGGGATGCTTCGCTGATATTGACCCCGTACCAGTGGACGCCTCAGGAGGCTGTTGACGTGACAGCAGATCTGGCCCGGGAGCTGGGTTTTGGTAAAGTGAAGATTTCCAATCCCCAGGAACATGATGAAATGATTTCTTATACTTCCCAACTGCCCCATGTCCTGTCCTGCGCCTTTATAGGCAGTGAACTGGCAGAAAAATTTGATGGATTTTCGGCAGGAAGTTTCCAGGATATGGCCAGGGTCGCGAAGCTGAATGAAGTTATGTGGAGCGAGCTTTTTATTGAAAACAGGGAGTATCTTTGCAGGGAAATTGACGGTATGCTGGAAAGGCTTTCCCAGCTGTCGACACAAATCCGTCTCGCTGACCGGGAGAAGCTCAGAGAAAGTTTGAGGAAGTCCAGAGAGACGAAGGAGAGAATAGACGGAAAATAACAGCATTTCTTCCTATATAATAGGCTGCATCGTATAAACAGTGGTTGAAATGTTACAAAAATAATGATACAGTGAAACCGTGGGTAACCACCGTCCGACCATGTAAAATAACTAAATGTTGCGATATAAGTGATATAAAAATATCATATTTAACAAGCTCTTTGTGTATTTGTCAAACGCACAAATACCCTGATTTTGTTGGATTTATCGTGATTTTCCGGGTGTCATTGACAAAAAATGCACGGTTGATCTGCAAAAATCGAAAAGAAATTTCAGATTTATTGTGCAATCAAACAATGATTTTAATGCGGGAAATTGTTAGATTATACCTTGCGGATATTAGTTATACATTTTCATGTTGAACATGTTAAGTTGAATATCATTTTTGTATCAGGAAAGGAGAAATATTATCATGGTTAAGAACACATTTGAAAACGCAACAGTTTATGAGGCACCGGGACATAGCGGTGTAGTTTTAAGACGTTTTCATGGCAAAGAGGAAACTGGAGCAGAAAAATTCTGGGTTGGAATGAGCACATTTGAACCAGGCGGCGGAGCTGGCTGGGGATATGCAGACAATGCCTGTGAAAAAGTTTACTTCATGTTAGAAGGCGAAATGACAATCAGAGACAGAAAAGGCAACGAATGGAAAATCAAACCGGGCGATACATTCTCAATGGGACCGAACGAAGAGCGTTGGTTTGGAAATGAAAGCGATGGAGTATCTAAAGTTATTGTTATCATTACATACCCAGGCGTTTAATTTCAAGTTATAAGGAACCTTTTTGGGAATACATAAATACTAATTTTGGAGGATAATCATAATGGATAAACAGTTTGTGGATACTTTGTTTGATGTAAAAGGAAAAGTTGCCCTTCTTACCGGAGCAACCGGAGCACTCGGCAAAGCCGTTGCAACAGGATTCGGCCTTGCGGGAATGAAAGTTGTAATCACTGGACGTGGAGAAGACAAATGTAAAGCAGTTTGTGATGAAATGGCTGCTATGGGAATCGAATGTTCTTATATAACAGGAGATCCTGCTGTAGAAGAAGATGTAAAAAGAGTAGTTGCTGGAACTGTTGAAAAATACGGCGAAATCAATGTTCTTTTAACAGCTGCAGGTTACAATCATGCACAGCCTATCGTTGAACAGGAACTTTCCGAATGGCAGAAAATCATCTCATCAGATGTACAGGCTACTTGGCTGTATGCAAAATATGTTGGAATCCAGATGATCGCTCAGGGCAAAGGCGGAAAAATGATCCTTGTTTCTTCAGCTCGTTCCAAAATGGGTATGGCAGGATACACAGGATATGCTACAGCAAAAGCTGGCGTTGACCTGATGGCTCAGTCCCTCGCTTGCGAATGGTCTGCAAAACATCACATCAATGTTAATACAATCAATCCTACCGTATTCCGTTCAGACCTTACAGAGTGGATGTTCGATCCAGAAAGTGAAATATACAAAAACTTCTTAAGACGTCTTCCTATCGGCCGTCTTGGAGAGCCTGAAGATTTCGTAGGACCTTGCATCTTCCTTGCTTCTAAAGCAAGTGACTTCATGACCGGCGCTAATGTTGCTGTTGAAGGCGGATACTGGGCTAACTAATTAAAATAGCAGGAGAAAAAGATTATGAAAGAAATCAAGAATGTCGTTATTTGCGGCGCAGGTTTAATGGGAAAAGGACTCGCACAGGTTTTTTCCGGATGTGAGGATCTCAAGGTAACCGTTCAGAACAGAAGCGAGCGTGACGTACACGGATTTGTAAGACAGAATCTTGAGCAGCTCAGAGATAAAGGCATTGTTACAGATGCTGAAATTGAAGCTAGACTCAGCAGAATATATTTCACTACTAATATGCAGGATGATGCTGTAAAAAATGCAGATTTAGTTATTGAAAGCGTTGCAGAGGAAATGGAAACAAAACAGAACCTTTTTGCAACATTGGAAGGAATCACAAGGGATGACTGCATTTATGCAACCAACACTTCCGTTATGAGCCCGACCGAAATCGCGTCCAAGTGCAAACATAAAGACAGAGTAGTAGGAGCTCACTTCTGGAATCCTCCTTACCTGATTCCACTCGTTGAAGTTGTTAAGACTGCAGATACGAGTGAAGAGGCTGTACAGGCTGTTATGGACGTTCTTACAAAAGCAGGCAAAAAACCTGTACTCTGCAAAAAAGACGTACCAGGATTTATCGCAAACAGAATGCAGCATGCATTATGGCGCGAGGCAATATCCATTGTTGAACGCGGAATTGCAGATGCACAGACAGTTGATGATGCTGTAAAATACAGCTTCGGATTAAGACTTCCACAGCTTGCTCCACTGGAAAATTCCGACATGGTTGGAACGCAGCTCACATGGAATATCCACAATTACGTGCTGAAAGATTTGGAAGATTCTCACGTACCATCACCGCTTCTTCAGGAAAACATCGGAAAAGGTAAATTAGGCTTTGCATCAGGCGAAGGCTTCCTTGAATGGACACCGGAGAAAATCGAAAAATGCCGTCGCGACCTGAATGAATATCTCATCAGGATGATTTACGGGGTTTAATACTGGTAACATTGTGGTATACTTATGCCGCAACTAATATATAAATAATTTATTTTATGGAGGATTTACAATGGGAAAGAAAGTATTTGTTGATTTGTCACATCCATTCAGTGCTGAAATACCACGTTGGCCTTATTTTGATAAGCCGGTAATTGACAGTAAACACACTATGGCTAAGGGCGGCGTTCTCACTCAGTACATCGGATGCACTATGCATACTGGAACACACTGTGATGCACCACGTCATGTTATGGAAACTGAATTCGATGGCAAAAGAGCTCGTTACACTCATGAAATGCCAGTCGATGCATATACAGGCGATGCAATCTGCCTTGAAATCAAAGCTAGCCGTTGGGAGCTGATTACATCTGCACACCTTGAGGATGCCTGCAAACGTGCTAACATCAAACCGGAAGAATTAGAAGGAATGATTGTTTGCCTGAACACAGGTATGAACCTTAAATTTGATGACTCAAAAGAATACTACCACTACTCATGCGGTACAGGTGAAGATGCAGGAAGATGGTTTGTAAAAAACAAAGTTAAATGTGTAGCTATGGACAGCCAGGCTCTTGACCATCCACTGCATACTGCAATGGGCAACAACGGAGCAACCCGTATGAACTTACTCGGATC
This sequence comes from Parasporobacterium paucivorans DSM 15970, assembly GCF_900141895.1. Classification (GTDB taxonomy): domain Bacteria; phylum Bacillota; class Clostridia; order Lachnospirales; family Lachnospiraceae; genus Parasporobacterium; species Parasporobacterium paucivorans. The sequence continues at coordinate 11,288 of NZ_FQYT01000004.1, read as the reverse complement.
TGCCGGAATACCTATTACGGAAGAATACAAACAGATGTTTGGAGAAGAAGCATATGCTGAATTCGACAAAGAAGAATACATCAGAGTTCATGGCAAAGAAGCTTACGATAAGAGATTCGGTGATTTAGAAGCAATCGGCTGCTGGGGAACATGGGAACCTTGCCACAAATTAATGTTAGGCAATGGTATCGTTGGTGTTGAAAACCTTGGTGGAGATTTAGCTAAAGTATCAGGAAAGCGTTTCAAATTCTACTGCTTCCCTATCAGATGGTATATGGGAGACGGTTCTATGGCTCGCTGCGTTGCTGAAATCGACGAAGATGATGTTAACGACGTACCAGACAGAACATACTTATACTGCGGAACAGGCGTTCAGAGCAGATAGTACTAAATAAACTGAATTGCTAAGCAATAGAATGTACAGTGTACATCCTATTGCTTAGATTTTATGAAAAACTAAAACGTTAATAAATATACAAATTCTTGCGTTAAAATCGAAAGGAGAATAATAATGAGCGATCTTAAAAATAAAACAATATTAACTGTTGCCTGCACAGGCGCATGGCCAAAAAAAGAGGATAGTCCGTATATTCCAATTACTCCACAGGAAGAGGCAGAAGAGATTATCAAATGCTGGGAAGCCGGTGCATCCATAGCTCACATCCATGTAAGAGATCCTGAGACATTCGGAGCTTCCATGAACTTTGATCAGTTTGCAAAAACTGTTGAAATCGTTCGTGCAAATACAGACATCGTTATCAACCTTACAACATCCGGTGGACTGGGAGTTCCAGATGAGCTGAGAATGAAACCTTTCCAGGAATTAAAACCTGAAATTTCATCATTTGACTGTGGTACCATGAATTGGCAGGATAATGCGATTTTTGAAAACAGCCCACAGTTCCTCGAAAAACTCGGATATGCTATGCAGGAAGCCGATGTTAAACCAGAAATCGAAATCTTCGACATGGGCATGATTGAAAATGCTGCACGTTTAGTTAAAAAAGGCGCTTTAGTAGGACCAGTTCACTTCCAGTTCGTTATCGGCGTATTAGGCGGAATGGCAGCTACTCCAGAGAACCTGTTTACTTTAGCTGATTATGCTGAAAAACTTCACCCAGGCTGTACATGGGGTGCTTTAGGCGTTGGAAGAGGACATCTTCCAGTAATGCTGGCTGCCATGTCACGCAACGGGCATTTGAGAGTGGGTATGGAAGACAACCTGTTATTCAAAAAAGGCCAGTTAGCTACATCCAACGTTGAATTCGTTGAAAGAACAAAGAGAATGCTTGCAGAAATCGACAGGGAAATTGCATCTCCTGATGATGCAAGAGCAATTCTGAATCTGAAAAACTGTAATACAAAGAAGAAATAATTAGGGGGATATCAAAGTGAAAGAAGTAGTTATCGTTTCTGCAGTAAGAACTCCAGTTGGAAGTTTCGGTGGAGCACTCAAAGATGTATCAGCTGTCGACTTAGGGGCTATTGCCGTAAAAGAGGCAATTAAAAGAGCTGGAATCGATCCAAACCAGATCGATGAAATGGTTTTTGGTAACGTGTTAAACGCAGGACAGGGACAGAACCCTGCAAGACAGGTTGCTATCAAAGCTGGAATCAGTGATAAAGTTCCTTCATTCACTCTGAGCAAAGTATGCGGATCAGGCCTGAGAGCAATCAGCCTTGCAGCTCAGATGATCAAAGCTGGTGATGTTGATGTTGTTGTTGCCGGTGGAACCGAGAGCATGAGTAATGCTGCTTATGCCCTTAAAAAAGCACGTTTCGGTGTGAGAATGGGCAACGATACTCTTGTAGATACAATGATCCAGGATGGTCTGTGGGATGCATTCAACAACTATCACATGGGTATGACCGCAGAGAACATTGCGGAAAAATTCAACATTACCAGAGAAGAGCAGGATGCTTTTGCTGCAAGAAGCCAGCAGAGAGCTGAAGCTGCAATCAAATCCGGAAAATTCGTAGAAGAGATCGTTCCAGTTGAGATTCCTCAGCGTAAAGGGGATCCAAAGATCTTTGATACAGATGAATTCCCTAAATTTGGAACAACAATAGATACATTAGCTAAATTAAAACCTGCTTTCAAAAAAGACGGAACCGTAACAGCTGGAAATGCATCCGGAATCAATGATGGTGCTGCTGCCATGGTAATTATGTCAAAAGAAAAAGCTATGGAGTTAGGCGCACCAATCCTTGCAACCATCAAGTCTTATGCTTCAGGCGGTGTTGATCCATCCATCATGGGATACGGACCGGTTCCTGCATGCGAAAAAGCTATGGCTAAAGCAGGCATCAAATCAGAGGATCTTGATCTTATCGAAGCAAATGAAGCTTTTGCTTCACAGGCGCTTTCCGTATGCAAAGACCTGGGATTTGATTCAGAAATTACAAATGTAAACGGTGGTGCTATCGCAATCGGCCATCCAATCGGATGCTCCGGAGCTAGAATCCTTACTACATTATTATATGAGATGAAGAGAAGAGATTCAAAACTCGGACTTGCTACATTGTGTATCGGTGGCGGTATGGGAACAACTGTTATCGTGGAAAGGTAGGAATTGACCTGATGAAAAACAAAATGATTACTGCCGAGGAAGCAGCAAAGCTCGTTAAAGACGGCAGCGTTGTCATGATAGGCGGATTCATGTCAATTGGAACACCAGAAATACTCATGGATGCTCTTATAGCTGACGACACAAAAGATTTAACAGTAATTGCAAACGATGCCGGTACACAGACAACAGGTATCGGCAAACTGGTTGCAGAAAAAAGAGTAAAGAAACTGATTGCATCCCATATCGGATTGAACCCTGAAATGGGAAGGCAGATGTCCGCAGGCGAAGCAGAAGTGGAATTAGTTCCCCAGGGTTCCCTGGCGGAAATGATCCGTGCCGGCGGAGCTGGCCTGGGCGGGGTTCTCACCCCGACCGGTCTTGGTACAGATGTTGCAAACGGAAAACAGACCGTTGTTGTTGATGGCAAGGAATTCCTTCTGGAGCGCGCCCTGAGAGCAGATGTGGCATTAATCAGAGGAAGTATTGTGGATAAAGCAGGAAATGTTTTCTACAATGCCACAACCAGAAACTTCAATCCAATGATGGCAACGGCTGCCGATGTTGTAATTGTGGCAGCTGAGAAAATTGTAGAAGTTGGCGAGATTGATCCAAACTACGTTATGACTCCTTATATTTTCGTAGATTATATCGTAGGAGGTGAGCGCTAATGGCTTCAGCAAAAGAAATAATTGCATACAGAGTTGCCCAGGAACTGCATGATGGCGACGTTGTTAACCTTGGTATTGGCCTGCCTACTCTGGTAGCTAACTATTTACCAGAGGGTGTGCACATTACCCTTCAGTCAGAGAATGGAATTATCGGCATGGGTCCATTGTCTGAGCCGGGTAAAGAAGATAAAGATCTTATCAATGCCGGAAATCAGAATGTAACTGTATTGCCGGGAGCTGTTTTCTTTGACAGTGCAACCTCCTTCGGAATCATCCGTGGCGGACACGTCGATCTGACTGTTCTTGGAGCTCTTCAGGTAGATGAGACTGGATCACTTGCAAGCCATATCGTACCTGGTAAAATGGTACCTGGTATGGGCGGAGCGATGGACCTGGTCGTAGGTGCCAAAAAGGTCATTATCGGAATGGTACATTCTGCAAAAGGAGAACCAAAACTTCTTAAAAAGATTACACTTCCTGCTACAGCAATCAACAGAGTACACATGATTGTTACTGAGCTGTGTGTAATTGAGGTTACCGAGAAAGGTTTCCTGTTAAAGGAAATCGCTGAAGGTACAACAGTGGAGGAAATCCAGAGCCAGACAGGGGCACAGCTTATTATAGCAGACGACTTAAAAACAATGCCTTCTTTGTAAACAAACGATTAAAAGCTTCACATTGTGTTATCACAGTGTGGAGCTTTTTTTATTTGACCTTTCTGAAGTATGACTATTGACATTAAATATGGACAATAGTACAATATTATATATAATAAATAGGACGAAAATCTGAATTAATATTTTGAAAGGAAGTAAATATGGCTGTTATAACTATAGACGGAATCCGCCTGAACGTAGAGAACAACAGGAATGTATTGGACTGCGCATTGGAGGCGGGAGTGTACATTCCTCATCTGTGCCACCATCCGGCACTCAGCGAACTGGGCTCGTGCCGTATGTGCATCGTTGAAGTGGAGGGCAGGGATGGCGTAGAGACTTCATGCACGATGAAAGCAAAAGACGGTATGGTGATACATACGAAGAGTGAAAGACTGACTAAATTGCGTACCCTTGCCATGGAGCTGCTGCTTTCGGCTCACCCGGAAGATTGTTCGACATGTCCGGTTTACGGAGATTGTGAATTGCAGACTCTCATGCAGTATATCGGAGCAAGCGGCGGACGTGTAAAGATGAGGTCGAAGGGCTTTAAGTCCGACGACAGAAACCCTCTGTTCATTCATGACATGAACCGCTGCATCCTTTGCGGAAGATGCGTAAGGGCTTGTGACGAACTGAGGGGCGTTAAGGTTCTCCGGTATAACAAGAAAGATATGGAAACCTATGTGGGTACAATCCACGATAAGCTTCTTGCGGATGCGGACTGCCGTTTCTGCGGCGCCTGTGCGCAGGTATGTCCGACAGGAACAATACGGGATAAAGTATCTTTTATTGGTAGTGGAAAAACCAGGGAAGATGTAATGATACCCTGTAAGGCGGCCTGTCCCGCCGGGACGGATGTTCCAAGGTACGTCCGGCTGACAAAGGAAGGCAAATATTCGGAGGCGACGGCTGTGGTCCGCGAAAAAGCGCCGATGCCCAAGGTGCTGGGATATATCTGCAATCATGTATGTGAGCTGGATTGCAAGAGGGGCCAGGTCAACTCTCCGATATCCATAAGAAATATCAAACGCTTTGCGGCCGAACACGATGTGGAAAAGATCTGGGAGGGCAAAGGGATTTCTGCGCCTTCCACCGGTAAAAGAGTATGCGTTGTGGGTGGCGGACCGGCAGGTCTCATAGCCGCACATTATCTCCGGAAAAAAGGCCATGAAGTCGTTCTTAAAGAGGCCTTGGAAAAAACAGGCGGAATGCTGCAATACGGCATCCCTTCCTACAGGCTGCCGAGGGAGATTGTAGATGAAGAAGTGGATATTCTGATGAAGGCAGGAGTTACTGTGGAAACAGGAGTAAGGATAGAAAATCCGGAAAGACTCCTGGGAGAAGGTTTTGATGCAGTGCTGATGGCTACCGGTACCCATAGTGGAGTGCGTCTTCCGATAGAGGGAAATTGTCTGGAAGGCGTCCTGCTGAATATCGACTTTCTCAGGAATGTGAGCATGGGTATAGACCCGGGTATGGGAGAGAAAGTCGTCGTGCTCGGGGGAGGAAACGTTGCTTTTGACTGTGCGAGATCAGCAAAAAGGCTGGGCGCGAGGGAAGTTCATCTTGCATGTCTTGAGGCAGAAAACGCCATGCCGGCCGATAAAGAAGAAATTGAGCAGGCTCTGGAAGAGGGTATTTTCGTACACCCGGGCAGAACCTTTGAAAAAATCACTGGGGAGGAACATTGCTCAGGAATGCTCTTGATGGAAGTAGAGTCATTCTCCTTTGATGCAAATAGAAATGCAGTTATCAGGAAGGTGGACGGATCGGAACAGCTGATTGAAGCGGACACCGTAATCTTTGCGGTAGGACAGCGCTCTGCCATTACGGAGGAGTCTGGCCTGAAATTGGGAAGAGGAAACAGTATCCTTGTCGGAGAAAACAGCCTCAAGACAGATAAGGAAGGAATCTTCGCAGCGGGAGATGTTGTGTATGGAACCGCTTCTGTCATCCGGGCGATTGCTTCCGGAAGGAAGGCGGCTGCTGAGATAGACGTTTATCTTGGCGGGGATGGCGACATCAATGAAATACTTGCACCTGTGGAGAAACCCAATCCTCACATCGGAGTTATCGAAAAATTTGGTTATCTGGAAAGAATACAGCCAGATCTGGCGCTGCCCGGAGAGCGGGCAGAAAACTTTGGTCTGATGGATTTTGGGATTTGTGAGAAGAAAATCGGCTGCGAGACCGAAAGATGCCTGCAGTGCGACTTGAGGCTTCAGATCCAGGGACCGAAGCTGTGGGGAGATTATTCTTCGCAGACGATTAAGGAGGCTGAGTGATATGACCGGACTGATGAGTGCAAAAAAACAGAACAGAGAAGAAGTTCTGAATAAAATCGAAGAAAAGGGCTTTACGGACTACGGCCATTATGCGGGGAAACTGCTTTCAGCCATATGGAGCGATGCCGTGCAGGGTGCAGCAGACGAAAGAAAAAAATTACGGATTGCAGCTGCGCTGAACAATTGTGACTATGATGCGGTGCTGATCTCCGTTCTGGAAAACAATTTGGCAGAGGTTCTGGAGGGGATGGCAATAGCTGCCTATGCTCTGGGGACGACGAATTCGGCAGTTTATCTGCCGAGCGAAAATGACGGTCTGGCAGACCGAATCATGGAGATGAGCAAAGGGTATGGGCTTGATATGCAAATCGAAGTGGGAATTGTCGATACCCATATCACCAATACCAATCCGTTTTATAACGCAAACGGTCATTTTGAAACGTATGCTGCCCTAAGTGCCTTTTTTTCCGATCCGGAAACATACAGACCCTCGATCCTGCTTGCGGTAAAACGCGGTGAAGTGCTGGAGGGATTCAAAAAATATCCTTTGGGAGTGACAGTCAAGAAGGTGGTTGGCGATATTGCCGAAGAAGACATAATGGCCCTCGAGATCGGTACGAAAATATTTGACCGGACTGCTCTCGACGTGAAGATAGATGCGGCGTTTCAGCCTGAAAACGGAGTTGTATCCGTTTTGGGACCTGATGTCTGCATGATTGACCAAGCGGTTGTAAGAATGGAAAAAATCTGCTATAAGAGCTGTGGAAAATGCACCTTCTGTAGGGAAGGCAGCAGACAGCTCCATGCTATCTTTAAAGAAATGACGGCAGGAAAAGGCAGTGCTTCGGACCTGGCGCTTGTTAAGGAAATCGTCGATGCCATGGAATTCAGCACATTATGTTCTGTGGGAAAGACAGCGGCAAATCCTGTGATTGGAGTTCTTGCAAATTTCGACGATGAGATTGAGGATCATATCAAACGGAAAAAGTGCCGGACAGATACCTGCAAGGCCTTTATGAATATATATATTGATCCGATGAAATGTGAAGGATGCGGGGACTGCGTGGATGAGTGCCCGGCGGACTGCATCGAAGGAGATGAAGGATATATTCATATGATTGATGACCTGGAATGCACAAAATGTGGAAAGTGTATAGAAGCCTGTGAATATGAGGCAATCGTGAGAGCGTCCGGAAGGCTTCCGAAGCTGCCTGAAAAACTTACGAAGGTCGGGAAGTTCAAGAAAAGATAGAAATAACGCAAATAAAAAGCACCGGGAAGGGGACCCGGTGCTTTTTGCATGGTGATTTATATTTATAAACAATTAAGAGAGGGGGGCGTTATTTACTGTAAAATTCTGCTGCTGCGTCAAAGAAGGCTTCCACGTTTTCCCATTTAGCGGTAGGAGGCACATCGCATCCTGAAGAAATCAGGAAATTCGGGTACTTGCCGCATTTTTCTAAAAGATTTAACGTTTCCTGTCTGATTTCTTCTGTTGTGCTGTTTCTGAAATATGCCGGTTTCAGGTTGCCCATTGCCAGTATGTCAGCCGGAATGTGCGGCATCATATCCGCCATATCGATTGCATCCCCGAAATGGTATGCTTTACATCCTGTGTCCAGTATTACGTCAATCAGTCTGACTGCCTCGTTTCCACAGTTGTGGTAGAGGAGGATGAAGTCTTCGTCCTGCACGGCTTCTACGATTTCTTTGATGTAATCGGTGGAGAACTCCTGGCAAAGGCTTGGTGAGAGGATTCCTGCAAGAGGCTCTGCAATCAGTACGGCATCCGCTCCGGCTTTCTTGAATTCCAGGATGTACTTAATCAGGAAATCAGTCGATTTTCTCAATAATATATGGCATAAGTCCGGTTCGTCGTAGCAGAAGATCATGGCGTTGCTTACGCCCATAAGGCGTCCTGCCATGGAGAATGGTCCGATAGTGCCGGCTATAAGGGGCTTGTCGGTAATGAGCTTCCTGGCTTTGGCAATTGCCTCGATGCTCTTTCCGGTTCTGCCTGCGCCAACTTCCGGTACCTTGAGGGCTTCTGCGGCTTCTTCTGTATCGGCGATGCTTCCGGTGATGTTGGGCACTTCATTGGCGGAATACACGGTATTCGCTCCAAAGGCTTCGGCTTCAATGGAAAGATCCATGTAGCCCAGTGCTGCCGGCATATCCACCTTGTCTGCAATAATCTTGATTCCGTTCGCGAGGTTGTCGCTGCTGGATACCAGTTCCTCCACGGTCATGTTCATAAATCCAACTGACGGGAAGGTAAGGACTGGAAAAGGTTTCTTGACGGGAGAATTGATGATATCTTCAATCCATTTGTTCATATTCATAGTGTTTTCTCCTTTTTTTTTATTGATTAGTGAATTTATCGAATGTTATTGTGCCTTTATGCCACGTAGGTTTTGGCAAGATCTGCGGCAGAAACGGCATCCATGGAATATCCGTCGGCTCCGACAAAAGTGGCATAATCCTGTGTGACAGGAGCTCCGCCTACCATGATTTTGAACTGGCTTCTGTTTGGAAGGGCATTCAGCGCTTTGACAGCTTCTTCAAGAGCTGGCATGGTTGTGGTCAGCAGAGTAGACAGGCCTACAATATCCACGTCTGGATCAGAAGCTGCTTCGAGGAATTTTTCTACAGGAACGTCCACGCCCAGGTCGACTACTTCAAATCCGACGCTTTCGATCATCATGATAACCAGGTTTTTTCCGATGTCATGCAGATCTCCGGCAACTGTTCCCATTACCATTTTGCCGAGCTTCTTTGCATTCTCAGCAGCGAGGTGCGGTCTTAATACTTCCAGTCCTTTTTTCATGGCACGTGCAGCAACCATCATTTCGGGAACGAAATACACATGGTTTTTGAATTTTTCACCAACAACTGCCATGGCATCCAGCATTCCGATGTTGAGGATATCTTTTGGATCAATTCCTTCGTTGATTGCTTCCTGAACCAGTGCGCCTATAACTTTTGACTTTCCGGTATCCACAGCTACTGCGATTTCATTTAACTTTGACATAATTTCTTCCTCCTAAAAATACATTGTTTAATTATTAACAGATTCTATACTCACAATATAACACAAACAATGCAGAATGACTAATGCATAAAATGAATAAAAGCATGCAAAATGTTAATAGATGCCATAAAAACCCCATAAATACGTTGTTTTTACGACAAAAATTAAATAAAAATACAAATGTGCATCTTGTGTAATGTGCACTGTGCACTAAAAAATGAGGCAATAACGATACTTATGAAGGCTCGATTTTGATTGCTTTTTATAGGAAGAGCGCCCGTTGGTTCCCTGGAGTGTTGTAAATGTAAAACTATAATATGGTATGCAGATATGTTATAATAGCATTATTCAAGGAGGTCGAAGATGAATATTACACAAATCAGATACTTTATTACTTTGGCAAAATCGCTCAACTACACCAAGGCGGCAAGTCAGCTTTATGTGACGCAGCCGGCCCTGAGCCGTCAGATTCAGGCGATGGAGCATGAGCTGAATATTATGCTTTTCATGAGAAACAACAGGACTGTTAAACTTACACCGGCCGGACATATCCTGTTGAAAGAATTTGAAAAGATCTACAATGATTATAATCTGGCAGTCGTAAAGGCGCAGAACAGCTTTCAGGGACTGTCCGGAGAGATAAACATCGGAATTCTGGATGGAGCCATGGTGGGCGACCTGTTTCCGGAAGCTCTCCGATATTTTGCGAAATATCATGCAAACGTTAAAATCAACCTTCGTAACTATAGTTTCAATGGTCTGATAGAACATCTGTATGATAACACCCTTGACCTGATAATCACATTGAGGTTTGATGTAAAGTGCCGGGAACGGATTGGCTACAAGGTGATTGAAGAAACCAGGGACCATGTGGTTGTCCATAGCTCTCACAGGCTGGCTGGAGCCAGACATGTAAAATTATCTGATTTTAAAGACGATGTTTTTATTATGGTTGATACAACAGATTCGGAAGAATCGCCAAAACTGATTCTGGATGCCTTTAAAAAACAAGGTGTTATGCCGATCATTAAAGTTGCTCCGTCCATCCAGACTGAAATGCTCTGGGTGCAGGCAGGGGTTGGAGTGTGCGTGCTGGATTCCCGAAACATGCTGCGGGATGATCCGACGGTTAAGTTTCTGGACGTAGATGAAATCAGCGACCCTAGTCTGACCATGGCCTGGAACATAGATAACTATAATCCGGTTAAACAGACCTTCATTGATGTGTTTTTTAATGAATCGGAATACGATAAATAATTACAAAAATGCATAGAGCCATGCAGCCGTGTTTGTATTATACGAAATGATTATGGTCGGTGCAGCAGATTCACCGAACACCCAAAAGACGGAAAGCCTTGAATATAGGTAAAAACCAAAAATAATAAGAAAAAACCCTGGTTTTAGTACAATTTTGATAGCTGATGATACAGGCGAAATATTGTCCTGTGAAAGAATAATAACCAAACCGTATGACTGAATCGGTTTTGGCGATTATTCTTTTTTTTATTCTGGGGTAGAATGGATACATAAACAAATGAGACTCAGCAGTTGACAGCTTTATGTCTGACACAGTTATGACATGCGGAAAGAAATAATCTGCACGAATATGTCCGTATACGTCATTTGATAATAATGTGTAAATCGAAAGGAGAGATTTTAATGAGTTCAAATGAAAAAGAAATCAGAGTAGTGGGAATCGATGAGAAGATAGGTGTGGGCTCCGCATTGTTCCTTGGGTTTCAATCCGTGCTTGCATGCAACCTGTTCCTAGGGCCTGTAGTACTGATAGCAGTTATGCAGCTGAACATTTCAGATGCCACTGCACTTATTGCGCTGACGTTTTTGGCCTGTGGTCTAGCGACTGTGATCCAGGCTGGCCTTTTCCTTAAATATCCGGTTATCCAGGGCATGTCATTCGCGTCCCTTGGAGCGATTATCGCGATAGCCTCCAAACAGGGGTTTGCCGTGTGTTTTGGAAGTATTATCATAAGCGGCCTGGTAATCGTCGCCCTGGGATATTTAAAAGTCCTGAGTAAAGTGGTAAAACACATAATTCCGCCAATCGTTGCCGGTAT
>NZ_FQYT01000038.1 GCF_900141895.1 Parasporobacterium paucivorans DSM 15970 | reverse complement strand
TTCCGTTCCTAGTGAGCGTCCCTCCATAGAAATAAAAAAATGAAAAAATGTATCAAAATCCAATTTCCTTTTCCTTGAGAAATCACTTTCTGGATTCTTTACAAAAAGCCAAGGAACTGTACTCATTTCTTTAATTGATTCAGAAAGTGTTTGTTTTACAAATGAAATATGGTCTCGCATGTGGTTTTCCTCCTTGAAATATATAATCAAAGGGCTTCGCCACATTTTTCTCATTATTTGTCAAGAGTTTTTTGGTTTTTATTACATAAAAAAAGAGCAGGGTATGTATTTCTACATACTCTACTCATGCGTCATTCTTAACTTAATGACATTGGCCTTTCGGCTGGCATTTTCATTTATTTTCCGTCATATGCTCTCTGGAATATTCCAATTACCTGTTCTTTTGTTGCGGTTCTCGGATTCGTTGCACAGCATACATCCTTCATCGCATTATCGGCCATAATACCAAAATCCTCCGGCTTAACTCCAAGCTCCTTTAAAGAGCTGGGTATACCAATCTGTACTGATAATTGTTTAATCGCTGCAATCGCCTTGTTTGCTGCATCTACAGTCGAAAGACCCTCAATGGATTCACCCATAGCTCCAGCGATGTCCTTAAACCTGTTGAAATTACCGATGAGATTAAATTCTTCTACATAAGGAAGCAAAATTGCATTGCATACACCATGTGGCAGATTATAGAATCCTCCCAGCTGATGCGCCATAGCATGTACATATCCCAGTGAAGCGTTATTAAACGCAATTCCCGCCAGGTACTGGGCATAAGCCATATTATCTCTGGCTTTCATGTATGATCCGTTTGCTACCGCTTTGGGGAGATATTTCGTAATCATGGATATTGACATCAGCGCTGCTGAATCTGTCAGAGGATTTGCAGCAGTTGACACATAGGCTTCAACAGCATGTGTCAATGCGTCCATTCCAGTTGCTGCTGTCAGGGAAGCCGGCATCCCTTTCATAAGGTCAGGATCATTAATGGATACCTGCGGTGTGACTCTCCAGTCCACGATTGCCATCTTTACCTTGCGCGAAGTGTCTGTAATAATACAGAACCTTGTAATTTCGGAGGCTGTTCCGGCTGTTGTGTTTACCGCCATAAGAGGAACCATGGCGTTCGTTGATTTATCGACACCTTCATAGTCCTTAATCTGACCACCGTTGCTTACCACAAGGCCGACGCCTTTTGCACAGTCATGAGATGACCCGCCGCCAAGGGATATGATTGAATCACATTTTTCGGCTTTGTAGAATTCCACACCGGCTTCTACGTTTTTGTCAGTCGGGTTTGGCTCAGCGCCATCAAAGACTACTGCTTCCACACCAGATGACTCCAGTATTCCTTTTAACTGATCTGCCATTCCGGTAGAGGCCAGAAACTTGTCCGTTACAATCAGGGTCCTTTTTGCATTTAAGCCCTTCAGCAAGCCACCAGCTTCATTGACAGCCCCTTCTCCAAATAGATTCCGTGTTGGTAAAAAATAATATGTAGACATCGCAATTCCTCCTGTAATTAAATCTATAATAATATATCGGAAACTATAAAATACTTTTTATCTTTTGTCAATATAGTTTGACTTAATTACTTTTTTAACGTAATTGTATATAAAATAACGAAGAGTAGTGCATGCAAATTGTTTTCTATACATAGAATTGTTTGTGATTTACTCACAGAAATCAGTTCCAGGCACCTGTATAATGCACTTATAATAAACTTTAAGGAGGCGCTTATGGATTCCTACATTTTTTACGGTCTTGCCATCGCCCTGTTGGCCGTCTCATTTTTCAAAGATAAAAAAAAGACAAAAACGGCTCTCAAAAAAGCCTGGAGGGCTTTTGAAAATATACTCCCAGAATTTCTTACCGTGATTTTTCTGGTCGGATTTTTACTGGCAGTATTGAATACGGAAACCATTTCCAAAATCATAGGTGCTGAATCCGGATGGATAGGCGTAGTGCTGGCCGCTGTCATTGGTTCTGTAACCCTGATACCCGGGTTCGTGGCATTCCCGACCGCTGCGATCCTTTTGGAAAATGGAGCAGGCTATACACAGATTGCCGCATTTTTATCTACACTCATGATGGTAGGAGTTATTACACTTCCTGTAGAAATGAAATATTTCGGAAAGAAAATCTCCATAATAAGAAATGTTCTGGCATTTTTCTTTTCCTTTGCCGTAGCAGCTATAATTGGAATGGTGGTGATGTAAATGAAAAAACTTATAAAAAGATACCGTGTGTTCATTATTGTTTTTCTGGCAATGATTATTCTTGTGCTGGTCAACCGTCCATTGGGAACAAAGGCCTTCACGATCACAGGTAATTCCATTTTGGAAATGCTTCTCGTTATCCCACCGATTTTTGTCTTATTGGGTCTTCTTGACATCTGGGTACCGCGGGAAACAATGATAAAATATATGGGGGAAGGTTCCGGACTCAAAGGAATCATCTTATCCATTATAATCGGATCTGCAGCTGCTGGTCCTCTGTATGGGGCCTTTCCAGTTGCGGCTGTATTCATGAAAAAAGGCGTCAAATTCATGAACATCCTGATTTTTATTGGTGCGTGGTCCACAACAAAGATTCCTATGTTCCTGTTTGAGATCACGGCACTCGGAAGCAGATTTGCCATTTCCAGACTTCTTATTGATATCCCCGGAATAATCATTATTGCTTTGATTTTATCCAAAACAGTCTCCCGGGAAGAAGTGAAAATTCTTTATGAAAACGCAAAAGCAATGGATTAGCTTCCCTCTCCATCGAAGCCCCTTGATTCCATGGCCACGACCAACTGTTCCGACCAGTGTATTACGTTCACCAGCATTGTGAATAAAGGCTTTAGGGAAAAAGGTGTGAGGGAAATCCCCCTTACTTTGAATGCCATCTTTGCAGCGTTAAACTCCCTCTTCAAACAGGGTGTCAGACACCTTTAGGGACGCTGCCGTGCTCCGTTCCGTATAGAGAAAGCTGCCCAGGCGGCACACAGGCATAACGCCGAGCAGCGAGTTCGTCACGAATACCTCTTCGAAACTATCGAGTTCCTCAGGGTATATAATCTGTTCTATAACATCATACGTATCCACTACATAATTTCTTATGATTCCATTCAGCATCCCGCAGCTGACCGGCGGGGTATAAATCCTGCCTTTTTTCACAAAGAACAGATTGGTTGTGGCGCCTTCGCAGATCTGACCCTGTGTATTCAGAAAAACAGGCTCGTCCCATCCCTTTTCCTTTGCCCTACGTTTTTCCATGATATTATCCCCGTAATTCAGCGTTTTCATATATGTGAGGGGAGATGTTTCATTTCTGGCAACTTCACTGAATCCAAGCACGAATCCTTTTTTATACTGTTCTTTTGTATACGTATTTTCCCTGGGAATGACAATGAAATTTTCCTGGGACGCCATCACTTTAAGAACCCCATTCTTCATAGGATTCTTGTCTACATACTCCAGAATTTCCTGCGAGGAGACATCCTTGGAGATTCCCAGATATTTTAGCGATTTGTTCATTCTCTCCATGTGCTCCGTTAAAAATTCGCAGCGGTTCTCTTTAACCGCTATGGTTTCAAAGAGCCCCAGGCCAAACATATATCCTTCATCCAATTTTATATCCATTTTGCCCCCCCGTCTCAGCTCAGTGCATCCAGTATCGCTTTTGCCTTTTGAAGCGTTTCCTCATATTCAAACTCAAGTTCTGATTCGTAGGTGATTCCGCCCCCTACCCCCAGGGAGTAAACTCCATCTTTATACAGGGCTGTCCGGATAACAATATTCAGGTCACAGCTTCCATCCATCGAAATGTAGCCTAAAGAACCGGTATAAAGGTCCCTTCGACCGTTCTCCAATTCATCAATAATCTCAATGGCTCGTTTTTTCGGCGCACCTGTGATGGAACCTCCCGGAAAAGCTGCGGTGATTAAATCCACCGCATTCAGACCTTCCTGTATTTCCCCCACGATATTGGATACCAGGTGATATACGGTCGCATATTCTTCCACCGTAAACAGTTCCGTAACCTTTACGCTTCCTTCCTTACAAACCTTATTTAAATCGTTTCTTTCCAAATCAACAATCATAAGAAGTTCACTTTTGTCTTTTTCGGAATTCTGCAGTTCTTCTTTCAGCGCCGCATCTTCTTCAGGAGTTGATCCCTTTTTTCTGGTTCCTTTTATCGGCCTGGTCTCTATATGACCATTTTTCATCCTGATAAACCGTTCCGGAGAAGCGCATACAATTTGAAAGTCGCCGTAATTCATGTAAGCCCCAAAAGGGGAAGGATTGATTCTTCTGAGCTTCCTAAAGGCCTCATAAGGCTGTTTCCTACTTCTAATTTCCAGTCTTTGAGTTAGGTTGGCAATATAGATATCCCCTTCAATAATATATTGGATCATTCTGTCAATAGCCTTCAGATATTCCTGTTTTTCAAAATTCGGTCTGACTTCTATCTGTCCCGGGAGAGATTCTTCTTCCTCAGATTCCAGTTCAGTCAGCATTTTCTCCATATTTCTTATGGCATCCCCACTATCGATGAGTTTTCCGTTTGCCACAAGATATACTTCTTTGTTTTTGTGGTTTTCTATAATGAAATCATCATAAAAAGCAAAAAAACAGGAAGGCATATCTGTCGTGTTTTGATGAACCGTTTCGACGTTTTCCAGTTCCCGACCATAATCATAGGATAAATATCCGATTGCACCCGACACAAGGGGGAGATCAGTCGTATTTTCTTCATAATTTTCCTTCAGATATACCCTCATATATTCCTCGAAGGTCATTTCTGATGCCTCGCCATCAACATGTAATTTTTCTGAATTTATTACGGTAAGATAAGGATGTATCCCGATTATGGAAAACTCTCCCAGACTGTTCTGCAGGGAAGAATCAAGAAATACGGCATTCTCCTCATCTTTAAACACGGAAAAGATCCGGTCGATTTCAATATATGAATCCAACTTTTTAATTATTCTACTCATTTTCAGTCCACCAGTTCTCACAGATTCGGATATAGTTTTCTAATATTTCATGCCCATATTCAGACAAAACGGCTTCCGGATGAAACTGCACCCCAAATATCGGCAGGCTTCTGTGTGAAACTGCCATGATTGTATCATTTTCGTCTCCGGCATCCACCTGCAGCTCATCCGCCAGCGTTTCGGGATCGATAACCAGGGAATGGTATCTTGTTACCAGGTACGGACTCGGAATCCCATCAAACAGACCTCTTCCGTTATGATATATTTTCGTGACCTTTCCATGCATCGGCCTTGCTCCCTTGACAATTTCCGCACCAAAAACATGTCCAATTACCTGATGACCCAGACATACTCCTAAAATAGGTATTTTATCGCTGAATTCCCTTACAATCTCCTCCGACATACCTGATTTTGTCGGACTTTTTGGACCGGGAGAAATAATGATTCCCCTCGGTTTGATTTTATAGATATCTTCTGGCCTGATTATGTCATTTTTATATTGAACAACTTCCTGTCCCAGTTCACGGAAATATGCTGCCAGATTATAAACAAAAGAATCGTAGTTGTCGATTATTAAATACATTCATTTCTCCCGTAATATAGAGTTTACATAATTCTATCATGAAACTCTATAGTGTATAAAGTAGATTTTATTGATTTTTAGGACTTTATTATATATTTTGGGTATTCCGATTGAATAGTGCACGCTTTTCGCTTTTTCGGTGCACCTGTTTCCGGTAAATCAGTGCAGGTGATTCCGATTGCCAGTGCATTCCTCTATAATAAGTTCATACACATGTAAATGTGTAAATACTATTATGGAGGTCGATAATCATGGTGAATTATCGAGATATTATCAGGCTCAAGAGCCTGGACTACAGCAACGTAAGCGTTGCGAGCAGTAGCGGCAGTTCCAGAAATACCGTTGCCGAGGTATGGAAACTGGCACAGGATATAAATCTGGGCTGGCCGATACCGGATACCCTTAC
>NZ_FQYT01000011.1 GCF_900141895.1 Parasporobacterium paucivorans DSM 15970 | reverse complement strand
AGCAGTTATGCAGCTGAACATTTCAGATGCCACTGCACTTATTGCGCTGACGTTTTTGGCCTGTGGTCTAGCGACTGTGATCCAGGCTGGCCTTTTCCTTAAATATCCGGTTATCCAGGGCATGTCATTCGCGTCCCTTGGAGCGATTATCGCGATAGCCTCCAAACAGGGGTTTGCCGTGTGTTTTGGAAGTATTATCATAAGCGGCCTGGTAATCGTCGCCCTGGGATATTTAAAAGTCCTGAGTAAAGTGGTAAAACACATAATTCCGCCAATCGTTGCCGGTATGGTTATTGTTGTGGTAGGCGTTTCGCTGATGTTTACATCATGGAATTCTCTTATCACGGCACCTGGCGATCAAAACATCAATTTCATTGAAGGCGGATTTACAGCAGTAATCTTGATCATTATGATCTTTATTGGTAAGCATCCCAGCAAGGTCGGTAAATTCTTCCGTTCAGGATGCGTTATCTATGCAATGATACTGGGAACGGTTTTTTCAGCTTTCTTCGGCAATGTCAATCTTGCGACCGTGGGAACATCCCCCTGGGTCGGCATACCGGATATTTTCCACTTTGGCCTTCCGAAATTTGACTTTGGCGTAGTGCTGGTCATGGTATTTATTCTTTTTATAGTGTTTGTTGAAGCAATGGGCACATGGTTCACTGTTTCTGTAATTTCGGGAGAGCCACTGGAAGATAAACGTCTTGACAAAGGTGTCGTCGGAGAGGGAATTGGCTCAATGATCGGTGCGGTTCTCTGCGGAGTCCCGGTAACAAGCTATGGAACGAACTCAGGTGTTATCGCGGTCACAAAAAATCTGAGCAAATGGACAGCAGTTGGAGCCGGTGTAATATGCGTAGTATTGGCGTTTCTGCCTAAAATCATGAATATCATAGCATGCGTACCCCCTGCTGTTATCTGGGGAGTGTTTTTGATAATGACGGCACTCATTGCGCAGAGCGGCCTCATGAGTGTGGCACATCATTTCCAGGATGAACGCAACGGATTATATATGGGTCTTGTTATAATGATTACCGTAGGCTCCAGTCTGCTGCCTGCAGCCGTAGTCGGACAGATGCCAACCCTGCTTTCCTATTTATTCGGCTCATCCATTACCATCGGATCCCTGGCAGCTATTGTACTGCATATAATCTTGCCAAAAAGCAGGGCAGCGGCAAAAGCCAAAAGCGATTTGAAAACGGAAGTAGAACAATAAGTATATAAAATAGAAATCATAAAAACATAATTACAAAAAGGCATAGCGGTATTGTTTTTAACAATTATACAATCGCAGATGCTGGAGCTATAATTAATTCAGTAATCAATCGAAATCATGGAGGTAATATTATGGGTTTATATGAAGAAAGACTGGCGCGCGTAAGAGCGGCAGTGAATTTGGAACCAGTTGACAGAGTGCCGCATTTATCCGCCGGACCGGCAGCAATGGCAGCATACAGCAAGGTGCCGCTGAAGGATTATGTTTCCGATATGGAATTGAACTGCACCGCGAACATCAAATATGTAAATGACTTTAATATGGACGGAACCCAGGCGCCGATTTTTGATCCCAACATCCTGTTCCTGCAGTGGTTTTCTCCAATCGTCCTTCCCGGTGAGGGCAGCGTGGGAGAAAATGAGCTCTGGCAGGTGCACGAGAAAGAAGTGATGTCAGAGGATGATTATGACAAGATCCTGGAGAATGGATATGATGAATGGCGCGTGGATTTCCTCACGAAAAAATATGACGCCTTCAACAAATCGAAAAAATATTTCGATTATTATCCGACAGCCCTTAAACGCCATAAAGAAGCGGGAATACCAAGCTTTGTGGACGGAGTTTTCCAGTCGCCTTTTGAATCCCTGTGCGGAGCAAGATCTCTGGAGACGTTCCTGATTGATGACCTGATGGAATCGCCTGAAAAAGTAGAAAAAGTGTTTGAAAAGGTACACGAATTCAACATGAAAAGCTACATTGCACAGATTGAAAATCCTGAAACCCGCCCGATTGGTGTGTGGGTTGGCGGCTGGAGGGGAACGCCGAGCATGCTGAACACGGAAATGTTCGAACAATACTCCTGGAAATATATGAGAGAGCTTATTGACCTGTGCATCCAGTATGACATCATACCGCTGTGCCATCTGGATTCCAACTGGGATAATGGACTGGAATATTTCAAGACCATTCCGGCTAAGAAGGCAATCGTTTCCCTGGACGGAAAAACAGATATGTACCTTGCCAAAGAAATTCTTGGCGGACACAGCTGCATTATGGGAGATGTTCCGGCAGAAATGCTCGCATTTGCGAAACCCGAAAAAGTGTATGCATATGCCTCGAAGCTGATCAAGGATATTGGACCGACCGGTTATATCATGTGTTCCGGATGCGATGTACCATTTAATGCTGACTTTGAAAATGTTAAAATGATGCAGAAAGCTGTAGAGGATTCAGCGGTAAAATAACAAAAAGTACAAACGTGATTTATGTAATCATCCGGAAAGCAGGAGCCTATGTCCATTTCTGGATGATTTTTTTGCTTTAAACAGAGGATTGTGAAACAAATAACTAAAAGCATGGGTGAGTACATAAAATTTTAGGACACTATGCACAATGACTTGTCCAAGATTGTATTATATAATGAACACAACCAGATTATGGATTCAAGGAGGTAGTGGTCGCTTATGAATGAATATAAAGTCAAGATTCTTCCGATGCAGCTTGAAGTCATGGTGGAAGAAGGAACAACACTGTTGGAAGCCCAAAGGCTTGCAGGACTTGAACCAGATGCACCATGCGGCGGAAAGGGAACTTGCGGCAAATGTCTGATAGAGATTCTTTCTGACGGCCCAGTGAGAACCGAAAAAGCATGCGCAAACCGAGTGACACAGGATATGACCATCCGGGTGATTGAAAAAAACAAGGGGCACAGGCTTCTCATGGAAGGTGCCAGCCAGGAGATTGACGTCAAATCAGCCATAAGCAGCGCCTGGATTAAAGTTGACCCTCCTAAAATAGGAAACCATAATACAGAATGGCAGAGAGTTAAGAATGCCCTGTCAAAGGTTTATGCATTCCGTAAAGACAGGGACTTCAAAATTGAACTTCCCTTGTTGTCCGGGTTGTATGAACAATTAAAAGATAATGACGGTATGGTAGATACCATACTATATAAAAACTGGGTTATTGATATCCGCAACAAGAAAACGGACAAATTTGGGATAGCCTTTGATATTGGAACGACTTCCATAGTAGGTTATCTGTTGAATGTAGAAACCGGAGAACAGAAGGCAGTTGTGAGCATGCTGAACCCACAGACGCAGTTCGGCGGAGACGTAATCAACCGCGCGAATTATGCGATCGAGGAAGGTGTGCAGATATTGACGCAGACCGTCCGTAAAGGTCTGAATGAATTGATTGAAGAGGCGGTGCAAAAAGCCGGCATTGACAAAAATGATATTTTCATGGCGTCTATTGTTGGAAATACCTGTATGCATCATCTGTATCTGGGGATTTCACCAAAGGCTTTAGTGCATGCTCCCTATAATCCTGTTATGAGTGAAAAGCTGGAAATGCGCGCAGATGACCTGAATATGAATATTAACCCCAATGGCCGGGTAATTGTCCTGCCGAATATTGCCGGCTTTGTAGGCGCAGATACCACAGGAGTGCTCATAGCCACGAACTTCGATGCAATAGAGGAAATGACGCTTGCCATTGATATCGGAACCAACGGGGAACTGGTTATGGGCAATAAAGATCATATGATTGCCTGCTCCACTGCTGCCGGACCGGCCTTTGAAGGTGCCAAGATAAAATGCGGCATGCGGGGAATGGAAGGCGCAATAGACCACTTCGAATTAAATGGAACTACCTTTAAATACAGCGTAATCGGGGATTTGGTCCCATTGGGAATATGCGGATCCGGTCTGATGGACATCGTTGCGGTACTTCTGGATGCGGAGATTATTGATGAAACAGGAAAACTGGTTTCGGCAGAAACTGCACAATCGCCGGCCGCCTTGGCAAATATAGATCGTCTGGTTGAATTGAACAAGGAAAGAATCTTTGTCATATACAGGGATGAACAGGACCCAAGGAAAAATGTATTTCTGTCCCAACAGGATATCAGGGAAGTACAGCTGGCAAAGGGCGCTATGGCAGCAGGCATCGATCTGATGGCAAAAACGCTTGGAATCGGCATTTCAGATGTCAAGAAAGTTCTCATTGCGGGGGCTTTCGGCAACTACATGTCTCCAAAAAGTGCATGCCGTATCGGCCTCATCCCGCAGGAGCTGTCTGACAGGATAACTCCGATAGGAAATGCAGCTGGAGAAGGTGCCAAGATTGCAGTTCTAAACTATTGTGAATTTCAAAAAAGCGAAAAGATTACGCAGAAAGTTGAATTTCTCGAGCTTGCAACACGACCTGATTTCCAGGACTGCTTCATCGACCACCTGAGTTTTGAGTAAAATTGGAGAAAATATGTCTATAGATTTGAATATGGTAATAATAGAGGCAAAGGAAGCCGGTTTCACTGAGGCGGCTATCCTGGATCCGGAAACAATAAATCTGATGCCTGAAGTAAGGGATATGTGTTCAGCCAATACCTGCGGACAGTATGATAAAAATTGGTCCTGTCCTCCGGGTTGTGGAACGTTGGAAGAATGCAGGGAAAATGTCAGTGGATTTAAGAGGGGCATAATTGTCCAGACCGTTGGAGAACTGGAAGATGAATGGGACTTCGAAGGTATGGTTGAGATTGAAAAAGGGCACAAAAAAGTGTTCATGAAGTTTGCAGATGAGCTGCGTACAAAGTACGGAAAGATTCTGTGCCTTGGAGACGGGCCGTGCGCGGTCTGTGAGGAATGCACTTTTCCGGAGAAGCCATGCCGGCTTCCGGAGAAAAAAGTTTCTGCTATGGAGGCTTATGGAATACTCGTAAGCGATGTGTGCAAGAAAAATGGACTCGGTTACTACTTCGGCCGATGCAAGGTGGCGTTCATCAGCTGCTACCTGTTTGAATAAGGTGAAACAATTAAACTAATATAATTTTTTAAGGAGGAAATACACTATGATAATCATAGGAGAAAAAATTAATGGTTCTATACCATCCGTTGCGAAGGCGATTGCAGAAAAAGACGCAGAATTCATAAAAGACCTTGCCAGAAGGCAGGCTGAGGCGGGAGCAGATTTTATCGATGTCTGCGCATCCGTTGATGAGGATATCGAGGTTGAAACCCTGAAATGGCTGATTGACTGTGTACAGGAGGTTACGGATGTTCCTATTTCCATCGACAGCCCAAGTCCGACCGTCATCGTGGGAGCCATTCCTTTCTGTAAAAGAGAGGGACTGGTCAACTCTGTATCTATGGAAGGGAAAAAAGTAGATATTATTTTCCCAGTCATTGCCGATACAAAGTGGGAATGTGTAGCTTTATGCAACGATGACACAGGAATTCCGAAATCTTCAGAAGACAGACTGAGGGTATTCAAAAACCTCATGGAGAAAGTAAAAGAATACAACATCGATCCAAGCCGTCTTCATATAGATCCGCTGGTTGAAATGCTCTGCACTACAGATGATGCAATGCCAAATCTCAGCCATACCATCGCAGAAATCAAAAAACAGTATCCGACTATCCATGTAACGGGTGCCGTAAGTAATATCTCATTCAACCTTCCGGTTAGAAGACTCGTAAATCAGGCATTTCTTGTACTCGCCATGAATGCAGGAATGGACAGTGCCATCTTCGATCCTCTGAACAGGGATCTGATGGGAGTTATGTATGCAACAGAAGCCCTCATGGGATTGGACGACTACAGCATGGAATACATAACAGCATACAGGGAAGGTAAATTTGGCCCTGTAAAATAACTTGTGAAGCAATCGCATCACTAAGGTGGTGCTGTGCGAATATAATAAAAACAATTAGAGGAGGAAGAATTATGTCAAAAATTGATGAAATTGCTGCTGCAGTAGGGGCTGGAAAAGCTAAAATCGTAGGGGGACTCGTAGAGGAAGCGATTGCAGAAGGCGCTAACCCTAGTGAGATACTTAACAAGGGCATGATTGATGCTATGGCTGTTGTTGGTGAGAAATTCAAAAATAATGAGATTTTCGTTCCGGAAATGCTTGTTGCAGCACGTGCCATGAAAAAAGGTGTTGAAGTTTTAAAACCTTATCTTGCAGGTGATACATCAAATACTGTCGGCAAGATGGTAATGGGAACAGTTGCCGGAGATTTACATGACATCGGTAAAAACCTGGTAATCATGATGATTGAAAGTGCCGGATTCGAAGTTATCGATCTTGGCGTTGACGTACCAGTTGAAAAGTTCCTCGAAGCAGCAGCTGATCCTGAGGTTAAGATTGTTGGAGCATCTGCACTGCTTACAACGACGATGCCTGCTCTCAGGGATACTGTAGCAGCTTTAAACAAAGCTGATTTCAGAAGCAGAATCAAAGTTATGGTTGGCGGAGCTCCTGTTACTCAGGAATTTGCAAATGAAATAGGCGCAGACGCTTATACAGGCGATGCAGCTTCCGCAGCAGAAAGAGCCAAATCATTCGTAGCATAATCTTTTGACAGGTATAACTAAAATGGAGCAGACAATTGCTCCATTTTAGATTATACATCCCTTTTATATCGAGGGGCTCAGTGGAATATTTACAATATTAGCAATAAAATCATAGAAACAATCCCGGTATTATTGTACACTTTAAAAGTGCTTGTATTAAAAGAAGTACATGAGGTTTGGGGGTATCAGGAATGAAGATAGCAAGTGTTTTAAAAGAAAGAATGTCCTTTTCCTTTGAGGTCTTCCCGCCAAAGACAGATAAGGGAATGGAGAACCTGAAAGGTGCTTTTCAGCATTATTATAAGTACAAGCCGGATTTTATCAGCTGTACATATGGTGCAGGTGGATCCAACACAGGCCGTAATATTGAAGTTTGCCAGACCCTTAAGGGCGACGGCAGGACGGAAGTTATGACTCATTTTACCTGTATCGGCAACTCCAAAGAAAAGATTAAAAGTGAACTTGATAACTACAGGTCGTTCGGAATTGAAAACATTCTTGCAATGCGTGGGGATTTCCAGCCCGGAATGGACAGGACAAATGGGGACTTCAGCAATGCGGATGCTTTGATCAAATTTGTTAAAACACAATTTCCGGAGTTTTGTATATCTGCAGCCTGCTATCCGGAAAAACACATTCTTGCTCCTTCTTTTACTTCTGACATCGCGCATCTGAGAACAAAACAGGACAACGGTGCTGAATTTCTTATGTCACAGCTTTGCCACGATGTGGAAGCATACAAGGCGTTTGCTGACAGAATCAGAAAAGCTGGTGTCCATCTCCCGATCGTTGTTGGAGTTATGCCTGCACTTGATAAAGATGCGATTATCCGCATGACAGTAAGCAATGGATGTTCCGTACCACGTGACCTGGCTGCCGTCATTGGAAAATATGGCGACAATCCAACGGAATTCAAAAAAGCCGGAATCGAATATACAGTAAATCAGATTCACAGATATATGGAAGCGGGAATTAACGGCCTGCATCTTTACGCACTGAATAAATTTGAGGACTTAGAGACGATTCTTGACGCGTCCGGAATTCGAAAAGATATTTAATCAGAAGGAATATTATGAACTACGAAGAGACACTGGAGTATATTAACAGCATCAACTGGATGGGGTCAAAACTGGGGCTTGAAAGAATCCAGGGACTTCTCCTGAATTTAGGGAATCCCCAGAAGCAACTGAAATTTATCCACATTGGCGGAACGAATGGAAAGGGATCGACGGCGGCGATGCTTTCATCCGTACTGATAGAGGCGGGATACAGGACGGGTCTGTTTACGTCACCATACGTCAATTTTTTCAATGAAAGAATGCAGATTGACAATGTGCCCATTTCCAATGATGAACTTGCCCTGATTGCCACAGACGTAAGACCGCACGCTGATACCATGGAGGATCCTCCCACCGAGTTCGAGCTGAACACTGCAATCGCGATGGAGTACTTTAAAAGAAACCAATGCGATATTGTTGTTCTGGAAGTAGGAATGGGTGGAGAGCTTGATTCCACGAACGTTATTGATTTTCCGGAACTGGCTGTTATTACCGCAATCGGTCTTGACCACGTCAACGAGCTGGGCGGAACCCTGGATGCCATTGCCAGGACAAAAGCCGGAATCATTAAAAACCATACAGATGTCCTGGTTTATCAGCAGGATGAAAAGATTGAGAGTATTATAAAAGAATACTGCGAAAGTAAGGACGCAAAATATCACAGTCCAGACTTTTCACAGGTGATTCCCGGCATCTTTGATATTGACAGCCAGACTTTTTCATACAAGGGAGAGAAGTATACCATTCCACTGATTGGCTCCTATCAGGTTTACAATGCGGCCATGGTCCTGGAAGCAGTATCCATTCTCCGGAGTAAAAACTGGAAAATCAGCGAAGAAGCAGTCGGAAAAGGCTTGAAAAAAACCCGGTGGCCGGGCAGATTTGAAGTGTTGAAGAGAAATCCGATTGTTATAGTCGATGGTTCCCACAACCCCCAGGGGATCAAGGCTACTGCCGAAAGCATCAGGAAATATTTTCAAGGCAAACGGATTATCTTTCTGATGGGCATTATGGCAGATAAGGATGTAGATGCCATGCTGGATGAAATCGTCCCTCTGGCTTCTGAGTTTTTTACAGTAACACCGGACAATAGCCGAGCCATGCCGGCGGAAAAGCTGGCCAGCCTGCTTGAGAAAAAAGGCGCAAATGCGACGGCCTGCATAAGTGTTGCGCAGGGTGTCGACAGAGCCATTGAAGCTTCCGGAAATGACGGAGTAGTCTGTGCTATAGGCTCCCTCTACATGGTAGGGGATGTCCGTGCATATATAATAGGTAGAAAAGGAGATATTGAAAATGGAATTTAAATCAGATATTGAAATCGCACAGGAGTCAACGCCGCTTCCGATTACGGAAATCGCAAAACAGTTGGGAATTAGTGAGGATTATGTAGAACAGTACGGTAAATACAAAGCGAAAATCGATTACAACATCATGAATGACATGAAGAATGAAAACGGCAAACTGATTCTTGTAACAGCCATAACACCTACACCTGCCGGTGAAGGAAAAACAACAACAACTGTAGGACTTTCCGACGGATTACGTAAAATAGGCAAAAAATCCATGGTTGCCCTCAGAGAACCATCATTAGGACCAGTTTTCGGAGTAAAAGGTGGAGCAGCCGGCGGCGGATATGCACAGGTTGTTCCGATGGAAGATATCAACCTGCATTTTACTGGTGACTTTCATGCAATCGGAGCAGCAAACAACCTCCTGGCGGCTATGATCGACAATCATATTTATCAGGGAAATACCCTTGATATTGATCCAAGAAGAATCACCTGGAAAAGAGCAGTAGATATGAACGACCGTCAGCTCCGTTTTATCGCAGATGGTCTTGGCGGCAGAGTGAACGGAATGCCAAGGGAAGATGGATTTGAGATAACTGTTGCATCAGAAGTTATGGCAATCTTGTGTCTTGCCTTGAACATCGATGACCTCAAGGAACGCCTTGGACGAATCATCGTTGGCTATACCAGAGACGAAAAACCTGTTACAGCAGCTGACTTGAAGGCACATGGAGCCATGGCGGCTCTTCTTAAGGATGCCCTTAAGCCGAACCTTGTTCAGACTCTTGAAGGAACTCCTGCATTTATTCATGGTGGACCTTTCGCCAATATCGCACATGGCTGCAACTCCATAATGGCAACCAAAATGGCTCTGAAATTCGGTGATTACGCCGTTACAGAAGCCGGATTCGGTGCGGATCTGGGAGCTGAGAAGTTCCTTGATATCAAATGCCGTATGGCTGGAATTCAGCCATCTGCAGTAGTTCTGGTTGCAACTGTGCGTGCTCTGAAACATCACGGCGGCGTGGCAAAAGCAGATCTGAACAACGAAAACCTGGAAGCTCTGGAAAAGGGCCTTCCAAACCTTTTAAGACATGTTGAGAACGTTACGAAAGTATTCGGACTTCCATGTGTAGTTGCCATCAATGCATTCCCAACTGACACAAGGGCTGAGCTTGACCTTGTAGAAGCAAAATGCAACGCTCTGGGAGTAAATGTTGCGCTTTCAGAAGTTTGGGCAAAAGGCGGAGAAGGCGGAGTTGCCCTTGCCAAAGAAGTCGTAAGGTTATGTGAAGAGCCAAACAGCTTCAAACAGAGCTACGAACTGGACATTCCTATCGTTGAAAAAATCGAAACCATCGTCAAGAAAATATACCACGGAGCAGGTGTTCAGCTTGTTGGAAATGCCGTTAAACAGGCACAGCAGCTCACTGAGCTTGGATTTGACAAGCTTCCGATCTGTATGGCAAAGACCCAGTACAGTATTTCTGATGATCCAACACTTAAGGGCGCGCCAGAAGGCTTTACTGTAACAGTAAGAAATCTTAAGGTATCAGCCGGAGCCGGATTTATCGTTGTCCTGACAGGCGATGTCATGACAATGCCTGGACTGCCAAAAGTTCCATCTGCTGAGAAAATCGATGTAGATTCTACTGGAAAGATTGCTGGATTATTCTAAATAAAAGGAAAAGGGTAAGCTATGGATTTTAAAGATTTCAGTTGTGTGGATTTTGTAGAAGTTCTGGCTTCCAAAGAACCAGTACCAGGCGGCGGCGGGGCATCAGCCCTGGTTGCGGCCGTTGGTATGGCTCTTGGGAACATGGTTGGAAGTCTGACCATTGGTAAAAAGAAGTATGCGGATGTGCAGGACGACATTATTGCATTGAAGGAAAAAGCAGACAGACTCCAGACAGAACTGCTGGATTTGATGCAGGAAGATGCGAAAATGTTCGAGCCGCTCTCAAAAGCATATGGTCTCCCCAAAGAGACAGAGGAAGAAAAGGCATATAAGGCCCAGGTGATGGAAGAATGCCTTCGGGACGCTTGTGCCGTACCTTTGAAAATCATGGAAAAATGTGGGGAAGCGATTGACATTATTCAGGAATTTGCCCAAAAAGGAACAGCTCTTGCCATCAGCGATGCCGGGGTCGGTGCGGCCTTCTGCCGTTCGGCCATTATGGGTGCCAGCCTGAATGTGTTCATCAATACGAAATCCATGACAGACAAGGACTATGCTGGATCAATTAACAAAAAGGCTGATGACATGCTGCAAAAATATACGGCGCTTGCCGAAAATATTTTTACGGATGTGCTTGGCAGATTGAAATAATACATTACGGACATCTGTCAGCATCGATGGATGGATGAAGGAGATAAAAATGACTATTGTAAAAGGTGTTGAAGTTGCTGAGGGATTAAAACAGCAAATGATGAAGGATATTGAAAGTCTTGGGGATGTCAAACCTACCCTCGGTATCGTGAGAATCGGAGCGAAACCCGGAGATCTTTCCTATGAAAAAGGTGTCAGAAAAACTGCTGAATCCGTTGGATTGGAAGTTAAGACTTTTGAGCTCCCTGAGGATATCGCGCAGGAAGAATTTGACAAAGAGTTTATGAAAGTGAACGATGACCCGACAGTGCATGGAATTCTTTTATTCAGACCACTTCCTGCACATCTGAGTGATGCGAACATCAGCAGGATGATCAATCCGGATAAGGATATGGACTGCATGAGCCCGATCAACTTCGCAAAACTGGCCATGGGAGATGAGAGTGGATATTACCCATGTACACCGGAAGCAGTAATGAAGATTGTGGATCACATCGGAATCGACTGCCAGGGGAAAAACGTTGTAATCATCGGCCACAGCCTGGTTGTGGGACGCCCATTGGGATATCTGATGATCGCCCGTAATGCCAGTGTTTCCTGGTGTCATGTATTCACTAAGGATACAATCAAGAGATGTGAAGACGCAGATATCATCATCGCAGCAGCAGGAGTACCAGGTCTGGTTAAGAGAGCCCATGTTGAAAAAGCTGGAAAAGACTGTGTCGTTATTGACGTCGGCATCAATTTTGTAGACGGAAAAATGTGTGGAGATGTTGCTTTTGATGAAGTGGCACCGCTGGTAGGATACATTACACCTGTTCCAGGTGGTGTTGGCGGAGTTACCAACACAGTAATGGCTTCCCACGTTGTACGTGCTGCCCTCAAAGCAGTTAAAGGCAATAAATAATTTCATTATTTTATTAGGAAATCTCCGGATGCATGACGATCCGGAGATTTTCTGCTGTTGAGATTATCATAAATATGGAAATTTATATTCATACAGGGTCGGATCAGGTCGAAGAGACCAAATATTAATTTATTTTTATAGCAGATTCTTGTCCGATGGACAGGAATCTGCTATAATTGTTCTAAATCAAATCTAATTATCTATGCTTTCGGCATACTGTCAAATCAAAACATTTTCCCAAATCAAAAAAACAATAAAGGAGTGGTGTGTTATTTTTTGTAAAATTAACAGCGGGGCGATATCCGGTATCTGTGCATATCCGGTCTCTGTTGAGGCCGATATTGGAAACGGACTTCCGAATTTTTCCATGGTAGGTCTGCTTTCTTCCGAGGTGAAAGAGTCCAGGGAGAGGGTGAGGTCAGCTATCAGAAATTCCGGATTCGTAGTACCTCCAAAAAGAATAACGATTAATTTGTCTCCCGCAGACATTCGGAAAGAAGGGAGTTATTTTGATCTGCCCATTGCAGTAGGTATTTTAGTTTCCTTAGGCATAGTACCTCGTGAGAATGTTCAGGATACAATGTTTGCAGGTGAGCTGAGCCTTGACGGAACCCTGAAGGGAGTCAATGGAATTCTAAGCATAACACTGCTGGCAAAGGAGCTTGGCATCCCGAGAATTATAGTGCCGCAGGGAAACGCAAAGGAAGGGGCTGCGGTCAGGGGCGTAGATGTTATCGGGGCGGGCAGTCTGAAAGAAACTGTGGCCATGCTGAACAATCCGGAAATGGCCTATCCGGAGGCTTTTGATTGCGTAACGTCGCTTGATCCGCTAAAGAATGAATATGGCCTTGAATTTGCCGATATATGCGGGCAGGAAACGGCGAAAAGAGCAGTTGAGATAGCCGTGGCGGGGATGCACAACATTCTGATGATTGGCCCTCCGGGATCCGGGAAATCGATGATCGCAAACTGCATGCCGACCATTTTCCCGGAAATGACATATGAGGAAATTATCGAGATTACCAGGATATACAGCACAATGGGTCTGATGGAAAAACAGAATATGATCAGGAATCATCCATTCAGGGCACCTCATCACACCATTACAGCCCAGGCATTGGTTGGCGGAGGCAGAATACCCAAGCCAGGAGAGGTGACGCTTGCCCATAAAGGAATGTTGTTTCTGGATGAGCTGCCGGAATACTCCAGATCTGCGCTGGAGACACTCAGACAGCCGCTGGAAGATCAGAAGGTAAATATTGCAAGAGATAAAGCTTCCCATGAGTTTCCGGCGGATTTCATGCTGGCAGCTGCAATGAATCCATGTCCCTGCGGGTATTACCCGGACAAGGCAAGATGCAGCTGCACCCAGTACAATATCAATAAATATTCGGAAAAAATCCGGGGGCCCCTTTTAGACAGGATAGACATATGCATATACATGAATCCCGTCAAAATCAACCTTCTCCAAAAGGACGGCCGGACAGCATCCTCAGCAGAAATGAAGTCCAGAATTGAAAAAGCAAGGGAAATGCAGCGCATGAGATATGAAGATACCGGAATCTGCTTCAATTCCCGTCTAAAAGCTTCTTATATAAAGGAGTATTGTCCGGTTCCAGAAAACTGTCAAAAGCTTTTAAGCGACAGTTATGAGAGGCTCGGTCTCTCTGCCAGGGCATATCACAAAATAGTCAAGGTTGCAAGGACCATTGCGGATCTGGACGGAGAAACCGAAATAAGGAGAGAGCATATTCTGGAAGCGATTGCATACAGGAATACCATAAAGGAGAAGGGGCTATGACGGAAGAGGAATACTGGTTCTGGCTGTGCACCACGCGGAATATGTGGCAGGGAAAAATTGACAGGCTCATTAAAAAGTTCATGACTCCCGAAAGAATATTCCATGCAAAACCGAAACAGCTGGCAGAGACCAAAGGGATAAATGCAAGTGATATAAAGGAACTTTTGGAGACGGGAAAACAGAGGGATGTGACCCTGGAATTAAATAAACTTGACAAAAGGGGGATTTCTTTCATATATTATGGAAATAAGCTTTTCCCGGAAAAATTATATAATCTTTATGATAAGCCCTACGGCCTTTTTGTAAAAGGGAGACTTCCGGACCCTGATAAGGCGGCGGTAGCCATGGTCGGCGCTAGAGAATGCAGCAGCTACGGGAAAGAAATAGCCGGTGCAATAGCCGGACAGCTTGGAAGGAATGGCGTACAGATAATAAGTGGACTGGCCCGGGGAATCGACGCATACAGCCAGATGGGGGCAATATCAGGCGGAGGAACATGCTTCGGCATTTTGGGCTGCGGGATTGATATCTGTTATCCAAGGGAGAATATTGATTTGTATGTCGATACGATCAAATGCGGAGGAATAATTTCAGAGTATCCTCCGGGAGTAAGGCCCGCAGCCTGGCAGTTTCCCCACAGAAACCGCCTTATCAGCGCCCTGTGCGATAAACTGGTCATTGTGGAGGCAAAAGAAAAAAGTGGTTCATTTATTACGGTAGAGCATGCATTGGAGCAAGGGAAGGATGTTTTTGCCATACCGGGAAGGATAACAGATCCCCTGAGCGCGGGCTGCAACCGGCTGATACGGGAGGGGGCACAGATTCTCACAAATATTAATGATCTTTACGGAAATATGGGCTGTGAACCGTCTGTTATTCAAGAAAAGAAAATGATAAGCCTTGAAAAAGATTTTGAAGTGGTGTATAGTAATGTGGATTTGGTGCCTAAAAATATAGGACAAATCAGCAAAGAATGTGGATTTAACATAAGAAAAACAACAGAAATATTGGTAGAACTGGAATTGACAGGCTTTATATATGAACCCATAAAAACGTATTACTCCAGGAAATTGTAAAGTGAGGGCAACATATTGAAATATCTGGTAATAGTAGAATCACCCACAAAGGTGAAAACAATCAAGAAATTCTTGGGATCCAATTATGAAGTGCAGGCATCCAATGGGCACGTACGGGATCTCCCCAAAAGTCAGTTAGGAATCGATATAGAAAATGATTTTGAGCCGAAATATATAACTATCAGGGGAAAAGGAGAAAAACTGGCCGAGCTTAGAAAAGCAGCAAAAAAAGTAGATAAAGTTCTCCTGGCGACGGATCCTGACCGTGAAGGAGAGGCGATTTCATGGCATTTGTCCAAGGCGTTAAAGCTGGACGAGAGTAAAATGGAAAGAATCACCTTCAATGAAATTACCCAGAGCGCGGTGAAAAATTCCCTGAAACATCCGAGGGATATTGACATGAACCTGGTGGATGCCCAGCAGGCAAGACGAACCCTGGATAGAATGGTTGGTTACGGTATAAGCCCGCTCTTATGGAAAAAAATCAAAAGAGGATTAAGCGCCGGACGTGTACAGTCTGTTACTCTCAGAATCATCTGTGACAGAGAAGAAGAAATCAATTCCTTTGTCCCGGAAGAATACTGGACTCTGGACGCAATATTGAATATCACCGGGGAAAAAAGACCACTTATCGCAAAGTTTTACGGTGACGAAAAAGGGAAAATCAATATTACCAATAAACAGCAGATGGACACGATTATGGAAGAGCTGGAAAATCCCGAGTTCAAAGTAGCGGGCATCAAACATGGAGAACGTTCCAAGACATCTCCGCTGCCCTTTACCACCAGTACGCTGCAGCAGGAAGCCTCCAAGGGACTTAACTTTTCCACGCAGAAAACAATGAGGATTGCACAGCAGCTGTATGAGGGTATTGATGTCAAGAAAAAAGGCACAATAGGTCTGATTTCATATCTGAGAACCGATTCCACGAGGATATCGGATGAGGCGGATCTGGCTTTAAAGGAGTATATTACCAATACCCACGGAAAAGAGTATGTACTGAAAACCAGGACAAAAAAAGAAAATGGTTCCAAAATCCAGGATGCCCATGAAGCTATCCGTCCTACGAATGTCGATCTGACGCCGGCTGTTGTCAAGGATGACCTGTCAAGAGACCAATTCAGGCTGTACCAGCTTATCTGGAGGCGCGCTGTTGCCAGCCGTATGCAGAATGCGAAGTATGAAACAACTTCCATTAAGCTGAACGCCAACAGATACATATTCAAAGTGTCTGCGTCCAAGCTCGTCTTCGATGGCTTTACGGCTGTTTATGTTGAAGAAGACGATGAGAAGGAAGGAAGCAACGTCCTGCTCAATAAGATTAAGGATACAACAGAGTTTTCCCTGGCGGAAATGGACGCAAAACAGCACTTCACCCAGCCGCCGGCCCATTTCACGGAGTCGGCTCTGGTAAAGGCACTGGAAGAGCTGGGGGTCGGAAGGCCAAGTACATATGCACCGACTATCGGCACAATCATTGCCCGACGATATGTGGCAAAAGAAAATAAAAATCTGTACGTGACAGAACTTGGAGAAGCGGTTAACTCCATCATGCTGACCGCATTTCCTGCAGTTGTGGATCCGACCTTCACCGCGAACATGGAATCCCTGCTGGATATGGTGGAAGAAGGCAAGGTCAAATGGAAAAGTGTCATAAGCAACTTTTATCCGGATCTGGATCTTGCCCTTAAAGAGGCAGAAGAGAAGCTGGAAAAGATATTAATTGAAGATGAGATCACAGATACTGTCTGCGAGTTGTGCGGAAGCAATATGGTCGTTAAATATGGTCCTCACGGAAAATTCCTTGCATGCCCTAAATTCCCGGAATGCAGAAATACCAAGCCATACTTTGAGAAGACGGGAATTGAATGTCCGAAGTGTGGAAAAGAAGTTGTAATCCGTAAGACAAAAAAAGGACGTAAATATTTTGGATGTGAAAATAATCCTGAGTGTGACTTTATGTCATGGCAGAAGCCGTTGGAAGTAAAATGCAGAAAATGCGGCTCCTATATGATAGAAAAAGGTGAAAAAGCAGTATGCAGCAATGAGACCTGCGGGCACTCCGAAAAAATCAAAATAACGAAACAAAACTGATAAAAATTGCTTGTTTTGTGCTGTTTGACATGATATTATTCTAATATAAAGAAAAAATCAGTGATTAAGGAGGAAATTTTTGATGAGCGTTCAATTATTGGATAAGATTCGCAAAATAAATAAACTCCTGCATAATAATACTAAGCCAAAAGTTGATTTTAATGATATGTGTGAAATATTAAGTGAAATTTTAGCTTCCAATGTACTTGTAATCAGCAGTGCAGGAAAAGTATTAGGATCATGCAGCCATAAGGAAGTCAGGGAAATACCTTTAATGAGTACAAGCCGTATAGGGGAACATATTGACGGCCAGCTAAATGAAAGATTGTTGGAGATACTTTCAACGAAGGAAAATGTTTACCTGGAGACCCTGGGATTGGATTGTAAGGGAGAATGTGATTACCACGCATTGGTTTCCCCTATAGATATAGCCAGGGAAAGACTGGGAACTTTGTTCATATATAATTCCAGTTTTGTCTACAGCATAGACGATATTATTCTGAGTGAGTATGGAACCGGGATAATCGGATTGGATATGCTGCGATCTGTGAACGAGGAAGATGCAGAGGCAAAAAGAAAGATGCATATTGTTGCCTCCGCCATGAGCACCTTGTCAGGATCCGAGTTAGAGGCGATTTATTATATCCTCAAGGAACTGAACGGAACGGAGGGTATACTGGTAGCCAGCAAGGTAGCTGACAGGGTAGGAATCACCAGGTCTGTCATAGTGAATGCTCTCAGAAAATTCGAGAGTGCCGGTGTAATCGAGTCGAAATCTTCCGGAATGAAGGGTACATACATAAAGGTAGTCAATAATACCATTTTTGACGAATTGGAGAAATTGAAAGATAGCTTCAGGAAGTAATGAAAAGAACCTGTACGATTTTCGTACAGGTTCTGATTTTATTGTTATTATTTCTGAGTACCTTTTTCAGCCTCTGCCTGTTTCATGGCTCTGACTTTTGAAGAGAGGCCAAACAGGTTAATGAATCCTTCTGCATCATGGTGGTCATATAAATCTCCGGTGGTGAAGCTTGCCAGAGACTCGCTGTAAAGTGAATATGGAGAGCTGGTTCCTGCCTTTATTATATTTCCTTTATATAATTTGAACCTGACTTCTCCGGTAACGTTTTTCTGTGTGGATTCAATAAATGCCTGAAGAGCCTCACGAAGCGGTGTGAACCATTTTCCTTCATATACAACATTGGCGAACTTATTGGCGATTTCCTTCTTGACAGTGAAAGTATCCCTGTCCAGAATGAGCTCCTCTAACTGCATGTGGGCTTCCATCAGGATGGTTCCCCCCGGTGTTTCATAAACGCCTCTGGATTTCATTCCAACCACGCGGTTTTCAACAATGTCAATGATGCCGATGCCATGCTTTCCGCCGAGACGGTTCAGCTCCCGAATGATGTCCGCGCAGCTCATTTTCTTTCCATTGACACTCACAGGAAAACCATTCTCAAAATCCATGGTGACATATTCCGCCGTTTCCGGTGCATTCTCCGGAGATACTCCCAGCATAAGCAGGTGATCATAGTTAGGCTCTACAGAAGGATCTTCCAGTTCAAGACCTTCGTGGCTGATATGCCATAAATTTCTGTCCCTGCTGTAGCTTGAGTCCGCAGAAAAAGGAAGTTCAATTCCATGTGCTTTGCAATACTCGATTTCATCTTCTCTGGACTGCATGTTCCATGTATCATTACATCTCCATGGAGCGATGATTTTGATATCAGGAGCCAGAGCCTTGATGCCGAGTTCGAAACGGACCTGATCATTTCCTTTGCCGGTAGCACCATGGCAGATGGCTACGGCGCCTTCTTCTCTGGCGATTTCTACCAATCGCTTTGCAATGAGGGGTCTGGCCATTGATGTTCCGAGGAGATATTTGTTTTCGTAAACGGCATCGGCCATCACGCAGGGCATGATATATTCCTGGGCAAATTCATCTGTTAAATTTTCAATATATAATTTAGAGGCCCCGGAGAGCACAGCTCTTTCTTCAAGGCCATCCAATTCGCTTTCCTGTCCCACATCCGCGCACACGCAGATAACCTCATAGTCGTAATTTTCCTTTAACCAAGGAATAATGGCGGTGGTATCCAAACCTCCGGAATAAGCCAAAACAACCTTTTCTTTCATATTGATCCTCCATTCATGCGTTTCGATAATCATAAATATACATCAAGAAAAGGTAAAATGCAATAGTATTTGAGAATTTATGCATGTTATTCTTGACAAACAAAACATTATTGCATATTATACATGTTAAGTGAATAATTATAACTATAGTTTGCAGGCCTTTATAGAGGTATAATATATATGAGAGGATGGTGTTGTTATGATAAAAGCAGGTATTGTTGGTTCGACCGGTTATGCGGGGGCTGAACTCGTAAGATTACTATTAGGACACCCCGATGTGGAGATTGCATGGCTGGGGTCGAAGAGTTATATAGATAAAAGGTACAGCGACGTCTTCCGAAATATGTTTACGCTGGTGGACGATGTGTGCCTTGAGGATAACATAGAAAAGATGGCTGAGCAGGTGGACGTGATCTTCACTGCCACCCCTCAGGGATATTGTTCTTCCATAATAAACGAAAATGTTCTGCGAAAAGTAAAGGTGATTGATCTGAGCGCGGACTACCGTATTAAGGATGTGGAAACATATCAGCATTGGTATGGTCTGGTCCATCAGAGTCCGCAGTTCATAGAAGAATCGGTTTATGGACTCTGTGAGATTAATAGGGAAGAAATCAGGACATCCAGGCTGGTGGCGAATCCGGGATGTTTTCCCACCTGTTCCATATTGTCCCTCTATCCCCTGGTTAAGGAAGGGGTAGTAGACACGAAAAGCATAATTATCAACGCGTGCTCAGGCACTTCGGGGGCAGGAAGAGGGGCTAAGGTTGACAACCTGTTCTGTGAGGTCAACGAAAATATAAAAGCTTATGGAGTGGCAAGCCACAGGCATACCCCGGAAATCGAGGAACAGCTATCCTGTGCGGCAGGAAAAGAAATTATCCTGAATTTCACGCCGCATCTGGCGCCCATGAACAGGGGGATTCTTGTAACCGCCTATGCCAACTTAAAGGAAACCATATCTGAGAATGAGACGCGTGAAATTTATAAAAAATATTATGATAAAGAGTCTTTTGTCAGACTGCTCCCAGAAGGAGTGAATCCTGAAACCAGATGGGTGGAGGGAAGCAATTTTGCAGATGTCAATTTTAAGATTGACGGCAGGACAAACAGGATCATTGCAATGGGCGCCATTGATAACCTTGTAAAAGGTGCAGCAGGTCAGGCTGTTCAGAACATGAACATTGTGTTTGGGCTTAGGGAAGAAACCGGGCTGATGATGCCGCCGGTATTTCCGTAATACAGGAGAAATGAGGGAAAAATATGAATATTCAGATGATAGAGGGCGGCATTACCACGCCGGCCGGATTTAAGGCAGCCTCCCACGAAGCGGGAATTAAGAAACGTCAAAAAAAAGATATGGCGATGATTTACAGTGAGGTTCCATGCGAGACAGCGGGCACCTTTACAAAAAATCTTGTTAAAGCAGCACCTGTTATATGGGATATGAATCTGGTCCGCAGCAATGAGCCGGGACATGCCATCGTCATCAACAGCGGGGTGGCCAACGCATGCACGGGACAGGAAGGCTATAAATACTGTGAAGACATGGCCAAGGAGACGGCCGCAAAACTGGGAATCAAGCCGGAGTCTGTATATGTGGCATCAACCGGGGTTATCGGGAAACAGCTGCCCATGGACAAAATCATTTCTGGGATTGACGTTCTTGCATCCCGTCTGCAGGATGGCAAGGAGGCGGGAGAAATGGCAGCCCTGGCCATAATGACAACGGATACGGCACCTAAAGAGGCGGCGGTCCGGTTTGAAATCGGCGGCAAGGAAGTCACGATTGGCGGCATGTGTAAAGGATCGGGCATGATTCATCCAAACATGTGCACCATGCTTTCTTTCTTATCCACAGATGTCAGCATCACCAAGGCGCTTTTGCAGGAAGCCCTTCTGGAAGCGGTTCAGGATACCTATAATATGGTGTCGGTGGATGGAGATACCTCCACAAATGATACCGTGTTGATTTTAGCCAACGGATTAGCAGAGAACATAATGATAACTGAAAAGAATGAGGATTACCGGACGTTCCTGGCGGCCATGCAGGTCATCAATGAATATCTGGCAAAGAAGATCGCAGGTGATGGAGAAGGGGCAACAGCTCTCTTTGAAGTGAAGGTGATTAATGCAGAAGAAACGAACCAGGCGAAAGAACTGGCAAAATCCATAGTGTCTTCCAGTCTTACAAAGGCTGCAATCTTCGGACATGATGCCAACTGGGGAAGAATTCTGTGTGCCATGGGTTATTCAGGAGCAGAATTCAATCCGGATAAGACAGATATTTACTTCGAAAGTGCGGCGGGAAAGATCAAGCTTGTGGAAAATGGAATGGCAACAGCTTACAGCGAAGAAGAAGCCACAAAGATTCTGTCGGAGCCTGAAGTGACTGTGATAGCGGATATAAAGGCAGGAAACGCACGTGCCACCGCCTGGGGCTGCGATCTTACGTACGATTATATTAAGATAAATGCGGATTACCGTTCATAATGGAAGGGGAGAGTGAATTAGATATGGAACAGCTGCTGCAGAAAGCCGGCGTATTAATTGAAGCGCTGCCTTATATACAAAGATTTCACGGAAAAATAATCGTGGTAAAATATGGCGGAAGCGCCATGATAGATGATAAATTAAAAAAAGAGGTCATACAGGATGTGACATTGCTCAAGCTGGTTGGATTCAAGCCTATAATTGTGCACGGAGGCGGCAAGGAAATCAGCTCCTGGGTAGACAGGTTGGGAATGAAGTCTGAATTTGTAAACGGGCTCCGTGTTACGGACGCCCCCACCATGGAGATAGCGGAAATGGTTCTGAATAAAGTGAATAAGAGCCTGGTGCAGCTTGTGGAGGAACTGGGCGTCAGGGCAATCGGCATAAGCGGAAAGGATGGCGGGCTCATCTCCGTCAAGAAAAAACTCTCCGAAGGACAGGACATTGGATTTGTAGGGGAAGTGGAAAAAGTGAACCCGTCTATCATTTTCGATCTTCTGGAAAATGATTTTCTGCCCATCATCTGTCCGGTGGGTATGGATGAAAACTTTGAAACATACAATGTGAATGCAGATGACGCAGCATGTGCCATTGCAAAAGCTGTCAAGGCGGAGAAGCTTGCCTTCCTTACAGATATCGAAGGCGTTTATCGGGATCCCAATGACAGTTCAAGCCTTATTTCAGAGCTGACCCTGAGGGAGGCAAATGAGCTGCTTGAAGGTGGGACAGTAGGCGGAGGAATGCTGCCAAAACTGAATAATTGCATCGATGCCATTTTAAATGGGGTGTCGAGGGTTCATATCCTGGATGGAAGGATTCCTCACTGTCTTTTATTGGAAATCTTCACGAATAAAGGAATCGGAACCGCAATTATCGGAGATCAGGATATGAAATTTTATAATCATGAGGAGAAATAAATGAATACACAGGAATATATTGATTTAGGTGACGAATATTTTATATCTACCTATAACCGCCATAAAATAGTACTGGATAAGGGAGAGGGAGTTTATCTGTATGACCATTCCGGGAAGAAGTACCTGGATTTCGCTTCCGGAATCGGCGTTTTTGCCCTGGGATACGGAAATCAGGAATATAATGATGCTTTAAAGGCCCAGATTGACAACCTCATACATGCCTCGAACTATTATTATACGGTTCCGGCTGTGACAGCTGCTCAAAAGCTCTGCAAAGCCGCAGAGATGAAAAGAGTGTTTTTTACGAACAGTGGAGCGGAGGCCGTAGAGGGCGCCATTAAACTGGCAAGAAAATACGCCTTTAACAAGGATGGCATTGCAGATCATGAAATAATTGCCATGAAGCATGCATTTCATGGCAGAACACTCGGAGCATTATCCGTGACCGGTACGCCAAAATACCAGACGCCGTTCAATCCTATGCCGGGAGGCGTATGTTTTGCAGAATATAATAATCTGGACAGCGTAAAGGAGCTTGTGAACGACAAGACTTGTGCCATTATCCTGGAATGTGTACAGGGAGAAGGCGGCATTCATCTGGCAGACCGCGACTTCATGGAAGGCATAAAGAAAATATGCATGGAGAAGGATATACTTCTGATATGCGATGAAATCCAGTGCGGCATGGGCAGAACCGGAAAAATGTTTGCCTATATGCACTATGACCTGAAGCCGGATATCGTCACTGTGGCCAAAGCCCTTGGATGCGGTGTGCCTGTCGGAGCATTTCTGGCAGGGGAGAAAACCCAGGATTCTATGAAGGCTGGAGACCATGGAAGCACGTACGGTGGGAATCCCCTGGTTACGGCAGCTGTGAGCAAAGTATTTGATTTGTTCGAAAGCTATGATATACTTAATAATGTAAATGTGGTGGGTGGATACCTGGCAGAGAAGCTGGATGAGACTGCTGTGAAATATGGATCCATTCTGGAAAGACGCGGAATCGGAATGATGCAGGGTCTTGAGTTTGACCGGCCCGTGGATAAACTGGTGTCCATGGCCCTTAAAGAAGGGCTTATCATCATTTCGGCAGGACCGAACACAGTTAGATTTTTACCACCGCTTATCATCACGAATGAAGATGTAGATTCTATGATTTTCATATTGGAAAAGTGCATAGAAAGCTGCATGGTGTAAAACGGTTTCAGATAGGAGATTTTTATGAAAACAAGGAATTCTGGCCTGGTTATTATGCTTATATGCACTGTGATTTTTATGTGCATAGCGGTGATATATTCGAATAACCGCAAGAATGCGGAAATCAAACTGGAAGAATCTGGTGGGGAGACCATCGTCGTGGATTCGGGGGCGGACCTGATCATCTGGTATAATGACAGCAGTCTGGTTCCTTATATTGAAGAATCGGCTTATCGCTACAGCTCAGGACTCAATATTGATCTTGTTCAGG
This sequence comes from Parasporobacterium paucivorans DSM 15970, assembly GCF_900141895.1. Classification (GTDB taxonomy): domain Bacteria; phylum Bacillota; class Clostridia; order Lachnospirales; family Lachnospiraceae; genus Parasporobacterium; species Parasporobacterium paucivorans. The sequence goes on along the minus strand of NZ_FQYT01000011.1, from coordinate 68,257 downwards.
TATCAACTCTTGATTATCTTGAAAAAATCAATGAATTCAACTTAGAAGGCAAGGGCATGCCGGACATCTACATAGTGGATAGTGAAATGCTGCAGAAAGCGTACATGGCAGGTCTTACCTCCACAAATGAAGATCCGGCATATTCAGAACAGAATTATTCCAAAACTGCATTGGCTGCGGCCTCCTGCGACGGAGGGCTCGTTGCCTATCCGTTTTATTTCGATACGGCTTATATGGTTTATAATAAGGCCTATGCAGCCAATGCGCCTAAGACCTTTGATGAGATTCTGAATTTTGCCTCATCCTTTGATGCTGCCGCAACAGGAACCGTGGAAAACATTCTGAGGTGGGATGCCAAATCCCTTCTGTATAATTATGGATTTATTGGAAGCTATATAAATTTAGGCGGAGAGAATGGTGATGACCAGACGATTGTCGACCTGAATAACGAAAATCTAATTGCGTCCCTTAATTATTATCAGGCTCTGAGCCAGTATTTTTCCATTGATATAAATACGGTTTCCTCGGATTCTGTGCTGCAGGAGTTCACCCAGGGACGAACGGTTTATTCCATCCTTGGTGTGTCAGCCCTTTCTGCCCTGAATGAGAGCGGGATAAATTATGGGATAGCCGTGTATCCGGATTTGACGGAGACCCTGAAAAGCAGATCGCTTTCCGCTACCACAGTAGCTGTGGTGAATCCTTATTCCAAACATCTCGAAAAAGCGCAAAAGTTCGTCAATTATATTACCTACGAACATGCGGGCGATCTGTATGGACAGACAGGCCTCATGGCCTCCAGAAAATTTGAAAGCTACGAAATACCGGGAATGGAAATGATCATGAAACAGTACGCCCAATCTGCGTCCCTGCCTAAGCTTATATCCGCATCGGATTTCTGGGTGCAGCTCCAGAACATGCTGAATAATGTCTGGAAAGGGATGGACACGGCAACAGAAGCCGGGACGATGGAGAGCCGGATGCTTTCCCGACTGAATTTAAATAATCAGCAGTAAATTGGTTGTAATCCTCCCCGAGATTCTGTAGAATAAAGACAGGCTCAAATATTCCCGTCCCCGAAAGGAGATGAGAACATATTGAAGATAAAACCCGCTCATGCTGCCATTTTGGGAGCTTCACTTCTATGTGGTCTGATTTATGCTTTTACCTTTGACACGGGAGAGGTTGATATGGAGATATCGGCGGCTGAGGAAACGGATGTTTCGCAGGAGTCGGAAACCATTCCGGACGCAGTAACCGAAGCGGAAATCTGTGTCTATATATGCGGATATGTGAACAATCCCGGGGTCTATTTCGTAAAGGAAGGAACAAGATTGTTTTCTTTGGTAGAAACTGCAGGCGGATTCTCAGCGAATGCTGCGGGAGACGCCCTCAACCTGGCGGATGCCATTACAGACGGACAGAAGATCTATGTGCCATCTGGCCAGGATGTGGCAAATGGGAATATATCCAATGATATTGCCACAAAGGATTCGGATGGTCTTGTTAATATCAATACGGCCGATATTTCTGAGCTTATAACGCTTCCGGGAATTGGGGAGGCCAGGGCAAAGAGCATCATAGCATACAGGGAGATGAACGGCAGATTTAAATCTCCTGAAGAAATTATGAAGATAGATGGAATTAAGGACAATCTGTTTGAGAAAATCAGAGAATTGATAAAAATTTAATTGAGCATGAAAAGAGGATTGTTATGGGGACCAGGGTTCTGGTAGTGGATGATGAAAAACTGATTGTCAAAGGAATTAAATTCAGCCTGGAGCAGGATGATATGAAGGTGGATACTGCGTATGACGGCGAGGAAGCCCTTCGGCTTGCCAGGGAGAACGAATATGACGTGGTCCTGCTGGACGTGATGCTTCCTGTTTATGATGGGTTTGAGGTATGCAGACAGATAAGAGAGTTTTCCAATATGCCTATAATTATGCTGACGGCCAAGGGAGACGACATGGACAAGATTCTGGGTCTGGATTACGGAGCTGATGATTACATAACAAAACCATTTAACATCCTGGAGGTAAAGGCACGTATCAAAGCTATCGTACGAAGAAACACCAGAAATCACCCAGAACATGAAAACGCCAACTTGCTTATAAAAGGCGACTTGAAGATGGAGCTTGAAGGAAGAAGGACCTTCATAGACGGAAGGGAAATCAATCTGACAGGCAAAGAATTTGATCTGCTTGAACTTCTGGTTACAAATCCGGATAAGGTGTTCAGCAGGGAAAAATTACTGACTACAATCTGGGGAAATGACTATCCTGGAGATGCGAGAACGGTGGATGTCCACGTAAGAAGGCTCCGGGAGAAGATAGAACCCAACCCGAAGGAACCAAAATATGTGCACACCAAATGGGGTGTGGGTTACTTTTTTAAAGATTAAAAAACATCAGAACGGCAGGAGACCATAAAGTAAGGGTAGGAAAATAGCAGGAAGCATGTTCCCTACCTTTACTTTTTTTCCGAAAATCAGGTTGATGCCCAAAGCAAAAATCAGCACGGAGCCTACCAGCGACATCTGCCCTATGACGGAGTCGGTAAGGAAGGGGCTTACGACGCTTGCCAGAAGGGTCAGAAGTCCCTGATAGATTACAAGAGGGACGACGGAAAAATACACCCCGATGCCAAAGGAAGCGGCAAAAATAAGGGCAGAGATTCCATCCATCAGAGATTTTGTGAATAGGATTGTATGATTGTGGTTGATGCCATCTTCCAGGGAGCCGATTATTGCCATGGCTCCAATGCAGAAAAGCAGGGAACTGCTGATGAATCCTTCCACGAAGAATCCTTCCCCATCGTTCTTTACATTGAATTTCCTTTTGCACCATTCTCCGAACGAATCCAGTTTTTCTTCTATATCAATGGCTTCCCCTATGATGGATCCGATTACCAGAAAGAGAATCATGTTCATGGTATATTGTGTTGAAAATGCCTTGCCGTCAAATGTGAGCATCTGGGATACGACTCCGTTGACTCCGATGAACATGGTCGAGAGACCGATAACCTGCATGATTGTCTTTTGGAAGCGTGATGAGATTTTTCCTTTTGCGAAAAAACCGATGGTTGCCCCTATAATTATTGCCAGGGCATTTACGATTGTACCTAATCCGGGCATGCCTGTATCTCCTTACGTTTATATTCTTATAATAACATGTACTATAGCATAGAAAGGCCCAAAAAGCACCATTGTAAATCAAAAAAATGCATGCTATAATCTATTCACGATTTCCATGGGACGTTCTGAAAGGTGAATAAAGTGATTCTGAAAGAGAAACTAATAAAGATACTCAAAAACAAATATATTCGAAGTTTAAGGATCAGAATACTGATCTATATCCTGCTTATCGGAATCATACCAGTGCTTCTGTTTGATATCGTTCTGGTGCGGTATTATGAAAGAACGATGATTGAACAGAGAATGGCCCAGCTTACGAATCAGTCCAAAATACTGAAGAATTTCCTGAATAGTGAAAATTATCTGTCAGACAAGGCCACTGGCCGGGCGAATATTGAATTCAATCAGATTTTCAGTCTGTTCGATCAAAGAATCATTCTCGTGGACAGGAACTTCCGGGTGGTCTATGATACCTATAATGTATATGATAATAAGCTGGTGGTTTCATCAAATGTCCTCAAGTGTTTCGATGGCACGGATTCTTCCGTCTATTATGAAGACGGAGACATTATCGAATTCACCATAGGGCTTGATGACGGAAATGACAAAACCATCAATGACGGCGTCATGGTCCTGACCTATTCGACTGCCGATATCAGGGCTGCAATCAGCAGACTGCAGGATGTTTCCCGAGTGCTGCAGAGTGTGCTGATAATCGTTGTGTTAAGCTACGGAATCTATATCTCTTTCCGCATGGTAAGGCCTTTCAAAAAAGTTGAAAATACCATAGACATGATTTCCAACGGATTTTTTGACAAGGAGCTTTCCATTGATGATTATACGGAAACAAAAAGAATATCTGATGCTTTCAACCACATGATGGATAAAATCAATAAACTGGAGGAATCCAGGCAGGAGTTTGTATCGAATGTCTCCCATGAGCTGAAGACACCCATCACATCTGTAAAGGTACTGGCGGATTCGCTGCTCATGCAGGAAGATGTTCCGCAGGAGCTGTACAGGGAATTTCTGGCAGACATCGTGGATGAAATAAACAGGGAGAGCAAGATTATCAATGATTTGCTCACACTTGTCAAAATGGATAAAACAAAGTCCGAACTGAATGTTGAAAAGGTGAATATCAATGATTTTATTGAGATTATCCTGAAACGTCTTCGTCCTCTGGCTATAGGCAAAAATATTGAGCTTGTATTTGAAAGTTTCCGGCCTGTAATTGCGGAGGTAGACGAAACCAAGCTGACCCTGGCCATTTCCAATCTGGTGGAAAATGCCATCAAATACAATGTCCTGGACGGTTGGGTGCATATTTCCCTGAATGCGGACCATAAGTATTTCTATGTGAAAGTTGCGGATTCCGGAATAGGTATTCCAGAGGAGGAACAGGAGAGGGTATTCGAGAGGTTTTACCGTGTGGACAAGACCCGTTCCAGAGAAACCGGCGGCACAGGCCTCGGCCTCTCCATCACGAAAAGTGTTATCCAGATGCATAAGGGAGCAATTAAGCTGTACAGTAAGGAAGGGGAAGGAACTACCTTCACAATACGAATCCCCCTGAATTATATTTCCTAAGATGGTGGTAAAAATGAAGAAAATAATTAGTTTAGTCGTTCTCCTGATAACTTCCATGCTGGCTCTCTCCGGGTGTATAGACGGGGAAGCGGAGAATGGCGCATATAATATTTATTACGTCAACAAAGATTTTACAGGATTGACATCCCAGGAATACACCCCGAAATCAGAAACCCCCATCGATCAGATGGGAGAGATCATCGGAGAGATGTACAAGGACGCAGGGAGCATAGACTATAATTCCTCCAAACCGGAAGATGTAAACGTAACAAAATATGAAATTAAGGACAAAACTGCATATGTATATTTTGACGCCGCTTATAATAAGATGAGCAGCGTAAGGGAGATGCTGTGCAGGTCGGCAACCGTTCTTACCCTGACACAGATTTCCGGGATTGATTATGTTAATATCTACGTGGACGGACAGGTGCTTCTGAATGCGGACAGGAATCCAGTGGGAAACATGCAGGCGAATGATTTTATAAGCCTTTATGGGGACGACCTGGATCTCGTCCAGAAGATAACTCTTACTCTTTATTATGCAAATGAAACAGGAGATAAGCTGATCCCCTACAATCAGACTGGAAGCTACCTCAAAAATGAAAATATGGAGGAGTATATAATCCGACAGCTTACCCAGAATGTGGAAGAAGAGAACCTATACCGGACCATTCCGGACGGTGTGTCTGTGAACAGCGTGGCCACCAGGGACGGGGTATGTTACCTGGATTTTAACAGCGGATTTAATGAAGAATCCCTGAATATTGATGATGAAGTGGCGATTTATTCTATTGTCAATTCTCTGGCTGAGACCGGATATATAACGAAAGTAGAAATCACGGTGAACGGAGAAAAAAACGTTATGTTTCATGAATCCATTTCGCTTAATCAGTCCTTTGTAAGAAATCTGGACATTGTTGAAACAAAAGCAGAAGAATAGGAGGGTCGGTTTATCAGAAGGCCATTATTAGCGATAATTCTGGCTTTTGTACTTGGAGAGATAGGGGCTGTTTCCTGGTGGAACAGTCTATGGTTATTCCCGCTGTTAACAGCCGTTACAATCAGGGTGGCAGGAACCGGACGGCTCCGGATTTTTATGTCAGCTTCTTTTTGTGTACTTTTTTTTCTATCCGGATTTTTTTTGATGGAGAATATGCAGCAGAATTATGCGAAATTTGAGGAAATGCTTTCTGCACATAACGGTACTGTAGAAATATATGGAAAAATCAGCGGAATCAGCAATAAGGACAGCAGTTATCAATATGAACTGAAAAATGTGCGGATACATACGGACAGGGAAGAAATCGGCTGCAAAGCGGTCAGTGTAGTGTGTTGCGAAAATATGGGTGCATCCCCTGGGGATACTGTAGCTGTTACCGGGTCATACCAGATGTTTGCTAATGCCCGCAATCCTGGAAATTTCGACGAGAAGAATTATTACCACACCATGGGGATTGCGGGAAGGTTTATGGGCGAGACCATGGTAATCACCGGAAAAGCAAGGTTTCCAGCAGCGGCGGCTCTGGCCGGAATGAGAAATACCCTGAATGAGACCCTTTATAGAATATGCAATGAGAAGGAAGCTGCGCTATTTGGAGCCATTCTTCTTGGGGAAAAGGGCCGGCTGGATCCGGTGACCAAAAGCCTATACATAGGAGGGGGAATTGCACATATCTTATCTATATCGGGCCTTCACCTGTCCATTATCGGTTCAGGAATATTCAGTCTCGTTCGGCGAAGATTTCTGTTCGCGACATCCGGCCTCATTTCTGCAGCGGCAGTATTGGCTTTTGGCATTATGGCCGGGAGCCCGGTTTCTCTCATGCGCGCTCTGATTATGTTTTCCATTAAGCTTCTGGCCGAGGTTACAGGGCGTACTTATGACCTGGTCCTGGCAACGGCAGTGGCAGCGTTTCTGATACTGGCAGATAATCCTTTTTATATTTTTCACACTGGTTTTCAGCTATCTTTTCTGGCCGTGCTGGGAATCGGGATTCCGCTTCCTGTCATTGAGGCTTATTTTTCAACGGACAGAAAGATTTTGAAGGCTTTTCAGTCCAGCCTGGGGATAACGGTGCTTACCTGCCCGGTTATCCTGAATATATATTTTGAGATTCCGTTGTATTCCCCAATAATCAACCTCCTTGTAATTCCTTTCATGGAAGTGATGCTCTTATCCGGAATATTTGCCTCAATAGCGGGGAGTTTTGTGGTGGCGGCCGGATACATACTCATAGGGGCTGGCTGCTTTGTTCTGCGCTTTTATGAATTTATATGCCGTTTTTTCTTCGGGTTGCCATTTTTTACCATAACGGTCGGGAAGATGACCGGCAGGTCCATATTCCTGTACTATCTGGTGATTGCGGCCGCGGTTCTGGTTATGGCCCTGGTGAATAAAAGAAATCTGGATGAGAATTATAGAAAGGTCCGTCTCATGAAACGTGGATTTATTTGGGCGGTCGCAGCACTGCTTGCGGTCCTTCTCGCTGGAAGACCGGAAAACAGCCTGAAGATTACCATGGTGGATGTGGGCCAGGGGGAGGCTCTGCTGATCCAAACGCCGGCGGGCAAAAATATATGCGTGGACGGAGGCAGCACAGACGTGGGGAGTGCAGGAAAATACAGGCTTATCCCATATTTAAAGTCGTTGGGCATAAGCCGGATCGATTACTTCATTGTCACCCATCTGGACGAGGACCATACCAGTATTTTGACCGAGATATTCAGCGATTATGATGGATTCGGATTGAAAACAGAGTGTTTCATATTCCCCCGGGTCATTTCCGGAGAGGAAGACTGCCGGAAATTTGTGGAAAAAGCCAGACTCCTCGGTATTTCCACCCGATTTTTTGATGTGGGAACGACTCTTTCAGATGACAGGGTGGCTATCCGTTGTCTGCATCCGGCGACGGATTTTCCGACCGATGATAAGAATGAGACTTCCCTTGTACTGGAGCTGGAGTATGGAAATTTTCAGATGCTTTTTACCGGCGACATAGGGGAAGACGGTGAGAAAGCCCTCATTGATTCGGGGCTGCTTACGGATTGTGACATACTTAAGGTTGCCCATCATGGTTCTACCGAATCCACGACGGAAGAATTTTTAAAGGAAGTATCTCCGGAATTTGCCCTGATTTCATGCGGAGTGGATAATGTGTATGGGCATCCGCACCCTCTCACGATGGAACGTCTGTCGAACAATGGAATAAAATCCTTCACCACCGCCGAAAAAGGGGCGATTGTTATCCGGAGCGATGGGAAGAACTATGAAATTGATACATATCTGGAATAAAACGATGGATGGTAAAATAAAAAGAAAGATGATATACTACGTAATCATGGGCAGGCGGTGGAAAAAATGAAAATATTGAATCAGCATATAAAAAACAAAGAATTTGCCAACATGTACCTTCTGTATGGTCCCGAAGACTATTTGAAAAAAAAATACCGTGATAAACTGACGGACGCGATAATCGGCAGCAAGGATACTATGAATTACAGCCGTTTCGCCGGGGAGAAGATGAATCTGCGGGAGATTATTGATATTGCCCAAACGCTGCCTTTTTTTTCGGAACGAAGACTGATTGTGCTGGAAAACAGCGGGCTTTTCAAAAAACCGGATGAAGAGATGCTGCGTTTCCTGGATACATTGCCGGAAACCACATGTTTCATTTTTGTGGAAGAAGAAGCAGACAAACGTGGCCGGATGTACAAAAAAATCAAAGACAAAGGATACCCATGTGAAATGGGCATACAGACTGAAAAAGCATTATCTGAATGGGCATTGGGGATTATTTCCGGGGAAAACAAGAAAATCACATATGATACGATGCAGCTGTTTCTGAGCTATACGGGTTCTTCCATGGAAAATATAAGCCGGGAATTGGAGAAGCTTCTTTGCTATACTCTGCATAAAGATATCATCGCACAAGAAGATGTGCGTTCCATATGTACAGCGGAAATAACAGGAAAAATCTTTGAGATGGTGGACGCCATGGGAAGGAAGGATAAGAAGAAGCTCTTTGCGCATTACCAGGATCTGATGGCAGTCAAGGAACCGCCCTTGAAGATATTATTCATGATGGAACGGCAGTTCAATATACTTCTGCAGGTCAAAGACCTTTTAAGAAAAGGACATGGAAAGAGTCTGATAGCTGAGAAGATGAAACTTCCGCCTTTTATTGCAGCCAAGACCATGAGCCAGGCGGATAATTTCGCCTACGAAAACCTGCAAAAAGCGCTGGAAGAACTGCTGGGAGCGGAGGAGCTTATAAAGACAGGCCGCACAAGCGACAGGATAGCCATAGAAATGTTTTTTTCTGAATATTGCTAAATAAAAAAGCAGCTTTCCTTTCGGAAAACTGCTTTTTGCTTTAATTAGTCTAATTTATTTACTGCTGCTGCTAAACGTGATACTTTTCTTGATGTTGTATTTGCGTGGTAAACGCCTTTTGATGTAGCTTTACCCAGTTCAATGGTAGCTGCTTTTAAAGCGGCAACAGCAGCTTCCTTATCGCTTGCGGCAACGGCTGCGTCTACTTTTTTAACAGCAGTCTTAACCTTAGATTTGATCGCTTTGTTTCTGGCAGCTTTTACTTCAGTTACCAGGATTCTTTTTTTAGCTGATTTAATATTAGCCATTTTGTACACCTCCAAAATATGTTCTCTTTTTTTTATAACATTAATGAGAGAGATTAATGTTATCTCTAATAGGTTTACATTTTCCGGACGCGGACGTGTCCAATGTAAAAACACTAACTTAGTGTATAAGATAAAACGGATAATGTCAACCACTATTTTCTACGGCGGCTGGGTCTTATTTTATGCCGGTCGATCCAAAACCGCCCCTGTCTGCATCTGTCAGGGAATCGCATTCCATAAAATTTATCCGAGGCTGATTTTTCGCAATGCGGAACTGGCAGATCCGGTCGTTTAATTCGACGCGGGTATCCCTTATGGCGTATGCAGGCATCATCCACTGGTCATTGGTTCCGCAGTAGGAAGCGTCGACCACCCCCATTGAATTTGTCTGGAGGATGCCGAAGTTCTTGAAAGTAGAGCTTCTGGGTACGATATGTGCCTCGTATCCATCCGGAAGGGCGATGGCGACGCCCAGAGGAATAAGCTTGAAATCACCGGCTTTCAGCTCAATCGTTTCAGCGCAGCGCAGGTCGATCCAGTCTGATTTTCCATCAATATAACGAAGCCGTTCAATCTGGTCATTGAAATAGCGAATTTTTATATCTTTCATAAAATCATCTCCTTGGAAGTTTGTTCTACTGATTATAACACCCTGTCGGTGAAGTTGTCCACCTTCGGGGGGAGATATCCGGCACCGGGAAGGAGTATTAACGTTTTTTAAGTAGGGTATGGACGAATGGAAAAAAATGTGAGAAAATAACAACATCTATGTTTTGGATTTTTGAAAGGGGAATAATGATGATTTATTCACATGAAATTGAGATGATGTGCCCTGTTGCCCAGGGCGTTAACCATGGCGCCGCACCTGTTCCTCAGGAAGGCAAATGGACTAAAGTTAAAGAGATAAGTGATGTATCCGGATTGACCCACGGAGTAGGCTGGTGCGCGCCACAGCAGGGAGCGTGCAAGCTTACTTTGAATGTTAAAGATGGAATTATCCAGGAAGCACTTATAGAGACATTGGGATGTTCCGGGATGACCCATTCAGCAGCCATGGCGTCTGAGATCCTCCCGGGAAGGACTCTGCTTGAGGCCCTGAATACAGACTTGGTCTGCGATGCAATCAATACCGCCATGAGAGAGCTCTTTTTACAGATTGCGTACGGCAGAACACAGTCGGCCTTCTCCGAAGGAGGACTGCCTATCGGAGCAGGGCTTGAAGATCTCGGAAAAGGCCTCCGTTCCCAGGTGGGGACATTGTACGGAACCCTGAAAAAGGGGCCGCGATACCTGGAGATGGCGGAAGGATATATCACCGGCCTTGCACTGAATGAGGAGGATGAGATAATCGGATATCAGTATGTCGGTCTTGGCAAAATGACGGATTTCATCAAAAAAGGTGATGATCCAAACACAGCATGGGAAAAGGCAAAAGGCGAATACGGAAGAGTCGCGGATGCCGTGAGAATCATTGATCCAAGGCATGAGTAGCAGGGAGGAAGAAAAATGGCTTTATTTGAATCATATGAAAGAAGAATAGATAAAATCAATTCCGTTTTATTGGAAAATGGGATAGCTTCCATAGAAGAAGCAGAGAAAATCACAAAAGAGGCGGGTCTGGACGTTTACGAGCAGATAAAGACCGTACAGCCGATTTGTTTTGAGGATGCCTGCTGGGCCTACGTGGTGGGAGCGGCTATCGCAATAAAGAGGGGAGCCAGAAAAGCTTCCGATGCAGCCGCAGTGCTGGGAGAAGGGCTTCAGGCATTCTGTATTCCGGGATCCGTTGCGGATCAGAGAAAAGTTGGAATCGGACATGGCAATTTAGGGAAAATGCTCTTGGAAGAGGAAACGGAATGCTTCTGTTTCCTGGCAGGACATGAGTCTTTTGCGGCAGCAGAAGGAGCTATCGGAATTGCAGAAAAAGCGAACAAAGTAAGACAGAAGCCTCTCCGGGTCATCCTGAACGGTCTCGGCAAGGATGCGGCGCAGATCATCTCCAGAATAAATGGGTTTACCTATGTGGAAACGGACATGAACTATGGAACAGGGGAAGTCAGCGAAGTGTTCCGGAAAGCCTATTCCAGCGGCCTGAGAGCAAAGGTGAACTGTTACGGAGCCAATGATGTGACTGAAGGCGTGGCCATCATGCACAAAGAGGGTGTGGATGTATCCATTACCGGAAACTCCACCAACCCGACCAGATTCCAGCATCCTGTTGCGGGAACCTACAAAAAAGAGTGCGTGGCAAATGGAAAAAAATTCTTTTCCGTTGCCTCCGGTGGCGGAACTGGACGTACCCTGCACCCGGACAACATGGCAGCAGGTCCGGCTTCCTATGGAATGACGGATACCATGGGACGTATGCATTCAGACGCCCAGTTTGCCGGCTCGTCATCGGTTCCTGCTCACGTGGAAATGATGGGACTGATTGGAATGGGAAATAACCCGATGGTTGGCGCTACCGTGGCAGTGGCCGTACTGATTGAGGAAGCTTCAAAAGCAGGTAAATTCTAGGCTTTTAATGTCAAAGATATGGAAGAGCACCCTTAAATAATGCTGAATCAATTCAACGGCATTTAGGGGTGCTTTTTTGTTTGCCAGGCGTCCAGATGGGGCAAATGAAGCCAGAGATTTGACACGGATTTTACATTTGTAGAGTCCAGATATTACATATACTGAATATCATGAAGAAAGGATGGGGTTGCCCCTGTTCAATAAATAAAGGATGGTGCCTATGTCGAAAACCTATGTTCTGGATACGAATGTTCTTATTCAGTCGCCGAAAGCTTTGGAGTGTTTTGAAGAAAATAACGTGATACTTCCAATTGTCGTTATTGAAGAGCTGGATTCTCTCAAAAACGCGGAAGGTGATAAGGGTTCCAACGCAAGAAGTATAATAAGGAAATTAGAGGAGTTAAGACAACAGGGGGATCTCCTTGCGGGCGTCAGTCTGAATAATGGGGGAAAATTTAGGGTTGAAATTAACCATAAGGATGTTGAACTGCCTAAAGAACTGCCAGAGGGCAAAGCGGATAACCGGATTCTGCAAATATGTAAAGGCTTAAGCAGTAATTCAGAGGAAAATGTAATTCTTGTAACCAAGGATATCCTGCTCCGGATCAAGGCCAGGATACTGGGTATACAGGCAGAAGATTTTGCTAATGAGCAGGTGCCGGTGCAACAATCCCAATATTCCGGACGCACGGAAGTCTTTGTATCTGAGGAGCTCTTTAAGGACTTTAAGAAAAAAGGATTGGCCGTTTCGGACGTATATATTTCGAATGAAAAAGGTATGCAAAGGGATGTCAGCCTCGAAATGAATGAGTTCGTGATTATACATGCTGATCAGTCGAATAAAAAAACCATGCTGGGGAGATATGACGGTCAGAGAATAGTTCCTCTTCAGTATAAGAAATGCAGACCATATGGTGTTTCGCCAAGAAATGCAGGTCAGTATTTTCTGCAGGAGGCTCTTCTGGAAGACCCGGACAAGGTTCCGCTTGTAATCGTAAAGGGAATGGCAGGAACCGCAAAAACATTTTATTCACTGGCAGTCGGACTTGAAAAAATCATGAATGACACAAAAGCCGAATACAGAAAGATACTGGTCACAAGACCAAATGTGCAGTTTGATAATGATATTGGCTTTTTGCCGGGAAACGAGCAGGAGAAAATTTCTCCATTAATCAGACCGATTATTGATAACCTGGAACAGCTTCTGGATTCGGACGAAGACGAGCGGTATAAGGATGAAAAGGCTTTAAGCGGGAAGATAGAAGAGGTATTCGAACGAGGGATAATCGTAGCAGAAGCAATGAATTTTATAAGAGGGAGATCTTTTGTCAAGACTTATCTGATAATCGATGAGGCTCAGAATATGACACCCAAGCAGGTGACAGGTATCATCACAAGAGCCGGTAAAGGGACTAAAGTCATTCTTTTGGGTGATCCGAACCAGATAGATACGGCATTTCTGGATGAGAGGACAAATGGACTGAGCTACGCTTCCGAGAGGATGAAGGGCAGCCGTCTGTGCTACCAGATTACATTGACAGCATCTGAATGTGAGAGATCCGACCTTGCCATGGAGGCAGTGTTGAGGTTGTGAAAAACTGATTTTCCATAAATAAAATATCCTGTGCAGTTGCAAGATGGTATAATAGATACATGGAATTATGGATATTCCAAGTTTGAAAATTTGACTGATTGCCACAGGGCTACGATTTTTGGAGAGGAAAATATGTATAAAAGAAGTGCCGGCATACTTCTGCCCGTCAGCAGTCTGCCATCCCGGTATGGGATAGGAACCTTTGGTTCAGAAGCATATAAATTTGTGGATTTTTTGCAGAAATCCGGGCAGGCATGCTGGCAGATATTGCCGGCAGGTCCGGTGGCCTATGGAGATTCGCCCTATTCGCCGCTTTCAGTCTATGCAGGAAATCCATATTTTATTGATTTGGAAATGCTGGCGGAACAGGGGCTCCTCTCCCTGGGGGACTGCGAGGCTTTGGAAGCAGAAACAGGGAATATCGACTATGGGAAGCAGTTTCGTGTCCGGTACACAATTCTGGAAAAAGCATTCCGGAAAGGCTTTTCCCTGCTTGAATCCGAAATCAGGATATTCGAAAAAGGTACTCATTGGATTTCCGGCTACACCCACTATATGGCCTTGAAATACAAGAATGGCCAGAAGCCCTGGTATGAATGGGAAACAGAGGAAGTAGAATCGGAGGAGAAGGATTTCTGGCTGTTTCTGCAATATTTGTATCATGAACAGTATTTTAGACTCAAGGAATATGCGGCCTCTCAGGGGATTGCCATCATAGGAGACATGCCGGTGTACGCGGCCTATGACAGTGCGGACGTCTGGTCAGATCCACACCAGTTTCTTCTGAACGAAAAAAAGAGGCCCATTCTGGTTGCGGGTGTCCCTCCGGATTACTTCTCGAAGGATGGACAGCTTTGGGGAAATCCGGTATACGATTGGGAATATATGAAGGGAACCGGCTATTCCTGGTGGATAAACCGGTTGGCCTGGTCTCTGAAATTATATGACATGGTAAGGATTGACCATTTCCGTGGGTTTGATGAATTCTGGGCTGTTCCGTTCGGGGAAGCGAACGCCCGAAAGGGAAGCTGGATGCCGGCGGGAGGCAGGGAGGTCTTTGAGAAACTGGAGAAAAGATATGACCGGATTCCTATTATTGCAGAAGACTTAGGAATAATCAATGACAGCGTCGAAAAGCTGAGGACTGATTTTGCTTTTCCAGGTATGAAAGTGCTTCAGTTTGCGTTCGATGGCAATCCGGACAATCCCTATCTGCCTGAAAACTATGAAGAGAATTGTGTGGCGTTTACAGGGACCCACGACAATGATACTCTGAAAGGCTGGTTTGACGGTCTGGATAAAAAGTCCAGGGAGCAGGTATTATCTGCGCTCCGGATTGAAAACAGCCAGGAAGTATGCTTTGAAATAATCCGTATCCTTTATGAGAGCAAAGCAGGCCTGTGCATTATACCTCTTCAGGATTTTCTGGGATTGGGGCGGGAAGGCAGAATAAACACTCCATCCACCCGGGTGGGCAACTGGGTATGGAGGGCAGCGGACGGTGCATGCAGTCCGGAGCTGTCAGATTGGATAAGAAAACTGACCAGTCATGCGGACCGGTCAGTCTGAAATAAAAATCCCCTGTTCGGGAGGGAGTTCGTGGTCCCGGTTCCGGGTGCGGAGAATTACCCCTTCGGTCCCCATATTGATTCCAATGACGATCCGTTCGTCCGCATGATATCTTTCAAATACAAAAAGTCCCTTTTCGTGAAAGAGACATCTGTAGGCGCCTCCTTTAAACAGGGGGCTCTTTTTTCGGAGATCCGCAAGATGCCTGTAGTAGGAGAGAATCTCCATGTTTTCCTCACCCCATGGATAACAGGCCCGGTTCATGGGATCTTTCTCCCCTTCTAATCCGGCTTCATCCCCATAATAAATACAGGGGATTCCGGGAAGGGTCATCTGCAGCAGGATGGCGATTTTTAAGAGAGGGATGTTTTTTTTCAACACCGTCAGGATTCTGGGTGTATCGTGGGTCCCCAGTATGTTCATCAGACAGTTGACAACCTCCGCAGGATATTTTTCAGTAATGAATCCCATGGTTTCGTAAAGACTCCCGCAGTCTCTGGTCTCCAGATAGTCAATAATAGCTGTCCGAAGAGGATAGTTTGTCACAGAGTCCAGCTGCTTGCCGCAAAAATATTCCTTTAGCCGCCCATAAGAGAATTTCTCCGATGCATCCTCCCAGACTTCTCCGATGATGAGGGATTCGGGGTTGCTCTCTTTTGAGGCAGTCCGGATTCTCTCCAGAAAGTCATTAGGGAGTTCATCCGCCACGTCCAGGCGCCAGCCGCTGATGCCGGCTTCCTGCCAGTACCGGACGACACCTTCTGTTCCGGTTATGAAATCCACATAAGACTGGTTGGACTTGTTCAGTTCAGGAAGGGTCTTTATCCCCCACCAGCAGCGATAGTCATCGTTCCAGTGGTTGAAGGTATACCAGTCGAAATAAGGGGAGTCCTGACTCTGGTATGCCCCCAGGGAATCGTAATGTCCATACCGGTTGAAATAGATGCTATCGGAGCCCGTATGGCTGAATACCCCGTCTAAAATGATACGAATGCCCATATTTGCGGCTTCTTCACAAAGCGAATGCAGGGAATCCTTCGTTCCGAACAGGGGGTCTATGGAGAAATAGTCGCCCGTATCATATTTGTGGCTGGAATAAGCCTCAAACACGGGAGAAAGATAAAGAATTGTTATGCCGAGAGTAGAGAAAAAAGGCAGCTTCTGGCGGATGCCATCCAGATTTCCGCCAAAAAACTCATTGTTGTTGATATCACCCTTTTCATCAGGGAGGACACGGGGGTATCCACCCCAGGAGTCCCTCAAAAGAATATCCCCTTCCTTGTGGAGCAGGGCGGACCTGAAAAATCGGTCCACAAAAACATGGTATATGATGCCGCCCTGTGTCCATAAAGGCGTGTGAAAATCGAAATCATATACAAATATTCCATAAGAGGGGGAACGATTCGATTCATCGAACAAAAAGGAGAAATAGTAATGGCCGCTTTTATCGATGGAAAATGTGGACTGAAAGATGTCGTATTCCCTGCAGGCTCCCACCCACTCCGTATCCAGTTTCCGGTAAAAAGACGTTGTGTAATCCGAACGCTTTTCAATCAGAAGGGATGGAGCTTTCGGCCAGTCCCTCCTGACGTGGATGCGCAGGCATATGGATTCATTTTCTCTGAGGGCACCCTGTGGATGCCGGAAAAGTTCGGATCTGCTTTCAAATTTATACATATAATCAGTCCTTAAGAGTGAAAGGTTTTATGTTCCATATCTTGTCTGAATATCCCTTGACGGTCCTGTCGGAAGAAAAGTATCCGGCAGCTGCGATGTTGCTGAGGGACATCTGATTCCATTTCTTTTTGTCTGTACAATAAATAGAGGAAGCTTTCTCGTGGGCGTTGAAATAACTTTCGAAATCCGCAAAACACATATAGGGGTCGCCTCCGCGTGAGTCTCCCAGGAGATACTTGGAGATGGACTCAAAGGATCTTCCGGATATTCCTGTGTTGAGAAAATCAATAACCCGGTGCAGACGGGGGCAGTTCTGCAGGTATTGAATAGAGTTGTACCCCTGGCACCACAGATTTTCAACCTCGTAATCCTTCAGGCCAAACAGGAAAAAATTGTCTTCGCCCACCTGCCGGATCATTTCCACGTTTGCCCCGTCATAGGTACCTATGGTTATGGCGCCGTTGAGCATGAATTTCATGTTTCCAGTGCCGCTGGCTTCCTTTCCTGCCAGGGAAATCTGTTCGCTGAGTTCTCCGGCGGGCATGATGATTTCAGCCAGGCTGACAGAATAATTCTCCAAAAAAACCACATTTATGTACTTGCTGAGCTGGTCGTCACCATTTACGTAACCGCTTAGCGTATAGATCAGCTGTATGATTTCCTTGGCCCGGAAATAACCGGGGGCGGCTTTTGCCGCAAAAATGAAAGTTTCAGGGAACATTTCCCCGGCGCTGCCTTCCTGTATATCAATTATCAGGCTGATGATACGCAGCGCGTTCAGCAGCTGTCTCTTGTATTCATGAAGACGTTTAGCCTGTATATCAAAAATCGAATCCACATTTATGGAAATGCAATTGGTCTTTTGGATATATTCTGCAAGCCGTTTTTTGTTCTCTAGTTTGATATGGTCCAGAGCAGCCAGAACACCGTCATCATTTTTGAATTGGAGCAGACCGGACAATTCCTGTGAGTGAATCCTGTAATCTGGACCGATAAGATCATCCAGAAGATTTGCGAGCAGCGGGTTAGCCTGGTTGAGCCAGCGTCTGTGCGTTATCCCATTGGTTACATTCAGAAATTTCTTCGGAGAGCAGTCATAAAAATCTTTGAAAATGGTTTTTTTGAGAATTTCCGTATGAAGACCCGCAACCCCATTGACAGAATAGCTGCCGACAATACATAAATTAGCCATATTTATTTTATTGTTAGAGAAGATAGACATCCTGTTAGCCCTGCTTGCGTCTCCCAGATCCTGTGCGATGATTGAATCTATGAAACGCCGATTGATTTCCTGTATAATCATATAAATGCGGGGCAGCCTGCTCTGGATAATATTTTCCTGAAAGCGTTCCAGTGCTTCCGGAAGGACAGTATGGTTTGTATAAGATACGGTTTGTGTGACCAGATCCCAAGCCCGATCCCAGGAGTAGCGGTATTCATCCATAAATATTCTCAAAAGTTCCGGAATGACAAGGGCCGGATGGGTATCATTTATGTGGATGGCAGTTTTATCGCTGAAGTTATCAAGGGTTTTGTACCTGTTATAATGAGTGCTGACAATACCCTGCGCCGTGGAAGAAACAAGAAAATACTGTTGTTTCAATCGAAGTTCCTTCCCTTCAACATGGTTGTCCGATGGATACAGCACCTTTGTGATGGCTTCCGCCATGGAATCCTCTGACATAGCCCGGATATATTCGCCCTGGGAGAACAGGTTCATGTCGAACCGGTTCAGGCTGTGGGCTTCCCAAAGCCTGAGCAGGCTTACGGCATCGCTGCTGTATCCGGAAATCATCATATCATAAGGTACGGCCTCGATTTCGGTGGGGTTATCCAGACGGATCGTAAGGCCCTCGCTGGTCCATTCTTCGTGCACAGCGCCGTCAAAACGCACGATACAGCGATCCTGGAATCGGGGTGAAAGCCACACATAGGACGTTGTAAGCCAGTCGTCAGGAAGCTCTGTCTGCCATCCGTCTATGAGTTTTTGTTTAAAAAGTCCAAATTCATATTTTATGGAAAATCCTGTCACCGGATAGTTCTGAGTGGCCAATGAATCCAAAAAACATGCGGCAAGCCGCCCCAGGCCTCCGTTTCCCAGACCCGGATCCCTTTCTATTTCATAAAGATCTGCCAGATCAATCTGATATTCCTCATGCAGAAGCTTGGATATCTGCTCTTCAATCTCCAGATTGAAGAGGTTGTTTCGCAGGGATTTTCCCACCAGGAATTCCATACACAGATAGTAAACCTGTTTTTCGCAGGTGTCCTGGAATTTCTTCATATAGTGCTGTCTCTTCTGTGACAGCAGGTCCTTTATGACGGAAGAAAGGGCGCGCTGCATAAGCGGAGGTGTGACGTTTTCCATGGAGACGTCCCAGTGGCGTGCCAGCTCGGCATCTATAAGATCCTTGAAATTTGCCGTTATCATGATTTTTTGCCTCCGTCAGCCAGACTTTTGTACATCTCAAAATATTTCAGGGCTGAATTGTCCCAGCTGAAATCTGTATTCATTACGGTCTTTACAAGATTTTTCCAATCCTCGCGGTTGTGATAGACGCTAAGAGCCCTTTTTATGGCATCGGAGAGGGCTTCCGGATCCTGGCCGCTAAAGGTGAAGCCGTTTCCATCGCCTAATGAGCAGTCCCTTATGGAATCTTTTAAGCCGCCGGTTTCCCTGACAATCGGCACGCTGCCGTAGCGAGAGGCAATCATCTGAGCGGTTCCGCAGGGTTCACTGATGGAAGGCATCAGGAACAGGTCGGAACCGGCATAGATCTTGCGGGCAAGGTCAGAGTTGAAATCGATTCTTGTGGCGATGCTGCTGCTGTAGGAATCCTGTAGTGACTTGAAGAAAAATTCGAAATGGCGGTCACCTCGTCCCAGTACGATTAACTGGACCTTTTCTTTCAGAATTTCATGGATTCCGCGGGCAATCAGTTCCATTCCTTTGTGCGCTACAAGTCTTGAGATGATGGCTATGACAGGGATGTCCTTATCCTGAGGCAGACCCATAAGGGACTGGAGACGCACCTTGTTGACCTGTTTACCCTCCGGGCTTTTGCTTGAAAATTTTCGGAAAAGCGCAGCGTCTGTCTGGGGATTATACGTCTCCGTGTCAATGCCGTTCAGGATTCCCCGGATTTTAGAGGCGTTTTTACGGATAACAGGGGCCAGTCCGTGGGCATAGACGTCATCAAATATCTCCCGGGCATAGCTTTCACTTACCGTGCTGATAATATTGCTTGCTTCCAGGGCTCCCTTGAGCAGGTTTACGGATCCGGCATATTCCACGATGTCCACGTCCTTGCCGGATAAATCCAGAACGTCACCGGCAATATTCAAGTCATACTGTCCCTGGTATTCAATATTGTGGATGGTAATGACGGTCCGGATGTTCTGGAAACGCTTATCCCTGGAAAACATGGTTGAAAGATAAACCGGGACAAGGGCGGTCTGCCAGTCATTGGAATGGATGATATCGGGAATAAAGCCAATTAGTGGGAGCATATGGAGAACCGCCTTGGAGAAAAAGGCAAATCTCTCCGCATCATCGTAATAACCGTAACACTCGGTCCTTTTGAAATAATATTCATTGTCAATGAAATAATAGGTTACTCCGTTCAGCTTCTTATAAAAGATTCCGCAATACTGGTTTCTCCAGGACAGAGGAACATACCCGCTTCCCAGGAACTCAAAGCCTCTGCGGTCCGTAATTCCCTGGTAAAGAGGAAGAACGATGCGGACATCCATATCCTTTCTTTTGGCCAGTGCCTTCGGAAGGGAGCCGGCCACATCACCAAGTCCCCCGGTAGACATAAAGGGGGCGGCTTCAGGAGAAACAAACAACAATTTCAATTTATCCATCTGATTTTCACCTCTACACAATCATATTCTTTTTGATGTAAAATGGGCAGTTTGGCGTACCGAGAAGCGTACGGTCATCGAGGATGCGTACATTCATATCCGTTACCACGGAACTGAGACGTGTGTTTTCGCCCACGACCGTATGCGGCATGAGTATGCAGTTTTTGACCAGTGCATTTTTTCCGATTTTGACATTCCGGAATATCACCGAGTTTTCCACAGTGCCGCAGATGCTGCATCCGCTGGCAACGAGGGAATTCTTTACAAAGGAATCAATGCAGTATCTGGTAGGTGTGGAATCCTTGGTCTTTGTATAAATGGGACCGTTCTCCGAATAAAAAAGATCGCGCAGGCAGTCTTTTTTTAAAAGATGCATATTGCTGTCGTAATAGCTCTGTATGGAATTTATGTGTGTAAAGTATCCGGTGTGCTCAAAACCATAAACCTTCAGTTTTTTCAGGTTCAAGGCCATAACTGCATGCTTGAATTCGATGTAGTTGTGGGAAATGGCATCATTTATGGTGGAAATGAGGATGTCCCTGTCGAATATCCATGCACCGACGCTTACGTTGTGTAAACCTTCCAGAACTGGAAAAAGCATGATGTCGTGTATCCTCTTGTCCGGATCGACATAGTATATGGTTTCGTGAACGGAGGAGGATTCGTCCAGATTTCGGACAGTATAGATTGAAGTGATATCCGCTCCTTTGGCCTGATGGAACTCCAATGCCTTACCGAAATCGATATTATAAATGGTATCAGAATCTGACAGAATCACAAAATTCGCCTTGGAATTGGTGATGAAATTCAATATGCGCTTCAGGGCGTCCAGGCGGCTCTTGTACAGGCCGACGTTTTCCTCCAGGGAATAGGGAGGGAATATGGAGATTCCGCCCTGCTTGCGGGAGAGATTCCAGTCCTTTCCGGTGGCGATGTGTTTCGCCAGAGAAAAAAAATTGGTCTGCGGGAGAATGAAGATATCGTGTATCCCGGAGTTTACCATATTGGAAAGATGGAAATCAACAAGCCGGTACCGGCCTCCAAAAGGTATGGAAGCCGTGGAACGGGACATAGCAAGGTCTGATTTGTACAACATTCCAACATCTGAGAAAATGATTCCGAGCATATCCATATTATTCAGTCTCCTTTCCATTGAGTATCTGCTCGCGCGGTATCACGGTGATCATGCCGCCCTGGCTCCTTGGATGCCCTACATGCGTATATGGCCCGATGGTAACTCTTTCATCAATGATGGAATATTCCACAATGGCATTCTTTTCTATAATAACATCAGACATAACTATGGAATCCCGTACGCAGGCATTCTCATTGATATTAACGCTTGAAAATATCACGGAATTCTCTACATGTCCCAAAATCACGGCTCCATCTGCGATGATGGAGTTCTTTACGAGGGCGTCGCATCCGATGTAGTGCGGCGGTTTTTCTGGATTTCTGGAATATATCGGCCAGGAACTGGAAAGCTGCAGATCCTTCCCTTCCACCAGATCCATATTTGCCTGCCAGAGGCTCTCAATGGTTCCAACGTCCTTCCAATATCCCTCAAATTCATGTGCATATAGCCCGGCACCGGCCTCCAGCATAAGGGGGATTATATTTTTGCCGAAGTCATGCGAAGAATCTGGATTTTTATCATCCATTGCAAGAAATTTTTCCAGAACGTGCCAGGTGAATATATAAATACCCATAGAGGCAAGGGTGCTTTTTGGATTTTTTGGCTTTTCCTCAAAAGCCGTAATCCGGCCTTTATTATCCGCACTCAGGATTCCGAATCTGCTGGCCTCCTCCGCAGGGACATTGATGACCGAAACGGTGCAGTCGGCATTTGTTTTCCTGTGCTGCTCCAGCATAATGGAATAATCCATAGTATAAATATGGTCTCCTGAAAGAATTAGGACATAATCAGGATCATAATTATTCACATAGTTGACATTCTGATATACTGAGTTGGCCGTACCTGAATACCAGCCCCCATTTTCCCCACCCTGGTAAGGCGGCAGGATCTGGATACCCCCGTACATCCTGTCCAGGTCCCAGGAAGAGCCATCTCCCAAATAGGAGTTCAGGACCAGCGGCTGATACTGGGTAAGCACACCTATGGTGTCCAGTCCTGAATTGACGCTGTTTGACAGGGCGAAATCTATGATTCTGTATTTGCCGCCGAAAGGAACGGATGGTTTTGCGGTTCCATCCGTAAGGGCGCCAAGCCGGCTCCCCTGTCCGCCTGCAAGAAGCATTACTATGCAGTCTTTTTTATTTAATTTCATAAATGATTCCTCCCTTCCCATCCGATGCAGGTGTATTTAAATGCAGTAAAAAAATGATTGAAAGTGGAGGTAGGAGCAGGGATACGTGGAAATCATACCCATGGATGCTTCCCGGTGTAGCCGTAACCTCTCCGGCATTTCCTGTTCCGGTTCCCCCGAAATCCAGGCTGTTTGTATTGAAAACTTCTTTGTATTTCCCTGGAAGCGCTCCAATCAGATAACCGCTTCTTTCCACAGGTGAAAAATTAGCTGCCACAATCAGATTTGTTCCCGCTTTATCCTTGCGGATGAAGGCGATTATGTTCTGCTCAAAGTCATCATTGGATATCCAGCTAAAACCTTCCCAGGAAAAGTCAATCTCCCAGAGCGGGGGAGTCTTCAGATAAAATTCATTCAGTGCCCGGATGTAGTGGTTTAGTTTCTTGTGATAATCATATTGCAGAAGAAACCATTCCACCTCTTTTTCGTAGTTCCATTCGGAAAACTGTCCGATTTCGTAACCCATGAAGTTGAGCTTCTTGCCTGGGTGGGCCATCATATATCCGGCCAGCAGCCTTGCGTTCGCAAACTTCTCCTCATAGGTTCCGGGCATCTTATCGAGAATCGATTTTTTGCCGTGGACTACCTCGTCATGGGAGAGAGGGAGTATAAAGTTTTCACTGAAGGCATAGTGGAATGAGAATGTGATATTGTTATGCCTGTATTTCCGTAACCAGGGATCCGTCTGCATGTAGTCCAGCATATCATTCATCCAGCCCATGTTCCATTTGAAGTTGAACCCGAGCCCACCCAGATAGACAGGCTTCGTGACCATCGGCCAGGCGGTCGATTCTTCCGCAATCATCATGGTGTTTGGGAAGTATTGGAAAACGGCCTTGTTCAAATCTTTTAAAAACTCGATGGCTTCCAGGTTCTCGTTTCCGCCATGGATATTGGGCATCCATTCGCCGGGTTCCTTGTCATAATCCAGATAGAGCATGGAGCTTACTGCGTCTGTCCGCAGACCGTCGGCATGATAAATGTCCAGCCAGTAGAGGGCATTCGAGATCAAAAAGGATTTGACTTCCGGTCTTCCGAAGTCGAACCGGTGGGTGCCCCAGCCCTTGTTTTCCCGCTGCCAGGCCTCCTTGTATTCATAACAGTAGCTCCCGTCAAAGCGGTATAGACCCGAGGAATCCTTTGGGAAATGGGCAGGAACCCAGTCCAGTATTACTCCTATTCCATTACGGTGGCATTCATCAATCAGATACTTGAGACCCTCGGGAGGACCGAAGCGCCTGGTGGGGGCAAAATACCCCGAAACCTGGTAGCCCCAGGAACCATCAAAGGGATATTCCATCATAGGCATCAGCTCGATATGCGTATAGAATTGTTCCTTAATATATGAAATTAAAAGCGGTGTAATTTCTTCATAGGTGTAAAGGCTCCCGTTTTCATTTCTCCGCCAGGAGGAAAGATTCAGTTCGTATATGTTGATGGGAAGATTGTATATATTGACCGATTTTTTGTAATCCTGCCATTTTTGGTCATGCCAGGAGAAGTCCGTGAAATCGTATATGATCGAGGCTGTGTTTTCCTTTGTCTGTGATGAAAACGCATAAGGATCTGATTTGTAGAGTTTGTTCCCCAAAGGGGTTGTAATCAGGTATTTATAAAACTGGCCCGCGCAGGCCGATGGGATGGAAATTTCCCATACCCCTCCATCTGTTATTTTTTTCATACGGGAATCATCCGATTCCTGCCATTCATTGAAATCACCTACAACATGAACGGCTGCCGCATGGGGTGCCCAGACCCGGAATGTGGACGAATCCGATGCAGGGTGAGCCCCCAGGAGTCTGTAAGAAAAATAATTGGTTCCTTCATGATACAGATAAATGGGAAATTGGCTGTTTTTGTAGTCGTTCATATGTCAGCTCCAATCTTGAAATCACTATGAAACGTGAAAATTATGTACTTATATTATAATCAAAGTAATGACATAAAACAATGCAAATATAGGCAAAATCAGGATTTTTCGATTCGGCCCTGTCAAATTCCTGAGCGGGAGTTTAAAGTGGTTGACGTCAATGCGTTGAATTGTTATATTAATTGGAAGTATATTTTTGGAAGGAGATCACGATGATATCTGATAAGATGAGCAAATCACTGCAGGCAGCTATCTGCATCCGGGACATTTTCGAGGAGGGAAAGAAGCTGGCGGATATTTATGGAAAAGAAAATATTTTTGATTTCAGCATCGGCAATCCGAATGTTGAGCCCCCTGCCATAGTGAATGAGTCCATGATAGAGATTCTGAAAACAGAAAAGCCTCTGGCTCTTCACGGATACCCAAGCAATATAGGACATCCGGATGTCCGTGCCAAGGTCGCCGAGTATCTGAATGAAACCTATAAGACCGATTATACATTCGAGAATATTGCCATGACGAGCGGTGCGGCAGCAGCACTTGTACTGATAAGCAACACATTTCTGGATATTAGTGATGAGGTCATTACCTTCTCCCCTTACTTCTGGGAGTATAAAAGTTATGTGGAATCCCTGTATGGAAAACTCGTACCGGCGTTGTGCGATCAGAAAACGCTACAGCCGGACCCGGATACTTTCCGCGCAGCCTTTACGGAAAGGACCAGACTGGTGTTTATCAATACCCCGAATAATCCGACAGGCGCTGTTTATACAGAGGAGTCCATCCGGATGGTGTGCGATATTTTGCGGGAAAAAGAGCAGGAGTACGGACACCCGATCTATCTGGTTTCTGATGAACCATACCGCCAGCTGGCGTACGGCGGAATAAAGGTTCCTTATATTCCGCACTTCTATAAAAACACCCTGGTTGTTTATTCGTACAGCAAAGCGCTGTCCATACCCGGGGAACGTATCGGCTATATTGCGGTAGGAAGCGATGTGGATGGTTTTGCCGAAATAATGGCTGGCATCACGGCATCCATGCGTTATCTTGGCTACGTAAACGCCCCCTCTCTCCAGCAAAAAATGCTGCTTAAATGCGTGGATGCATCTGTGGATGTTTCCCAGTATGAGAGGAACAGAAACTTGTTATACGAAGGACTGACTGCCATGGGATATGAATGTATCCGTCCTGACGGGGCTTTCTATCTGTTTTTTCGTGCTCTGGAGGAGGACGATGCCAAATTCTGTGCGGAAGCAAAAAAAGAACTCATTCTTCTGGCACCCGGAAGCGCCTTTCACGGACCAGGATTTGTACGAGCATCCTACTGTGTCTCCTATGACGTGATCCAAAGATCCCTGCCTGCATTCCAGAGATTAATGGACAGCTACAGGAAAAAAGAAAAATAGAAATATTCTTAATTGAGAATTCCCCCGGCATATGCTATTGTATTATGAGCGGATATACTGGGAGGTAAGGCAGTGAAAACAATAAGATCTTTAATGAGATTCCTTCTGTGGGATGCGTCGTTTTATGTCATGATCAGTATCATGATTATTGCAATAGGATACATAAACGGGAAATATGAAGCAACCATGGATATCGGATATAGCTATATAGGAACCGGTCTGCACGCACTTTTGTGGTTTCTGGCAGGAGCGTTCCTGGTGCTCCTTTTCCAGTTCAAAAGGGAAGCCGGCGGCAGATACTCGAAACTGGTTGAATTTCTTGTGGTAAGCATACCGGCCCTTTATTTGGCCGGAATGGACATCTGGGTGCATTTTTCTATACCGGTTATCCCTTTTGCTTATGCGAACTTCGGTCTGTTCGGGGCTTTCGGAGCATTGGTATTCGGCTGTGAAGTATGGGGAATGCTTATAAAGAAGAGAAAATAATTCACCTGCAATGGATAAGACATTAATTATAAAGAATTGACATAGAAATTATTTGTTGCTATTATAGAGGGAATATTTATGCAGCGAGGTGAAATGGAAATGAATAAAATCGTTTTATCTGTTTTGGTAGATAATACGGCCGGCGTATTAAGCAGGGTTTCGGGACTGTTCAGCAGAAGAGGCTATAACATTGACAGCCTTACAGTTGGCGAAACCGAAAATAAGGATTTCTCCAAGATGACCATTGTAGCTCATGGCGAGGATGAAATTCTGGAGCAGATTTACAAACAGGTGGCAAAACTGGAGGACGTCCGGGAAGTTCTTGTATTGCAGGACGGTACATCGGTTACCCGGGAGCTGATTTTATGTAAGGTTGAAGTTGTGGCTGAGCAGAGGCAGCAGGTTATCGCGATTGCTGATATTTTCCGGGCAAAGATTGTGGATGTGGCCCAGGACTCTCTGATGGTGGAACTCACCGGAAACCAGTCCAAACTGGATGCATTTATAGGCCTGTTGGAAGGTTTCAAGATTAAAGAACTTGTAAGAACCGGCGTTACCGGACTTCGCAGGGGAAAAGCTGATATGCTTGCAGATGAATTCGATTAGAATGAGATGCCGGTTATATAAATAAAATATGGAATGATTAATGAAAGGTCAGGGAAAAATTATGTCAAAAGATATGGCAAAGATTTATTATCAGGAAGACTGCAACTTAGGTTTACTAGAGGGAAAGACCATTGCAGTGATTGGTTATGGCAGCCAGGGACATGCACATGCATTAAATGCAAAAGAATCCGGATGCAACGTAATTATTGGTCTTTATGAAGGCAGCAGATCATGGGACAAGGCCGTGGCACAGGGATTTGAAGTATTCACTGCTGCAGAGGCCGCAAAAAAGGCTGATGTGATCATGATCCTGATCAATGATGAAAAACAGGCATCCATGTATAATAGCGACATCGCTCCAAATCTTGAAGCAGGAAATATGCTTATGTTTGCCCATGGATTTTCCGTACATTTCGGACAAATCGTACCTCCTAAAGATGTTGACGTTACAATGATTGCTCCAAAAGGACCTGGACATACCGTAAGAAGCGAATATCAGGCTGGAAAAGGTGTTCCTTGTCTCGTTGCCGTTCATCAGGACGCTACAGGAAAAGCCCTTGAAAAAGCGCTGGCTTATGCTATGGCAATCGGCGGAGCAAGAGCAGGCGTACTGGAAACAAACTTCAGAACAGAGACAGAAACAGATCTTTTCGGAGAGCAGGCTGTACTTTGCGGCGGTGTATGTGCACTTATGCAGGCCGGCTATGAAACACTGGTTGAAGCTGGTTATGATGAAAGAAATGCATATTTTGAATGTATCCATGAAGTGAAGCTGATCGTTGACCTGATCTACCAGTCAGGATTTGCAGGAATGAGATACTCTGTATCCAACACCGCTGAATATGGCGACTACATCACAGGACCAAAGATCATCACCGAAGAAACAAAGAAATCCATGAAAAAAATCCTTGCAGATATCCAGGATGGCAGCTTTGCAAAAGACTTCCTGCTTGATATGTCACCAGCTGGCGGACAGGCTCACTTCAGAGCAATGAGAAAACTTGCAGCAGAGCATCCTTCAGAAGTAGTAGGCGAAGGAATCCGCAAACTCTACAGCTGGAACAGCGAAGAAGATAAATTTATCAACAACTAATCCTAAAGTGGAAGAGTGGATATAAAATGAAGGGGAGCACCTGAACATACTCGTATGTTCCTGGGGCTCCCCTTTGATTTAAATGTGCGCGTGTCTTACTCTTCCCGAGTGGAAGTACAAAATTCCCAAAACAGCCTTCCCGGCTGCGAAAGTCCGGTAGCGGATGAACAGGCAAAAGAAATTTCTCTTTTGGGTATGGGTACAGGCAAAGGGAGTTCCACAAGCCCGCCCTGTTCGATATCATCTTTTACGAATTCCCTCACGACACATGCGATTCCCAGTCCGATCCTTGCAAACTCCATCAGAAGGTCCATATCGCTGATTTCCAAAATATGTTCCGTCTGGATGTGGTTTCTTCTCAAATACCCGTCAATATAGGAACGGGTCAGATTTTCTTCATCCAAAAGCATAAGGTTTCCATTCTTGAAGAAATCCTTTCCGCCTCCCGGCACCCGCAGATCCAGATTATCCAGATAGGAAGGGGCGGCAACGAATATATCTTCGATTTCCCCCAGGGAATAAAGATCCAGACCCTTTGCAATTTCAGGCTTTCCAATAAGCCCGATGTCGATTTCGCCTCTCTCCAGCATATTCAGAGTGTGAATGGAAGACTGGCATTTGATGGTGATTTTGATATGGGGATACTGAAAGACGAAACCTTTCAAATAGGGCAGAAGAAGATATTTGCAGAGGGTAGCGCTGACCCCGATTCGTATGTGGCCGACCCCCAGCTTGCTCATGTAACGCAGGTTTTCTTCGCCGGAGGAAATGGCCTCGAAGGCCGTATTTACGTACTGGTATAAAATCTTCCCCTCATCTGTCAGGCTTACACCTCTTGAATTCCTTGTGAATAGAATGATATCCAGGTTTTTTTCCAGCCGGCCGATGGATTTGCTGATGGCCGGCTGACTGATATGAAGCTGCTCAGCAGCCCGGGAAATATTCCCTGCATTTGCAACAGCATAAAAGATTTTATATAGGGCAAGATTTGATTCCATAAGAGTTCCTTTCTGCGCGGAATATAACGTGGGGTTATACAAAATATTCTTTATATGTATTTCTATTATACCAGCTTTTGTGATACTATACCATAAGATACAATACAGTTATAAATGAAAGAATGAGGAGGAATTCCGAAATGGGAATGACAATGACGCAGAAAATCCTGGCTGCCCATGCCGGATTAGAGGAAGTTATGGCTGGCCAGCTGATTGAGGCGGATCTTGACCTTGTGCTGGGCAATGACGTTACGTCCCCGGTAGCCATAAATGAACTGAAAAAAATGAATACAAACGGGGTATTCGATAAGGATAAGATCGCCCTTGTCCCGGATCATTTCACCCCCAACAAAGACATAAAATCGGCCGAACTTGCAAAGTGTGTCAGAGAATTTGCCTATGCAAACGACATAACCAATTACTTTGAAGTGGGTGAGGTAGGAATTGAACATGCACTGCTTCCGGAAAAAGGCCTTGTTGTTGCAGGCGATACAATAATCGGAGCAGATTCCCACACCTGTACGTACGGGGCCCTGGGCGCATTTTCCACTGGCGTGGGGAGTACGGACATGGCTGCAGGCATGGCCACAGGCAAGGCCTGGTTTAAAGTTCCATCTGCCATTAAGTTTGAAATCATCAATCAGCTCCCGAAATGGGTGAGTGGAAAAGATGTCATCCTCCATATCATCGGCATGATCGGTGTGGACGGAGCATTATATAAATCCATGGAATTTGCGGGCGACGGAATCAAGAACCTCACCATGGATGACCGATTCACCATATGCAATATGGCCATAGAGGCAGGCGCAAAAAACGGAATATTCCCTGTGGACGAGCAGACTATCGAATACATGAAGGACCACTCCACGAAGGAATATAAGATATTTGAGGCGGATGAAGATGCGGAATATGAGGCAGTTTACACCATAGATTTGAGCAGATTAAGACCTACCGTGGCATTCCCCCATCTCCCGGACAATACCAGAACTATCGATGAAGCGGGAGATATTAAGATCGACCAGGTCGTGATCGGATCCTGTACCAATGGAAGAATCTCTGACATGCGGGTTGCGGCAAAGATCCTTGAAGGTAGAAAAGTTGCAAAAGGCGTAAGGGTAATTGTGATACCTGCAACACAGCTTATCTATCTGCAGTGCATAGAAGAAGGACTGACACAGATCTTTATCAAAGCCGGAGCTGTGGTAAGTACACCGACCTGCGGACCATGCCTTGGAGGCCATATGGGCGTCCTGGCAAAAGGCGAAAGAGCCGTGGCCACCACGAACAGAAACTTTATCGGAAGAATGGGCGATACGGAATCCGAAGTGTATCTGGCAAGTCCTGCAGTCGCTGCAGCCAGTGCGGTTACCGGAAAGCTTTCAGGACCGGAAGAAATAGGCCTGTAGGGTGTTATTATGTTATTATAAGAACAGATTGGAGCGTAAATATGAAAGCAGTTGGAAGAGTATTCAAATACGGAGACAATGTTGACACAGATGTAATCATTCCGGCAAGATACCTGAATGCACCGGATCCGTCCGAACTTGCAAAACATTGTATGGAAGACATAGATAAGGAATTCGTCAAAAAAGTTCAAAAAGGGGATATCATAGTAGCAGAGAAAAACTTCGGCTGCGGATCCTCAAGAGAACATGCACCGGTCGCAATAAAAGTCGCAGGAATAAGCTGCGTAATCGCAGAAACCTTCGCAAGAATCTTTTATAGGAATGCCATAAATATAGGACTTCCTATTATAGAGTGTCCGCAGGCTGCCAGGGAAATACAGGATGGAGATATTCTGGAAGTGGACTTCGACTCGGGAATGATTTACAACAAGACAAAAGGAACGGAGTATAAGGGGCAGGCTTTTCCTGAATTCATGCAGAAGATAATCGCAGCAGAAGGGCTCATCAATTATATTAATTCAAAATAGAATATCTGACATTTTTATAGAAGCTTTCCGGACGAATTCAGGTCTGTTCGGAGAGCTTTTTTTGTGCCTGAAAAAGGGTTGAATTTTTAATTTGGTTTACATAACTAACAGAAAATACCTGAATGCCGAAAAAAATGAAAAAAATTCTAAATATATCGAGTAGGGAATTCAAAAAATACAAGTGGCGAATTGCATAATTATTTATACTGAAAATAAGCTTTTAACGGCAAATAATAACTAAGATGAAACGTAATAATACTTAAATATACCTAAAAACTTCTAAAATTCTCCGAGACTTATTGACAGTTTTGCTTTGGAAATTATAATGAAAGGGAAGTATTAGACGCACCGGCTCATCTGGTTGCTTAATGCGGAGAAAGAGGAAAAAAAATATGTTAAACTTACGTTCGTTTTTCAGTAGAATCTTCGGATTCATCAAATCAGTATCCAAGAAGATGCACAGGAATTATGCTATTATCACGGCCGGGATGGTTATTGTAGCCATTATAGCACTTGCATCCAACGATTTTGGAGGTGCAGGCAAAAGTAAAGCCATGGCATCGAGTAATATCGTGTCAGAAACCGGGACTGAGGAGTTAGAGACTGAGGAAGCAGCGAACAGTAATCCGAATTTGCCAGCGGTGGTGACACCCGTGGCGGAGACAACTGAAATAGATAATACCGGGGCAGCGATTGAAGAAACAACTGCAGTCGCTGCCGTCACAGAGACAAATGTGATAGGAATAGAAGTTTCAGCCCAGGATTACGATGCGCTTTGCAGAATCGTCCAGGCGGAGGCCGGAGGAGAAGATGAGATTGGCAGAATTATGGTTGCCAATGTAGTCCTCAACCGCGTCAGAAGTGAGAAGTTTCCTAATTCCATCACAGAAGTCATATATGAAAGGAGCAATGGAATTCCCCAGTTCCAGCCTACAAATAAGCAGAGTTTTGGAACCATCGAGGTTTCGGATTCTACCAGAGCCTGCGTGGACCGGGCCCTGGCAGGGGAAGATTATGCCAAAGGAGCCCTGTTTTTTGCGGTGCAGACATCTGCGGACAGCTGGTTCAATACATGTCTGACGTTCCTGTATGAATACAGCGGGCACTACTTCTACATGTAAATGCTTTTTGAGTTGTGCAAGCAGTTAAGGTATGTTATAATCCTTGCAATAAATTATTTGATTCAGAAAGAGGGAAAGGCATGCAATTATTGTATAGAAGCACAAGAAACAACACGGAAACAGTGACCGCATCGGAGGCCATCTTAAAAGGACTTGCCCCTGACGGCGGGCTGTATGTTCCGGATACAATCCCTTTGTTAAAAACGCCAGTGGAAGAATTATCCAGAATGTCATACAGAGAAGTGGCATTTAATGTCATGAAAGAGTTTCTGACAGATTTTACGGATGAGGAACTGTTGGAATGCATCAACAAGGCCTACGATGAAAAATTCGACTCCGAGGAGATTGCTCCTCTGGTGAAAAAGGCAGACGCTTATTTTTTGGAGCTGTTCCACGGATCCACCATTGCATTTAAGGACATGGCCTTATCGATACTTCCGCACCTGATGATCACATCGGCAAGGAAGAATAATATACAGAATGAAATCGTAATCCTGACGGCCACCTCCGGTGATACGGGCAAGGCAGCCATGGCAGGGTTTGCGGATGTAAAAGGAACACGGATCATCGTTTTTTATCCGGAAGGGGGCGTAAGTCCCGCCCAGGAAAAACAGATGGTTACCCAGAAAGGCGACAATACATTTGTTGTGGGAATCAAAGGCAATTTTGACCAGGCCCAGAGCGGCGTGAAAGAAATATTCGGAAATAAGGAACTTGAAAAAGAAATGCTTGGAGCCGGATTCCAGTTCTCTTCTGCCAACTCCATCAACATCGGGAGGCTGGTTCCGCAGATCGTGTACTACGTGTATGCTTACGCCCAGCTGTTTGCAAAGGGTGAAATCGCAAAGGACGAGAAAATCAACTTTGTAGTACCTACCGGCAACTTCGGAAATATCCTTGCTGCATACTATGCAAAAAGGATGGGGCTGCCAATCAACAAACTGATCTGCGCTTCCAATGAAAATAAAGTGCTGTATGACTTCTTCTCTACAGGCGAATATGACAAAAACAGGGACTTCATCCTGACCACATCGCCTTCCATGGATATCCTGATATCCAGCAACCTGGAGCGGCTGATTTATGAAATCGCCGGATATGACAGCCGAAAAAATGCGGAGTTTATGAAATCTTTGGCCGAAACCGGGAAATATGAAATTACCGATAAAATGAGAGAACAGCTGGAAGAATTCTATGCGAATTATTCTTCCGAGGAAGAAACAGCCGAGGTAATCCGTTCCCTGGAGCAAAAGCATAAATATATCATTGATACACATACAGCGGTGGCAGCATCTGTTTACGAAAAATATGTGCAGGAAAGCGGAGACAGTACAAAAACCGTCATCGTTTCCACGGCGAGCCCCTTTAAGTTTGCCAGGAGCGTAATGAATGCCATTGACCCCAAATACGATGCCCTTTCGGAAGAAGAGCTGGTTGAAGAACTGAGCAGCCGTGGCGGTATAAAGGTACCAAAGGCTATTGAAGAATTGAAAGATGCGCCTGTCCGTCATGAAACAGTATGTGAACCGGAGCAGATGGAAAATGAGATTAAAAAATTTTTAGGATTATAAAACATTACGCAGCTCAAAGCTTCTTTGTGCTGCGTATATTTAATGGGAGAGGAAAATACGATGATCAATATACTGAAAGGAATTATGACAGCAATATCCTTACTGGTCCCAGGAGTATCCGGAGGAACGATGATGATTGTTCTGGGAGTATACGACAAAGCGATTGAATCCATAAGCGAATTGATCAGCAGGAGGCTTGTCCATATTAAAATGCTTATCCAGCTTGCCATTGGGGGAATTATAGGTCTGGTGCTTTTTTCCAATGCCATGCTCTATGTTCTGAAGGCATATCCGTATGTCACCTCGTTCCTGTTTTTGGGGATTGTCGTGACGGGTCTGTATGCAATCCTGAATAAACTGGAGAGAAAAGAATTTAGGATATACCACGTTCTGTTTTTTGTGGCGGGCCTGGCAGTGGCTCTGGTGATGACGCACGGGAAGGGTGGACAGCTTGTTTCTCTTGATGGTTCTTCCGTCATCCGTGTACTGGTTATCCTTATAGCTGGGATCATAATAGCCGTAGCACTTATTCTTCCGGGAATATCCACTTCCTATTTGCTGCTTGCCCTGGGCGTATATAATGAAACGCTGGAAGCTATCAAAAGCATTGATATCGGATTCCTCCTTCCGTTGGCTATCGGAGTTATTCTCGGCGTGCTGCTGACTACCAAACTTTTGGAATACCTGATGAAAAACCATCCGAATCCGACCTATCTGACAATCCTTGGATTTGTGATCGGATCCCTGGGGGGCATCTATCCGGGCATTCCGGCGTCTTCGTCTTCCCGCATCGGCTGTGCAGTGGCATTCCTGGTCGGCGCTGCCATCATGGTTGCCATCCAGGTATTCATGAAGAAGCATCCGGGCACCGAAGATTAATATTCAGAAAATAATCATATGGATATCACATTCCAATTATAATGTAAATAGAATAAGGAGGATGCCATGTATAGAGTATTAGTTGTGGATGATGAAGAAAACATCCGTAAGATTGTCCGAAAATATGCAGAATTTGATGGATATGAAGTGACGGAGGCAGCCAATGGCATGGAAGCAGTTATGATATGCCGTGATGCTGATTTTGATGTCATCATAATGGATGTCATGATGCCGGAGCTGGATGGATTTTCTGCATGCAAGGAAATATTCAAGACGAAGCATATCCCTGTCATCATGCTGTCAGCCCGTGGGGAAGAGTATGATAAAATTCATGGTTTTGAGCTGGGGATAGATGACTACGTAGTCAAGCCTTTTTCACCTAAAGAAGTGATGATGAGAATAAATGTTGTGATCAGCCGAAACAATAAGAGTGCCCTGGATAAGAACGGCCATGAAATCCTTGTCAAAGAGGGTCTGGAAATCGACTTTACAAGCAGGACGGTCACCGTTGACGGCATAAATATTAGCATGACACCGAAAGAGTTTGACCTGATTTTTTATCTGGCCAAAAACAAGGGGATTGCCCTGACCAGAGAGAATCTGATCAGGGACGTGTGGGGGTATGATTACTATGGAGATGACCGTACATTGGATACTCACATAAAGCTGCTAAGGAACAGTCTGGGTGAGTATCGTAAATTCCTGGTGACCTTGAGAGGAGTAGGATATCGATTTGAAGCATAGAAAGATAAGTATTAAATGGAAGATATTCGCCTATCTTCTGAGCTTTACGACCCTGCTCCTGGTTCTTCTGTGGCTTTTCCAGACGGTTTACCTGGATGTATTTTACCGCACGATTAAAACCAGGGAGCTGAACAGCGCGATGGATAATGTCGTAAGCGTTATTGATGAGGACGATCTGGGGGGAGCCGTGCAGACGATTTCCCGGACATACGACATGTGTATTTTGGTTGCCGATTCCCTGGGATACATGCAATACTCCAATGAGGCTACCTTTGATTGTGTCATACATAAACTGACGCCCCAGCAGATCAGGGTTCTGATACTGGATGCCGCAGGTCATGACGGAACGATGACGGTCAATGTCAGCGACACCTCCAAACTGATTTCAAACCGGGTTGGAGACCGCTTTGAGGGCATTGCCAATATGCCGGAGAAGACGGAAGCGGACAGTGTAATCCTGGTAAAAAATGTAATCGCCAAAGACGGCACAGCATACACCATCCTTGTGAATGCAGTAATCACTCCGGTAGGAGCAACCACGCATACGCTTCGAATCCAGCTTATTTATATATCGGTGATACTGGTGCTCTTATCCCTGGTCATTGCTCTGCTCATATCCAGACGGGTATCAAAATCCATCATTAAAGTCAATTCTTCCGCTAAGGAATTGGGTGCGGGAAACTTTGACGTAAAATTCAACGCCAACGACTACAAGGAAATTGCGGAGCTCTCAGAAACCTTGAACAAGACGGCACAGGAACTTTCCAAGACGGAAGCTCTTCAAAGAGAGCTGATTGCCAACGTTTCCCATGATCTGCGCACGCCTCTGACCATGATTACGGCATATTCGGAAATGATGAAGGATCTGCCGGGAGAGAACAATCCCGAAAACCTGCAGGTTGTAATCGATGAAGCCAAAAGACTCGGCGGTCTGGTAAATGATCTTCTGGACCTGTCTAAAATCCAGGCAGGCGTTTCCCGGCCGTATATGACCAGATTTGACCTTACGGAAAGCATAAAATCCGTGATTGAAAGATATGCCAGGCTCATTCAGCAGGACGGGTACAAGATCGAATTCCAATACGAAGATAACGTAAGTGTGGAAGCCGATGAGCAAAAGCTGTACCAGGTAATCTATAACCTGATAAACAATGCCATCAATTATACCGGAGACGACAAAAAGGTTCTGGTTAGACAGGTTGTCAGGGATGGCCGGGTCAGGATCGAAGTGTCGGATACAGGTATCGGCATTCCTGAAGAAGAACTGGATAATGTGTGGGAAAGATATTATAAAATCGATAAGTCCCACAAACGTTCCGTTATGGGAACGGGACTGGGCCTTTCCATAGTGAAGAACATCCTGCAGATGCATAAGGCTGGCTATGGAGTCGATAGCGTAATAAATGAAGGTAGTACCTTCTGGTTTGAACTGGAGATTATTTCGGATAAGAACTGAATGCCATCAAGAATCTATCACATTGGGTTTACAGACTGATTTTAGCAAACGACTAAGGTGATGATAGATTGGGAAATGAAGTCCTGAAGACATGAATTACCAGGTAACTCTGCAAAAGGACGCCGACGAAAAAGCGTTTATCGATGAGATCCGGTGCCGAACCGGAAACTTGAACATTGTTCTCTGTGAACCGGAAAGCGCTGAAAATACTATAAAGCATCCAAGCGCCGGGCAGCAATTGCCCGGCGCTTCCTTATGCAATTGCATAGTAAACGCAAAAATGATATAATCGTAGCGTTAAACAGGAATCAGGAAATGGAGAAACGTAATGAATACAAAGAAGACCAACAACTTTTACGCCATGCTGTCGAGAATGAAGTACATTAACAGATGGGGGCTCATGAGGAATACCATTTCTGAAAATATAGCCGAACACAGTCTGGATGTGAGCATCATTGCCCACGCCCTGGCTGTGATAGGGAATACATATTTTGGTAAAAAGCTGGATTCAGACAGAGTCGCAGTGCTGGCTCTTTTCCATGATGCATCCGAAATCATCACCGGAGACATGCCTACCCCGGTCAAATATTTTTCCAGGGATATTCAGGACGCCTACAAAAGCGTGGAGGGGGTTGCCGTCGGCGAGCTCCTGGATTCCATTCCGGAAGAAATGCGGGGGCATTATGAAAGCATCCTGAAGAAGGATCCGCAAGAGGCCGAGCTATGGGTGCTTGTCAAAGCCGCAGATAAAATTTCCGCATTAATAAAATGCGTGGAAGAAAAAGGCATGGGAAATTCGGATTTCGACAGTGCCCTGAAATCAACCATGGATAAAATAAAGGAAATGAATATAAAAGAGGCTGACTTCTTCATCGAGAACTTTATTCCGGCATACAGCCTTACCCTCGATGAGCAGGCCAGATAAGGAATCCAGGACAGAATGAAGAAAACATTATTTATTGCCGAAAAACCCAGCGTTGCCACCGAATTTGCAAAGGCACTTCGTGTCAATGCCTCCAAAAAAGATGGATTTATGGAATCAGAAGAATTTATCCTGACCTGGTGTGTCGGACACCTGGTGACCATGAGCTATCCGGAAAAATATGACAGCAGGCTGAAGAAATGGGATCTTGCCACCCTACCCTTCATGCCGGAGGAATACAGATATGAAATCATCCCCGGAGTCCAAAAACAGTTCGAAACAGTGAAGAGGCTCCTGAACCGGGAGGATGTGGAAACTATTTTTGTGTGCACAGACTCCGGACGGGAAGGAGAATATATTTATCGTCTGGTTGAACAGCTGGCAGGGGTAAAAGGAAAAGACCGAAAGAGAGTATGGATCGACTCGCAGACAGAGGAAGAAATCCTGAAAGGGATCCGGGAGGCCAGAGATCTTACGGAATATGACAATCTGGCCGCCTCCGCCTACCTGCGTGCCAAGGAGGATTACCTGATGGGAATAAATTTTTCCCGGGTCCTGACTCTGAAATACGGGAGGGAACTGGCGGATTTCCTGGGAAGCCGCTATTGTGTGGTATCTGTCGGAAGGGTAATGACCTGCGTGCTGGGAATGGTCGTCAGACGGGAAAGGGAAATCCGGGACTTTGTCAAAAAGCCTTTTTACCGGGTGCTGGCACAGCTGGAATCCGGATCGGATATGCTGGAAACTGAATGGAAGGTGCAGGAAGAGTCTTATTATAACGAATCTCCGTATCTTTATAAGGACAATGGCTTTTCGAACCGGAACAAAGCACAGGAGCTTCTGGAACGAATCCGGGAAATGAGCGATAACACCGCAGTGGTGGAAAAGGTCGAAAACAAGAAGGAAAACAAAAATCCGCCCCTGCTCTTCAATCTGGCAGAGCTGCAGAATGACTGCTCCAGACTTTTCAAGATAAGTCCGGATGAAACCCTGAAAATTACCCAGCTGCTGTATGAAAAGAAGCTGGTGACCTATCCCAGGACGGATGCCAGGGTCCTTTCCACAGCGGTAGTAAAAGAAATCGAAAAAAACATCAGCGGGCTGAAGGAAATATATCCGGAAGCGGCGGAGATCCTCAGTAAGGGCCTCCACAAATCCATCGCGAAATCCCGCTATGTAAATGACAGCAAAATAACGGATCACTATGCCATTATCCCTACCGGACAGGGTCTGGGCGGGCTGCGCGGACTGAAGCCGGAGGCGGCCAGGGTGTATGAACTCATAGCAAGACGGTTCCTGAGCATATTTTATCCGCCTGCCGTATACAAAAAGCTGACGATCAGCTTTATGATAACAACGCAGGAGCACCGGGAAATGTTTGTTCTGGGTACAAAGATTCTGGTGTCAGAAGGATACCTGAAAGTGGCCGGATCTGCCGATAATGAGGAAACGACCGATAAGTTCCAGGTATTGAAAAATATAAAAAAAGGTGATAAACTACCGGTTAACGACATATGGATCAAGGAGGGGGAAACCTCCCCTCCCAAGCGGTATACTTCAGGTTCTATCATACTGGCCATGGAGAATGCCGGACAGCTGATTGAGGATGAACAGCTGCGTGAACAGATAAAGGGAAGCGGAATCGGGACCAGTGCCACCAGAGCGGAAATTTTAAAAAAACTGGAAACCATAAAATATCTTTCCCTGAATAAGAAGACCCAGATTATATCCCCCGCCCTCCTGGGAGAGATGGTATATGATGTGGTGAATGCTTCCATAAAATCCCTGCTGAACCCGGACCTTACCGCAAGCTGGGAAAAGGGCCTGAATTACGTGGCTGATGGGGAGATAACATCTGCCGAGTACATGGTGAAGCTCCAGGATTTTGTGGGACGCAGGGTGAATGCCGTCAAGACGGTGAACAACCAGCGATTGCTTGTAGCAAAATTTCATGAAATATCGAATAATTACAAATAGAGAGGAAACATTAATATGTGCGGAATAGTTGGATATATCGGAAACAGGGACTGTGCGCAGGTCCTGATGGATGCACTTTCAAAGCTTGAATACCGGGGATATGATTCGGCCGGCATTGCCGTGCATGAAAATGGCGGAATATCTGTCGTCAAGGCTAAAGGAAATCTGCAGATGCTCAGAGACAAACTGGAGAAGGGCGGAACACCCCAGGGCCACTGCGGAATCGGGCATACCAGATGGGCAACCCACGGGGAACCCTCCGATGTCAATTCCCATCCCCATGGAAATGGTAAAATTGAAATCGTACATAATGGAATTATAGAAAACTACAGGGAAATCAAGGAATTCCTTCTGCATAAAGGATACGTTTTCGAAAGCGAGACAGATACGGAAACGGTGGCAAAGCTCCTGGATTATTATTACGAAGGCAGTCCGGAAGATACCATTATTAAGGTGCTGGGGCTGATCAGGGGATCCTATGCTCTGGGTATGGTTTTCAAAGACTTTCCAGACAGAATTTTCGCTGTCAGAAAAGACAGCCCCCTGATTATCGGTGTGGGAGAGAATGAAAACTTTATCGCATCCGACGTTCCTGCCATACTGAAATACACAAGAGACTATTACCTGATTGAAAGCGATGAAATAGCTGAAATCAAGATGGGGTCGATCCGGATATTTGACATCCGTAAGGAGGCAGTGAGCAAAGAGCTGCATACCGCCACCTGGGATGTGGACGCTGCCGAAAAGGGCGGCTATGAACATTTCATGCTGAAGGAGATCCATGAGCAGCCGGTGGCAATCGCTAAAACCATTGCTGGGCGTTTCAAGGACGGAATTCCGGATTTTTCCGAATCTGGGATTACGGCAGAGATGCTTGGGAAATACAAACGGATTTACATGGTTGCCTGCGGAACCGCAATGCACGCCGGCCTTGTAGGCAAATATCTTATTGAAAAGCTGGCAAGGGTAGAGGTGACCGTGGATATCGCCTCAGAATTCCGTTATCGAAGCCCCCTCATTGGCGAAGGGGATCTGGTGATTCTGATTTCCCAGTCCGGTGAAACTGCCGACACACTGGCAGCACTCAAGCTGTCCAAAAAGCTGGGAGCCGATACCCTGTCCGTCGTAAATGTAATTGGCTCTTCCATAGCCAGGGAATCGGATTATGTTATTTACACCCATGCCGGTCCTGAGATTTCCGTGGCCTCCACCAAAGCCTATTCGGTACAGCTGACGATAATGTATATGCTGGCCTTCCAGCTGGCATACGTACGGGGAGTGATCGATGCAGACCAGTGCAGGGAATATGTCCGGAAATTCCAGGAAATTCCGGATGAGATCACTGCTCTTTTGGAAGATAAGGAACAGTACCAGTATATTGCTTCCAAACTCATGAATGCGGACAGCCTTTTATACATTGGAAGAGGTCTGGATTACGCCACAAGCATGGAAGGATCCCTCAAGCTGAAGGAAATCTCCTACATCCATTCAGAATCTTATGCTGCCGGAGAGCTGAAGCATGGTACTATATCCCTGATCACGGAGGGCATGCCTGTCATTGCGATTGCAACCCAGGAGGATCTGCTGGAAAAGA
Organism: Parasporobacterium paucivorans DSM 15970; assembly: GCF_900141895.1. Lineage (GTDB taxonomy): Bacteria > Bacillota > Clostridia > Lachnospirales > Lachnospiraceae > Parasporobacterium > Parasporobacterium paucivorans. Next base: position 26,683 of record NZ_FQYT01000011.1, on the reverse strand, counting down.
CAATCAGCAATGTCCTGGAAGTAAAGGCAAGGGGTGCCATGGTAGTCATGCTCTGCAAGGAAAAGGCGCAGGTTGCCTCTAATGTTGCAGACTACATGATCCGGCTTCCGGACTGCGAGGATTTCCTGGCGCCGATGCTTACCTCCATTCCCATCCAGCTTCTGGCATATTATACAGCCGTCCTCAAGGGCAGGGATGTAGATAAACCTAGAAATCTGGCAAAATCGGTAACGGTGGAATAGGAAGAGGAAGAAAAATGCTTGAAATCGAAAGCCTGTTGGATCTGGACGAAACCATAGCAGGAAATATATTTGCAGGGCTAAAATATCCCTGGGAAGCCTTGAGGAAAATAGGAGATTATATCCTTGAGCTGGGCAAAACCCTGTCTCCGGATGAATATGACCGGATTGGAGAAAATATCTGGATTGCAAAAAGCGCAGAGGTTTTTCCGTCGGCATACATAGCCGGTCCTGCCATCATTGGAAAAGGGGCATCCGTAAGGCACTGTGCCTTTATCAGGGGAAATGCAATCGTAGGAGAAAACGCTGTAGTGGGCAACTCCACGGAACTCAAAAATGTCATTCTTTTCAATGGTGTCCAGGTTCCGCACTACAATTATGTGGGGGATTCCATTCTTGGATACAAAGCCCATATGGGTGCCGGCGCCATCACTTCCAATGTGAAATCCGATAAAAGCAATGTAACAGTAAAGGTCGGAGGAGCAAGCATTGAAACCGGTCTGAAAAAGTTCGGTGCCATTCTGGGAGACCATGTGGAAGTTGGGTGCAACACAGTCTTAAACCCAGGAACGGTTATTGGAAGGAACACCAATGTATACCCAGTTTCCATGGTAAGAGGAGTAATCGCAGCGGATTCCATATATAAAAAAGACGGGGACGTCGTCCCTAAAGTCGTTGATAAATCTAAATAAGTGAAGTATAATGTGAGTATAGAAACAGTACTTCCTGGAATGCTCGATATCCCGTTATTTTGAACCTACAACATTTTCAAGGGATTCCTATTATTCGTAACTGGCTGTCATGCCGCCTGGCGGAAGGCAAAAGGTTATGTGCGGTTGCCCACCTAGCTCAGCTAGGAATCAAAATCCGGGAGTCGGCATTTTGGGAATAAAAAAACAACGAAAGCTTTACGGCTCCGTTGTTTTTTTATTGCTTTTGTTTCGCGGCGGTTCTCCGATCCCTTTTCAGGTTGGACAGAATTTCCATCCGGCGGTTCAGGGATATATTGAGCTGGGCACCCAGAAACAATATGTACATGTCGGCGTATATCCAGAGCATTAAAAGGATAAACGTCGTAAGGCTTCCATATGTGTAGGCGAGATATGGAAAATGTTCAAGATAGACGGAAAAGAAATAGGAAGCAGCCATCCAGCCAAAGGCCGAGAATAGGGATCCGGGCAGAAGGACGAAAAAGGCATGGTGTTTGGCGGGCATGAATTTATAAACAATCAAAAATAAGAAGACAAGTATGCAGAAAGAAATGATGGACCTTTGTTCCAGGACTATTTGGATGAATTCGTGCAAGAGAACCAGGTTGTTCCCAATATAGTCATAAATGGACCGGCCAAAAACCAGAAGGACTAAAGTGACAAGGATAGCGGCCAGAAATACAACCGTGTATAAGGTGGCGACGAGCCTCAGGAGAAAAAAATTACGCCGGTCGGAGATCCGGTATATGGAATTCATGCCGCGTATCATGGCCAGGAGTCCTTTGGAAGAAGACCACAAAGCCAGGAGGGCACTGACAGGAAGAAGAGTGCTGCCGGCGGTCGATTCATATAGTTCCCTGATGATGGTTTCAATCAGGGGATCCAGAGGCGCAGGCATTATCTTCAGTGCCTGTGACAGGAGAAAGAATTCATCGATTGGAGTGTACTTTATTAATGTGAGCAATATCAGTATGAAAGGAAATATGGAGAGGATAATAAAAAAGGAAGCCTGGGAAGCATATGTGCTGATGCCTTCCACAGTGAATTTCCGAATTGAATTTCTCACGAGTTTATAAAATCTTTCAAACATTCTTTCACCTCTTTCCCTTCCGTGAATAGATTATAGCACTAATTATTCGTGGTAACAATGAGGGAATATTGACACAAAATTATTAATGTGATAGAATACAAAGCAATTTATAAGTAAAAGCTGTGAGCGTGTCCAGTAGGTGTTTATATACCATCAGAGAGAGGCATTTATAAGCTGAGAGGTGCCTTTGGTTAAGATAAACATTGAATTTCGCACGGGAGCTCCGATCCTGAAACGTCCAGTAGGGACCGGCGATGCTGCGCGTTAAGCAGAAATGAGAGCCTGTACTTTTACAGGAATTTGGGTGGTACCGCGGAAATTTCACTTCGTCCCTTGCTGGGGGCGGAGTTTTTTTACGTCATAAGAGAAGAAATGTCGGGAGGATATCAATGAAAGAATTATTGAAAGCAATCAGGGAAGAAGCCATTTCCCAGATCATCAACGCAGAGAATTCGGAAAAACTGAATGAAATCAAGGTGGCTTTTCTTGGAAAAAAAGGAAAGCTTACGGAAGTACTGAAGAGCATGAAGGATGTTCCGCAGGAGGACCGTCCGAAGGTAGGGCAGCTGGTAAATGATGCCAGAGTGGAGATAGAGACAAGACTGGAAGAGGTAATAAGCAGAAAACTCAAAGAGCAGAGGGAAGAACGACTCCAGTCGGAAATCATCGATGTGACGCTTCCTGGACGCAGAAATCAGACCGGCCACAGCCATCCTAACACCATAGCCTTGGAAGAAGTCGAAAGAATCTTTGTTGGAATGGGCTATGAGGTAGTGGAAGGCCCGGAAATTGAATTTGATTACTATAACTTCGAAGCCCTGAATATACCTGCCGACCATCCGGCTAAGGACGAGCAGGATACCTTCTACATAAACAAGGATATAGTTCTGCGTACCCAGACATCTCCTGTGCAGGTACGTGTTATGGAAGAGGGAAATCTCCCAATCCGCATGATCGCACCGGGCCGGGTATTCCGCTCGGACGAAGTGGACGCGACCCATTCGCCTTCCTTCCATCAGATCGAAGGGCTTGTAATTGATAAGAATGTCACCTTTGCAGATTTGAAAGGCACCCTGGAACTTTTTGCCAAGGAGCTTTTCGGAGAAGACACAAAAGTCAAATTCCGCCCCCATCACTTCCAGTTCACAGAGCCCAGCGCTGAGGTGGATGTGACCTGCTTTAAGTGCGGGGGTAAAGGCTGCAGGATGTGTAAGGGCGAAGGCTGGATTGAAATCCTTGGCTGTGGAATGGTGCACCCCAATGTACTCAGAATGAGCGGCATTGATCCTGAAGTATATTCTGGATTTGCCTTTGGAGTGGGGCTGGAGAGAATAGCTCTGCTGAAGTATGAAATAGACGATATGAGACTGTTGTACGAAAATGACATCAGGTTCCTGAGACAGTTTTAATTAAGGAGGAAGAAGGAAATGAAAACACCTTTATCATGGATAAAAGCATATGTCCCGGATCTGTCTGTTACGAATCAGGAATATATGGACGCAATGACCCTGTCTGGCACCAAAGTGGAGGGATATACGGCCCTGGATGCGGACCTGGATAAAATAGTAGTAGGACAGCTGATTAAAATTGAGAGACATCCGGATGCAGATAAACTGGTAGTCTGTCAGGTGGACATCGGTGGAGAAACCATTCAGATAGTAACAGGAGCCCGGAACGTCAAGGAAGGACAGAAGGTACCAGTCGTGCTTGTGGGAGGCCGGGTTGCCGGAGGACATGACGGAAACACGGTGACTGGAGGCATAAAGATCAAAAAAGGCAAACTCAGAGGAGTGGAATCCTCCGGGATGCTCTGTTCCATTGAGGAGCTGGGCTCCACAAAAGAGATGTACCCGGATGCACCGGAGGATGGAATCTATATTCTGGGAGATGATACGAAGGTGGGGGAGGACGCTCTTGCACTGCTGGGACTCAGGGACTCCGTCTTTGAATACGAAGTGACTTCAAACCGGGTCGACTGCTTCGGTGTGCTGGGAATTGCCCGGGAAGCTGCCGCGACCTTTGGTAAGGAATTCATCCCTCCAGTCGTAGAGACGAAGGGGAATGCAGAGAATGTCAGGGATTATGTTTCCGTGGAAGTGCTGGACGGGGAATTATGCCCAAGATTCTGTGCAAGGATGGTCAAAAACATTAAAATAGGACCTTCCCCTGTATGGATGCAGAGAAGGCTGGCAGCAGCAGGCATCCGGCCAATCAACAACATCGTGGACATAACGAATTATGTCATGGAAGAATATGGACAGCCCATGCATGCTTATGATCTGGAGACTCTGGCCGGCAACCGGATTATAGTAAAAAGGGCACAGAACGGGGAAACCTTCCAGACTCTGGATGGGACCCTGAGGAATCTGGATGATGAAATGCTTATGATCTGTGACGGAGAAAAAGCTGTAGGCATCGCCGGAATCATGGGTGGTGAAAACTCAAAAATCCGCGATGATGTCAGTACGATTCTTTTTGAATCTGCCTGTTTTGACGGGACCAACGTGCGACGTTCCGGCAAGAGGCTGGGACTTCGGACCGACGCTTCCGGAAAATTTGAAAAGGGTCTGGATCCGCAGAATTGTCCGGCGGCACTGGACAGGGCATGTCAGCTGATTGAAGAACTGGGCGCGGGAGAAGTAGTGGGCGGCATGCTGGATGTGGATAACAGCATGCCCAAAAATACAAGGATCCCCTTTGATCCGGCGAAGATCAATGCCCTTTTGGGTACAGAAATCAGCACAGAGAAGATGCTTTCCTATCTGACACGCATCGACCTGGGATATGACAGCACCGTCCAGGAAATCCTGGTTCCTTCCTTCCGGCAGGACCTGGAGTGTATGGCAGATATCGCAGAAGAGGTTGCCAGATTCTATGGGTATGATAACATCCCAACTACCCTTCCGGGAGGGGAGACCACCGTGGGAAGGCTTTCCCGCAAGCTGCGCATCGAGGGAATCACCCGGAACGTAGCTGAGTACTGTGGGTTCAGCCAGGGAATGTGCTATTCCTTTGAAAGCCCGAAAGTATTCGATAAACTCGTGATTCCACAGGATTCAGACCTGCGCCGTCCGGTTGTGATTACTAATCCGCTTGGAGAAGATTACAGCATCATGAGGACCATATCTTTAAATGGAATACTCTCTTCCCTTGCGACCAATTATAACCAGAGGAACAAGGATGTCAGACTGTATGAGCTTGGGAATATTTATCTTCCAAAACAAATTCCGGTAACGGAGCTGCCACAGGAAAGAATGCAGCTTACCCTGGGTATGTACGGCAAAGGCGACTTCTTCGACCTGAAGGGCTTTGTGGAGGAGCTTCTGGAGAGGCTGGGCATGAATAAGAAGACTGTGTATAATCCAGAGGCCGGAAAGACCTTCCTGCATCCCAGAAAACAGGCTCTGGTACAGTATGATGGAGCAGTTATAGGATATCTGGGAGAAGTGCATCCGGAGGTCGCAGATAATTACGGCATAAAGGAAAGAACCTATGTGGCTGTGCTGGATATGCCGGAAATCTACGACAGGGCAAGCTTCGACAGAAAATATTCCGGTGTGGCAAAATACCCGGCCGTTACCAGGGATCTCAGCATGGTAGTGCCGAAAGAAATCTTTGTCAGCCGTATTGAAGAAGTGATTGAGAAGAGGGGCGGAAAACTTCTGGAAAGCTGTAAGCTCTTCGACATATACGAAGGATCCCAGATCAAGGAAAATTACAAATCTGTAGCGTATTCTGCCATATTCAGGGCGCAGGACAGGACCCTGGAGGATAAGGAAATTTCCGGGATTATGGAAAAAATAATAGAAGACCTGAAAGCTTTGGGAATCGAGCTGAGAGGATAAGATGAAGAAGAAGGGCCGGAAACGGGCCCTTCTTCTTTACCTTCCGAGGACAACAATATATGGACAATGTATTGGAAATCCACTAATATATAGGTATAAGGCGGGTGATATGAATGGACGAGGGGAAAAGGCCTGTGACGGGACTTTCTACAGAGGAAGTCAGGGACAGACAACGCAGAGGTCTGGTGAATGAGGAATCCGAGATAAGGACAAAGTCCATAAAACGGATTATTGCGGACAACCTGTTTACTTTATTTAATTTAATCAACGCTGTTTTGGTTGTCTGTATTTTCTGGGTGCATTCCTACAAAAACGCCCTCTTTTTCGGTGTGGTCCTCTGGAACGCCTTCATTGGGATCTTTCAGGGTGTAAAAGCCAAAAGAGTAATTGATAAGCTTTCCATTCTCTCAATCCCCAGGGTGAAGGTTCTCAGGGATGGAAGAGATATGGATCTGGAAATGCATGAGATCGTAATGGATGATATAATGCTGCTCAATGCCGGCAATCAGATTGTGGCAGACTGCATAATTGTGGAGGGCAGCTGTGAGGTAGATGAAAGCCTCCTCACAGGAGAGAGCATCCCCGTCTACAAGACAGAAGGCGAAGAGCTCCTTTCCGGCAGCTTCATAATTTCCGGAAATGTAAAAGCTTCCGTAATCCATCTGGGAAAAGACAATTATGCCATTAAGATCACCCAGGCGGCCAAATACATTAAAAAGCCGAATTCGGAGATCATGCTGTCCACCAGAAGGATGATAAAGATCATCACCGTCATCCTTATACCTGTGGCCCTTATCCTGGCTTATAAACAGCTGTTCATGATAGGGCAGGAAACAAGGACGGCAGTTGTCAGCGTCGTAGCGGCAATTGCCAGTATGATTCCAAGTGGGTTCATCCTGCTGACCACCATTGTGTTGGAAATCAGCGCAGTCAGGCTGGCGGGTCACAATACCCTTGCCCAGGATCTGTACTGTACCGAAATTCTTGCCAGAGTGGATATGCTCTGTCTGGACAAGACCGGAACCATTACGGAGGGAACCCTGGAGCTGGAGGATGTGGTTTCCCTGGACGGCAGCAGTCCCGAAGAGCTGGCATATTTCATCAGTGCATATATCAATGGCCTGGAAGATGCGAATCCGACGTTTCAGGCTATCAAGGCAAGGTATCCTGGCAGGTCAGCTTTGGAGCTGGCGGAAGTCATACCTTTCTCCTCCTACAACAAGTGGAGCCTTGCATCGTATAAGGAGCTTGGAAGCCTTATCCTGGGAGCTCCGGAATACGTCCTTCCCGGGGAGCAGATTGACGGGATCGGGGAATTTCTGGATGAGGGGTACCGCGTCCTTCTTTTTGCCAGATCCGATAATTTTCCGGAAAACAGGTGTCTTCCCATTGGCATCCGTCCGGTGGCAGTTCTCCTGCTCACGGATACGCTCAAAAAGGATGTAAAAGAAACCCTGGATTATTTTGAACACCAGGGAGTCACCATAAAGATAATTTCGGGTGATAATCCGTTGACCGTATCCCATGTGGCAAAAAGAGCGGGAGTGAAGGGGTGGGAACAGTATATTGACGCCTCCACTCTGCAGACCACGGAAGAGACTGCGGCGGCTGCTCTTCTCTATACAGTGTACGGCAGGGTAAGCCCCCAGCAGAAGTTTGAGCTGGTCAGGGCCTTGAAGGATGCAGGATATACGGTTGCCATGACCGGAGATGGGGTGAATGACGTGCTCGCCCTGAAGGAAGCGGACTGCAGTATCGCTATGCAGAGCGGAAGTGATGCCGCCAGAAACACTTCCCAGCTTGTACTGCTGGATTCCAATTTTTCCTCCATGCCACTGATTGTGGAGGAAGGAAGGCGATCAATAAACAATCTGCAGAGGTCGGCATCCCTGTACCTTATTAAGACAATGTACTCGGCCATACTGGCTGTTTTTTTCGTATTTGCCAGCCTGAAGTATCCCTTTGAACCAATCCAGATGACGCTTATTGGCACACTGACTATAGGAGTCCCGTCCTTTTTCCTGGCGTTAGAAAAAAACACTGCCAGAGTAAAAAAGCATTTCCTGCGAAATGTTTTTAAACTGGCAGTGCCTGGTGGAATTCTGGTGGCGGCCAATGTGCTGGCTGCCTTGACGGTGTGTCATTACGCGGAAGCCACCCACGCGCAGACGGGAACCATGTGTACAATCAGTGCAGCCATTGCATCCCTGATCATGCTGTTTTATATCAGTTCTCCTCTGAGACCGATGCGGGGAGTACTTCTGGCTGTACTGGCTGCGGGTGCCATCGTGGCCCTGACAGCCCTCGGTTTTCTTTTTGACATCGTATCATTAACCAGCTATTTATACTGGAAGGTTCTCCAGTTTGGCATCATAAGCTTTATGCTTTACGGAATATACGTCTTTATTATCCGGAGGATAAAGGCATCTGCGCAGACTAAACGTTAAAGCGGAATAGGATTACGTCGCCGTCTTTTACTACATAGTCTTTTCCTTCTACACCAACAAGACCTTTTTCCTTGGCTGCTGCATACGAGCCGCAGTCCAGCAGATTCTGGAAATTCACTACTTCAGCACGGATAAATCCACGTTCAAAATCGCTGTGGATTTTGCCGGCAGCTCCGGGAGCCTTGGTCCCCTGCGTGATGGTCCAGGCCCTGGTCTCTTTGGGACCTGCAGTCAGGTAGCTGATCAGGCCCAGTATGTGGTAGCTGGCCCGTATCAGCTTGTCCAGACCGGATTCTTCCATGCCGAGATCTTCTAAAAACATGGATTTTTCGTCATCATCCAGTTCGGAGATTTCCGCTTCGATTTTCGCGCAGATGACGAAAACCTCGCTGCCGTTCTGGGAAGCGTAATCACGGACTGTTTTGACATAATCATTTTCCTGGAGTATATCCTCCTCCGAAACATTGGCTGCAAATATAACCGGTTTGTCGGTCAGAAGATTACAGGAGCGGAGCAGCGCTGTTTCTTCCTCGTCCTCGGTTTCGAAGGTTTTGGCAAGATTTCCGTTCTCCAGATGTTCCTTTACCCGTTTAAGGAGGTTGTTTTCTTTGGCCGCGGTTTTATCGTTGTTGGCGCTTTTGGAAGTTCTGGAAATCCTGCGCTCCAGAATATCAATATCGGAAAAAATAAGCTCCAGGTTGATGGTTTCGATGTCCCTTATCGGGTCTACGCTTCCGTCTACATGGACAACATTCACGTCTTCGAAGCATCGGACCACATGGACGATGGCATCCACTTCCCGGATGTTGGAGAGAAACTGATTTCCCAGCCCTTCTCCTTTGGAGGCACCTTTGACCAGACCTGCAATATCCACAAACTCGATAACGGCAGGCAGTATCTTTTCAGAATTATATATGGCAGCAAGCTGGCTCAGCCTTTTGTCCGGTACGGGGACGACGCCCACGTTGGGATCAATGGTGCAGAATGGGTAATTGGCCGATTCTGCACCGGCCTTTGTCAATGAGTTAAATAAAGTACTTTTACCAACGTTCGGTAAACCGACTATTCCAAGTTTCATCTATATATCCTCAATTCTATTTTTCTTTTTGTTTTCTTTTTGCACAAGATAGTGTAGCATAGAATGAGAATAAATAAAAGAGATAGTATTTGATTTTTAAGGACGGATTATGTAGAATTAACTGATTGAACAACAGGAGGCATAACTATGACCAATGATATAAGTATTAATTTTATCAATTTGGGGATCGTAATCCGGAATTTGGGGAAAAGCCTGAATCTGTTCGGATTTGAGATTGCTTACTATGGAATGATTATTGCTCTGGCCATGATCGTCGGGATAGGGGTCGCGGTGATTTTTGCCAGAAAGACCGGACAGGATCCGAATCTTTACCTGGATTTTGCCATATATATGGTCATCTTCAGTATAATCGGAGCCAGGTTATATTATGTGATTTTTGAGTGGAAATATTATGCGGCTAATCCGTTGGAAATACTCAACCTGAGGGGAGGCGGCCTGGCGATATACGGAGGCATCATCGCAGCGGTCATTACCTGTTATGTATTTGCGAGAATAAAAAAAGCCTCTTTCTGGAAAATGGTGGACACAGCCTGCCTGGGGCTGGTCGTGGGACAGAGCATCGGCAGGTGGGGCAACTTCTTTAACCGGGAAGCCTATGGCGGATTTACGGATAATCTGTTTGCCATGCAGATAAAGCTGGAAGAGGCCGGAGGCGTGGTGACCCAGGAACTGCGGGATAAGATCGTGATAAACAACGGGGTGGAATATATCCAGGTGCATCCCACGTTTCTGTATGAATCGCTCTGGAACATCGGTGTATTCATTCTTATCCTCCTGTTCAGGAGATTCCAGAAGTATGACGGCGAAATATTCACCTGGTATGTGTTCGGGTACGCTCTGGGCAGGTTTTGGATTGAAGGCCTCCGGACGGATCAGCTGATTGCTCCGGTTATCAACCTGCCAGTGTCACAGCTTTTGTCGGCGCTTCTGGCTGTTGCGGCAGCGGTATTCTGGATTTACAAACGGAATAAATTAAAAAAAAGAACGGCATAATAAGAGGCACTGCCGCCTGGCCCATGACGGGCAGGCGGCAGTGTCTTTTTTTGTGCATTCAAATTGTGTTTTTACTTGATATTTGCTATGTGATGATGTAATATTAACTCATAAGTGGTAAAAAGTGGTAGATTGTGGAGCGTTGTGGGAGATTTTTACACTAAGGGGAAACGTTGCATGTTCATGGGAGAGTATAATCACACAATTGATATAAAAGGAAGATTGATTATCCCGTCTAAATTCAGGGAAGTCCTGGGTGACGAATTTGTGGTCACGAAGGGTCTGGACGGGTGCCTTTTTGTGTTCGCTAATCCGGAATGGCATGTTTTTGAAGAAAAACTGAAGGTCTTGCCGCTTACCAATAAAGATGCGAGAAAATTCACAAGGTTTTTCCTTGCGGGAGCCGCTTCGGTGGAGGTGGACAAGCAGGGAAGGATTCTCCTTCCAGGCGTTCTCCGGGAATTTGCCGAACTGGAAAAAGATGTGGTCCTGGTGGGAGTGGCAAACCGGATTGAAATCTGGAACAGGGAAAAATGGGAAGAGAATACGGCATTTGATGATATGGATGATATTGCGGAACACATGTCAGACCTCGGACTCGGCATATAGCTTTAACTAAGAGGAGGAACACATGAATTTTGAACATATATCAGTTATGCTGAAAGAAACGGTGGATGGGTTAAACGTCAGGCCGGGAGGCATCTATGTGGATGGCACTCTGGGAGGGGCAGGTCATTCTTTTGAAATCTGCACACGTCTGAACGGCCAGGGAAGACTCATCGGAATCGACCAGGATGAAGCCGCTATAGAGACCGCCACGGAAAAGCTGAAGGATTTCAAAGACATTGTCACCATCGTACGGGACAATTATGCAAATATAAGAAAAGTACTGGAAGGACTCGGCATCAGCCAGGTGGACGGAATAATGCTGGATCTGGGCGTATCCTCCTTTCAGATAGACACGGCAGACAGAGGGTTTACCTACAGGGAAGATGCCCCTCTGGACATGAGGATGGATCAGCGGAGCTCCCTGACTGCCAGGGATGTAGTGAATGATTATGATGAGATGGAGATCTACCGGATCATAAGGGATTACGGAGAAGATAAGTTTGCAAAGAATATTGCCAAACATATCATTAGGGCAAGAAATGAAAAGCCGGTGGAAACGACCGGAGAACTCATTGAAATCATCAAAGCGGCCATTCCAATGAAAATACGGGCAACCGGAGGCCATCCTGCCAAGAAGACCTTCCAGGCAATCCGGATAGAGGTCAATAGCGAACTTCAGGTATTGAAGGACTCTATTGACGATATGATCGATCTCCTCGCTCCGGGCGGAAGATTATGCATCATTACTTTCCATTCGTTAGAAGACAGAATTGTAAAAACCAAGTTCAGATATAATGAAAATCCTTGTGACTGCCCGCCGGATTTCCCGGTGTGCGTATGCGGTAAAAAATCAAAGGGAAAAGTTATAACCAGGAAACCGATTCTTCCGGATGAAGAAGAAATCAGTGGCAATAAGAGGTCGAAAAGTTCAAAACTTAGAATATTTGAAAGAACGGGGGAGTAACAGAATGAGCAGAAACAGTCAGGCGGGCCAATTGTACGTATATGGGAATGCTGTTCGTAAGGAAGAGTCGATTCCACAGAGAATTCCCAGACAATTTCAGGAACCACCCAGAAGAAATCCAAACGTCAGGAAAAACCGCAATAAGGCATTAAGCATGAATGCCCCATACGTGGTGTTTCTGGCAGCAGCTGTTTTTGCGTGTCTGACTATGTGTGTCGGATATATTATGATCCGGACAGAAAACATGCGCCTTTCGAACGATATCACTTCACTGAAGCAGCAGATAGAAGCGGTATCGACCCAGAATGATGCCCTGGATTATTCCATCAACAGCTTTATCGACGTGAACAATATCATAAAAGTTGCGACGGAAGAACTTGGAATGGTAAAATCATCCAAGGACAATATTAAACTATATGATGGGACAGAGAGAGAATACATGAATCAGTACGCTGAAATTCCACAGTAAAACAGAGGTAGTTATGGCTAAAAAAAAGAAGTCGGAAAAAATATTCTCAAGGCGTATGAAGCAGAAACTGGTTGCTGTTTTTGTAATTCTGATCCTCATGCTTTTTGCCTTAAACGTCAGACTGTCCTATATAAATATGAAAAATGGGGACAAGTATACCATACAGGTTCTTGCCCAGCAGAAATATACCAACAAGACATTAGCCTTTAAAAGGGGCGATATCCTGGACAGAAACGGGGTTGCCCTGGCGACGAGCACGAAACGTTACAACCTGATATTGGATCCGAAAATAATATTAAGCGATGAAAAATATCTGGAGGCTACGGTGGAAGCTTTAGCCTCTTGTTTTTCATATTCCAAGGAAGAATTTACTGATGTGATAAAAAGCAAAAGCGACAGCAGCTATGTAATCCAGCTGAAGCAGCTGACCTTTGAAGAAATCAAGGGATTTCAACAGATGCAGTCGGATAATGCTTCCATACAGGGAGTCTGGTTCGAGGAAACCTATGTAAGGCAATATCCTTATGCAAGTCTGGCTGGAGATGTGATTGGATTTGCCAGCTCATCCGACAGCGGCGCAACTGGTCTGGAAGCATACTACAATGATTATCTCACAGGAATCAACGGCAGGGAGTTTGGCTACACCAATACGGATAATTTCATGGAAAGTGTCATCAAAGAGCCGGTAGACGGATACAACCTGGTGAGCACCATTGACTTCAACATTCAGACAATCGTGGAAAAATATATTGCCCAGTATAAAGCGGAATATTCACCTGAAAATATTGCTGTGGTCATAGCCGATCCTGACACGGGAGAAATACTGGCCATGGCTTCGGACAAACAAAGTGACCTGAACAATCCCAGGGACCTGGCTGCCTATTATACCCCGGAGCAGATTGCCGCCATGACGGATGAGCAGAAGGTGGAATCCATGAATGCCATCTGGCAGAATTACTGCATCAGCAGCAGCTATGAACCTGGATCCACCTTTAAGCCTTTTACGGTGTCTGCAGCACTGGAAGAGTCATTGGTCACTCCAGCCAGCACTTTTCTGTGTGACGGCGGAGAATGGAAGGGCGGCTGGCAGATCAGCTGCTGGAAAACCAGCGGGCACGGGGTACTGGATCTGAAGGGTACATTGGAGCAATCCTGCAATGATTCTCTGATGCAGATTGCCGTCCTTCTGGGACCGGATAAATTCTGTAAATTCCAGAAGATGTTCGGATTCGGAGAAAACACGGGCATTGACCTTCCGAGCGAACAGAGTTCTGCAGCGCTATTATATGCGGCGAAAGACATGACCGAGGCCGATCTGGCGAGCAACTCCTTCGGACAGAACTTCAACGTTTCGATGGTCCAGATGGTATCCGCCTTTTCCTCACTGGTTAACGGTGGAAATTATTATCAGCCGCATGTGGTGAAACAGGTATCTGATGAAAATGGAAATATCGTGGAAAATATAGATAAAACCCTGGTAAAGCAGACCGTGTCCCCAGAAGTTTCCGATTTCATAAGGGAAGCCCTGCTAGGGGTTGTGGTGGAAGGTACCGGTTCCGCTGCCGCCGTTGCAGGATATCAGGTGGGAGGAAAGACCGGAACGGCGGAAAAACAGCCCAGGGGACAGAATAAATATGTGTTGTCCTTTCTGGGGTTTGCTCCCTACGATGACCCGCAGGTGGTATGCTACACCCTCGTGGATTCACCGCAGGTCGACAACCCATCCAGCAGCGCCTATGCATCCGCACTCTTCAGCCAAATTATGACGGAAGTATTGCCTTATATGGATATATATCCTCAATAAGGGAATTTGATTGTTGAATAATGAGGTCAGACGTACTATACTATTATGGCTGATTTATCAAATTTACAGACAGGAGGATCATCATGGATAATAATGTCATAATAACCGTCATTATCTCATTTCTAATCAGTGCGGTCCTATGCCCGATTATCATACCTTTTTTGAAAAGATTGAAATTCGGACAATTTGTCAGGGAAGACGGTCCCCAGGAACACCTGAAGAAATCCGGGACACCCACCATGGGCGGACTTATATTTCTGGCTGCCATCATCATAACCCTGCCTTTTTTTGTAAGGGAGGCAACAAAAATAATTCCGGTTCTGATTCTCACATTGGGACTTGGCCTGATAGGATTTCTGGATGACTACATCAAGGTTGTGAAGAAGAGATCAATGGGATTGCGGGCATGGCAGAAAATGGCGGGTCAGCTCGTTGTGACAGGTATTTTCGCCTACTATATCCTATATGTTACAAAAATCGGAACAGAAATGCTGATTCCTTTCACGGGGGGCAGACATGTAGACCTGGGCTGGTGGTTTATCCCGGTACTGTTCATAGTCGTACTGGGAACTGCCAACGGATCAAATTTCACGGATGGCCTGGATGGACTTGAATCCAGTGTGACAGCGGTCATTGCAGGATTTATAACCATAGTATCGGCCGCAAACGGAGCAGGTATCGAGGTGTTGGGGGCGGCCGTAGTAGGAAGCCTTCTTGGCTTTTTGACATGCAACGTATATCCGGCTAAAATCTTCATGGGGGATACAGGATCACTGGCTTTGGGAGGTTTTGTGGCAGGCTCGGCCTATATGCTGCAGATGCCCTTTATCATCGTAATCATCGCCTTTATCTATCTGGCAGAAGTGATTTCTGTGATGATGCAGGTGACATATTTCAAGATTACAGGCGGAAAAAGAATATTTAAAATGGCGCCAATACACCACCATTTTGAGCTGTGCGGCTGGTCCGAGACAAAGGTGGTAGGCATATTTACCATACTCACGATAATACTCTGTCTGCTGGCTTATGTCGCGATATAAATTATCAGCAGGAGGATTGCAATGGATTTCATAGGTAAGACCTTTATTATAGCAGGTATGGGTGTGAGCGGTCAGGGAGCGGTTTCCCTGCTGAAAAGGGAAGACGTGAACCTGGTCTTGTTTGACGCCAACGAAAGGCTGGATAAAGAAGAATTCAGGAAAAGAATGGGGCTGGATGACGGAACCCCGATATATCTGGGAGAATTCCCCCGTCATGAACTGGATCTGGCGGATTACCTGGTCTTAAGCCCGGGAATATCCGTAGAGACGGAATTTGTCCGGGAAGCTGAAAAAGCCGGAGTTTTGATAACGGGTGAAATAGAACTGGCTTTTCAATTCAATAAAGGCCGTTTGATTGCCATCACGGGCACCAACGGGAAAACTACCACGACAGCACTTACAGGTGCGATAATGAAGGAACAGCAGGAGCAGGTATTTGTTGTGGGAAATATAGGTACCTCCTTTGCGGGGGCTGTCTTAAATACAACCAGGGATAGCGTTACCGTAGCTGAAATCAGCAGCTTCCAGCTGGAAACGGCTGACACATTCAGACCGGATGTCAGCGGGGTGCTCAATGTTACGCCGGACCATCTGGACCGCCACCACACGATGGAAAAGTATCTGGAAACCAAAATGAAGATTGCCGCAAACCAGGGAAAAGAAGACGTATGCGTACTGAATTATGAGGATGAACGGCTCAGAAACTATGCCCCCCGACTTGACTGCCAGATTATATTTTTCAGCAGCGGACATGAACTGCAGGACGGAATTTATCTGGACGAGGATAAAATCATCATAAGACGTGGAGGGGAAAAGGTAGTTTTTTGCAGGACGGGTGAACTGAATCTACTGGGAAAACACAACTACGAAAATGTAATGGCGGCAATTGCCTTGACGATGGCCACAGGTGTTCCTCTGGACGTCATCCGCAGTGCGGTACTCCGTTTTAAGAGCGTGGAGCACAGAATCGAATATGTTGCCACAAAAGGCGGGGTAGCCTACTATAACGACTCCAAAGGAACCAATACGGATGCGGCCATTAAGGCAATCCATGCCATGCCGGGCAGGACAGTGCTGATTGCCGGCGGCTATGATAAGGGAGCCGTGTATGACGAATGGGTGGAGGCTTTTGGAGACAAAGTCACCTGCCTGATACTGATGGGAGCTACAAGGGATAAGATTGCCCGCACGGCAAAAGAATTCGGTCATACCAACATACTCTTTGTGGAATCCATGGAAGAGGCAGTAAAGGCAGCATCAAAGGAAGCGGTATCCGGTGAATTCGTGCTTCTGTCCCCTGCCTGTGCGAGCTGGGGTATGTTTAAAAACTACGAAGAACGTGGGCGGATTTTTAAGGATTGCGTAAACAGGATATAGAAGGGTGGGCATTGCCTTGAAATCAGGAAAAAAAAAGAATAAGAATTATTTTGACTACAGTCTCCTGTTTATAGTGATATTTCTGCTGTGTTTTGGGCTTGTTATGCTTTACAGTACAAGCTCATACAATGCACAGATTAAGACAGGTTCGTCGTTTTTTTATCTGATTAAGCAGGCAAAGGCGACCTTCCTCGGACTTGTTGTGATGCTTGTTATTGCAAGAATCGATTATCATTTTTGGAAACGGATTGCTATACCGGCCTATTTTATTAGTATGCTGGCCATTTTATTGGTGCTTACTCCTTTAGGTATTGAAAGCAACGGAGCCAGAAGGTGGATCGGCATCGCGGGACAGTCCATACAGCCCGCGGAAATAGCCAAGCTTGCCCTGATACTTTTTTTTGCGTATATCATAAGTAAGAATCCAGGGCAGATCAGGAAGTTTTCAAATCTGGTGAAGGTTCTGCTGCTGTCAGTTCCTGTGGTCGCACTGATTGCGGGAGTGACCTCCAACCTTAGCTCAGCCATTATTATATTGGGTATTGCAATTGTCATGCTTTTTGTGGCAAGTCCAAAATATTCCCATTTTGTCGCCATGGGACTGGCTGCTTTTGCAGGCATGGGACTTTTTGTTTTACTGGAAAGCTACAGGCTGGATCGTATAAAGGTATGGCTGAATCCTGAGAAATATTCCCTTGAAGGAGGATATCAGGTTTTGCAGGGACTGTATGCCATTGGCTCCGGGGGCCTTTTCGGCAAGGGGCTGGGGCAGAGCCTGCAGAAACTTGGATTTGTACCAGAGGCGCAGAATGACATGATATTCACCATAATTTGTGAAGAGCTGGGACTGTTTGGAGCAGTCTGCGTTATACTCATGTTTTTGTTCATGCTCTGGAGGTTCATGATCATTGCAAACAATGCCCCGGACCTGTTCGGGTCTCTGCTTGTCGTTGGAATCATGGCCCACATTTCCCTTCAGGTAATCCTGAATATAGCCGTGGTAACAAATTCAATTCCAAACACGGGAATCACACTTCCGTTTATATCTTACGGTGGAACCTCCATCCTGTTTCTCCTCGGGGAAATGGGACTGGCACTGTCGGTGTCCCGCAGCATTCAGTCGGAATAAAAGGCTAAAAGAGGAGTTGAGGCGATGAAAAAGGTGAAGTTTATATTCATACCTGTTTTAATTATACTGATTGCCGTCGGGCTCCTGTTTGTCGTGTTCACCGTTAAGGATATCGAAGTGAGTGGATCCGATATCTACACGAAGGAAGAAATCCAGAGTTATGTTATTGAGGACGCATACGATTGCCACACGCTGTATTTCTGGCTTAAATCCCGTTTTTCCAAACAGGTGGATATTCCGTTTATTGAGAGATATGATGTTGCTCTGACCTCTCTGAATACGGTGCGCATTTCTCTGGAGCCTAAAGACATTTCCGGGTGTCTGAAATATATGGGAAGCTATATTTATTTTGATAAAAAAGGGGTGGTGCAGGAAACGAGTGAAGAGCTGTTGGAGGGAGTTCCATTTATTACGGGACTGGATCTGAAATATATCGTGGTGGATAAAAAACTGCCTATCGAAGAAAACAGGACACTGGATCTGCTGGTGAATACGGCCGTCCTGACAGGGTATTATGGAGTGAAGGCGGAGGAGATTCATCTGGTGCCGCCGGATGAAGTCCTCATACGGATTGGAAACGTCAGAGTTGAACTTGGTACAAAGAAGAATCTGGAAGAAAAAATCTCTGATTTGAGTGATTTTTATGCACAGCTGGATGGATTGTCAGGAACACTTGACATGAGAAAATACAATGAGAGCAAAACAGGGTATACATTCCGCAAAGAAACGGAGTGAATTGTCAAATATGTGTTGATTAATTGCCCTTTTAAATATATTATATAAGGGATAGAAGTTTTTTGAAATAGTCGGACTTGAGAGTTATTAAATAGATATAAAGGAGGATATACCTTTGCTTGAAATTAGAACGAATGAACCGGAAGCAGCTGCAAAAATCATTGTTGTAGGTGTTGGGGGAGCCGGTAATAATGCTGTTAACAGAATGATAGATGAAAATATTGCAGGTGTCGAGTTCTGTGGTGTTAATACCGACAGGCAGGCATTGACTTTATGTAAATCCCCGCTGACCCTTCAGATAGGTGAAAAGCTGACCAGAGGCCTCGGTGCCGGAGCACAGCCTGAAGTTGGAGAAAAGGCTGCAGAGGAAAATATCGATGAAATGACGAAAATCCTGGAAGGATCCGACATGGTCTTCATTACATGTGGAATGGGCGGAGGAACGGGAACGGGTGCGGCACCGGTCATTGCCAAAATTGCAAAAGATATGGGTATCCTTACGGTAGGGGTTGTTACCAAACCTTTCCGTTTTGAGGCTAAGACAAGAATGAACAATGCAGTTGAAGGAATAGAAAGACTCAAGGAAAACGTGGATACACTGATTGTAATCCCCAATGACAAGCTTCTTGAAATCGTGGACAGACGAACAACTATGCCGGAAGCCCTGAAAAAAGCAGACGAAGTACTGCAGCAGGCGGTGCAGGGTATTACGGATCTGATCAATCTTCCTGCCCTGATTAACCTGGATTTTGCGGATGTCAAGACAGTTATGAAGGATAAAGGCATTGCACATATCGGCATCGGGTCTGCTAAAGGCGATGACAAAGCCAGTGAGGCTGTAGGAATGGCGGTTACCAGTCCGCTTCTCGAGACGACTATACAGGGGGCGACTCATGTAATCATAAACATTTCAGGCGATATCAGTCTGATGGAAGCCAATGAAGCGGCAAGTTATGTACAGGAGCTGGCTGGAGATGATGCAAACATCATTTTCGGTGCAAGATATGACGATACATATCCGGATGAATGCTCAATCAC
Organism: Parasporobacterium paucivorans DSM 15970; assembly: GCF_900141895.1. Taxonomy (GTDB): domain Bacteria; phylum Bacillota; class Clostridia; order Lachnospirales; family Lachnospiraceae; genus Parasporobacterium; species Parasporobacterium paucivorans. The sequence goes on along the minus strand of NZ_FQYT01000011.1, from coordinate 7,095 downwards.
AGTTATTGCCACAGGCCTGGAAGAATCCAGAAGACAGGGCGGTTTCGCTTCAAACTTCAGCTACCAGTCAAAACAGCCAGGTGCGAAGGTTCAGAAAACTACACCGATCCCTCCGGCCGGACAGGCTTCTCATCCGAAAATGAACATTAAGGAACTGAAGGTGAAGGAACCGAGGAGCAGGGTAGAAGAAAAAGAACTGAAGATTCCGGAATTTTTAAAAAGAGAACATAAATAAGAAATATATCAGATGGTTTCCATTCGGAAACCATCTTTTTTGTATCGATGCAGAACAATTTTTTCAAAAATCCTTTTGAAGACAATCTGAATTTCTTCCTTAGGGCCGATTGGTTTCACGAGAATGGAATACATTTTGGTGCGGTTTGCTCCATAAATGTCAGTGAACAGCTGATCGCCAATGAAGACGGAACTGCTCAGGCCTGTACCCATGATATACATGGCTTCCACGAAGCCGTCCGTGGAAGGTTTGTGCGCATTGATAATGCAGGGTGACCCAACAGCCTCGGCAAAAGGGGCCACGCGGTAGTTCTTGTTATTGGAAATCAGACAGGTTTTAAAACCCAGCTTGTGGAGATATCTGAAGAGGGAAATTACGGACTCGTTTGCAGGTGCTCCATGCTTGACAAGGGTATTGTCTATGTCGAATACCAGTCCCCGGCATCCAGCTTCGTATAATTTTTTATAATCAATGATGTACGCAGAAGCGTAATATTTTTTTGGATAAAATTTTTCCAACATCAGTCTGTCCTTTCGAAATCAGTGGTTTTCTGTGGGGGTGCCGTTCAGGAGCTTTTTTAACTCTCCCATGAAAGTATTGACGTCCTTGAATTCCCGGTAGACAGAGGCGAACCGGACGTAAGCGACCTCATCGATGTCCCTGAGTTTATCCATTACAATCTCACCAATGACGGTTGAAGGAATTTCCTTGATTTCCAGATTGAAAATTTCGGTTTCCACATCATTGACCAGGTCGTCAATCTGCTTTGCGGAAATCGGCCGTTTATGGCAGGCCATCAATACGCCTTTTTCAATCTTGCTCTTATCATAAGGTACCCGGTTATTATCCTTCTTTATGACGATCAGAGGGATTGAATCAATCTTTTCGTAGGTAGTGAAGCGTTTGCCGCATGATTCGCATTGTCTTCTGCGTTTGATGGAATTTTCCTCTTCGACAGGCCTTGAATCGATAACTTTGGTGTTTTCGTTGTTGCAATACGGACATTTCAAATCAGAACCTCCTATTTTCAATAAATTCAATATATGTTTCATTATAGTTAAAATTATTATCCGGGTCAAGAATAAAAAATAGTTGAAAAAAGGAAGGCTATAGTATAAACTGTATAAAGAAAATTGCGTACAAAACGCGGAGCAAGTCAGCTTCATAACAAGGAGGAAAACCATAATGATTCAAGCAGGAGAATTTAGAAACGGAATGACCATAGAGTATGATAATAACATTTATCAAATTATAGAATTTCAGCATGTAAAACCTGGAAAGGGTGCGGCGTTCGTAAGGACAAAAATGAGAAACATCAAGAATGGCGGCGTGACCGAGACTACATTCAGGCCACAGGAGAAATTCGAACCGGCTATCATCTCCAGAACAGATATGCAGTACCTGTATTCCGACGGAGAACTATACTTTTTCATGGACACAGCAAGTTTTGAACAGATCGCAATCAGTTCTGACACAATCGGCGATGCCCTAAAGTTTGTGAAAGAAAACGAAATGGTCAAGGTTTGTGCCCACAATGGCAAAGTGTATTCCGTGGAGCCACCGCTGTTCGTTGAACTGGAGATTACGGATACAGAACCCGGATTCAAAGGAAATACTGCACAGGGAGCTACAAAACCAGCCATAGTAGAAACCGGAGCTACAGTGTATGTGCCTCTCTTTGTGGAGCAGGGCGAAAAAATTAAGATTGATACAAGATCCGGCGAATATTTAAACAGAGTATAATAATAAAACTACGACTGCAGCCCTTATAAGCTGCAGTTTTTTTGGCTTGACAAAGCTGTTTCCAGTAAGGTATATTTGTAACATATTCTTATCAATTCTTTGTTTTCAAGACGTTCGTCGTCAAAATCTCACCTGTGATTATGTTAATTGAATATCTATGTTTATAACCTTTTTTGGGTTAAATAAATATTAGGAGGGCAATACATGAATTATGAACAGTTTCAAGGTTATGTGAAAGAAAACGTGACCCGGGTTTTGGGAGAGGAGTGCAGGGTAATAATCCGGAAAGTGCTCAAGAATAACGATGTGGAGCTGGACGGACTGACCATCTATGAAAACGGCAGTATTATATCTCCCACAATTTATCTGAATGAGTACTACGAGGAGTACGGGCAGGGGAGGCCGCCGGGGAATATCATTGCGGAGATCCTTGATCTATATGATGTCCACAAGGACAAGATGGATTTTGATGTAGATATATTTAAAGACTTCGATAAGGTCAAAGATAAAATCGTATATAAGCTGATAAATGCGGTCCAGAACAATAAGCTCCTTTCGGATGTGCCGTTCATACCCCTGCTGGATCTGGCCGTCGTATTCTACTATATTTTTGACAGTACGGAAAGTGGAAATTCAACAGCTATGATTCATAATTCCCACCTGGAACTCTGGAATGCGCAGGTGGAAGACCTGTATGAGGCGGCCGTCAGGAACACGCCGGACATACTGGAATACGACCTGAGGAATATGGATGAAATCATCAGAGAGATGCTTGTCGCAGATGTCTGGAACAGTACGGAGGAGAACGAGGAATTCTGGTCTGACGCCCCTTATGACAGAGCAGAGGTGGAGAAGGCCGCCGCCGATATGATCAGCGACATTCGTGACCATTCTATACAGATGTATGTGCTCACAAACAAGCATCGGATGAACGGGGCGGCCTGCATTCTCTATGACGGAGTTCTGCAGGAGTTTGCAAGTAACAAAGGGAATGACCTATATATTCTCCCGAGCAGCATTCATGAAGTCATCCTGGTGCCTGCCGGGGATGATGTCACCAAAGAACAGCTTGACTCCATGGTCTGTGAAGTGAACCAGTCCGATGTGGAGGATGGCGATATACTTTCTGATCATGTCTATATCTACCGGAGAGATACCGGCAGAATCTGTATGTAACCACTGTTTTTTTACCAGGAATGGTATATAATAGAAAAAAACAGGAGGAACAATCATGCTAAATCCAGCAAAACTCATCAAACTAAAACATGCCTGGGATGTATTTTCAGACAACCATCCCAAATTCCCCAAATTCATACAGGCCGTCGGTAGAAAAGCGGTCGAAGAGGGCACCGTTATTGAAATCAACGTGACCACAACATCAGGAGAAACCCTGAGCTCAAATCTGAAATTGACGAAGTCGGACGAGGATCTGTTTGTAGAACTGGCGGAACTGTTAAAAAAATGATTGTCACCAAAATTATTCATTAAGTTGACAATCGTCTCTTTTTGCTTTATCATTGCTTCAACTTAAAGTAAAAGGAGACGATAGTATGAATGTTTCAGAAAAAATTGTTTATGTTGCTCTATGTGTGGCCCTGATTACAATCTGTTCATGGATTTCCCTGCCTTTCGCAATACCATTTACACTGCAGACTTTTGCGGTTTTTGTAACGGCAGGCCTGATGGGTGTAAGAAAAGGGGTGCTTTCCATTTTGGTCTATATACTGCTTGGTGCGGTCGGAGTGCCTGTTTTTGCCGGATTCAGAGCTGGATTTGGCGTACTGGCTGGCAACACCGGAGGATATCTGATAGGTTTTGTTTTTTCTGTTATCGTGACTGCCGGAATAATTCGTGCATTTGGAAGGAAAGTGACGGTTATGGCTCTGGCCATGGTTGCCGGACTGCTAGTCTGCTATGCCTTCGGCACGGCCTGGTTCATGTATTTCTATGCGGCATCGGCAGGCACAATCGGATTGTTCACAGCATTATCCTGGTGTGTGTTTCCATTCATCATACCGGATTTGATCAAGATTGCCATCGCAATCGTCGTAGTCAGGAGGGTTTCACAGAATGTCAGGATTCCAGTCAGATAAGGGAATGCAGCCAAACCTGAAAGAGGGTGTGCTGGCCCTTTTGGAAAACGGAAAAGGACAGGACATTTCCGGAAGCGAGATGGCCGAGCGTCTCCATGTCAGCAGAAATGCCATCTGGAAGGCTATCAAGCAGCTGAAGGAAGAAGGCTACCAAATCGAAGCCGCCACCAATCGTGGCTACTGTCTCCATTCGGACAACAATATCGTGTCCGCCCAGGGGATATACAAATATCTTACTGTGGACATTCCGGGGATAGAAGTACACAAGACCACAGTATCCACAAATACGATCCTAAGGGAAAAGGCGGAAGAAAACAGCCCGGAGGGGACGGTGGTGATTGCGGAAGAGCAGACCGGAGGCCGGGGTCGGATGGGAAGAGTGTTTTTTTCTCCCGCAGAGACAGGTCTTTACATGAGTATACTGCTGCGTCCCCAGCTGGCAGTGTCAGAGGCTCTGAACATTACTACCTGTGCAGCAGTCGCCGTTGCGGAAGCCATCGAAATGAACACAGGGATAGAGGCACAGATCAAATGGGTGAATGATATATACTGCGGTAATAAGAAAGTATGCGGCATATTGACGGAAGCCTCCTTTGACATGGAGAATATGGGAATAAATTATGCGATTCTCGGGATTGGAATCAATGTGTTTCAGCCGCGGAATGCATTCCCCGATGAAATCAGGGATGTGGCAGATGCCCTGCTGAATAAGGAGGATAACCATGAGGACTTCCGTAATCGGCTGGCAGCGCAAGTGCTGAACCGGTTCATGAAATATTATGATAATATAAATGACAGAAAATTGCTGGAAGAATATAAGCGTCGATCTCTCCTGCTGGGCAGGGAAATTAACATCCTGAGTAAAGAGGGAACACAGAAGGCGACGGCTCTTGATATCGATGAACAGTTTCGTCTGAAGGTATTGATGCAGGACGGGACGACAAAATTTCTTTCTTCCGGGGAAGTCAGCGTACGGAGTGTTACATAAGGGTACGGAGGAGGATTCAGATGTTTTTTATAATGGGTGTCAGCCAGGCGGAGAAGAAACTGGATTTTGACCAGATGGTAATATGCCGGTGCTGCGGAAAATACGGACACATGGAAGTGTTTGTGGCTTATTCTTATTTCATGCTGTTCTTCATTCCGGTTTTCAAGTGGAACCGGCGCTACTTCCTCAGGATGAGCTGCTGCGGATCGTCAAGTGAACTGGATCCCGAATTGGGAAGGTCCATCGAGAAGGGGGAAGTAGTCTCCCTGAATGAGGATGTGCTTGGGTCCAGCTGCAGGCAGAAATGCGGGAAGCGTTGCCCAAAGTGTGGATTTAGCACAAACGAAAATTATCAGTTTTGTCCCAAATGCGGCAGTCCAATTTAAATATTGACATACGGAATCAATGTGATATCATTATAATATCACATTGATTTTGATTTAAGGAGGATTCAACTATGAACGAAAAATATTCGCAAGAGAAGCAGCTGAAAGCCGGGAATGGCATGGCGGTACTGATTCTGGGGATTCTGCTGGTTCTGGTGTCAATAGCCCTGATTATCGTAGGAGCGATTCTGCTGGAAACCGGCACAACCGTTGCCGGTACCATCCTGCTTGTTGTGGGGATTGTGCTGGTATGTTCCTGCTGGATTCCTTTCCTGGGGCTTAAAATCCTTAAACCGCAGGAAGCACTGGTGCTGACCCTCTTCGGGAAGTACATCGGAACACTGAGAGGAGAAGGCTTCTTCTTCGTGAATCCATTCGTGGTTGCGGTGAATCCGACGGTCGAAAGCGCACTGACAGTCATGTTGGAAGAGCAGAGTACTGCAAATGCCGCACATAAAAGGCAAGGTGCCCAAAAACAGTTTCCTGCAAAAAAAATCATATCCCTCAAGAAAATGACACTGAACAACAACAGGCAGAAGGTCAATGATGAACTGGGGAACCCGGTTGAAATCGGAATCGTGGTTATCTGGAGGGTCGTCAATACCGCGAAGGCGGTGTTTAATGTTGATAATTATAAGGATTTTCTGTCCATTCAGTGCGATTCTTCCCTAAGGAACATTGCCAGGCTCTATCCCTACGATGTGGCTCCCGGTGGCGAGGAGATGACGCTCAGGGGAAGCAGCCAGGAGGTCGCAGAAAAACTGAAGGCGGAAATCCAGTCCAGAGTCGAAATCGCCGGTCTGGAAATTATGGAAGCAAGAATCACCCATCTGGCATACGCCCCGGAAATAGCCGCAGTAATGCTTCAGAGGCAGCAGGCATCGGCCATTATTGATGCCAGAAAAATGATTGTAGAAGGGGCTGTGGGCATGGTCGAGATGGCTCTTGAAAAATTAAGCCAGAATGGGGTGGTCAACTTGGACGAGGAGAGGAAGGCAGCGATGGTCAGCAATCTTCTGGTCGTGCTGTGCGGCAACAGGGATGCGCAGCCGATAGTCAACAGTGGCTCGATCTATTAATAGTATGGATAAAAATGAGAAAGATAAAAAGCAGGTCCTGCTCCGTCTTTCACCCACCCTGTGGCGGGAAATTGCATCTTGGGCGGAAGACGACTTCCGGTCGATAAACGGGCAGATTGAATACCTGCTGACAGAATGTGTCCGTAAAAGAAAAAAAGGGAATATGGATGAAAACGGGGAATAAAAAAACGGCGCATCTTCGTCAATGTCATTTAGATAAGAATGACTAAAGAGTAGAGTATGTAGAAAATGATGTGACCCCAATAAGTTAGACTTTATAGCGTAGTAGCTTTTTAGCTGCTACGCTATTTCTTTATGCAGCCAAGAGGTTGAGTCTGTATTCTACTGGACTCATCCATCCTAGTTTCTCCTTGATTCTTTGTTCGTTATAATATTTTATGTATTTTTCTATCGTCTCTTTCAATTCTTCGTAGCTGTAAAAAACTGCACCATAATACATTTCCTGTTTCATGATTCCAAAGAAGTTTTCCATTACAGAATTATCGTGACAATTTCCTTTTCTGGACATACTCTGAAAAACTCTATTTTCTTTAAGTGTATAAACATATGC
>NZ_FQYT01000003.1 GCF_900141895.1 Parasporobacterium paucivorans DSM 15970 | reverse complement strand
ACAGAACATTTCATTCAAAACTTGAAAGGGCAGGAATGACCCAGAGTATGTCAAGGGTAGCCAAATGCATTGATAATGGACCGATGGAAGGATTTTGGGGGATCATAAAAAGAGAACGTTATTACGGAAAAAGATTTACTAGCAGAGAAGCTATCGTTGAAATGATAGAAAATTACATTAGATACTATAACAATAAAAGATTACAACGAAACTTAGGTGTGCTGACTCCAATGGAAAAGCACGAAATGTATTTACAAGCGGCGTAAAAACTGCCAGTAGGTTATCTACTGGCAGAAAAGATTTATATTTTTTCAATTGTCTACTTGACGGGAAGCAGTTCAGCATTCTGGGGCTTTGATATACATTTTTGATTCGCAGGTAACTGCCTATCTCTTTGATAGCTGTTTGAGAACTGTAGAATCGCATGGATGCTGGATTCTTTTGACAGAGTGTTAGTTACGTGTTTGTTACCCAGGACAATATTATACGATTAAATACGTTTTATCATTTTCAACTAATCATACCATCACTTATCACCATAATGGTATCTGCACGCCAAAACATAGATATTTTCATTATCAATTTTATATATCAAACGATCCTTGTCATTGATTCTTCTGCTCCAAAATCCGGCCAGATTTCCACTCAGAGCTTCTGGCTTTCCAACCCCTTCATTTCCATTTCTAGCGATATCTTCAATTAATTGATTAATTTTTCTTAATGTTTTTCTATCTTCCGTCTGCCAATAAATGTAATCATCCCATCCATTTTTTGTAAATACCTTATTCATCAGCTTCAACCTCAGGAAGATCATGTACAGATGCCATTCCATTTTCCAACTGAGCCTTTGATTCCATTAACCAATCATAATTATATTTATTTCCCATTACATATATATTTTCCATCATATTGTTATAAGACTCTTCGGATATAATAACAACATTTTTGTTATCTTTTCTTGTAACTATCATTGTCTCATAATCATCTGTGATTTTATCCATATATGTCTTCATATTATCTCTTAACGTTGTATAGTTAACCGCCAACATAAAAACACCTCCATTTCGTACGTTTTTCTGTACTCTCATTATACCGTACAGATATCTGTACGTCAACAATAATAATTTATGCTAAATAATAAAAAAAAATCCCCAAAACATTTCTGTCCTAGGGATTTGAATTTTATAATGATTATCTCTTTGAAAACTGAGGTGCTCTACGGGCTGATTTAAGTCCGGGTTTCTTTCTTTCCTTCATTCTTGGATCTCTTGTCAGGAATCCTGCTTTTTTCAGAGCCGGACGGAAGTCACCATCTGCCTGTAATAAAGCTCTTGAAACTCCGTGTCTGATTGCGCCCGCCTGGCCAGTATATCCGCCTCCGCGTACGTTTACAAGAACATCAAATTTACCCAATGTCTCAGTCAGAACCAAAGGCTGACGGACAATAACCTTTAAGGTCTCCAGTCCGAAATATGCATCAATATCTCTTTTATTTACAGTAATCTTACCTGTTCCAGGTACCAGATATACTCTCGCAACACTCTTTTTTCTTCTGCCAGTTCCATACAATCTATCTTTAGTCAATGTTATTTCCTCCTTTCAGTTCAATTAGAATTTTAATGCTTCGGGTTTCTGTGCTTCATGTTTATGCTCTGGTCCTGCATATACAAATAACTTTTTGTGCATCTGTCTTCCCAGAGGTCCTTTTGGAAGCATTCCCTTAACTGCAAGTTCAATAACTTTTTCAGGTTTTTTAGCAAGCATTTCTTTTAAGGTTGTTTCTTTCATACCGCCAACATAATCTGAATGGTTGTAGTATACTTTCTGATCCAGTTTTTTTCCGGTAACAGTAATTTTTTCTGCATTTATAACAATTACATAATCCCCTGTATCTGCATGAGGTGTAAAGATTGGTTTGTTTTTTCCTCTTAATACTTTTGCGATTTCAGTGGAGAGACGTCCTAATGTACAGCCGTCTGCATCAACTACATGCCATTTTCTATCAACTTTATCCGGATTTACCATATAAGTTTTCATCGGTTTTCCTCCCATTATTCATAAATCTATAATCATATACAAAATACTCTTACCGGGGCATTGGCTGGAGTATTCTTATCATATGTCGTCACAGTGATTAATTATATTATACTTGTCCACCCATGTCAATAATTTTATCATCATTTCCGGTGAAATTAATCCCTATTAGGGTCAGACCCCTCGGGGGGGCGGTCGGTCCGGCAAACCTCCGGTCTCTTTTTTCTATTATTTCCTGCACGCTCTCGGGAGTCCTGTACCCCTGGCCCACCTGAATCAGAGTCCCCGAAATGATTCTGACCATATTATATAGAAAACCGGTCCCCGATACGCGTATTGTGATGATGTCACCCTCTTTTTCCACATCCAGTGCGGTAATTGTCCGGACGCTTGTCTTTGTCTGCCCTCCAATCGAGCTGAAGCTTTTAAAATCGTGCTCACCGACCAGATAAGCGGCTGCCTTCTGCATAGCCTCCACGTCTAAGGGATAATATATGAAGTGTGTATATAAGCGGCATATGGGCTGTGGAAACGTGCGGTTTAATATTTTATATTCATAAGTCTTTATGGCGGCAGCGTATCTGGGATGAAATTCCTTGGGAACCTCTTCTGATTTCTGCACCGTTATATCCTCCGGAAGCCTCTGGTTGAGTCCATACGATATTTTTTCCGGCGGTATTCTTGTATGCGTATCAAACACGGCCACGTTACCAAGGGCATGTACACCTGCGTCGGTCCGGCTTGCCCCCATAATGCATATTTTCTCACCCAGCAGTCCGCTGAGACTCTTGTTGATCATTTCCTCTACTGTAATTCCATTTTCCTGTATCTGCCATCCGCAATAGCGGGTGCCGTCATAAGCTATGGTCAGTTTTATTCTTTTATGCATGTCCGGTTCCTTTTATACTACAAAAATGCTCAGAGCGGGTATCCTTGGTACGATTATGCTTTCCGCCAGAACTACAACGAGAAACAGAATGATTACTGCGTAGGCCACTCCATCTCTTTTTGCATACTTGAGCGGCTTCATTTTTGTCCTGCCTTCCCCTCCGTGATAACAGCGGGCTTCCATTGCTGTTGCGAGATCCGTCGCTCTTCTGAAAGACGATATGAACAGCGGAATAAGGATTGGGATAAGGGATTTAGCTCTTTTCAGAATATTTCCACTTTCAAAATCTGCCCCTCTGGCAATCTGTGCTTTCATTATCTTATCCGTCTCGTCCACAAGTATCGGAATGAACCTCAATGCAATAGACATCATCATTGCCATCTCGTGGATTGGGAACTTCACTTTATTCAGGATATGAAGGGATTTTTCCAGCCCTGAAGTCAGGTCGTTTGGCGTCGTCGTCAATGTCATCAGGGATGATCCTACGATTACATAAATAAGCCTTACTGCAAGAAAAACGGCAAGCCGTATCCCTTCCTTTGTAATTTTAATGATCCATATCTGAAAGACGATTTCCCCCTTGGTAAGAAAAAGGTTGAACGCAACGCTGAGCAGAAGAAGAAGAATAATGGCTTTCAGGCCCTTCATAATAAAGGAAAGAGGTATTTTTGAGACATAAATTATTGCACCCAGAAAAATTGTTGCGATAATATAACCCAGGAAGCTGTTGACTATAAATAGTGATACTACAAACAGCAGGGTTCCGAATAGTTTTACCCTGGGGTCCAGCCGGTGCATAACTGATTCCGACGGATAATACTGTCCGATTGTTATATCTCTGATCATGATTTCCTTTCAGCGCCGGCCATTTTGTCATAAATTTCCCTGCAGGCATCCTCTATTGTTATTAGGCTGGTATCCACCGCTATCCCTGATTCTTTCAGTTTATTGAGTATATATGTGACCTGGGGTGCAGCCAGACCTATACTCTCCAGTTCTTTGTAGTGGGCGAAAACCTTCCTGGTTTCGTCATCATACAGGATTCTTCCCTGATTCATAACGATTATTCTTTCCACATACTTTGCCACATCTTCCATACTGTGGGAGACCAGGATGACTGTGATGTTTTTCTCCTTCTGCAGTATGGCAATCTGGTTAAGGATTTCTCCCTTTCCACCAGGATCCAGGCCTGCGGTTGGTTCATCCAAAATGAGATATTCCGGCTGCATGGCAAGGACGCCGGCAATGGCAACTCTTCTCTTCTGCCCACCGGAAATCTCGAAAGGAGATTTATTGTAAAGCTCCTTATCTATTCCCACTATATCCAGGGCATATTCCGCCCTGGCTCTGACTTCATCCGCACCCAGTCCCAGATTTTTCGGTCCGAAGCAGACGTCCTCAAACACAGTTTCTTCAAAAAGCTGGTATTCCGGGTATTGAAAGACCAGACCCACATGGGTACGAAGATTCCGCATGTTGAAGTCCTTGTCATAGATGTTTTTTCCATTATAGTAGATATTTCCTGATGTTGGCTTTATCAATCCATTAAGGTGCTGTATCAGGGTTGATTTCCCCGAACCGGTGTGTCCGATCAGCCCGATAAAAGATCCTGCTTCTATCTCAAGATTGATATCCACCAGGGCCGCACTTTCCATAATTGTATCTACACTGTATGCATAATTTATATTTTCGAGCTTAATCGACATACTTCATCCACCAATTCATCTATCGTGAGAATTCCCTCACGGATTTGAAGACCTTTCTCTTTGAGGCAGTACGCCAGCTCCGTAACAGCCGGAACCTCCAACCCTAAAGATTTCAATTCTGTCACCTTCGAAAAAATTTCACCAGGAGTTCCCTGCATTCGTATCTGACCTCCATCCATGACGATGACCCGGTCTGCATGAATGACTTCTTCCATGTTGTGCGTAATATATATTACCGTGACCTTTTCCCGGCGGTTCAGTTCTCTGACCGTCTGAAGTACCTCTTTTCTGCCAAGAGGATCCAGCATGGCCGTAGGTTCATCCAGTACGATGCACTTTGGCTTCATGGCAAGAACACCGGCAATGGCTACCCTCTGCTTCTGTCCACCAGACAGCTTGTTCGGAGACTTCTTCCGGAATGCATTCATATCCACTGCTTCCAGCGCATCATTAACCCGGTTCCAGATCTCACCGGTTTCTATTCCCATATTTTCCGGTCCGAATCCGACGTCTTCTTCCACCACGGTTCCAATAATCTGGTTGTCCGGGTTCTGGAATACCATTCCAGCCGTCTGCCGAATTTGCCAGAGGAATTCCCTGTCCTGCGTATCCATGCCGTCCAGCCACAAAGTCCCTTCCGTCGGCGTCAGCAGCGCATTTATGTGCTTGGCAAAAGTCGACTTCCCTGAACCGTTATGTCCTAGTATGGCAATAAATTCGCCATCGAGGACTTCTATGTCCACTCCGTTTATTGCCCTGCTTATTTCTTCACTTTTTTCGTCTTCGCTCAATCTCACATAATCGTAGACAAGCCTCGTGGATTTAATGATACTCATTCGAATTTTTCCTTAATTTATTTACCTTTTTAAGAGTACCTTATATTGTAAATTATTTAATCGTATTTTGCAACTGTTCTGTTGCAGCATCAAAAAAAGAAAAGTGTTCAGCCATTAAGACCGGACACTTTTCTGATATTTGAATTATACAAGTTCTAATAATACTTCCATTGCTGCATCACCTTTACGCAGGCCGATTTTCACAATTCTTGTGTATCCGCCATTACGCTGGGTGTATTTAGGAGCAATTTCATCAAAAAGTTTACCAACCAGATCAACATCAACCGTGTTTTTCTTTTTGCCGGCAGCCTTCTGTGGCACTTCCTTTACAGGGTAAAGTACGCTGAGCATTTTTCTTCTGGCATGCAGACGGGAAGGAGCATCTTTTTTGATAGTTTTATCAACTTCATCAAAAATATCAACCTTTTTGCCATCTACTACTTCCTTAACCCTCTTACCATCTTTATCCTTACGGGCTACTTTAGCTTTTACCGTAACTTCCTCAAAATTGTCTTTCTCTTTTACAGCTAATGCAATCAATCCTTCAGCAACTTTTCTAATTTCCTTGGCTTTCGCCTCAGTTGTTACGATTTTGCCATTATATAACAGATTAGTTACCTGATTTCTGATCAGGGCCTTTCTCTGACTGCTGGTTCTACTGAGTTTTCTGTATCCTGACATCTTACTACCTCCTTTACACAGGCTTTTTATTCCTCGCTTTGATTTAACGCCAAGCCAAGTTCTTTAAGTTTTGCAAGCACTTCTTCCAAAGACTTGCGGCCAAGGTTTCTAACCTTCATCATGTCGTCAGCTGTCCTGTTGGTCAACTCTTCGACTGTGTTGATTCCGGCTCTCTTGAGACAATTATATGAACGAACGGAAAGTTCCAATTCATCAATGTTCATTTCAAGCACTTTTTCTTTTTTGTTATCTTCCTTCTCCACCATAATTTCAGCATTTTTTGCATTGGCGGATAAGTCTATAAATAAACTTAAATGTTCACTGAGAACTTTAGCTGCAAGACTTACGGCTTCATCCGGGAAGAGTGTTCCGTTTGTATAGCAGTCCAAGGTAAGTTTATCATAATCTGTAATCTGGCCTACACGGGTGTTCTGCACGTTCAGATTAACCCTTTCAACCGGAGTATAGATGGAATCAATCGCAATCACGCCGATTGGCAGATCGTCATTTTTATTCTTTTCAGCACTTACATAGCCTCGTCCCTTAGTGATGGTAAGCTCCATGTACAGCCTGCAATCCGCTGAGCCGTCAAGCGTTGCTATTACCAGCTCCGGATTGATAATCTCAATATCCGGATCCGCTTTGATATCGGCAGCAGTAATCACACCTTCACCAGTGTACTCAATATATGCGGTTTTTGCTTCATCCGTGTCGCATGTATTTCTTATGGCCAAGTTTTTTATATTCATAATGATTTCAGTAACATCTTCCTTAACACCGGGGATTGTACTGAATTCATGTAAAACTCCGTCGATCTTTACCTGGCTTACTGCAGAACCCGGTAACGATGAAAGCATAATTCTTCTCAAAGAGTTGCCAAGGGTGATACCATAACCTCTCTCCAAGGGTTCAACTACAAATCTTCCATATTTCTTGTCATCGGATATTTCAGCAATTTCAATATTGGGTTTCTCAAAATCGAACACTACACAGCCCCTCCTTTTTTTGGAATTGCCTAATTCTTAGAATATAATTCGACAATAAGCACTTCATTAACTGGTACGTCAATGTTTTCTCTTAAAGGAAGTTCTTTGATTGCACCTTTAAGATTTTCGGGATCTGCCTCCAACCAATCAGGAACAAGTCTTCCTCCGGTTGCTTCTAACACATCCTTATATCTCTGGGAATCTTTGCATTTCTCTTTAATTTCAATAGTATCGCCTGCTTTAACCAGGTAGGATGGAATATTAACGCATCTTCCATTTACAAGTACATGTTTATGACCAACGATCTGTCTTGCTTCTCTTCTGGTTCTGGCAAATCCTAAACGGTAAATAATATTATCAAGTCTTGTCTCTAACATGATTATAAGGTTAGGACCAGCCTGTCCGCTCATTTTTTTCGCTTTATCATAATAGTTTCTGAAAGGTTTCTCCAGAACACCATATATGAATTTTGCTTTCTGTTTTTCTCTAAGCTGAAGACCATACTCGCTGAGCTTTCTGTTGCTTCTTCTTAATTCTCTTGTTGATTTCTTATCTATTCCTAAATAAACTGGATCTAATCCAAGTGATCTGCATCTTTTAAGAACAGGAACTCTATTTACTGCCATCTATGTGCACCTCCCATTAAACTCTTCTGCGTTTTGGTGGACGACATCCGTTATGTGGTACCGGTGTAACGTCCTTAATACTTGTGACTTCAAGACCGCAGGCCTGGAGCGCACGGATTGCTGCTTCTCTTCCTGATCCCGGACCTTTAACCATAACATCAACTGATTTCAAGCCGTGAATCAAAGCTGCTTTAGTTGCAGTTTCCGCTGCCATTTGAGCTGCATAAGGAGTAGATTTCCTTGAACCTCTAAATCCAAGACCACCGGCACTAGCCCATGATAAGGCGTTTCCTTCTGTATCCGTTAACGTTACAATCGTATTGTTAAAAGATGATTGGATATGTGCCTGTCCTCGTTCAACGTTTTTCTTAACACGCTTCTTTGTCACTTTTTTCGTAACTTTTTTAGCCATTTATAAACTAACCTCCCTTATGGGTTCCCGTTTCTGGGTTTAATTATTTTTTCTTGTTCGCAACTGTTCTTCTTGGGCCTTTTCTAGTTCTTGCGTTAGTTTTTGTTTTCTGTCCGCGAACTGGAAGTCCTTTTCTATGACGAATGCCTCTGTAGCATCCAATTTCCTGTAATCTCTTGATGTTCATAGCGATTTCTCTTCTTAAATCGCCTTCAACCATTTGTGAATCATCGATAACTGCGCTGATTCTTTTGATTTCATCATCTGTTAAGTCTCTGACTCTTGTATCGGGATTAACTTTTGCATCAGCAAGTATGCGATTTGCACTAACTCTGCCGATACCATAAATGTATGTTAATCCAATTTCAATTCGTTTTTCTCTTGGTAAATCAATTCCGGAAATACGAGCCATGGTTTATTGCACCTCCATTGTTTATTATATAGATTTTATTTAATAGTAGTGAACAACTTTACCTGGTGTCTCACTACTGCAGCCGCTTAGAACCAGCATTAACCCTGTCTTTGTTTATGCTTAGGGTTTTCACAGATTACTCTGATACTGCCTTTTCTTTTAATGACTTTGCATTTTTCACAAATAGGTTTAACTGATGATCTTACTTTCACAGTAAATCCTCCTTTCAAAAAAAGTCCGCTTTTCATTATAGCATCCCAATATGGAATAATCAAGCAAAACTTGTGTTGAGTTTTTCTTCCCAATTACGTGCATCCGGCTTACTTATCTCGCCAGATTATTCTTCCTTTTGTCAGGTCGTAGGGAGAAAGTTCTATGGTAACTTTGTCACCTGGTAAAATTTTAATAAAGTTCATTCTGAGTTTTCCGCTTATATGCGCCAGTACTTTGTGTCCGTTTTCCAGCTCAACCTGGAACATAGCATTTGGGAGTTTTTCGATTACTCTTCCTTCAATTTCGATAACGTCAGCTTTTGACATTCACAAGACCTCCTATAATCTATTTTGACTTGTAGAGTTTTATTCCTCTTTTTATATCCTCATTGGTAATTGTCTTCTCGGTCTCGATTTTACTGTGAATTACCTGGATGTGTTTCTTGTTTTTTTTCTTGGGATTTTCTATTGTTTTGATCTTTCCATCTGCCAGGAATACATATTCAGGTTCCTCCGATATTATAACATAGAGATTGTCCTTGTCATGCCCTGCCCTTGAAAACACCAGCGTCCCAATTTCATATTGTGTCATAAGTACTTCCTCTTACAAAGTCAAAATTTCAGGCTCACCGTCCGTGATCAGTACTGTGTTTTCGTAATGAGCTGAAAGCGATCCGTCATCCGTGACTACGGTCCAGTCATCATCCATCCAGACCACGTCATACCTTCCGGCGTTGATCATGGGTTCTATGGCCAGCGTCATTCCCGCTTTAAGTCTGACGCCTCTTTTTACCTGCTTAAAATTTGGAATCTGCGGATCTTCATGCAGATGTTTCCCTATTCCATGCCCGACCAAATCCCGGACAACTCCATACCCAAAATTTTCTGCGTATTCTGCAATTGCATTGGATATGTCGTGCAGGTAATTTCCCTCTTTTGCATATTTCATTCCTTCAAAGAAGCTTTGCTTTGTAACCTCAATCAGTGCGGCTGCCTCTTCCGAAATATTGCCTACCGGGTAAGTCCTGGCTGCATCAGCATGATATCCGCTGTATATCACCCCGGCATCAAAACTGACAATGTCGCCATCATGAAGTATTTTTTCTTTAGTAGGAATCCCGTGTACCACTTCATCATTTACTGAAATGCACACAGAAGCTGGAAATCCCTCATAATTCAGAAATGATGGTTCACAGCCATAGCTGCGGATTAGCTTTTCGCCGATTTGATCAATCTCCCAGGTGGAAACTCCTGCCTTTACGGACTCGCCCAGTTGAAGGAGCACATCCGACAGTATTTTCCCAGCTTCGCGCATTAACGCTATTTCTCTGTTCGATTTAATGGACACCGACATTTTTACGCCTCCAATATGCTGATGATGTTGTTGAATACTTCCATCATTTCCTGAGTTCCATCAATATTTACCAGAATCTTCTTATCCTCATAATACTGAATCAAAGGCTGAGTCTGTTCATGGTATACATCCAAACGTTTTTTAACCGTCTCCGGTCTGTCGTCATCCCTTATAATAAGATTGCCTTTGCATATGTCGCATATTCCTTCAACTTTGGGAGGAACATTTTCGATATGGTAGGTAGCGCTGCATGAACCGCAGGCTCTTCTTCCAGCCATTCTTTTTACAATCTTTTCGTCAGGGACTTCAATATTAAGTGCAAATTCAATCTTTTCATTCAGATTTTTCAATGCAGCTTCCAGGCTTTCTGCCTGTGGTATTGTCCTGGGGAATCCGTCAAGTATGTAACCGTTCCTGCAGTCTTCCTGTTGAAGGCGATCCACCACCAGGTCCACCACCAGCTCGTCCGGAACCAGAAGCCCCTGGTCCATATAGGATTTTGCCTTAGTACCAAGTTCCGTACCGTTTTTAATATTTGCCCTGAATATATCTCCTGTGGAAATATGGGGGATCTTGTACTTGTCTGAAATCATTTTTGCCTGTGTACCTTTTCCTGCTCCAGGTGCACCTAACATAATTATTTTCATTTTAACTTAACCTCTTTTCAAAATCGCGGAACCTTGCATCAGTCATTCAGGAAGCCTTTATAGTTACGGACAACCATCATGGACTCAACCTTCTTAACCGTGTCCAGTATAACGCCTACGATGATGATCAGTGAAGTACCTCCAAATGATAATGATGTTGCAAAATATCCTGAGAATATGATTGGCACAGCTGCAACTATAAGCAGTCCGACCGCTCCTATAAAAATAACGTAGTTCAAAATTCTGGTAAGGTACTCGGTCGTTGGTTTTCCTGGCCTGATACCTGGTATGAATCCACCCTGTTTTTTCATGTTGTCTGCCACTTCCATTGGATTGAAAGTGATTGACGTATAGAAATAAGCAAAAAATATAACAAGGATGATATATAGGATAAAACCTACTGAATAAATCGGATACTGCGGATTGCACCAGTAGTGTGTACTGAAGAATCTGGTCCATTCCGGGGTGGATGTCGACGTAAAGCTTGTTATGATAACCGGTATCTGTAAAAGTGAAGACGCAAAGATGATTGGAATTACACCGGCCGTGTTTACCCTTAAAGGGATATTGGACGACTGGCCTCCATAGGTCTTTCTGCCTGCAATTCTTTTAGCATACTGGACCGGAATCTTCCGCTGTCCGCCCTGCAGGTATACAACAAACAGGACTACAAATACAATTACTGCAATGATTATCAGAGCTGCCAGTGCAGAACCACCTACGGAGCTGGCTCCTTTTACGAACTGATTGATCAGTCCTGCAAGATCCGTCGGCATACGGTCAATAATGTTAACCATAAGAATTATGGAGATACCGTTTCCGATACCTTTTTCCGTAATTCTTTCACCAAGCCACATGATAACCGCTGCACCAGCGGTCATAGTAATAACGGCTACAGCAAGTGTCCATACATATTCAGTAGTGGACATCGAGGATTTTGAGCCGAACATACCCTGGTTTCCAAATCCGATGCTCATGGCCGTCGACTGAACCAGCGCAAGACCTACCGTCAAATATCTTGTAATCTTTGCAATTTTCTTTCTTCCGTCTTCTCCCTCTTTCTGCAGTTCCTCAAGCTTTGGTATGGCTATCGTCAGAAGCTGCATGATAATGGTCGAAGTGATGTACGGCGTGATGTTCAATGCAAATATGGACATATTACTAAAGGAGCTGCCGGTCAGGGCATCGAAGAAGCTGAATGCACCAACCGAGAAGTCTCCCATGATTTGTTTTATTACGTCGGCGTCAGTGCCTGGTAATGGAAGCTGGCATCCTATTCTGACGATAATCAGAATAATAAAAGTGTAGAAAATGCGGTTTCTGATTTCTTTAATCTTAAATGCATTTCTTAAGCCTTCCAGCATTAAATCACCTCGCTGACTCCACCAACTGCCTCAATTTTCTCTTTCGCTCCGGCACTAAAACCGTTTGCTATAACTGTCAGCTTTTTGGTAAGTTCTCCATTACCCAATATTTTAACTCCATCTTTAGGGTTTCTAACGATTCTTGTATCAACCAACATTTCGATGGTAACAACAGTATCATTATCAAATATTTCCAATGAGCCTATATTAACGCTGACAATATCTTTAGTGTTTCTGTTTGTGAAGCCTCTTTTAGGGATTCTTCTGTAAAGGGGCATCTGTCCGCCTTCAAATCCGATTCTCGGACTTCCTGAACGGGCTTTCTGGCCTTTATGTCCTTTACCAGCGGTTTTTCCGTTTCCTGATCCGTGGCCGCGTCCCCGTCTGAAGTTATCACTATGTTTTGATCCCTCAGCTGCTTGTAAGTTTGATAAGTTCATTTCCAGCACCTCCTTATCGTTATTAAATTTCTTCTACTTTTACTAAATGCTTAACGTGCCAAATCATTCCTCTTATGGCTTCATTATCCGGCATCTCAACGCATTTGTTTAATTTTCTCAAGCCTAATGCTTCTATCGTTTTCTTATGCTTTGGAATTGCACCAATAGGAGATTTGACTAAAGTTATTTTTAATTTACCTGCCATCTCTGACCCTCCTGGTTATCCTAAAATTTCTTCTACGGTCTTCCCGCGAAGTTTTGCTACCTGCTCAGGTGTCTTCAAAGCTGCTAATCCCTGGATTGTAGCAAGAACAACATTCTGTTTGTTATTAGATCCTAAAGATTTTGTACGGATATTCTTAATTCCGGCCATTTCCAATACGTTACGCGCAGGACCTCCTGCGATAACTCCTGTACCTTCCGGTGCCCTCTTAAGCAGTACGGAAGCACTGCCGAATTTTCCGATAATATCGTGAGGAATACTTGCGTTGTCATCCATTGGTATTGCTACCAGTTTTTTGGAAGCGTCTTCTTTTCCCTTGCGGATTGCTTCAGGAATTTCAGTCGCTTTTCCCAGACCTACGCCAACGTTTCCGTTGCCGTCGCCGACAACAACTAAAGCGGTAAATCTGAAATTACGTCCACCTTTAACAACCTTGGTAACACGTTTAATGGATACTACTTTTTCTTCCAGTTCCAGCTGACTGGCATCAACGATTGTACGTTTCATATGTTCTCCTCCCTGATTAGAATTTCAGACCAGCTTCTCTTGCCGCATCTGCCAAAGCCTGAACTTTGCCGTGATATATGAAGCCGCCTCTATCGAAGACAACATCCGTTATACCTTTTTCAATTGCTCTTTTGGCAACCGTTGCACCTAAATATGCTGCTGCATCAACGTTATTGGTTTTTTCCAGCTCTGCCTTAATATCTTTTTCAAGCGTAGAGGCAGACGCCAAGGTATTTCCAACTGTATCGTCAATAATTTGAGCATACATATGATTATTACTTCTGAACACAGCCAGACGTGGTCTTTGTGCAGTACCACTGAAACGATTACGTAATTTTCTGTGTTTATTAACACGGACTTCTGTTCTTGATTTTTTATTAACCATTTTTGTCACTCCTTTAATTATTTCTTACCAGTCTTACCAACTTTACGTCTGACAACTTCATTAGCATATTTAATACCTTTGCCTTTATATGGCTCTGGTCTTCTCTTATCTCTGATTTCAGCTGCATATTGGCCAACTTTTTCTTTATCAATACCACTTACGGTTATCTTGGTCTGATCGGTAACTATTGCTTCGATTCCTTCGGGATCTTCCATCTCAACCGGGTGGGAATATCCAAGTGTCAATACTAATTTATTTCCCTGTTTTGCCGCTCTGTAACCAACGCCAACGATTTCCAGGTTTTTCTTATATCCTTCGGATACACCGATTACCATATTGTTAATCAGCGACCTTGTAAGTCCGTGCAATGACTTCATTCTCTTTAAATCATTAGGTCTGGAAACAATAAGTGTTTCGCCTTCTAATTTAAGATCCATTTCCGCAGGCAATACTCTTTCAAGTGTTCCCATTGGTCCTTTCACAGTCACTTTATTATTTTCTGCTATATCGACCGTTACTGCTGCCGGGATAGCGATAGGCATTCTTCCTATACGTGACATGCCGTTACCTCCTTAATAATCTGGTTATTTTACCAAACAAACGCTAATACTTCTCCGCCTACGTTCAGCTTTCTAGCTACTTTATCAGTTACAACTCCACTATTCGTTGAAATAATAGCTATTCCGAGTCCTCCGAGAACTCTTGGAAGCTCATCTTTGTTAGCATATACACGAAGTCCTGGTTTTGATATTCTCTTGAGGCCGGTAATGATTTTTTCATTCTTGTCTTTACCGTACTTGAGGGTTACGTGGATATTCTGAAAATTTCCGTCCTGGACTACTTCATATTTTTTGATATAGCCTTCCTTAAAAAGGATCTCAGCTATAGCTAATTTCATCTTTGATAATGGGATATCCACAGTGTCGTGTTTAGCAGTATTTGCGTTACGAATTCTTGTAAGCATATCTGCGATTGGATCACTCATAGTCATTTATTTTTCCTCCTTTAAATCTGGAAAACTTCTGGCTGTTTTCCGAATGTTCCACCTACCAGCTTGCTTTTCTGACTCCTGGTATTTGTCCTTTATATGCTAATTCACGGAAACATATTCTGCAGATTCCGTATTTTCTTAAATAAGCATGTGGTCTTCCACATATTCTGCAGCGAGTGTATTCCTGAGTGGAAAACTTAGCTTTGCGCTGCTGTTTTATTTTCATAGCGGTCTTTGCCATCTAATTGCCTCCTTTATTGTTTCTGAAACGGCATATTGAATAATGTCAATAATTCACGGGCTTCTTCATCTGTATTTGCAGTTGTGACAATGATAATGTCCATGCCTCTTGTTTTATCGATTTTATCATATTCAATTTCAGGGAAAATCAACTGTTCTTTAATTCCAAGTGCGTAATTTCCTCTTCCGTCAAAAGAATTCGGATTTACACCCCTGAAGTCACGAACACGTGGAAGTGCCAGGTTTACTAAACGATCCAGGAACTCATACATCTTCTCGCCTCTGAGTGTTACTTTGCATCCGATTGGCACGCCTTCTCTGAGTTTAAAGTTTGCAATTGAATTTTTAGCCTTTGTTATAACAGGTTTCTGACCAGCAATGATTGACATGTCCTTAACAGCTGAGTCCAATACCTTTGCATTGTCTTTTGCCTCGCCAACTCCCATGTTGATAACGATCTTGTTGATCTTTGGAACCTGCATTTCATTCTTGTAGCCGAATTTATTTATCATTGCATTTACAACTTCATTATTGTAAGTTTCTCTAAGTCTGCTCAACTTTATGGGCCTCCTCTCCTAAATTAATCAATCACATCGCCAGTTGATTTCGCAACGCGTACTTTTTTGCCATCTTTCACGGTAAATCCTATTCTTGTAGGTTTTCCTTTGTAAATGTACATTACGTTGGAAATATCAAGAGGGCCTTCCTGATTGATGATACCGCCTGCCTGATTTGTAGCACTTGGTTTTGAATGTTTTGTCATCATGTTGATTCCTTCCACAAGAACAGTGTTCTTCTTTCTGTTAATCTCTATGATTTTGCCTTCTTTATCTTTATCTTTACCGGCGATTACCTTTACCAGGTCGCCTTTATTAATTTTACTTGCCATTATCTACACCTCCCTACAGTACTTCCGGTGCTAATGAAACAATTTTCATAAATTGCTTTTCTCTTAGCTCTCTGGCTACCGGCCCAAAGATACGGGTTCCTTTTGGATTCATATCATCTTTAATGATTACGGCAGCATTCTCGTCAAATTTAATGTACGAGCCGTCCTTACGACGTGCGCCTTTTACTGTACGTACGACAACCGCCTTAACAACATCGCCTTTTTTGACAACACCGCCTGGTGTTGCATCTTTAACAGTGGCAACGATTATATCACCAATATTGGCATATCTTCTAGTAGAACCTCCCAATACTCTGATACAAAGGATTTCTTTGGCGCCGGTGTTATCAGCAACTCTAAGTCTGCTTTCCTGTTGGATCATAATAATACTCCTTCCTACTATTTTGCCTTTTCGATTATTTCAATAAGTCTCCATCTTTTATCTTTAGATAAAGGTCTTGTCTCCATTATTTTGACTTTATCGCCGATGCCGCATTCATTTTTTTCATCATGAACTTTAAGCTTGGAAGATCTCTTCATGATCTTTTTATATAAAGGATGCTGAACGTGATCCTCAACCAAGACAACAACGGTTTTATCCATTTTATTGCTCACTACCGTACCGGTACGGGATTTTCTCATATTTCTTTCCACAACAATTCCTCCTTCCTATAGGATTATTCTGCAGCATTAGCTTTTTGTGTTATCAAAGTCTGAACTCTTGCGATGTTTTTTCTGACTTCTTTAATCCTGCTAGTGTTGTCTAATTGATTTGTTGCGTTCTGAAACCTTAGGTTAAAAAGTTCCTTTTTAGCAGCTACTAATTCTTCGTTTAACTCTGTAGCTGATTTTGTCATTAAATCTTCTACATATTTATTAATTTTCACTGTTATCACCGCCTTCTAAGTCTGCACGAGAAACGATTTTGCATTTCAGTGGTAATTTGTGTGACGCAAGACGCAATGCCTCTCTTGCTGTCTCCTCAGGTACTCCGGCTATTTCAAACAGGACACGTCCTGGTTTTGCTACTGCTACCCAATATTCCAAAGAACCTTTACCTGAACCCATACGTGTCTCAGCTGGTTTTGTAGTTACTGGCTTGTCAGGGAAGATTTTAATCCATACCTGGCCACCACGTTTGATGTAACGGGTCATAGCTACACGGGCTGCTTCTATCTGATTGGATTTGATCCACGCCGGTTCCATAGCGACAATACCGAATTCACCATGTGAGATTTTATTGCCTCTTGTTGCTTTTCCGGCCATAGATCCACGGAACTGCTTACGACGTTTTACTCTTTTTGGCATTAACATTATTTATCGCTCCCTTCCCTATTGCCTTTAGTTGGAAGTATTTCACCTTTATATATCCAGACTTTGATTCCTAATTTTCCAAAGGTAGTATCTGCTTCGGCAAAACCATAGTCGATATCTGCGCGCAGTGTCTGCAGTGGAATGGTTCCTTCACTGTAGAACTCAGTACGAGCCATATCTGCTCCTCCTAAACGGCCTGCTACGGCTGTTTTGATTCCCTTTGATCCTGCTTTAAGGCTTCTGGACATTGCTGATTTCATGGCTCTTCTGAAAGATACACGATTTTCAAGCTGCTGGGCAATGTTTTCTGCTACAAGCTGTGCGTCTTTTTCTGGTCTTTTAACTTCCTTGATATCGATAACAAGTTTTTTATCAGTCAGTTTCTGAACTTCTTTTTTAACTTTCTCGATTTCAGTTCCGCCTTTTCCGATAATTACACCGGGTTTAGCCGTAAAGACGATTACTTTTAATCTGTCTGATGCTCTTTCAATTTCAATCTTTGAAACACCTGAATTATATAATCTGGACTTAAGGTACTTTCTAATTACATGGTCTTCAACGAGATTGTCTGCAAAGTCCTTCTCTGCATACCATTTCGAATCCCAGTCCTTGATAATGCCGACCCTTAAGCCATGAGGATTAACTTTCTGTCCCATTATTGCCCTCCTTATCTCTCATTAAGCACTACAGTGATATGGCTCATTCTTTTCTCAATTCTGTAAGCCCTTCCCTGCGCTCTGGGTTTAACTCTTTTCATTGTTGGTCCTTTGTTTGCAAAACACTCTTCGATATAAAGATTGTCCGCTTTCATTCCATTATTGTTCTCAGCATTTGCGATGGCTGATTTCAATAACTTCTCTACTAAAGCAGATGCATATCTAGGGTTGTATGCCAGGATTCCAACTGCAGTCTGCACATCTTTGCCTCTGATGGCATCTAATACGAAACATGCTTTCTGAACAGACACTCTTGCATATGATAACTTTGCTGATGGTCTGAGATCTTTATTTGCATTTCTCTCTCTTTTTATCTGACTTCTATGTCCTTTTGCCATGGATTAAACCTCCTTTCAAACTCATAGTTTAACGAGACTTGCTCTTCTTTTCGTCTTTTCCATGTCCTCTATATGTTCTTGTGGCCACAAACTCACCCAGTTTATGTCCAACCATATCTTCTGTTACGTAAACCGGAACATGTCTTCTTCCGTCATGTACTGCGATGGTAAATCCCATCATTGATGGAAAAATTGTTGAACGGCGTGACCAGGTCTTGATAACCTGTTTTTGTCCTGATTCGTTCATTGCATCTATCTTTTTAAGCAGACTCACATCTGCAAATGGACCCTTTTTAAGCGACCTTGACATAGGTATTTACCTCCTTATTTCATATTCTTTCCGTCTCTTCTTCTTACGATCATCTTGTTAGAATGTTTGTTTTTCTTTCTTGTCTTATATCCAAGAGCTGGTTTGCCCCAAGGAGTACTTGGACCGGGACGTCCGATACCAGTTCTTCCTTCACCACCACCGTGTGGATGATCGTTAGGATTCATGACGGAACCACGAACTGTTGGTCTGATACCCATGTTTCTCTTACGTCCGGCTTTACCGATATTTACAAGATCATGCTCAATGTTTCCGATCTTGCCAATGGTAGCTCTGCATAAGATTGGGACCATTCTCATCTCGCCTGAAGGAAGTCTGAGTGTTGCGTACTTACCTTCTTTAGCCATCAGCTGAGCGCTGTTTCCTGCTGAACGGACAAGCTGGCCGCCTTTGCCTGGATAAAGCTCGATGTTGTGGATTTCGGTACCTACTGGTATATTTCCGAGAGGAAGGCAGTTGCCCACTTTGATCTCAGCTTTTTCACCGTTCATTACCGTCATTCCATCTGTTAATCCGTTTGGTGCAAGGATATATGCCTTTTCACCATCTGCATAAGCGATTAACGCGATGTTAGCTGTTCTGTTTGGATCATATTCGATACCGATAACCTTTGCAGGCACATCGTCTTTTCTTCTCTTGAAGTCGATGATCCTATATTTTCTTCTAGATCCGCCTCCGCGGTGTCTTACTGTTATTTTACCCTGATTATTACGACCTGCGTTTTTATTTAAAGAAACCAGCAAAGACTTTTCTGGAGTTTTTTTGGTGATATCTTTGTTATCCAGGCTGGTCATAGCTCTTCTGGAAGGTGTATATGGGTTGTACTTTTTAATTCCCATTTTGGTGACTCCTTTCAACAACTAATGTTTATTATCACGCTTTACTGCGTATAGTTAGGACCTGTATTAAAGTCCTTCGAAGATTTCGATGTCTTTGCTTTCCTGTGTCAGCTGGATGATAGCTTTCTTAGTCTTAGCTGTTCTTCCGACAGTCGTTCCTCTTCTTTTCTTTTTTCCGTCTAAGTTCATTGTGTGGACACTCTTGACTTTTGTACCAGCGAACATTTTTTCAACTGCTTCTTTTATCTGAAATTTTGTTGCGGCGGTATGTACAAGAAATGTATATTTTTTGCTTGTCATTGCGTCCATGCTTTTTTCTGTGATTACCGGTTTGAGGATCACATCATAATACTGTAAACTTGCCATTATGCATACACCTCCTCAATTGTTGCAACGGCTGCCTTGTCAATAACGATTGTGTCGTATTTGAGGATATCATATACGTTGATCGTATTTGTAAGTGCCGTCTTGATCTGTGGAACGTTTCTTGCTGATAAAATTACATTTTTATCGTTTTCATTCAAAACCAGAAGAGCTTTTGAGATTTTAAGGTTATCCATAACCTCTACCAGTCTCTTTGTTTTGATTCCTTCAAATTTGAATTCATCAATAACAATGAATTTATTCGCAGCTACTCTGGAAGTAAGGGCCGATTTAAGAGCAATCCTTTTTTCCTTTTTGTTCAATCTGATTGTGTAGTCTCTTGGCTTCGGTGCAAATACAACGCCGCCGCCTTTCCACTGTGGAGCTCTCGTTGAACCCTGTCTTGCATGACCGGTCCCCTTCTGCTTCCATGGTTTTCTTCCGCCGCCTCTTACATCTGAACGTGTCTTGGCACTTTGTGTGCCCTGACGGTTGTTTGCAAGCTGGCTGACCACTGCTTCATGCACTAAATGTTCATTTACTTTGACACCAAATACAGCTTCGTTGAGTTCAATCTCTCCAACCTGTGTGCCTTCCATATTATAAACAGATACTTTTGACATCTGTGTGTTCCTCCTTTCTTACAAAAAACTATTTAGATGTTTTAACTGATTCGCGGATTGTGACCATTGATTTTCTAGGTCCCGGAACCGCACCTTTAACTAAAAGCAGATTGTTCTCTGCGTCAACTCTGATAATTTCAAGATTCTGAACGGTAATCCTTTTTGCTCCCATGTGTCCTGGCATTTTCTTTCCTTTGAAAACTTTACCAGGGTTGGTTGCGGCACCGTTGGAACCTGCATGACGATGGAACTTAGAGCCGTGAGCCATAGGTCCTCTGGACTGATTATGTCTCTTGATTGCGCCCTGGAATCCTTTTCCCTTGGATACAGCGCTTGCATCCACTTTGTCGCCTGCAGCAAAAACGTCTGCTTTGATTTCATCTTTTACAGAATATTCCTCAGCATTTTCGAGTCTGAATTCTCTCAGGAATCTCTTATAGGAAATGCCGGCTTTCTCATACACGCCTTTTTCCGGCTTGTTTACCAGTTTCGCCCTGATATCGGAATAACCGACCTGGATGGCACTGTATCCGTCTTTTTCCATTGTTTTAACCTGTGTTACAACACATGGTCCAGCCTGAAGCACAGTGACTGGTGTAAGTATACCAGCGTCATCAAAGATCTGTGTCATGCCGATTTTTGTTGCTAAAATTGCTCTCTTCATCATTACCTCCTGTTAATCTACAGCGGAACACGCTGATGCATGTTCATCCTAGAACAGTTAATATACCGTATATATTAAGCCCTTCAGGATTATTTCGTTTTCATTTTGATATCAATATAAACACCTGCTGGCATTTCCAGCTTGGACAGTGCATCTACTGTCTTCTGTGTTGGTGCAATGATATCGATAAGTCTTTTGTGAGTTCTTTGTTCGAACTGCTCTCTTGAATCTTTGTACTTGTGTACAGCTCTAAGAATAGTTACTACTTCTCTCTTAGTTGGCAACGGAATTGGTCCGCTTACCTGTGATCCGGTTTTCTTCACCGTATCAATGATTTTTCCGGCTGACTGATCTATTAATTTGTGATCATATGCCTTCAACGTGATTCTCATTACTTGACTTGCCATAAAAAAAGCCGCCTCCTTTTCGCACTATATAACTTTACAGTACGACAAGTGGTGACTGTACACTCTTCCGTGTGTGTCGCAAACTTGCCAATAAATAGCATGTGCATAAGCACTTCTTGCAAACCTACACGTCGTTTCCGTCCCGATGACGGACCAGTATCTTTGTACAGTGACTTGTCGCCAGTTTCCTAACATGACATTCGCTCCACGGAAAACCTGCCATTTGCATGCAGCAACCTCTCGTATCATAGCTATCTATGTCACAGCTTTACTAGTATATATTAGTAGATTTCAAATTGCAAGTGTTTTTTCTTTTTTTGTCAAAAAACTTTATCTCCACCCACAGCATGAACCATATCATCCAAAGTTTTACGTAAATACATAATACATGAGTTTCAGACACTAGACAAGTTTTAATTTTAATTTCGGGAAATCCCATTAAGGACAAGACCGCCATGTCCCATAATCCACTGTTACATTCATTGCATTTATGATATAATTGCCACAATTATATTAACTGGTATCATTTATATGGAAGGAATGGAATAATATATGTGGATAGCTGACGGATGGAAGGATTACGAGGTACTGGATACTTCGGGCGGTGAAAAACTGGAAAGGTGGGGTGATTTCCATCTGGTACGGCCGGATCCCCAGGTAATCTGGAACACGCCAAGAGAGAACAAGCTGTGGAAACAGCCAAATGGCCATTATCACAGAAGCGCGCAGGGAGGCGGTGAATGGGACTTTTTCAATCTTCCTGAACAATGGCAGATAGGATACAAAACGCTCCGTTTCAACCTTAAGCCTTTCAGCTTCAAACATACAGGGCTTTTCCCAGAACAGGCCACGAACTGGGACTGGTTTAGTGGCCTGATTCAAAAAGCCGATAAACCGATCAAGGTTCTGAATCTTTTTGCCTACACCGGAGGTGCCACGCTTGCAGCCGCAGCCGCCGGTGCTGAAGTCACCCACGTGGATGCTTCGAAAGGAATGGTCTCGTGGGCAAAAGAAAACGCAAAATCTTCCGGGCTGGGAGACGCACCCATACGATGGCTTGTGGATGACTGCGTAAAGTTTGTGGAAAGGGAAATCCGCCGCGGCAATAAATATGATGCGGTTATCATGGATCCGCCCTCCTACGGAAGAGGTCCCAAGGGGGAAATCTGGAAAATAGAGGACAGCATTTATGATTTTGTGAAACTCTGCGCCCAGATTCTTTCAGACAATCCCCTTTTCTATCTGATTAACTCCTATACAACGGGACTTGCCCCTTCAGTCCTCACTTATATGCTGGAATTAGAAGTCCGCTCAAAATTCGGCGGTACGGTAAAATCCTCCGAAATCGGACTCCCCGTATCCGGGAATGGTCTTTTTCTCCCTTGCGGTGCAAGCGGACGTTGGAGCAGATAAATACAAAAGTGCCGGAAAGCTTAGCTTTCCGGCACTTTTTATATTACTATTTAATTATTCAACGATTTCGATAACTTTTCCTGATCCAACTGTTCTTCCACCTTCACGGATAGCGAAGCCTAAGCCCTGCTCCATAGCGATTGGATGAATCAGCTCGATGTCCATTACGATGTTATCGCCAGGCATACACATTTCTGTGCCTTCTGGTAAAGAGATAACGCCAGTAACGTCAGTTGTTCTGAAATAGAACTGTGGTCTGTAGTTGTTGAAGAAAGGAGTATGACGTCCACCTTCATCTTTTGTCAGAACGTAAACCTGAGCTTTGAATTTCTTGTGGCATTTGATTGAGCCCGGTTTGCAAAGAACCTGTCCTCTTTCGATTTCTGTTCTCTGAACTCCACGTAAAAGTGCTCCGATGTTATCGCCTGCTCTGGCTTCATCAAGAAGCTTTCTGAACATTTCGATACCTGTAACAACAACTTTACGAGTCTCTTCGTGGATACCAACGATTTCAACTTCTTCCTGAACATGAAGTGTTCCACGCTCAACTCTACCTGTTGCAACTGTTCCACGGCCTGTGATTGAGAATACATCCTCAATTGGCATAAGGAAAGGTTTGTCTGTTTCTCTGACAGGATCTGGAATCCATGAATCAACAGCGTCCATTAATTCAAGAACTTTATCTCCCCATTCTCCTGAAGGATCTTCAAGAGCTTTAAGAGCGGAGCCTTTGATGACAGGAGTATCATCTCCTGGGAATCCATAGTCATTCAGTAAATCTCTGATGTCCATTTCAACCAGTTCAAGAAGCTCTTCATCATCA
Organism: Parasporobacterium paucivorans DSM 15970; assembly: GCF_900141895.1. Lineage (GTDB taxonomy): Bacteria > Bacillota > Clostridia > Lachnospirales > Lachnospiraceae > Parasporobacterium > Parasporobacterium paucivorans. The sequence goes on along the minus strand of NZ_FQYT01000003.1, from coordinate 144,163 downwards.
ACAGCGTCGCATTTGTTCATGAATACAACAACATAAGGAACGCCTACCTGACGGGACAGAAGGATATGCTCTTTAGTCTGAGCCATAACACCGTCTGTTGCAGCAACAACCAGGATAGCACCATCCATCTGTGCAGCACCGGTGATCATGTTCTTAACGTAATCGGCATGTCCTGGGCAGTCAACATGAGCATAATGTCTTTTGGTTGTCTCATATTCAACGTGAGCTGTAGAGATTGTGATTCCTCTTTCTCTTTCTTCCGGAGCTTTGTCGATCATATCAAAAGCAACAGCCTGACCTGTTCCTAATCTCTGATGCAGTGTTTTTGTAATAGCTGCTGTTAATGTTGTTTTACCATGATCTACGTGACCAATGGTTCCAATATTACAATGTGGTTTGGATCTCTCAAATTTAGCTTTAGCCATTTTTGTAATTCCTCCTTATAATTATCTACCATAACGGTATAATTTCGCTTTTTTAAAATCATTTTTTCAAGCTCACATCTGATTATATTTCAAATGTAAGACATTTTCAAGTACCTATTTGCATCATTTATTTAGACTGTGCGCTGAGTACTTTTTCCTGTATGGATTTTGGTGCCTGTTCGTATTTATCAAAGAACATGGAGTAGTTTCCACGGCCCTGTGTTCTTGAACGAAGGTCTGTTGAGTAACCGAACATTTCAGCAAGGGGAACAAATGCTTTGATCATCTTGCCGCCTCCGATATCCTCCATACCTTCAATACGACCACGCCTGGAATTGATATCACCGATTACGTCGCCCATGTAGTCTTCAGGTGTTGAAACCTCAACCTTCATGATTGGCTCTAACAGAACCGCACCGGCTTTATGCATCGCTTCCTTGAATGCAAGGGATCCGGCAATATGGAATGCCATTTCACTTGAATCGACTTCATGATAAGAGCCATCATATACGACTGCTCTTACGCCGAGCACTGGGAATCCTCCAAGAATACCAGCTTTGGAAGCTTCTTCAATACCTTCTCCGACAGCAGGAATATATTCCTTAGGTATGGAACCACCTACTACTTCGGATGCAAACTCAAATGTTTTCTCTGCGTTCGCGTCCATAGGCTCAAACCTTACACGGCAATGTCCGTACTGTCCACGTCCACCGGACTGTTTAGCATATTTGCTGTCAACCTCAACCGTTTTGGTGAAAGTTTCCTTATATGCAACCTGTGGTGCGCCAACGTTGGCTTCAACCTTGAACTCACGAAGAAGTCTGTCTACGATGATCTCCAGATGGAGCTCGCCCATTCCGGAAATAATAACCTGGCCAGTCTCTGTATCCGTATGAGCCCTGAATGTTGGATCTTCTTCAGCAAGCTTTGCCAACGCTTCGCCCATTTTACCCTGGCTGGCTTTGGTTTTCGGCTCAATAGCTACGTCAATAACCGGTTTCGGGAATTCCATTGACTCTAATATTACGGCGTTCTGCTCATCACAGATTGTATCGCCTGTTGTAGTGGTTTTAAAACCTACTGCTGCCGCGATATCTCCGGAATAAACTTTATCAATTTCTTCCCTTTTATTTGCATGCATAAGCAGGATACGACCCACACGTTCTTTTTTGTTCTTTGTTGCATTCAGCACATATGAACCGGAATTCATAGTACCGGAATAAACCCTGAAGAATGCAAGTTTTCCTACAAAAGGATCTGTCATAATCTTGAATGCAAGAGCGGAAAATGGTTCCTCATCGGAAGAATGTCTCTCGATAGGATTTCCGTCCATGTCGATTCCCTGGATTGCCGGGATGTCAATAGGAGACGGAAGGTACTCAATGATAGCATCCAAAAGCTTCTGTACGCCTTTATTTTTATATGCAGAACCGCAGCATACAGGGATAAGCAGACCCTCACAGGTAGCTTTTCTTAAAGCAGCTCTCAGTTTTTCCTCAGAAGGTTCTTCCCCTTCCAAGTACTGCATCATCAGTTCGTCGTCGGTTTCACAGATTTTTTCTACCATTTCTGCACGGTAAATCTCTGCTTCATCCTTCATGTCTTCCGAAACTTCCGATATAGTTATATCTTCGCCCTTTTCATCATTATAGATGTAGGACTGCATTTCGAACAAATCGATGATTCCTTTGAATTCATCTTCTTTGCCGATTGGCAGCTGAACTGGAACCGGATTTTTTCCGAGTCTGTTTTTTATCTGATCAACTGCTTTGTAGAAATCTGCACCCATGATATCCATTTTGTTAACGAATGCCATACGTGGTACACGATACTTATCCGCCTGACGCCAAACGTTTTCTGACTGGGGCTCTACACCGCCTTTAGCACAGAATACGCCTACTGCTCCGTCGAGTACGCGCAATGAACGCTCAACCTCAACTGTGAAATCAACGTGGCCCGGAGTATCGATAATATTGATTCGATGCGCCACAGCCCCTGGAGCTGTTATTGTCTCCTTTTGAGGAGTCCAATGACATGTTGTTGCGGCGGAAGTGATGGTGATTCCTCTTTCCTGTTCCTGCTCCATCCAGTCCATAGTCGCAGTACCTTCATGAGTATCACCGATTTTATAGTTAACACCGGTATAAAATAAGATACGCTCGGTCAATGTGGTTTTACCAGCATCAATATGAGCCATAATACCGATGTTCCTTGTTCTCTCTAGTGGATATTCTCTTCCAGCCAAAGTTCTTCCTCCTTACGATAATAGAGCAGCACTCATACAGGTCTATTAGAACCTGTAATGGGCAAATGCCTTGTTTGCATCTGCCATTTTGTGCATGTCTTCTTTTTTCTTAACGGATGAACCAGTGTTATTGGCTGCATCCATGACTTCATTCGCTAATCTGTCAATCATTGTCTTTTCGCCTCTTTTGCGAGAATACATTGTCAACCAGCGAAGTGCCAGAGCCTGTCTTCTGTCTGTTCTAACCTCGATTGGCACCTGGTATGTAGCTCCACCGATACGTCTTGCTTTTACTTCGAGAACTGGCATGATGTTGCTCATACCCTCTTCAAATACTTCTAAAGCAGATTTACCGGTTTTTTCTGCAACCTTTTCAAATGCACCATATACAATTTTCTGAGCTACTCCTCTTTTTCCGTCCAACATGATGTTGTTGATGAGTTTTGTAACTACTTTGCTATTGTACATAGGATCTGCTAATACATCTCTTTTTTGTGTATGTCCTTTACGTGGCACGTTGCTTCCCTCCTTAATCATAGTATTCAATTGAATAAATCAATTGTAGAATTAATTCATCGGTACTCACTTTGATTGTGTACATGCACGGCAACTATATAAAAACCTTAAAGTACAGGTAAAATATGAAAATCCGAGCACAATATCATTCAACCTATGAATCCTATTTTTTTGCGTCCTTTGGTCTTTTCGCGCCATATTTGGAGCGGGCCTGACGTCTGTTCGCTACACCTGCCGTATCGAGTGTTCCTCTTACGATATGGTATCTTGTACCTGGTAAATCCTTAACTCTTCCACCACGGATAAGTACAACACTATGTTCCTGAAGGTTATGACCTTCTCCCGGGATATAGCTTGTTACTTCAATACCGTTGGAAAGACGGACTCTGGCAATTTTTCTAAGAGCCGAGTTTGGCTTCTTAGGGGTAGCTGTTTTAACTGCTGTACAAACACCTCTCTTTTGTGGAGAAGCCGTATTTGTAGATTTCTTTCTTAAGGAGTTGTATCCTTTCAAAAGTGCAGGTGCGGTTGCTTTCTTCTCTGCAACCTGTCTTCCGTTTCTTACTAACTGGTTAAATGTAGGCATGCTTTTCTTTTCACCTCCTGTAAAATATTTTATAACATTTTTGCATACAAAAAGCAATGTGCTTCTTGCACGCTTACTCATTATATAGAGCTGATTTAAAAATGTCAAGGAGTTTCGGTTGAATAGTTTTCCCTCAGGACGTATAATAGCATTATAATAATCTTAAGGAGTGTCCAATGATTAGAGGAAAATATTTGGGTTTCGGCGACGACCTCTCCGGAGCAGCCCATGTGCGGAACAAGGTCCTGCATGCAGGGCTTGACGAAAAGGATAACCTGGCCATAAATGTAGTTGTGTACGATGGAAGCCACGTGGTCGGCACCGGTAGGATTACTCCGGATGATTTCAGCCTGGCCGGCAGTTTTCGTTTCACAATTGATAAGGTTTGTGTTCTTGAGGAATACAGGAATTCCGGTTACGGGGATTTCATCGTGAGAATGCTTGCTGACCGGGCGGCCAACGCCGGCGCGGACAAGGTCTACGCACACATTCCGGTTGAATGTAGGGGCTTCTTCGAGAAACTGATGTTCATCGAGGATAAGTCCACTGTTCAAAGCAGTTCTCAAACCAGTACAATGGTTTTAACCCTGAAGGATCTTACAACTCCCTGCGGGGGGCACTGTCAGAATTAAGCAATGCACGGGGTTCGTACCCCGTGCATTTTTTTGCCTTACTCTTCTGTGATTTCTATTTCGTCCATTTTTATCGTCAGTGCATCATCGTCATCAAAATCTTCTGAAATCAAAATCTCTTCGTCTCCAGAAATCTCGCTTTCATCTGTATCCAGGATAACCGAACGGTATCGTTTCATACCCGTTCCTGCCGGAATCAGCTTACCGATGATTACGTTTTCCTTAAGACCGATCAGTGGATCCACTTTGCCGTTGATGGCAGCTTCAGTGAGCACCTTCGTTGTCTCCTGGAAAGATGCCGCCGACAGGAATGAATTCGTTGCAAGAGATGCCTTCGTGATTCCCAGCATGGTTCTCTTGCCTTGTGCCGGTTCGAGTCCTTCTGACTCTATCTTATCATTGGCTTCGTTGAAGTCAAGGACATCTACGGACGCTCCCGGCAGGTACTCGGAATCTCCGCCTTCTTCAACCTTGACCTTTTTGAGCATCTGCCTTACGATAACCTCGATATGTTTATCGTTAATCTCAACACCCTGCAGTCTGTATACGTTCTGTACTTCCTGAATCATGTAATCCTGCACGGCACGTACTCCCTTAATCTTAAGGATATCATGCGGATTTACGCTTCCCTCTGTCAGCTCATCTCCGGCTTCAAGCATCTGTCCGTCCTGAACTCTGATTCTGGAACCATAAGGTATTAGGTACGTCTTAGTATTTCCCGTTTCATAATCTGTAATGATTATTTCACGTTTTTTCTTTGTGTTCTTAATTTCAAGTTTGCCCGCAAAATCCGCGATGATGGCAAGTCCTTTCGGTTTTCTTGCCTCGAAGAGCTCCTCGACACGGGGAAGACCCTGTGTGATATCATCTCCGGCAACACCACCTGTATGGAATGTACGCATTGTGAGCTGTGTTCCCGGCTCGCCGATAGACTGTGCCGCAATGATTCCGACTGCTTCACCAACCTGTACGGCCTGACCGGTTGCAAGATTGGTTCCGTAACATTTTGCACATATTCCCACGTGGGATTTACAGGTAAGAACTGTACGGATCTTAACGGAATCCTTACCAGTCTTGATTACCATAGCTGCCCTCTTGCGTGTAATCATCTGGTTCTTCTCCACAATGATTTCACCCGTTTCAGGATCTTCAATGGTTTCAGCAGCATATCTTCCGGTAATTCTTTCTTCCAGACCTTCGATTTCTGCTTCGCCATCTACAAATGCTTTGATCTCCATGAACGGAATCTCTTCTTTACCTTCAAAACAGTCCGTTTCTCGGATAATGAGATCCTGGGATACGTCTACGAGCCTTCTTGTCAGGTATCCGGAATCGGCTGTTCTTAATGCCGTATCGGAAAGACCTTTTCTGGCTCCATGGGCTGAAATAAAGTATTCCAGTACATCAAGTCCTTCTCGGAAGTTGGATTTAATAGGAAGTTCGATTGTATGTCCAGCTGTATTTGCCATAAGTCCACGCATTCCGGCAAGCTGTTTGATCTGCTTGTCAGAACCACGGGCTCCAGAATGGGCCATCATGAATATATTATTGTATTTGTCCAAAGTTTTCATAAGGGAAGCGGTAACCCTGTCATCAGCCTCTTTCCAGGTGCTGATAACTTCGTTATATCTCTCTTCATCCGTTATAAAGCCTCGTTTATAGTTTTTGGCAATCATTTCAACTGTCTGCTCTGCTTCAGTGATGATCTCTTTCTTATCGGCAGGTACAGTCATGTCAGAAACTGAAACGGTCATGGCTGCTTTGGTAGAGTATTTATAGCCTATGCTCTTGATATCATCCAGCACTTCTGCCGTCTTGGTTGAGCCATGTGTGTTGATGACCCTTTCCAATATTTTCTTCAGTTCTTTTTTAGCAACCAGATAATTCACTTCCAGCTTGATAAGATCTTCATCTGTCTTTCTTTCCACGATTCCCAGATCCTGGGGCAGAATTTCATTAAACAGAAATCTTCCAAGGGTTGCTTCTTCTATCCCTTTGACAATTCTTCCATCATGTGTTGTTTTGGTAACTCCAACCTTGATTTTGGCATGAAGGGAGATTACCTGGTTTTCGTACGCAAGAATGGCTTCGTTTGAGTTCTTGAATACCTTGCCCTCGCCCATGTCTCCATCTCTCTGCTGGGTCAGGTAATAGATACCAAGAACCATATCCTGGGATGGAACGGCCACCGGTGCTCCGTCCGAAGGTTTCAGCAGATTGTTTGGTGAAAGCAGAAGAAATCTGCATTCTGCCTGCGCTTCAACGGACAGTGGGAGATGGACAGCCATCTGATCGCCATCAAAATCGGCATTGTATGCAGTACAAACCAGCGGATGCAGCTTGATAGCCTTACCTTCTACCAGTACAGGTTCAAATGCCTGGATACCCAGTCTGTGAAGGGTCGGTGCACGGTTCAGCATAACAGGATGTTCTTTAATTACATCCTCCAGGACATCCCATACTTCATTCTGCATTTTCTCTACCATTTTTTTGGCATTCTTGATGTTATGTGCTGTTCCGTTTGCCACAAGCTCTTTCATAACAAAAGGTTTGAACAACTCAATAGCCATTTCTTTTGGAAGGCCACACTGGTAGATCTTCAACTCAGGTCCAACAACGATTACGGAACGTCCGGAATAATCGACACGTTTTCCGAGCAGGTTCTGACGGAATCTTCCCTGTTTCCCTTTCAGCATGTCTGAAAGGGACTTCAGTGCACGGTTGCCAGGTCCGGTTACGGGACGTCCGCGTCTTCCATTGTCTATCAGGGCGTCAACCGCTTCCTGGAGCATTCTTTTCTCATTTCTAACAATGATTTCAGGAGCGCCCAGCTCTAAAAGTCGCTTTAAACGGTTGTTTCTGTTGATGATTCTTCTATATAAATCATTCAGGTCCGATGTCGCAAAACGTCCGCCGTCCAACTGAACCATAGGTCTCAAATCAGGAGGGATAACAGGTATGACCTTAAGCACCATCCATTCCGGTTTGTTTCCAGAAGAACGGAATGCTTCAACTACCTCCAGCCTCTTGATGATTCTTGCTCTTTTTTGTCCGGTGGAATCTTTCAGATCTCTTTTTAATTCCACAGACTCCTTTTCCAGGTCAATTGTCGCAAGCAGCTCATCGACTGCTTCCGCCCCCATCCCTGCACGGAATCCGGTACTCCATTTGTCATAGGCTTCCCTGTATTCCTTCTCGGAGAGAACCTGTTTATACTGAAGATCGGTAAGTCCTGCATCCAGAACTATATAGGACGCAAAATACAGTACCTTCTCCAGTGTTCTTGGAGATATATCCAGCATTAGTCCCATACGGCTGGGGATTCCTTTGAAATACCAGATGTGTGAAACAGGAGCTGCCAGTTCGATGGATCCCATTCGATCTCTTCGTACGCTGGACTTTGTAACTTCGACTCCGCATCGGTCGCAGACTACGCCCTTATATCTGATTTTCTTATATTTACCGCAATGGCACTCCCAATCCTTACTTGGTCCGAATATTCTTTCACAGAACAGGCCGTCCTTTTCAGGCTTTAAGGTTCTATAGTTTATGGTTTCCGGTTTCTTTACCTCGCCCCTTGACCATTCCCTGATTATTTCAGGAGAAGCTAAACCAATCTTGATCTTATCAAAGGACATGGACTGAGTTGCTTCTCTGTTGGCTTCTTGAATTTGCATGTATGGTACTCCCTTCTATTATTCTTCAGAATAGTCAGTGTCGCTGAAGTCAGAATCGTCATCTTCGGTTTCGTCTTCTAAATCCACAAATTCTCCGTCTTCGACAATCTTCTCCTGATAACCAGCGGCTGCCAGATCCTCCTTGCCAACATAGTTTGTATCAATCAGGGCTTTCTTTAATTCATTATTTGCATCGTCTGCCTCGTCAATGTACTCATTCATTTCCACTTCCGTGTCATCCTCACGCAACACTCTTACGTCCAGGGCCAGAGCCTGCAGCTCCTTCAATAATACTTTGAAAGATTCAGGCACTCCAGGTTCAGGAATATTCTCACCCTTAATGATGGCTTCATAAGTCTTCACACGCCCGATGACATCATCCGATTTTACAGTCAGGATTTCCTGAAGAGTATAGGCAGCACCATATGCCTCAAGCGCCCATACTTCCATCTCTCCGAATCTCTGCCCACCAAACTGTGCCTTTCCTCCCAGCGGCTGCTGTGTAACCAGGGAATATGGTCCGGTTGAACGGGCATGGATTTTGTCGTCAACCAGGTGATGAAGTTTAAGATAGTACATATGTCCGATAGTAACCGGATTATCAAATGTCTCTCCAGTCCTTCCGTCCCTGAGCCACACCTTCCCATCTCTGGAAATAGGCACGTCCTTCCACTCTTTCCTGTGGTCCTGATTCTCATGCAGATAGTCAATAATTGTCGGATCCACAGAATCCTTGTATTTTGCTTCGAAATCAGACCATTCTGAATTTACATAGTCATTAGCCAGATCCAGTGTGTCCATGATGTCGAACTCATCCGCTCCATCGAAAACGGGAGTGGAAATCTTAAATCCTAATGCGGTCGCCGCCAGACTTAAATGCGTTTCCAGAACCTGTCCGATATTCATACGGGAAGGTACTCCCAATGGATTCAGAACGATATCCAGCGGTCTGCCATTTGGCAGGAAAGGCATATCCTCCATAGGAAGTATACGGGAGACAACACCCTTGTTTCCATGGCGTCCCGCCATTTTATCTCCAACGGATATTTTTCTTTTCTGTGCAATATAAATTCTGACAGATTTATTCACTCCCGGTGAAAGCTCATCGCCATTTTCCCTGGTGAATACCTTCGCGTCAACAACAATTCCATATTGACCATGTGGAACTTTGAGGGATGTATCTCTTACTTCTCTTGCTTTTTCGCCAAAGATCGCACGGAGCAGTCTTTCTTCCGGTGTAAGTTCAGTTTCTCCCTTAGGAGTCACTTTACCTACCAGTATATCTCCCGCTCTGACCTCCGCGCCGATTCGGATGATTCCTCTCTCATCAAGATCTTTGAGGGCATCGTCACCAACTCCCGGAACGTCACGGGTAATTTCTTCCGGTCCCAGCTTTGTATCACGGGATTCGGATTCATATTCTTCTATATGGACAGATGTATAAACATCTTCCTCAACAAGACGCTCACTTAACAGAACAGCATCTTCATAGTTATAGCCTTCCCAAGTCATAAAGCCGACAAGAGGGTTCTTTCCAAGAGCAATTTCACCCTGGGAGGTAGAAGCACCATCCGCGATTACATCTCCTGCTTCAACGCGCTCGCCTTTGAAAACGATAGGACGCTGGTTGTAGCAGTTGCTCTGGTTACTTCTTGAAAATTTAGTAAGTTTATAGGACTCTGCCGTTTCATCATCATACCTTAATGTGATTTCCCTGGCACTGACATTTTCCACGACACCTGCTTTTTTCGCAATCAGACATATGCCCGAGTCAACAGCCGCTTTGCCTTCCATTCCGGTTCCCACTACTGGTGCTTCTGTAGTAAGGAGAGGGACAGCCTGACGCTGCATGTTGGATCCCATAAGGGCACGGTTTGCATCATCATTTTCAAGGAACGGTATCATGGATGTTGCCACGGAAAATACCATTTTAGGAGATACATCCATGTAATCCACGCTGTGTTTATCATATTCGGATGTTTCATCACGGTAACGTCCGGAAATATTTTTGCTGAGGAAATGACCCTGCTCATCCAGCAGCTCATTCGCCTGGGCTACAACATATGCATCCTCTTCATCTGCCGTCATATAGACAACTTCGTCCGTTACCACAGGGTTTTCCAGATCGGATTTATCCACTTTTCGATATGGCGCCTCAATAAACCCATATTCATTAATCCTTGCATAGGAAGCGAGGGAGTTGATCAGTCCAATGTTCGGACCTTCGGGTGTTTCGATTGGGCACATTCTGCCGTAATGTGTATAATGAACGTCTCGAACCTCGAAACCTGCACGGTCTCTGGAAAGACCACCAGGGCCCAGGGCAGACAAACGTCTTTTATGTGTAAGTTCACCCAGCGGATTATTCTGATCCATAAACTGAGACAGCTGGGAACTTCCGAAGAACTCCTTCACTGCAGCCGTTACAGGTTTAATGTTAATCAGAGACTGCGGGGAAATGGAATCGATGTCCTGGGTGGTCATTCTTTCCCTGACAACTCTTTCCATTCTGGAAAGGCCAATACGGTACTGGTTCTGAAGCAATTCGCCGACAGCCCTTATCCTTCTGTTTCCAAGGTGGTCAATATCATCTGCATTGCCGATTCCGGCTTCCAGGTTCATGTTGTAATTAATGGAACCAATAATATCCTGTTTTGTAATATGCTTAGGAATCAGGTCTGCTATTCTTCTGCGGATCGCCTCTTCCAATTCTTCCCTGGATTCACAGCTCTCCAGAATTTCCGTCAGAACCGGATAGAATACATTCTCAGTAACACCAAGATGTCTTGTCGGAAAATCTACGTATTTATTTATGTCAACCATCATATTCGACAGGACTTTTACATTTCTCTCTTCGGACTGAATCAGAACGTAAGGAATTCCGGCATCCTGAATCTGGATTGCCAGCTCTTCCGAGACTTTTGTGCCCGCTTCCGCCAGCACTTCACCGGTATTTACGTCAATCACGTCTTCCGCCAGTATGTGTCCGCGAATTCTGTTTTTATATGCTAATTTTTTGTTGAATTTATATCTTCCGACTTTTGCAAGGTCATACCTTCTGGCATCAAAAAACATGCTGGTCACTAAATTCTCTGCATTTTCGATCTGCAGAGGCTCGCCTGGGCGTATTTTCTTGTAAAGCTCCAGAAGACCTTCCTGATATGACTGGGAAGGGTCTTTGGAAAAGGTTGCCAGAAGTTTCGGTTCTTCCCCAAACAATTCAACGATTTCCGTGTTTGTGCCATAACCGAGCGCCCTAACCAATACAGTTACCGGCACTTTCCTCGTTCTGTCTACACGTGCATAAAAGATATCGTTTGAGTCCGTTTCATATTCCAGCCACGCACCCCTGTTAGGGATAACAGTAGAAGAATAAAGATTTTTACCCACTTTATCGTGGGCCACAGAGTAGTAGATTCCGGGCGATCTGACCAACTGGCTTACGATAACCCTTTCTGCTCCATTTATAATAAATGTTCCCGTTGCCGTCATTAACGGCAAATCTCCCATGAAAATTTCATGTTCGCTGATCTCTCCAGTTTCTTTATTGTGGAGGCGAACCTTGACTTTCAAAGGAGCTGCATATGTTGCGTCACATTCTTTGCACTCATCAATTGAATATTTTAGATCGTCTTCGCATAAATGGAAGTCAGTAAATTCCAAGCTTAAATGTTCACTGTAGTCTTCGATTGGAGAGATATCTTCAAAAACCTCTTTGAGTCCTTCCTCAAGAAACCATTGGTACGATTCTTTCTGTACCTCAATTAAATTCGGCATTTCGAGTACTTCCTTCTGTTTGGAATAACTCATTCGGATGCCTTTTCCTGCCTTGACCGGATGTATCCTGTTTTTCTCCATTGACATTCCACCCCTTGGTTTGTATTATAATAGCAGTATCAAATCTATACGCTAATTGCCATATGGTGACCGCAACCTGCGATTCGCCATAATAGTGCACCATCCATCGTATCACATGGATTTTAATGTGTCAATATAAACTGAATTTGTCAACATACAAAAAAAGGGGCCTTTGAAGCCCCTTTTTTATGCAATGTGCCACAATTATTTAAGTGTAACTTTTCCGCCTTCAGCTTCAACTTTTGCTGCAATTTCGTCAGCTTCTGCTTTTGAAGCAGCTTCTTTGAGGATTTTAGGAGCGTTATCAACTAAGTCTTTAGCTTCTTTTAATCCCAGTCCGGTAACGTCACGAACAACTTTGATGATTTTAACCTTGTTTGGTCCAACTTCTGTTAACTCAACATCAAATTCAGTTTTTTCTTCCTCTGCTTCAGCAGCTGCTGCTGCAACTACTACGCCTGCTGCTGCAGAAACGCCAAATTCTTCTTCACATGCTTTAACTAATTCATTTAATTCTAATACGGATAATCCTTTGATTACTTCAATAATTTCCTGGGTTGTCATATTATTTTCCTCCATTATTTTTTAATTTAAGATAGCTATGCGGCACATTTTATGCTGCTGTTTCGTTTTTCTCTGCAATCTGTTTGATAACGCGTGCAAAGTTTGTGATCGGTGACTGAATGCTTCCGAGGAACTTTGCAATAAGTTCGTCTCTTGAAGGAATCGTTGCGATTACCTTTATAGCGTCTTTACCGTAGTATTCGCCTTCAACAACGCCTGATTTCAGTTCGAGTATTGGCGCTTCTTTTGTGAAGCCGAACAGGATTTTTGCAGGTACCGTAGCATCTTCCTTTGAAACGGCGATAGCTGTAGGTCCTTCTAAATCAGCAGCCAGTTTTTCAAACTCAGTTCCCTGAACAGCAAGATTGATTAATGTGTTTTTGTATACTTTAAAAACAACATTTGCTTCTCTTAACTGTTTGCGGAGTTTGGTTTCCTGCTCTGCAGTAAGTCCACGATAGTCAACCAGTACAGCTGCTTTCGCTCCATTGAGCAATTCAGCAATTTCGTCTACTACCACTTTTTTAATTTCTACTTTTGCCATGAACCTTGTGCCTCCTTTTTTTATTTGATGCCGAAGTAAATTAAAAGCCCTCCCGAAAAATGCAGGAGGGCTATACGTTCTACTCAATAACTAAGCAAACATTTATAATCCTCGGCAGGCAGAAAATAATTTCTTTACGCAACGCGCCTGCTGTCTCCGGCTAATTCATCGGAATTCTATCATAGAATTCCATTTATGTCAATTCTTATTATGCATTCATGATTTTTGCTACATTAAGCTTGATGCCAGGTCCCATTGTGGAAGTTACAGTGATGCTCTTGATGTACTGTCCCTTTAAGGCGCTTGGTTTTGCTTTAATAACTGCATCCATAAGTGTTTTGAAGTTTTCTTCCAGCATAGCTTCTGCAAAAGAAGCCTTTCCAATTGGAACATGGATGATGTTTGTCTTATCAAGTCTGTATTCAATCTTACCAGCTTTGATGTCTGCAACCGCTTTTGTAACATCTGTAGTTACGGTACCTGCTTTTGGGTTAGGCATAAGGCCTTTTGGTCCAAGTACACGTCCGAGTCTACCTACAACACCCATCATATCAGGTGTGGCAACTACTACATCGAATTCAAACCAGTTTTCGTTCTGGATCTTCGGAATAAGGTCCTCAGCCCCAACAAAATCTGCTCCGGCAGCCTGTGCTTCTGCTGCTTTATCGCCTTTTGCGAAAACAAGGATTCTGACTTTTTTGCCAGTTCCATGAGGCAGTACTACTGCTCCACGAATCTGCTGCTCTGCATGGCGTCCGTCACAACCTGTTCTTATATGTGCCTCAACAGTTTCATCAAACTTTGCAACTGCTGTCTTTTTCACGAGAGACATAGCTTCAGTTGAATCGTAAAGATTTGTACGGTCTACGTTTTTCGCAGCCTCTTGATATCTTTTTCCTCTTTTCATTAAATGACCTCCTTGTGGTATTATCGGTTGAGCCTCCCACATTTTTCTATTGTAATTATTCTGTTACGGTAATGCCCATACTTCTTGCAGTTCCAGCAATCATGCTCGTTGCAGTTTCAACGGATCCTGCGTTTAAATCTGGCATTTTAAGCTCTGCGATTTTCTGAACTTCTGCCATTGAAATGGTAGCAACCTTTGTCTTGTTCGGGGTCGCTGAACCGGATTCAATCTTGCAGGCTTTCTTAAGCAGAACTGCTGCCGGTGGAGTTTTAGTAATGAAGCTAAAGCTTCTGTCGCCGTACACGGTGATGACTACAGGAATGATCATTCCTTCCTGATCGGCCGTTCTTGCGTTGAATTCTTTTGTGAACTGAACGATATTAACGCCGTGCTGTCCGAGTGCGGGTCCTACTGGTGGAGCCGGTGTTGCCTTTCCAGCAGGTATCTGCAATTTGATAAATCCATTAATCTTTTTAGCCATAATTGGCACCTCCTATGTGGTGTTATCGGGAATCCCTCCCACGATCTATACAGTTAGATTCGTTACATTTTTTTGATTTCCGTGAAGCTAATTTCGACAGGTGTCTCCCTGCCAAACATATCAACATTAATGGTAAGGCTCTGTTTACCCGGATTGATGCCACGAATAACACCCACTGTGCCTTCCCAGGCACCGCTGGTTACCGTTACGGCATCACCCACTTCGAAATCCAGAACCAATTCTTCCAATTTGATGCCCAAAGGCTTCATTTCAGCCTCTGTCAGAGGAACCGGTTTAGATCCCGGGCCGACAAATCCCGTAACACCTCTTGTGTTGCGGACAACATACCAGGTATCATCATTCATTACCATGTTAATAAGAACATATCCGGGAAAGCGTTTCTTCTGAACCTGCTTTCTCACTCCGTTCTTAACTTCAGTTACATCCTGCATGGGAACCGTAACTTCCAGAATCTGATCTTGTAGTCTTCTGTTTTCAATTGTTTTTTCTATGTTTGCCTTTACTTTATTCTCATACCCCGAATAAGTATGCACAACATACCAATGTGCTTCTGCCATATTCTCACCCTGCCTTAGCTATGCTATAAATTTCATACCCACCTGAATAAGCATATCCAGGACCTTGATTACTGCACCGAGTACCACAGATATAGCTATTACAGCTACCGTTTGTTTTGCTGCAGATCTTTTGTCAGGCCAGATAATTTTCTTGAATTCAACTTTAAGACCACGGAACCATGTTTTGATTCCCTTCTTTTCAGCTGCAGTTTCTCCCATATTAAAACTCTCCTTTTTCACTTTCGTGACAGCCTAACGACCTAATGAAGTGTCTTACTGTAATTATTTTGTTTCCTTGTGTAATGTATGAGTCTGGCAAAATCTACAATACTTCTTGGTTTCGACTCTTTCAGGATGAGCCTTTTTCTCTTTCGTTGTATTGTAATTGCGTTGCTTACACTCTGTACATGCTAATGTTATCTTTACGCGCACTACTTCCACCTCCACTTATCATCAGTATGAGCAAATATACCCTTGAATATTCTGTTTTTTTGGGCATAAAAAAAAAGACTTCTTTCATTGCCAATACAATATATCATAACAGATATCGTCCGTCAATATTTTTTTTCTTATAATCCTTCACCAATACTCACAGTAATAAAGTACACGCTTTTAACACCTGCCTCATTTAATGCTCTGGCGCAGGCGTCCACGGTCGATCCCGTTGTGTAGATATCATCAACAAGAAGCACCCTCTCATATCTGCCAGTACTATCGGTTACGGCGAATGCCTTTTCAAGGTTACGGGCCCTCTGGGCTTTCCCCAATTCCTTCTGGGCATCTGTATTTCTTATTCGCTTCAGATAGCCTGCGTCCACCGGCACTCCCGTCAGCGCACTGATTCTGCCTGCCAGGATTTCCGACTGGTTAAAGCCTCTTGTAAGCATTTTTTTCTGATGAAGAGGAACAGGAATCAGGGCTTGAGCTCCCCATATTTTAATGGTCTGTTCGAACTTTTTGACCAGCTCTTCTGCATAAAAATCAGCGTATTCTCTTTTATTTTTGTATTTAAATTCATATAGGGAATGGCGGATGTTTTTGTCGTGCTCAAACAATGCAGCTCCCTGTTCGAAATAATGCTTTTTTTTCACACAGTCGTGACAGTATTCACTGGAAGCATCCTCAATTCCCTTTCCGCACTTTTTACAGGCCGGTTCCTCGATATATGGGAGAATCTTTCTGCATTCAGGGCACACTCTGTCCCTTTCGGGAATTACTATCCTGCCACAGATTGCGCATCTTCGCGGATACAGGATGTTCAGCAAATTATCCCTGAGGAGGTTTGTCTTTCTTTTCATAGCGGCTGTCCCACTCCTTCTTTAAGTTCCTTCAGCCTCTCTCCAAGTCCGGAATACCGGATCTGTTCACTTTTATTATCTGTCATCTGCCAGATGGTTTCTTCGTCTCCCAACAGACAGACACATTTTTTGGCCCGTGTGACCGCCGTATATAATATATTCCGATTCATGAGCATCCTTGGTCCCGTCAGGACCGGCACCACAACTGCGGGATATTCGCTGCCCTGTGCTTTATGTATTGTTATGGCATAAGCCGGTTCCAGCTCGTCCAGCTGCCTGAAGCTGTAGGAGACCAGACGGCCTTCGTCAAATTCGACTTCCATAACTTCCGCGTAAGTGTTCACAGTCCGGATAATGCCCATATCCCCATTAAAAATGCCCATCCCCCTCTTAACAGTTACTCCGTAACGGTTGCTCATTTCCCACTCCAGCTGGTAATTATTCTTGATCTGCATCACCTTATCTCCCTCCCGGAAGACGATTCCCTGAAATTCCTTTTCTCTTTTGGATACATCCTTCGGATTCAAGTAGTCCTGCAGTATTTTGTTGAGGCGTTCGACACCGAGCATTCCCTTACGCATCGGAGTAAGAACTTGAATATCTGCCACATCGCATTCTACATATTCCGGCAGCTTCTTCAGGATTAGCGTGAGCATTGCCGCGATAATTTTATTGGAATCTTCCCTTTTAATGAACAGGAAATCCTTGCTGGGCTTCTTCAGATCCAGCTTTTCCCCGCAGTTTATTTTGTGGGCATTTAATACGATATCGCTTTCCTGAGCCTGTCTGAATATCTTCGTCAGCCTCACCACCTTGAAGCATCCGCATTCCAGTATATCCTGCAGTACATTTCCAGGACCCACAGAAGGGAGCTGATTCACGTCTCCCACCAGAATAAGCCTGGTTCCAACCGTAACTGCTTTCAGAAGAGCGTGCATCAGGAACATATCCACCATGGACGCCTCATCGATTATTACCACGTCCGCCTCCAGAGGATTTTCTTCATTCCGCTCAAAGCGTGCCGCGTAGGACGAATCTCCCAGGTTTCCGGAAATCTCAAGCAGCCTGTGAATCGTCTGTGCCTCCAGCCCTGTTGCCTCCGTCATCCTTTTCGCTGCACGGCCTGTGGGAGCGGCCAGCAGAATCTCATGGTTCGTCATAGAAAAGTACTTGATGATTGCATTTATAGTTGTGGTCTTTCCCGTTCCGGGTCCACCCGTTATCACAAGAAACCCATTGTGTGCAGCTTCCATGACTGCCGTCTTTTGCAGTTCATCCAAGGTGATTCCGGTGTCTTTTTCTATCTTCGAAATATAATCTTCTGTTTTTTCCTGTCCCTTACCTTCTGAAACATTGAGATCATGCAGCATTTTTGCAGAATTCAGCTCTGTATAGTAGTAATTGCTGACATAGGCTTTTCTGTCCTCATCCCTCACGATGATTCGTTTATCCAGAATCAGGTCCATAATGTTTTTTTCAAACTCTCCGGACTCAACTTCCAGGAGCTGTTTTGCCCTGATAGTCAGGTCTTCCATAGGAAGATAAACATCCCCGTTTGAGGAAGCCTGTAAAAGCACATACAGAATCCCGCTTTTGATACGGTAATGGGAATCCGTCTGGATTCCGACTTTTTTGGCTATTTCATCCGCGGCCTTAAATCCGATACCGGCTATTTCATCCGCCATTTTATAGGGATTATCTCTGATTACTGCATACAGCCCCGATCCGTACTGTTCGTATATTTTTACTGCCATGCTCAGGGAGACCCCATATTTCTGCAAGAAAATCATGGCCTGGCGCAGGTCTTTTTTCTCTTCCACCTGATCCGCGATTTCCATGGCTTTACGAGTGCTGATTCCCTTGACTTCCGCCAGCCTTTCCGGCTGTTTTTCCATGATTTCAAAGGTTTCCAGACCGAATTTTCTGACAATCCTGTCCGCCAGAGCTTCTCCCAAGCCTTTTATGCTTCCGGCTCCCAGATATTTGCGTATGGAATCGATATCATCCGGACTCTTGACAGAATACGAATCCACATTTAACTGCTCGCCATATAGGCTGTGGTTGCTGAATTCGCCCGAGGCCTCAATAAACTCTCCCTCATCGACAGCCGCAAAATATCCGACACATGTAATTTCATCCTCAAAGGAATCCTCTCCTGACATCGATAAAGAAAGCACCGTGTACCCATTGTCTGCATTCCTGTATACAATTTTTTCAATATATCCCTTTACGGTTTCCATACCCTCTCCCGTCCGCCGGAAACAATTCAGGCATCTGCGTTTTCACAGATGCCTGAATACATTACTTATTATTTATCAAACAAGCCGCGCTTTGCCGTCCTTGTTTCACTGGCATACTCTATGAACTTTCCCGTTCCCACGGCAACAGCCGTCAACGGATCATCTGCCGTCATGGTGGAAATGCCGATTTTATCCTCTATCAGTTCTTCCAGTCCATGAAGAAGACAGCCGCCTCCGGTCAACACTATTCCGCGGTCTGCAATATCCGCAGCCAGTTCCGGCGGGGTTCTCTCCAGCACACTGTGAATTGCTTCCACTATCTGGGCTGTCGCTTCCCTCAAGGCCTCTTCGGTTTCTTCCGAAGTGACAGTGACTGTTCTGGGAAGTCCGGATACGAGATTTCGTCCTCTTACTTCCATGGATACAGGCTCTGCCCTTCTGAAAGCTGAACCGATGTTTATCTTGATGTCTTCTGCAGTTCTTTCTCCAATCAGAAGGTTGTGTTTTTTACGCATATATCTGACAATCGCTTCATCAAAGTCATCGCCGGCGATCTTTACAGACGTGCTGACCACGGTTCCTCCGAGTGAAATAACAGCGATATCGGTTGTTCCTCCCCCGATATCAACAATCATATTTCCGCACGGCTTAAATATATCTATCCCCGCTCCAATGGCTGCTGCAATGGGTTCCTCAATAATTGTAACTTCTCTTGCACCTGCCTGGTAAGTTGCATCTTCAACAGCTTTCTTTTCAACTTCTGTTACACCGCTGGGAACGCATACGCTGATAAGGGGTTTCTTGAATGTCCTTTTTCCAATTGCTTTCTGTATGAAATATTTAAGCATTTTCTCTGTAACAGTATAGTCCGAGATAACACCCTGCCTGAGTGGTCTGACCGCGATAATATTCCCGGGGGTCCTTCCGATCATCAGCCTGGCTTCCTCACCGATTGCCTTTATCTTATTGGTATCCCTGTCAAAAGCAACCACTGAAGGTTCCTTTAATACCACACCTTTTCCCTTAACATAAACAAGTACACTTGCAGTTCCTAAATCGATTCCAATATCTGCACCTAACATGTAAATCTCCTTTCATCTATTAACAAATAACACGCCTAAAGTCTCCCTGGTCCGCAAGGTCTGGCATTGCTGCGCTTTCCTTCCCAAAGACTGTCATTGGCAAAATCATGTATTCACATTTTCATAGCGTAATTTTTATTATACTTTAAAACCAATAGATTATCCACAAAAATTTTTTGCAAATAATAAAAGCCCTCAAGCAATAAACGCTCAAGGGCTTTTTCGTATGCACTATATAATCAATTCAAACTATTTAATAAAAAGATCCAGCAGTGAACCTACCTGAACAAATACCGGAGCAAATACCAGGGCAACGATACTCATAAGCTTGATCAGGATGTTAAGGGATGGGCCGGAAGTATCCTTGAGGGGATCTCCTACGGTATCGCCAACTACGGCCGCCGCATGAAGAGGTGTTCCTTTTCCATTTTCCATTGATTCAATAGATTTCTTCGCATTATCCCATGCACCGCCGCTGTTTGCCATCTGGATGGCATTTACGACACCTACTACGGTCGCTCCGATCAGAAGACCGATCAGCGCGTCTACTCCGAGGACAAAACCTACAAGCAGTGGGCATACTATGGCAAGAAGGCCTGGTACAACCATCTGTTTCAAAGCTGCTGCCGTTGAAATATCAACGCATCTTGTATAATCGGCTTTTGCACTTGGATCTCCGGCAAGAAGGCCTGGGATTTCTCTGAACTGACGGCGAACTTCTTCTATCATTTCTCCGGCTGCTTTAGAAACCGCATCAATGGTGAGCGCTCCAAAAAGCATAACCAGCATACCGCCGATAAACATACCTGCAATTACACGGGCGTCGAGTACGTTGACTCCTGTTTGCAGGTCGATTCCTGCGGCTGTTGCAAAAGAGACAAACAAGGCAAGAGCTGTAAGAGCTGCAGAGCCGATAGAGAAACCTTTTCCAACTGCTGCAGTGGTGTTTCCAATAGAGTCAAGCTTATCTGTAATTTCACGCACTTCATGAGGAAGGCCTGCCATTTCTGCAAGACCGCCTGCATTATCGGCAATCGGTCCATAGGAGTCAACTGCAATAACTGCACCAACTGTCGCAAGCATACCCACAGCTGAAAGTGCGATTCCGAACATTCCAGAAGTATAGAAGGCGATGATAACTGCGATTGCGATGATAATAACGGGAATTCCTGTGCTTCTCATTCCCAGTGAAAGGCCTGCGAGGATATTTGTCGCAGAACCGGTCTTGCTCTGTTCAACGATCAGCTTAACATGTTTAAACTCTCCGGAAGTATATCTTTCCGTAACAAAACCAATTACCAACCCGGCAACAACACCCGTTGCAATCGCCCAAAAAGGACGGAGAGTGCCAAGCATGTTCAGGCATAAGACGAAAGATACAACCAGCAGGATAACCATACTGATATATGTTCCAAGCATCAGAGTAACCTGTGCAGGAGCATTTTTAATGACAAATACACAGAGGATACCTATAATCGCAGCTACAATACCGGTTGTAGCTACCATCATAACGAACGAAACGAGACTTTCTGACGCAACACTCGCAAATATTCCGGTTCCGCCGGCAGCAACAGCAAGAACGAGGGATGAAATAATGGCTCCTACATAAGACTCGAAAAGATCCGCACCCATTCCGGCAACGTCACCAACGTTGTCACCAACATTGTCTGCAATTACTGCTGGGTTTCTCGGATCATCTTCCGGAATTCCCGCTTCAACCTTGCCTACGAGGTCAGCACCTACATCGGCAGCTTTGGTATAGATACCACCACCAACTCTGGCGAACAGGGCGATGGAGCTGGCTCCAAGACTGAATCCGGTAAGGATGGTCACATCCTTGAACACTAAATAGATAATTGTGACGCCCAGAAGTCCAAGACCTACAACGCTGAGTCCCATTACGGCTCCGCCGCCATATGCTATGGTAAGAGCGTTTCTTTCGCTCTTCTGTGCCGCCTCTACTGTACGGGCATTGGCTTTTGTCGCTGCCCTCATGCCGATATTACCGGCAAGTATTGAAAGTACAGCACCTGAAACAAATGCAAGCATAGTCTTCCATCCCATGCTTGGAATTACTGACAAAATGATTGCCATTACTATGACGAAAATTGCAACTACCTTATATTCCCTCGACAAGAACGCCATTGCCCCATCTCTGACAAATCCGGACAATTCCTTGACCCTGTCATTCTGAATGCTCACGCGGCTGTTCTTTGTGGCAAATACAAGTGCAAGTAACAATGCCACCACTGTGGCAACGATTGCAAAAATGTACTCCATTACGATTCTCTCCTTCATTCAACATGTTATTTTGTTTGTAAATCTTATCTAAAATTCCACACTATATCTATAATAAGACATAATTTGAAATTGTCAACCAGAATCTACCATCACAATAGCCAAAACGGACATGTGTTTTTTATTGTTTTTTTACATATTTCGTGTATTCCGTCTTTGTGTTCAGGTTCACCAAACAGTCATCCATTTTTTCCGTTACCAGATATTCGAGACTGTTCTGTGGGATGATTTTGACATCACAGTTTCTGCATAATTTTGTCATGCTGTGATCCCCCTGATTTAGAAGTTTCTCAATCTGGTTAAGACAGCTTCGTCTGTAAACGCCGAAAAGCGGCTCCAGTCTCGAATCGGCATTCTCCATGATACAGATATCATGTCCGCTGCTCAGATCAATCAGGGCAAGGGCTGCCCGTACGGATACGAACGGTGTATCCACGCTCACAACAAAGATTTCCGAATAATCCGTCTGCTTGAATATGGAATATAATCCTCCCATTGGGCCAGCGCAATCGACTATGTCCTCTATCTCCACTAAGTCTAGGTTCAGCCCTGCATACTTTGGTTTCTTGTCCACGGACAAAATCACATTTTCAAAATTCGGGCTGAATTTATCATACAGCTCCTCAATAAAGGTGTGCCCATTAATGGTAAGAAGACCTTTATCCGTTCCCATCCGGCTGCTCTTTCCACCCGTCAAAATAACAATTGCCTGGTTCACATCAACACCTCCCGCATTTTCACTGCCTATAATTATAACACAGCCTTATTCATTTTCAAATGCCCAGCTTATGGCACTGGCAACAGCCCTGTTCCACCCGAACAGCTTCTTTTCTGCTTCTTCCCGAGGCATATGGGCGGTAAAACAGCTGTCTACCACCTGATTTTTCAGAAGTTCTTCTCTGTCTTTCCAATATCCGGACGCAAGCCCTGCCAGGTAGGCAGCCCCCAATGCTGTAGTCTCAATGATTCTTGGTCTTAACACCCCGCAGCCCAATATATCTGCCTGGAACTGCATGAGGAAATTATTGGCGCAGGCGCCACCGTCGACTTTCAGTTCCTTCAGGTCGATTCCTGAATCCAGTTCCATAGCCTTTAAGACATCATAGGTCTGATACGCAAGGGATTCCAGGGTTGCCCGGACAATGTGGGCCTTCGTTGCTCCCCGGCTGATTCCGAATATGGCTCCTCTGGCGTTCTGCACCCAGTAAGGAGCTCCCATTCCAGTAAAGGAAGGAACAACATATACACCATTGGTATCTTTCACCTTTAAAGCGAGCTTCTCCGATTCCGAAGAGCTTTCAATCAGGCCCATTTCATCCCGCAGCCATTGTATGGCAGCCCCGGCAACAAATACGCTTCCTTCCAAGGCATACTCCACTTCCGGTCCAAGCGATGCTGCGATTGTGGAAATCAGACCATGTTCGGATTGTATGATTTTTCTTCCGGTATTCATAAGAAGGAAACATCCCGTCCCATATGTATTCTTTACACTTCCGGGACGGAAACAGCATTGTCCGAACAACGCTGCCTGCTGGTCTCCCGCAATCCCGCTTACAGGAACCGGTACATCGGTAATCTTTTCATCGGTCATACCGAACAGCCCGCTGGAAGGCTTCACCTGCGGAAGCATACATTCAGGAATATTCAGCTTGTTCAGAATGGTTTTGTCCCAGCAAAGATTCTGTATATCAAACAACATGGTTCTCGATGCATTTGTGTAGTCTGTGAAAAAGGTTTCTCCCCCCGTCAGGTTCCATAAAAGCCAGGTGTCAATCGTACCAAAAAGAAGCTCCCCCTTCTCTGCTCTCTCTCTGGTTCCTTCTACATTTTCCAATATCCATTTGATTTTAGTGGCCGAAAAATAAGCATCTGCAATGAGTCCTGTTTTTTCCCTTATGTATTTGTCAAAGCCGTCCGCTTTCAATTCTTCAATCATACCCGCCGTCCGGCGGCATTGCCATACAATTGCGTTATAGACAGGCTCTCCCGTGGCCTTATCCCACACCACAGTAGTTTCCCGCTGATTTGTAATTCCGATGGCTGTAATTTCAGACATGGTCACTCCGATTTTTGCCACAGCCTCACGGATTACATCCAACTGTGAATTCCAGATTTCTTTCGGATCATGTTCTACCCAGCCCGGCTGCGGAAATATCTGTGTAGACTCCCGCTGGGATTCGCTCCGAATGTTGCCTTCATGGTCAAACAGGATACATCGTGAGCTTGTAGTCCCCTGATCTAAGGCCATAATGTATTTTTCCATATTGGCTGCCCCCGTTTCGCTTCTTTTTCTCACATAATATCACAAATTATGTCTGTTTAATATAGAAGCTATTATATTGACATTTTAACGCGAATGATTTATTCTAGTAATAGTTACTATTATTAAGAGGTGATTATATGAAAGAATTGAAATACAGCCGCCAGAGAGAATCCATTAAGGATTTTCTCATGACGCGCAAGGACCACCCTACCGCCGAGGAGGTCTACCTCAATGTCCGGAAGACATTTCCAAATATCAGTCTCGGTACAGTATACAGAAATCTGTCTCTTCTCACCAGCATCGGATCCATACAGAAAATTTCCTGCGGAGACTCCTGTGAACGTTTCGACGCCTCCACAGATTCGCATTATCATTTTATCTGTAGGAAATGCGGATGCGTGATGGATATGGATATGCCTGACCTTTCATTCATCAATACCCTGGCTGACAAATCCTTCTGTGGAGAAATCGAGGGAAGCGTCACATATTTTTTCGGATTATGTGAAAAATGCAGTCAGGAATATGTTGACAAACCGGAGAGCAAGAGGTAATATAATAACAGGAATTATTACTATTTTAATACAGGAGGATTTATTATGACAAAATTTGTATGTTCAGTATGCGGTTATGTACACGAGGGCGACAGCGCTCCTGAGAAATGTCCGATTTGCCAGGCAAGCTCGGATAAATTCAAGAAACAGGAAGGCGAAATGACATGGGCGGCAGAACATGTCGTAGGTGTTGCTTCAGGTGTGAGTGAAGATATTAAGAAGGATTTAAGAGACAATTTTACCGGTGAGTGCAGTGAAGTCGGCATGTACCTTGCCATGTCCAGGGTTGCCTTCCGTGAGGGATATCCAGAAGTAGGCCTTTATTTTGAAAAAGCAGCTTACGAAGAAGCCGATCATGCTGCAAGATTTGCTGAATTGCTTGGAGAGGTAATTACAGACAGCACTAAGAAAAACCTCGAAATGAGAGTGGATGCTGAAAACGGCGCCACCGCAGGCAAGACCGATCTTGCGAAACGCGCTAAAGAAGCTGGTCTGGATGCAATTCATGATACGGTTCATGAAATGGCAAGAGATGAAGCAAGACATGGGAAAGCATTTCAGGGTCTTTTAGGCAGATATTTCAAATAATTTCAAGGGAGCATATCCATCACTGGAAATGCTCCCTTCTTTTTATCATTCTGTAATCGGTTAAATTCTCTCAACTCCAAAAACTACTTCTTCGGAATTGATGTTCCATTCTTTCGAATATCCTGCCGGTGCGGCGTCCAGAATTATCTCCTGTGCCAGGACTTCCGCTTTGATCTCCACTTCGTTCCTTTTGATAATTTCCCTCACATGGTCATTCTCTCCCACATAAATTCTGATTTTATCCATCACTTCAAAATCCGCTTCTTTTCGCATCGTCTGGATTTTGCTGATAATTTCCCGGACAAATCCTTC
Source organism: Parasporobacterium paucivorans DSM 15970 (assembly GCF_900141895.1). Lineage (GTDB taxonomy): Bacteria > Bacillota > Clostridia > Lachnospirales > Lachnospiraceae > Parasporobacterium > Parasporobacterium paucivorans. Next base: position 118,518 of record NZ_FQYT01000003.1, on the reverse strand, counting down.
TTCTATCAATTCTTCCGTGAGATTCGTATCCATGGCTACTGTAAGCTTATTATTGGTCTGTGAAACGTATCCTTCTACCTGTGCAGTATCAATAATCAGGTCCTCTTTATCCAATATTATCTCTTCACTATCCAGAAGAAGTTTCAGCTTACCGCTTTCATTCACCTCGTCCATTGCAGAATTTCCATCCAGCGCAGAGAGGGCTGTACGGATCTGATTCAGGAGTTTTCCAAACTTCGGTCCCACTGTTTTTAACTGCGGCTTGAAGGAGTAGGAAGTGAAGTTTCTTGCGTCTTCGGTAAATACCACTTCCTTGACATTCAATTCCTCTTCTATGATTTCTTTATAGTATTCGGACAGCGCTTTTTCCGATTTTACATACATTTTTGCTATAGGCTGCCGATTTTTTATGTTGGAAATATTCCTGCAGGCCCTTCCCATAACCACGATTTCCAGTACCGAATCCATGTTGTCTTCCAGCTCTTTGTCCATAAACAGGTCATCCGCAGATGGAAATTCACACAAGTGGATGCTCTCCGGAGCCTCCTTATCCACACTGATTACGAGGTTCTGATAGATGGCTTCGGTCATAAACGGAATCATAGGAGCTGCCACCTTGCATACAGTAACCAGCGCTGTATACAGGGTCATGTATGCATTTATCTTATCCTGTTCCATTCCCTTGGCCCAGAATCTCTCCCTGCATCTTCGAACATACCAGTTGCTCAGGTCATCCACGAATTCCTGGATAGCTCTTGCCGTCTCTGTGACCTTGTAGTTCTCCAGATTATTGTCGGCATCCGCAACCAGGGAATTCAATTTTGATAAAATCCATTTATCCATTACAGAAAGCTTATCATACTCCAGGGAATATTTTGTGGGATCAAACCCATCAATATTTGCATAAAGAACATAAAATGCATAGGTATTCCATAATGTTCCCAGGAATTTCCGCTGTCCTTCCGTTACCGCCTTGTCATGGAAGCGGTTCGGAAGCCATGGAGCGCTGTTTACATAAAAATACCATCTTATTGCATCTGCCCCAAACTGATTAAGGGCGTCCAGAGGCTCTACTGCATTCCCCTTGGATTTTGACATCTTCTGTCCGTTTTCATCCTGTACATGCCCCAGCACGATGACATTTTTAAAGGATGGTTCATTGAACAGCAGGGTGGAGATGGCAAGCAGCGAATAGAACCACCCTCTTGTCTGGTCAACAGCTTCCGATATGAAGTCCGCAGGGAACTGCTCTTTAAAAAGTTCCTGGTTTTCAAAGGGATAATGATGCTGGGCAAAAGGCATGGAGCCGGAATCAAACCAGCAGTCAATCACCTCCGGAACCCTGTTCATCTGTTTTCCACATTGCCCGCATGTTATCGTCACGTCGTCGATATATGGACGATGCAGCTCAATATCATCCGGACAATTCGGGGACATTTCCTTTAATTCCGAAATGCTTCCTATAGAATGGATATGTCCGCATTCACATTTCCAGATGTTGAGCGGCGTACCCCAGTAGCGGTTCCGGCTGATCCCCCAGTCTTGCACGTTTTCAAGCCAATCCCCGAAACGGCCTTTGCCTATGCTTTCCGGAATCCAGTTAATCTTATTGTTGTTTTTGATCAAGTCTTCCTTGACCTGGGTCATAGCGATAAACCAGGATTCCCTTGCATAATAAATGAGAGGAGTATCACATCTCCAGCAGTGCGGGTAGCTGTGCTCATATTCAGGTGCCTCGTAAAGCATCTCCTTCTCATCAAGATCCCTAAGTATGAAATCATCGGCATCCTTGCAGAAAACGCCTGCCCACGGGGTTTCCTCCGTCATTTCACCTTTGCTGTCTACCAGCTGCAGCAGAGGAAGGTCGTATTTCTTTCCGACATTGGAATCATCCTCACCAAAGGCAGGTGCTATATGGACAATTCCTGTTCCATCCGTCAGGGTGACGTAGTCTGCACAGGTGACATAGAAAGCCTTTTTCTTGACATTTGTGAAATCAAACAGCGGTTCATATTCCTTATATTCCAGATCTTTTCCTTTAAAGGTCTCCAGCGTCTTAAAGTTTTCCTTCAGAACTGTCTCCAGAAGCGACTCGGCCATGTAGTAGGTTCTTCCCTCATGCTCTACCTTTGCGTAGGTCTCTTCAGGGTTGACGCACAGGGCAACATTGGAAGGCAGCGTCCATGGCGTGGTGGTCCACGCCATAAAATATGCATCCTCACCCTTTACTTTAAATCTTACAATGGCTGATTTTTCCTTGACATCCTTGTATCCCTGGGCAACCTCATGGCTGGAAAGGGGCGTTCCGCAACGAGGGCAGTAAGGAACGATTTTATGTCCTTCATACAGAAGACCTTTTTCCCAGATTTGCTTAAGGGCCCACCATTCCGACTCGATGTAGTTGTTTTCGTAGGTTACGTAGGGATGATCCATGTCCACCCAATATCCGACCACGGAAGAAAAATCCTCCCACATCCCTTTGTATTTCCACACGCTTTCCTTACATTTTTCGATAAAACGGGCCATGCCGTACTCTTCAATCTGCTCTTTCCCATCAAGCCCAAGCAGTTTCTCCACTTCGATTTCTACTGGAAGGCCGTGGGTATCCCACCCTGCCTTGCGGGGAACCCGGTATCCCTTCATCGTCTTATATCTTGGGATCAGATCCTTGATGACCCTCGTCAGCACATGTCCAATATGCGGCTTTCCGTTGGCCGTCGGAGGCCCTTCATAAAAAACAAATGGCTCGGCATCCTTTCTGTCCTCGATGCTCTTTTCAAAAATCCGGTTCTCTTTCCAGAACTTCTCTACTTCTTTTTCTCTTGCCACGAAATCCAGGCTGGTTGATACTTTATCGTACATTCTTTTTCCTCCTTAAAAAAGCAAAAATCCCCCGCCCTGTAAAAGGACGAAGGATAAATTCTTCGTTATACCACCTATTACGCCATACATACATATGTGTTCCTTGTAACGCAGGAAAAACGTCAGATTCTACTGCCTTTGTCCAAGGTTTCAAACTGAAGCTACGGAGTGATATTCAGATATCCCATATTCGCACCCGGCTCTCACCATCCCGGGCTCGCTAATGCTTTCAAAGTTATCCTACTGTCTCCATCAACGCTTTTGTATAAATTTAGCTCATTATACTGTTTAATATAATTTCTGTCAAGTTTGTTTATCTGACCCGGTTTTTCATCTTGACATCCGGAAAGTCTTCAAGAATTTCCTTTTTCATGTCATAAAGGGTATCGGACAAATCTACGTTTACCTTGTGAGGATTTACCAGTCTCCTGGTTTCTTCCCATAAGGTGTCCATTTCTTCCTTGCATTTTTCCCGTATTTCCATCACATCCGGGGATTCGTAGACACATTTCCCCTCCCGGAAGACAGGGACCAGCAGTTCTTTAACAGTAAATTCCCCTGCCTCCAGCAGAGTCTCTTTCCATGTATCGACCGGATCAAAAAGCTTGATATCCTTTTCGTTGGAAAAGGTTTCATCTGCAAGGGCTATCAGATCGGCCTTGATTTTCCCGGTATTTTTATCGTACAGGCGGAAAACGGTCTTGTTGCCAGGATTGGTTATTTTTTCAGAATTTTCCGACACCTTGATCTTCGGGACGAATCTTCCCGTTTTTTCATCCCTTATGGCAACCAGTTTGTATACTCCCCCGAAGGAAGGACAGTCATCAGAAGTGATCATTTTCGTTCCGACTCCCCAGGAATTTATCTTTGCGCCCTGCAGCTTCAGGCTGGTAATCAGGTGCTCGTCCAAATCACTGGATGCCGATATGACCGCATCTGTAAATCCGGCTGCATCCAGCATATGGCGTGCAACTTTTGACAGATAGGCTAAATCCCCGCTGTCCAGCCTGATTCCATAGTTAGAAAGTTCATAGCCCTGTTCCTTCATCTCCCTGAAAACCCGAATAGCATTAGGGACGCCTGAATGAATGGTATCGTAGGTATCCACCAGGAGAACGCATACCTTGGGATATAAAAGCGCATAACTCATGAAAGCTGAATATTCGTCGGGGAAACTCATAATCCAACTGTGGGCATGGGTTCCCGCCAGGGGTACTCCGAATCGGCGCCCCGCCAGAACATTGCTTGTCCCCGTGCACCCTGCGATGATTGCCGCCCTGGCACCGTACGTGCCCGCATCAGGTCCCTGGGCTCTCCTAAGCCCAAACTCCATGACCCCATCCCCTTTTGCGGCATACACAACCCTGGATGCTTTTGTGGCGATGAGACTCTGATGGTTGATAATATTCAAAATCGTAGTTTCTAACAGCTGTGCTTCGATAATTGGGGCTACTACCTTCACCATAGGCTCCTTTGGAAATACAACCGTACCTTCTGGAATGGCGTATATGTCTCCTGTGAATCGAAATACCTTAAGATAGGAAAGGAAATCCGCTTCAAAAATCCCCAGGCTGCGGAGATAATCAATATCTGCCTCCGTAAATTTCAGCTTTTTAACATACTCCATAATCTGTTCCAAACCGCAGGCAATGGAATACCCGCTCCCGCATGGATTGCGTCGGAAGAACGTGTCGAAAACAACAATATCCCTGTTTTTATTTTTATAATACCCCTGCATCATAGTCAGCTCATACAGGTCTGTTAATAGAGTCAGATTTCTATCACTCATATCATATCTCCGGTTTTTGCTTTACATTATATCACATTCACGGATACTTCCAACCATTTTGTATAACCCTCTTTACTAAAAACAACGCAGATGTTAAAATCTAATTGCCTGACTTCGTGGTACAGACAGGCACAAAATCACCGCCACAGAAAGAAATTTATGATTCGATTAATAATTGCCCTAATATTTCTCCTTTTTTTCTTCGTAATAAGCCTTTTGCTCCTGATTCTGGAATGGATCCTTGGTAAAATCAGCCTGACGGCAAGACATAAGACTTCATTATGGATCGTGCAGGCGGTTTTCAAAGTCATCCTCTTTATAAGCGGAACGAAAGTCATCGTCAAGGGACGTGAAAACCTCCTTCCGGACGAGGCTGTTCTGTATGTAGCGAACCATCGGGGATATTTTGATATTGTTGTTGCCTATGGGCTTATGCCTTCTCTGACGGGCTTCATTGCAAAAAAGGAAATGGAAAAAATTCCCCTTCTATATCATTGGATGCGGTTCCTGAACTGCATGTTCCTTGACCGCAAGGATACAAGACAGGGTTTGAAAACAATCCTGGAGGGAATCGATAAAGTCAGGAACGGTATTTCCGTGTTTATTTTTCCGGAAGGCACAAGAGGGGAAAGCGATCTAACTCCACTTCCCTTTAAAGAAGGCAGTTTCAAAATTGCCTCCAAAACAGGGTGTCCCATCATACCCGTTGCTATAAGCAATACGGCGTCGGTTCTTAAAACACATCCGCTCCGCCTGAAAAAGGCTCGTGTTGTAATTGAATTCGGAAAGCCGTTTACAGTGGAACAGCTTTCCGTCGAAGATCAGAAAAGCCTTTCCGTTATCACCAGAAATCAGATTATGGATATGGCTGCAGTCAACGCCAGACTTACATAAGAGGTGCCAGAAGCCTGGAAATCTGCTCTTTGAAGCGGATAACCAGGTTTCTTTTTTCGTACTCATGTCTGGTGATTTCCCTGCAGGATTTCAGGTCTTCCATGAAAATTCTTTCCAGTCTGCCTGTTGTTTCAGCGTCATATATAACTGCATTCACTTCAAAATTCAGCTCAAAACTCCGGATATCCATATTCGCGGTTCCATAGGAGCATGCTATGCCGTCTACCATCATCCCCTTGGAGTGCAGAAAACCGTCTTCATATGCATAACTGCGCACTCCATAAGCAAGGAAGTCTCCTACGTAGGAATAGGTCGCCCAATACACGAAGGGGTGGTCCGGCTTCGACGGAATCATGATGCGGACGTCCACCCCGGATCCGGCGGCGATGATGAGGGCTGTACTTATGGATTCATCTGGAATCAGGTAAGGGGTCTGAATATAAATACTTTTTTTAGCTTTATGAATCAGACGTATGTAATTATCCCTGACTGCTTTCCGCTTTGAATCTGGTCCGCTGGAAACGATTTGAATCCCGGTTTTGCCGGTCATCTGTGTATATTCATTGTAGAAATATTTTTCTTTGGTAATGATATTCTCTCTGGTTGCAAAACTCCAGTCCAAAGCAAACCGCACCTGCAGGTCATTGACTGCCAGTCCGGTAATCTTTAGGTGCGTGTCCCTCCAATGGCCGAATCTCTTGACTTTCCCAATATATTCTTTACCTATGTTATATCCTCCGACGAAGCCGACTTTTCCATCGATTACAACAATTTTTCTGTGGTTTCTGTAGTTCATCCTCAGCTGGAGTTTGCCCAGGGCGGCCGGAAAAAACTCGCCCAGCATAAAACCATCTGCCTTAAGTCCTTTTAGGGTTTTTCTTTTCAGACTTTTTCCGCCCATGGCATCATACAGTATTCTGACTTCCACGCCTTCTTTGATTTTTTCCCGCAAGGCATCTGTAATGGAAGTAAAGACCTCATCATCCCGGATTATATAATATTGGATGTGAACGAAATTTTCTGCCTTCCGGATTTCATCCAAAAGAGCCCCGAATTTATCCGGACCCTCCGTATATATTTCCACCTCATTGTTTTCAGAATAAACAGCCTTATCCGCGGACAGATTGTAATAGATCAAATCGGCAAAATCCTTAAGTCTCGGATCCGAAATAATCGGCTCATTATTTACGATATCATCTTCCTGCCGTTTGATTTCAGAATTAATTATATCTTCGATTTCTTTAGTCTTAAACATCAACTTTTTATGATAATCATGGCCAAGGAATATATAAAGGATAAATCCTACAATTGGTATAAAATAAAGCACAAGAAGCCAGCTCCATACCGACATGGGATTCCGGCGTTGGAAGAATACGATGATAAACGCAAATATTATATTGATATAAACAATATTATTTATCAGCCACTCCCAAACCTTGACGGCTGTATCGAAAAAATTGGTCAAATAATACCCTCCTCATTGCATTTATTATCGATTTATTATATAGTATTTTTATGCATATATTCGCATACAGTATAACATAATATCGCAGAAAAAAGGACTGTATTTTATCATGCAACTATGATAAAATAATCGACATGCAGATATAGTAGGAGGTTTTTATGAATACCGGCGCGATAGTTTTTATAATTTCATTAGTAGTACTTGTTTCAATAATAGGTGCTCTATATTTTTTAAGCAAACGAACGGAAAAGAAATCAAAAGCGAATCAAGAGGCATTGGAGGCAGCTTCCCAGAGCATGTCTTTCTACATCATCGACAAAAAAATGATGAAGATAAAAGATGCGGGTCTTCCCAAGATAGTATATGAACAGACTCCCAAATATTTAAGATGGACCAAAGTTCCTGTATTAAAGGTAAAAGTCGGAGCTAAGGTCATGTCACTTATGTGTGACGAGAAGATCTTTCCGCAGCTTCTTCCTAAACAGGAAGTCAAAGCCAGTGTAAGCGGTATATATGTCACTGCTGCAAAAAGAATCCGCGGCCCTGTCTATGAGCCAAAGAAGAAAAAAGGATTTTTCAAAGGGAATTTTTTCAAAGGAAATAAACGATAACAAAAAGGCAGATCTAAGCTAAAGCTTAAGATCTGCCTTTTCTTTTGACTGTACATTCACCACTATTTCGCTGTTGGAGATATGCTGTCCATTAATTTCGAGTCCATAGGAAATGGTGATTTCCATGGCATCCTCCTGCCGGGACATTCTGACACGGTTTGTATAAGTCCCCACAACCAAATCCCCGTACGGGGTGTTGTAATAGCTTACATGTTTCCGCCCTTCTTCAAAAATCATATGAACGGACATCGGTCCGTTCTTAATCATTTCCAGTCCATTGTTTTTGATCTTTATCGTACATTTTGTCACTTCTTTGGGCTTGTCTTCCGAAACCTCTTCATAATTTATATAATGTATGTCATCCTCAAAGAAGTATTCTCCCGCGGTTATGACTTTGATTGGTTCATCCTCGTTATTATCGAATTGGATTCCGGATATGGATAACAATACTTCTTTTGTCAACTTATCTTCTACCTCAATATTCTTCAATGTTTATTTTTCTTATGGAATCAAAATCGGATGGGAGGATGGTTCTTGCGAAATCTTCAAATTTTTTGGTAGTATCACTCACAAAAATCTCATATTTTCCGCTTTCTTCATCCAGTTTCTCTTCTGCCATAAGGCCTTCCTTCATAAGCATTTCCCGGAGTTGTGTGGCCGTCTCATATGCCGGATTAACAAGAGAGACTCCACTGCCCATAATATCTGCAATCGTTTTGCGCAGAAGAGGATAGTGGGTGCATCCTAAAATCAGTGTATCGATATTTTCCTGTTTAAGGTCCTTCAGATACCTGGATGCTATCTCCGTCGTCACCGGATCATCCGTGTACCCTTCTTCCACAAGAGGCACGAAAAGTGGACAAGCTTTCCCAGCAACCTTTGCGTCTGTGAGGATTTTCTTTATAAATTCGGAATAAATCCCGCTGGCTATAGTGGCTTCCGTACCGATTATCCCTATGCGTTTATTGGCGGTCGTCATTGCGGCTGCACGGGCTCCGGGTTCTATAACTCCCATGATGGGAATATCGATTTCATTCTTGATATCCTCAAGGGCATAGGCGCTGGCGGTGTTGCAGGCTATGACGATTGCCTTGACATTTTTGGTTTTTAAAAAACGTATGATCTGCCTTGAATATTTTGTAATGGTTTCTTTTGACTTACTTCCATAAGGCACCCGGGCCGTATCTCCAAAATAGATGATCTTCTCTCCCGGAAGCTGGCGCATGATTTCCCGTACGACGGTCAGCCCCCCCACACCTGAGTCAAACACGCCGATAGGATTTGCACGTTCATTTTCAGTTTTCATTTATGCCTCCCGGGTTTATCTTCCCGTATGGTCTTCGTTTATTACCGTAAGAATATATTTTTCCTGTTTTTCGATATGCTTTTTCATGCCGTTTCTTGCTGCTTCTTTATCATGGTTGAGTATTGCATTTACGATGTCGATATGTTCGTCCAGCAGATCCTGTCTTCTTTCGATTTCCCGGATATATTCCAGCCTGTACCGGAAGATATGCTCCCGCAGATTATTCAGAATCTGAACAAGCCGCTCATTCTTGGTTGCCTTGTATATCAGCTCGTGAAAATGTGCATCTATACCTGCCACTTCGGTCAGTTCATTTTTTTCTATAGCTTCCTTGAAAACGGACAGTGAGTTTCTCAGATTCTCTTCTTCTTCTTCTGTGATTCTCTCGCATGCCAGCTCTGCCGCCAGGCATTCCAGGGCTGTTCGGACCTCCAGAACATCTGTCAGTTCTTTTGCCGTAATAGGAGCTACTTCCGCTCCCCTGCGTGGTTCCATGGTAACAAGGCCTTCCAGCTGAAGCATCCGGATGGCTTCCCTTACAGGTGTCCTGCTGACCCCCAGTTTCTGGGCAAGTTTAATTTCCATGAGTCTTTCTCCGGGCTTTAAGTCGCCTTTAATAATGGCCTCCCTTAAATTCCTGAACACGATGTCCCGTAAAGGCAAAAACTCATCATTAGCTATGTCCAGATTTTTCATTATTTTTCCTCCAGTTCTTATTCGACATTATGGGGCTCTGTCAAAAATATCTGTTTTGCCAGCTTCATTTCTCTTATCGCATTCATTGCGAATTCTGCTTCTTCCGGTTCATCAAAAATGCCAAATACAGACGGACCGCTGCCGCTCATTATGGAATTCAATGCACCATTATCAATCATTGCCATTTTAATATCTTCGATTACCGGATGTTCCTTAACCGTAACGCTCTCCAAAACATTCCCCATCAGAGAAGACATCTCATAGATATCTTCCTCTTCTATTGCATCAATAATTCCGTCAATATCCGGGTGGCTCTGGATTTCGTTCAGACGGAGCTTTTCATATACATGTTTTGTTGAAACGGAAAATCCGGGTTTTGCTATCAGAATGCAGCATTCCGGCATAGGAGCTATTCGGGTCACATTTTCCCCGATGCCTTCGGCAAGAGCCGTGCCCTTCATCAGGCAGAACGGCACATCCGCGCCTATAAGCGCACCTCTTTCCATAAGTTCCTTTTTGCTCAGACCAAGCTTGAATAATTTGTTCATGGCGTAGAGAATCGCAGCTGCATCGCTGCTCCCGCCCCCCATACCTGCTGAAACAGGAATGTGCTTCTGCAGGTCGATGCTGACACCGCAATTTATTGCAAACTCATCCATTAGAAGTTTTGCGGCTTTATAGACGAGGTTCTTTTTATCCGTTGGAATAAATCCCAAATTGGTAGTGATACTGATATCTCCGGATGAAGCCTTATCCACTTTGATATTGTCGTGGATCCGGACCGTCTGCATGACCATGCGGACTTCATGGTATCCATCTTCCCTCTTTGCCATTACATCAAGACCGATATTAATTTTTCCATAGGCTTTTACTTTCAATGAGTCCAAATCATCACCTCAAAATAAGATATATTATACATTTCCAAGCTAAAAAGCGCAATTACAAATTTCCATGATGCTTTCCCCTAGTTTCAGTGCTTTTTCATCTGCATCCGACAGACTAGTTCCCTTGACACCAAAATACAGCTTGATTTTGGGCTCCGTTCCGGATGGCCTTACACATACCCAGGATGACTCCTCCAGCTCATAATAAAGGACATTCGACGCAGGCAGTGTCAGTTTCTCGGTTTCTCCCGATTCCGTCAGACACCTGGTGCCGGACTGATAGTCCCTGACCGCCTGCACCCGTAATCCTCCGATTTCCTGGAGATAATTCTTGCGAAGGGTCTGCATAATGGCAGAGATTCTTTCTGCTCCTTCTTTTCCCTTCATGGTTACAGAAACAATATCGTCTTTATAATAACCGTACTTTTCATACATCCCGATCAGAGCGTCCCACAAGGTCATACCCAGCGATTTGTAATACGCTGCGGCCTCACACATCGCCATGGCCGCTGATACTGCATCCTTATCCCGGGCATAATCCCCGATAAGACATCCGTAGCTTTCTTCAAATCCAAAAAGGAAGGTTCCCTTTCCTGTCTTCTCGAATTCCAATATCTTCTGTCCGATATATTTAAATCCGGTCAGTTCTTCATACAGATCTATTCCGTAGTAGTCACTTACCGCATCGGCCATATTTGTGGTCACAATAGTCTTTATCAGGGCTCCGTCTTCCGGTATTGTCCCCTTTTCCTTCATTTGCCCCAATCTGTATTCTGCCAGAAGGCATCCTGTCATGTTTCCCGTAAGGGCCATATACTCTCCTGTTTTACGGTTAAGGACATATGCTCCCAGTCTGTCTGAGTCCGGATCCGTGGCCAGAACCAGATCTGCATCATATGTTGGAGCAAGCTTCAGGGCAAGCTCAAAAGCTTCCCTGGCTTCCGGGTTAGGATAACCCACCGTCGGAAAGTCCCCGTCCGGGAGTTCCTGTTCCTTTACCACATGAACATTCGTGAATCCGATTTCGGACAGAATTCTTCTGACTGGAACATTTCCAGATCCATGCAGCGGCGTGAAGATAATATTCAATTTGTCCTGGTTTTCCTTTATACATTCCGGATTCAAGACATATTTCTTCAGTTCCCCCATATATCGGGAATCCAACTCTTCCCCGATTTCAACATAAAGCCCTTTCGATACAGCCTCTTCGAGCCGCATTGTGTTAACGGCACAGAAATCCGTCAGGCTTTCCACTTCCGACATAATAGCCGTATCATGTGGCGGCGTAACCTGTGCGCCATCTTCCCAGTATACTTTATATCCGTTATATTCAGGTGGATTATGGCTGGCTGTTACGTTGATTCCTCCCACACAGCCCAACTCCCTGACCGCATAGGAAAGCACCGGGGTCGGACGGAGACTTTCAAACACGTAGGTTTTTATACCGTTTGCATTCAGGCAGAGCGCAGCCTCCATGGCGAATTGTCCGGAACAGTGTCTGGAATCAAATGCAATCACCACTCCCTGTGTTGCTTTTTTCTGACTGATAATATAATTGGCAAATCCCTGTGTTGCTTTTCTGATAATATATATATTCATCCGATTGGTCCCGGCTCCCATGATACCCCTTAAGCCGCCGGTTCCAAATTCCAGATCCCGGTAGAATCTGTCCTCGATTTCTTTTTCATTGTCCCTTATTCCAAGCAGCTCCTTTTTTGTTTCGTCGTCAAAATACGGATTGCTCAGCCATTCCTGGTATCTCTCTTTATACATTGTTCCCCCCACAGGTTATGATTTCTTACATATTCTAAAAGAATATCACGTTCATTTAATGATGGATCCCCTAAAACCCTATCCAGCAATTCATTTAGCACTCTGCCAATGGTTTCCCCTTTTGAAAACCCCATTTCCAGCAGATCCTTGCCGCTTATTTTTAAATCTTTCATGGAAAGCGGATCCTGCCGTTCCACTATCTTTTCATACGTTTCTTTAAGATATTTCAGATAGCCGAAGCTCTTCTCAATGGCAAACCGGCTTTTTGCCGCCAAATCTGCATAGGAAAGCTCAATATACAGCGGGAAAATATCCGGACCGATCTTTGCAATCGCCCTGCGGATATTTTGCTCATTCATTTCGGTTTTGTAATCGTGGAATTTCACCAGTCTTGTTACAATATTTATGGTTTTCTTGTCAAACTTCAGATCCCGCAGGATTTGGTGTGCCATCTCGGATCCGGTTTTGCCGTGATTATAATAGTGATCCCGTCCATCCTGGTCTTCTATCCTGGCGTCCGGCTTTCCTACGTCATGCAGCAGAGCTGCCCATCTGAGGTAATGATTCCCCCTTGTATTCTCCAACACCGCCAGAGTATGCTCTCCTACGCTGTATTTATGATATATCGAATTCTGCGGAGTGTTCATCATGATATCCAGCTGCGGCAGAATATGGACTGAAATGCCCGTCTCATATACCAGCCTTATTTTGCCTGGATTTTTTGAGCACAGAATCTTATCCAATTCAGACTGGACTCTTTCCATACTGATATTCACGATAAGCTCCGACATTTCAGAAATGCATTCTTTCGTTCTGCCTTCAATATCAAACCCCAGCTGGGCTGAAAAGCGTATGGCCCTCAAAGTCCGGAGCGCATCCTCCGCAAATCTTTCCTTGGGATCTCCTACGCATCGGATGAGTTTGTAGCGCAGATCAATAAGTCCGCCAAAAGGATCCACCAGTCCGTCTTCCGTATTATACGCAATGGCATTTATAGTGAAATCCCTGCGCTGCAGATCCTCGATCAGATTGGAAATAAAACAAACCGAGGTTGGATGCCGGTTGTCTTCATATTCCCCTTCAACCCTGTAGGTCGTGACCTCAAAGGCATTCTTTCCCCAGAGTACCGTCACCGTCCCATGTTTTATTCCTGTATCCACGGTATTTCTAAAAAGCGCTTTTATTTCCGAAGGGTGAGCCGATGTCGTGATATCCCAGTCTTCGGGCTGTCTCTTCAAAAGGGAATCCCTGATGCATCCTCCTACTGCGTAGGCCTCAAAACCCTTTTCATTCAGGGTGTCCATAATATATTGGACATCCTCCGGAATATCTATATTAATATTTTTGTTTCCATTGTATATACTGCCCATTAATATGCTTTTCCCCAATAAACCATAGTTTTAGCCGGTTTCCCACAACACACGCATGTATCGGAAATGTTTTCTTCTTCGAAAGGCATGCATCTGCTGGTTGCCGTTGTATCTTCCTTGATTTTCAGCTCGCAGGTTTCTTCACCACACCACATGGCTTTTACAAAACCAGGCCTATTGGCGATGGTGTCCTTGAATTCTTCATAAGTAACTGCTGAAAACGTATGCTCGTCCCTGTGTTTTCTCGCTCTTTCCAGCATCTCATTCTGCATGGTTTCCATGACTTCCAACGTTTTCGCTGCAATAGAATCGAGGGAAACTGTAATTTTTTCCCTGGTATCCCTGCGGACGATGACAGCCTGTCCGGCCTCCATGTCCTTCGGTCCGATTTCTATTCTTAGCGGGATCCCTCTGATTTCCTGTTCGCTGAACTTCCAGCCCGGCGATTTGTCCGAGTCATCCAGTGCCACCCTTACGCCAGCAAGACCTGCTTTGATTTTCGCCGCGGCTTCCAATACTCCCTCTTTATGCTGAGCAATTGGAACTACCATAACCTGTACGGGAGCAATCATCGGCGGCAGTACAAGCCCGCTGTCATCTCCGTGAACCATGATTATCGCACCGATAATCCTGGTCGACAGGCCCCAGGAAGTCTGGTGTACATACTGCAGTTTGTTTTCCTTATCTGTATACTGGATATCGAATGCTTTTGCAAATCCATCCCCAAAGTTATGGCTGGTTCCGGACTGCAGAGCTTTTCCATCGTGCATCAAAGCTTCTATAGTATAGGTGGATTCCGCTCCTGCAAATTTTTCCTTGTCCGTCTTCTTTCCTTTAACCATCGGTATTGCAAGAAATTTTTCGCAAAACTCAGCATATATGTCCAGCATCTGGATTGTTCTTTCTTCTGCATCCTCCGCGGTGGCGTGAGCCGTATGCCCTTCCTGCCATAGAAATTCTGTGGACCGCAGAAACGGCCTGGTAGTCTTTTCCCATCTTACGACAGAACACCATTGATTATATAATTTGGGCAGATCCCTGTAAGACTGGATAATATTCGAGTAAAAATCACAAAACAGGGTCTCGGATGTCGGTCTTACGCACAAACGTTCCGCCAGCGGCTCCAGCCCCCCCTGTGTTACCCATGCTACCTCTGGTGCAAAACCTTCCACATGATCTTTTTCTTTCTGCAGAAGACTTTCCGGTATAAACATCGGCATATATACGTTTTCAACTCCGGTTTCTTTAAACATCCGGTCCAGTTCTTTCTGTACATTTTCCCAAATGGCATAACCGTTAGGCCTTAAAATCATGCACCCTTTAACACTCGAGTATTCAATTAATTCCGCTTTTTTCACGACATCCGTATACCATCTGGAAAAATCTTCTTCCATTGGTGTTATCGCTTCAACAAGCTTCTTTGCCTGAGCCATCTTGTAAATCCTCCTTGATTGTCCTAAAATAAGAAAAAATTGCACAAATCTTCTCTTTATACATGCGATTATACACGTTTACGAAGATTTGCGCAATTGTTAATAAAGTCTGTCCTGTTACAGATATTTTTTCAAAGTATCCGTTTTATCAAGCCGTTCCCATGGGAATTGTACATCTTCCCGTCCAAAATGTCCATATGTTGCCGTATTGCCGTATATCGGTCTTCTAAGATCCAGAGATTTGATTATCCCCGCCGGCCTCAAGTCAAAATTCTCCTTGATGATCTGAATCAGGCTGCGGTTGCTAAGTTTTCCGGTTTCGAATGTGTCTACCATGATAGATGTCGGATATGCTACGCCAATTGCGTAAGATAGCTGTATCTCGCATCTGTCAGCCAGCCCGGCCGCCACGATATTTTTTGCGATATACCTGGCCATATAGGCTGCAGATCTGTCCACTTTAGTAGGATCTTTTCCGGAAAATGCTCCTCCTCCGTGTCTGGCTGAGGAACCATATGTATCTACAATGATTTTCCGACCAGTAAGACCGCAGTCGCCATTCGGTCCGCCTATTACAAACCTGCCGGTTGGGTTAATCAGAAATTTGGTCTTGTCATCGATCATGGAGGATGGCAGTACCTCCTTGAAAACATATTTTCTTATGTCCAGTGCTATCTGCTCCTGGCTGACTTCCGGGGAGTGCTGGGTGGAGAGGACAACCGTGTTTATATGTACAGGATTATTGTCCTCGTCATACTCCACTGTGACCTGAGCCTTTCCATCCGGACGAAGGTAGGGAAGTGTTCCATCCTTTCTGATCTGAGCAAGTCTGTAGGTCAGCTTATGAGCCAGGCAGATGGCGTAAGGCATATATTCTTCTGTCTCGTTTGTAGCGTAGCCGAACATCATACCCTGATCGCCGGCTCCGATTGCATCCAGCTGTGAATCAGTCATATTCTGCTCTCTTGCCTCCAGTGCATTATCTACACCCATTGCAATATCCAAAGACTGCTTATTCATTGCAACCATTACCGCACATGTATCGCCGTCGAATCCTACCGCGGAACTGTCATATCCTATTTTCTTGATAGTCTCCCGGGCAACTCTCTGGTAATCCACATTAGCTTTTGCGGAAATTTCTCCCATGATAAGTACAAGACCAGTACTTACACACGTTTCGCAAGCAACCCTTCCCATAGGATCCTGTTCCAGCACTGCATCTAATATCGCATCTGAAATCTGGTCGCATATTTTATCCGGATGTCCCTCTGTTACTGATTCCGAAGTAAAAAGTATCTTTTCCATCTGTCTGCCTCCTGCATACAATTTTTCATTAAAATAAGCCCACTAAAAGTGGACTCGATTACAAGGTAAATCAAATCCTCTTATTGATCGATTGCTCGCTCAGGTTGGCACCTTCCTGTTAAGGGGTTGCCGTGACTTCGTAGATCCTTGTATCTCCATCACTCTGAATAAGAGAAGCTTCTATATAATTTATAAATGAAATACTACATTAGATTTATCACATTGTCAATATTTTATTTTCAGCCGACTTTGAGTTTGAATTTCTGGACATCCTTCTCTGAGGACACTTCTTCAATCTGAGCACCCAGTGCCCTTAATTTTCCGTCGAAGTCTTCATATCCACGCTGGATAAAGCGGATATCCTCCACCAGTGTCAGACCTTGTGCCGCAAGTCCTGCCAATACAAGCGCCGCACCTGCTCTTAAATCCGGGGCAGAAACCTGCGCACCCGTAAATTGATTAACACCATCTATAATAGCTGTGTTTCCTTCTACCTTAATCGAAGCACCCATACGGCGCAGCTCGTCCACATATTTAAACCGGTTTTCAAAAATACTCTCTGTGATGGTACTGGTCCCCTTGGCCATGGCCAGGGCAACAGAAATCTGTGGCTGCATATCCGTTGGAAAACCAGGATATGGCAGAGTTTTTACATGCGTACACACAATAGACTCCGATCCTTTTACCCGGACCGAATCATCATATTCCTCAACCGTACATCCAATTTCCAACAGCTTGGAGGTAATCGCCTCCAAATGCTTGGGAATTACATTTTTAACTGTAATGTCTCCTCTTGTCACGGCTGCCACAAACATGAAAGTCCCCGCTTCAATCTGGTCCGGAATGACGGAATATGTGGTACCGTGAAGTCTGGAGACTCCATTGACTCGGATTACATCTGTTCCAGCTCCTTTAATGTTTGCGCCCATGCTGTTGAGCATATTGGCAACATCGACTACGTGTGGCTCTTTTGCCGCATTTTCAATATCGGTAATGCCTTCTGCCATGACTGCCGCAAGCATTATGTTTATTGTAGCCCCTACCGAGACAACATCCATGTAAATATGTTTGCCCTGGAGTGTCCCTGCCTTCGCCAGGATCATGCCGTGCTCAATGGTCACTTCAGCTCCCAGAGCCTTAAACCCTTTGATATGCTGATCTATCGGCCGGCTCCCTATGTTGCAGCCGCCCGGAAGAGCAACCTGGGCCATTTTATATTTGCCGAGAAGAGCCCCCAGAAGGTAGTAGGACGCCCGAATTTTCTTTATGTATTCATAATCCACACTGACAGAAGATATCGTGGATCCATTTATCTTAACACAATGCCTGTCAACGCGCTCAACAACCGCCCCGATTCCCTGAATTGCCTGGAGCAGCACGTTCACATCCTCTACATCCGGCAGATTCTCGATTATAACGGTCTCATCGGTCATGATTGCCGCCGCAATTATTGCAAGGGAAGCGTTTTTTGCGCCACCGATTTCAACGGAACCGGTAAGCATTTTTCCACCTTTGATTATATATTGATCCATTCTGCACCTCAGCCTAACTTATTTCTATACTCTTTAAGATTATAACATAATCCATGAGATTGTAAATATTTTTTACATTTTCATGTATACACAAAAAAAGAAGATCCCCTTACCAGAGAATCTTCCTGATAAACCTACTTATTGCAGATATTTAAACGGATCCACCTGGTTGCCGTTTACAATAATTTCGAAGTGGAGATGTGGTCCGGTGCTGTCTCCGGTATTTCCACTCAGTGCAATTTGCTGGTTCTGTTCCACGTACTGGCCGGCAGATACAAGCGTTTTGCTGAGATGTCCGTACCTTGTCTGTTTTCCATCTGAATGCCTGATTACCACGGCATATCCATACCCGTTGGACCAGCCTGCACTTACAACTGTTCCTGCGCAGGAAGCTCTTACGGATGTACCCACAGGGCACGCCCAATCTACTCCCTCATGCATAGTTCCCCACCGTGGACCAAACGTCGATGAAAGGCTGCCTCCGGAAATAGGCTTTATAAAGGTAGGGCGCACCTTTGTTCCTCTTTTCTCAACCTGGGCAATCGGTTCGGTCAGGACATTCTGGTTAAGGATCTCCCGGTTGGTTTCTTCTCCATTTCTGTAGCTTATGAGTGCCGTTACCTGTCTGTGACCCTGTGTACCCTCTGTTACGACAGCGCTCTCTCCCTGGTACATGGAGTCATCTTCTATATAAACTGTTTCTGCATTAAAATCTTCTTCGTAGGTCTTCTGTTCGTTCACTATAACCGAAAGTTCCGGTTCCGGTACCGTAACGGTTACCTGATCCCCGATACCGATTATGGAGTCTTCCGTCAGACCAGCATTCATGGACACAAGCTGAGCCACCGTAAGTCCGAAGTCTGAAGCAATCGTCGACAGGCAGTCTCCCGCAACCGCTTCGTAAATTTTATTTTCTTCTTTATCTTTTGTAACCTGACTGATTGCTTCATCCAGTGTGCTGATTTCGCTATCATTCACATAGCTCTCAACAATTTCCACATTATCTTCAAAAGCCAGGCCTACTATCCCATCCGTTGAACCTGATTGGGCGTCCGCCGCAGCCTGTGCTTCTGCGGTTTTTTTTATTTCATAGGTGATGCTTGAATAGGTTCCGGATGTGGATTCAGAAAGGTTCACCTCAAAGTCACCGTTTGCATCATATTTATTTTTAGCAGCATCCAGAAGGGCAACAACATCTTCCCGGCTTCCGAGGGTAACCGTAAATCCGTCCATATCTACCACATATGCCTGCTTTTTATTTAAATTTGTGGATTCCAGAAGCAGAGTATAAATCTTATCTTCAATTTCTTTCGCGGTCTGTTGTGTGGCAAAAATCGTATCCTGTTTCTGCAAAACGATTTCTGGTTCCAGATATATCATAGTTCCAGTTTCTTGATTTATTCTTAATCTTGCATTTCTCAGGGCTTCCTCAAAAACGTCTTTGCTGGTTACAGTTCCAATCTCCTGGCCATTCAAGGTAATGGCATAATCGTAATTGTCCGATGCGGAAGCATAGCTTCCATAGGGAAACAGGATGGTCACAAGTAGGCATAAGACAATGGCCGAGGCTACATAGGTCATTTTAAGCTTCTTGTGGTGTTTCGTAAATTTCTTAATTATCATGATGGAATACTCCGTTCAATCTCCGTTATAAAAAACGTAATTCTTGCGTAACATTTCTGTAACATATCCTATCATAATATTTTTTCTTCTATTTGTAAAGAATTATTTTTTCTTAACACTGTACCCGAATTTTCCCAGTTTTGTTCCCAGGGTATAGTAATCGCCATGGGAGTAGACTATCGGTTCAGCTTTTGACAGGTCGAATTTTCCTTTTGAATCCATATATTTATTGTCTGCATGTACCGCAAGGACTTCTGCCAGAAACATATCGTGAGATCCGCATGGAATTATCTGTTTGGTTCTGCATTCAATATTTATGGGGCTCTCCTCTATCAATGGGGCTTTCACGTGTATTCCGTTACATGCATGCAGACCCAGTGCTTCAAATTTGTCCACGCTTCCGCCTGATTTCACCCCGCAGAAGTCCGTGGCACGGGCAAGCTCCCTGGTTGTCAGGTTGATTGCAAACTCCCCAGCTTCTTTTATAATGGAATATGAATATCTTTCAGGTCGCACAGAAATGTAGACCATGGCAGGGTTGGTGGAAACGGTCCCAGTCCAGGCCACTGTGATGATGTTCGGACTTCCTTTTTTGTCCCGCATGCTCACCATGACCACTGGCAGCGGATAAAGCATATTACCAGGTTTCCATATTTCTTTAGACATCGCCTTCTCCTTTGCGTCCCTTAATTCTGTATGGCTACCATAAGCGCTGGAACTACCTGTTTCTTACGGGAGACTATCCCTTTCAGATATACGGAATTCTCGCCGCAGGACATATCGAATGCCTGCTGTGCCGTTTCTCTCGATCTGCTTCCGTAATATATAAGAGTCGTAGATCTGTCCATTATGCTTGTCAGCATAAAGAATGTCATCTTCGAACTGCCGTCACTATGGTTTTCCTTTAGGTATTCTACGATTTTTTCCCTGATTTCAGGTATCTCATCGTTGCTGATAATGTTCACCTGACCAATTTCCAGGCTTATATCATTGATATTAAATACCTTGCAGTCCTGATAAAATATTTCTCCGGCTGTTTTTCCCTTAAAGCTGCTTCCTGCCTTAAACATCTCTCCGGCAAATTCATCCGTGTCAATTTCCGCTATTTTAGCCAGGCTTTCTCCTGCTTTCCGGTCTTTCGCAGTACAGGTAGGAGACGTATAGTACAGGGTATCCGATAAAATGGCAGAGCAAAGCAATCCGGCGATCTCCTTTGGAATTTCCACATCATTCTCGCAGAACATATCATATATAATGGTGGCTGTACATCCAAGAGGCTGGTTTCTGAAGTATACAGGATTGATGGTTTCTATGGATCCAATCCTGTGGTGGTCGATTATCTCGAGAATTTCTGCTTCTTCGACCCCCTCTACAGCCTGGCTTTTTTCATTGTGGTCCACAAGGATGAGTTTCTTTCTTGCTGCATTCAGCATATTTCTTTTCGAAATCATGCCGACATATCTGTCATCTACATCCAGTATCGGGAAATACCTGAATCTGTATTTAGCCATTGTATATTTTATCTGTTCAATATAATCCTCTTCCCTGAAAATCATGAGGTTTTCCGTGGACATGAAATGCCGGATCGGAATACTCTGATTGATAAGCCTTGCAACAGTATAGGAGTCCAGTTCCGTAGTGATGACGACGCATCCTCTTTCTGTGGCAAGCTTCCTTATGGTGGCGGATATCTCAGCACCGACACAGAGAATAATACAGGCAGCACCCGATTCTATGGCGCAAAATTGTGATTCATAGCGGTCACCTGCAACGACCATATCTCCTTCATCGATGAAGGTTTCCATTACTTCGGGTTTTGCCGCAGCTATCAGGACCTTTCCCTTGCAGAAAGATGCCTCTTCATCCCCAACGATAACCTCACCCTCCAGGGTTTCTGCTATGCTTTTATAGCGGGTTCCAGCCTCGGAAAGTATCCTGTTGTCGTACACCTCCATATAGGATCTCGCAATGTCATCAATGGTGATGAGACCTTTCAGTCTGCTCTGGCTGACAATGGGGAGCGTGGCAATATCAATTTTTTTCATCAGGGACCAGGCGGTTTTAAGGGATATGTCATCCGCCACACCTTCTACCCTTCGGATTTCAATATCCTTTATCTGAGTACCCACTTCTGAAATATAGGATGGCTCTTTTACCTTGAACCTCTTCAGGACATACTGTGTTTCCTCGTTTATTTTTCCAGCTCTCCTGGGAATATATTCATGCTCACCCGTTTTGTTTTTTAAATATGCATATGCAATGGATGAACATATGGAATCAGTGTCCGGATTTTTATGGCCAATTACAAATACCTGTTCTTTTTCCTTATCCATGTTTAACTACTCCTTTAAACTGCGAAGATACTGTATTCCTTCGGCGATGATGGCCGGATGGTCTGAAGCCAGTCCGACGGCGTGTTTTACAGTGTACTTTGTATTTTTTATCATCCCATCCCGGATGGATATGGACTGGATTCGGGCTTCCAGCCGGAGGTCAAATGACTTGTTTTCCACAATCAGGCGATACGTCTTTTCAACAGAAGGAGCCCCTGCCTCCTCAATTTCCCGTTCGGACAGCAGATTGAACTCCACTTCAAACCAGAGCGCATCCTGCGCGTCATCTCCAGCACGGAGCCCGGGCATTCCACTGCAAATCATTCCTATGAAGGCTGTTGTTATGACCCTTGTCCTCGGGTCACGGTGCACAGCCCCATAGGATGCCAGCTGCTCCATCTGGACGCCCTTTAGTCCTGTCTCTTCTTCCAGCTCCCTGGAGGCGGCAGATTCCAGATCTTCCTCCATATCAACAAAGCCTCCGGGAAGTGCCCAGAAGCCTATGTTGGGATGATTTTTTCTTTTTATCATTAATATTTTCAGATTTCCGGAAAGGTTCTCCCGCTGAAATACAAGGCAGTCCACGGTATGGGATGGAGCATCATATTCTTTTGGGTTATATTCCTCCAGAAACTCCTTAAGACTCTTTCCCTCTGCGTTGTTCTCCCCAGTTCCCAGAAATGTTTCGAGGTAATCTTTGTTTTCCATCCCGGTTTTCCTTTATGACTCCTGCAGGTAAAATTCTTTTACCCTGTTATATATTCCTTCAGCGTCCAATCCGTGTTTTTCAATCAGTTCCCAGCCGGTTCCGGATTCGCCAAAAACGTCATTGACTCCAATTCGGAGAACCTTCACAGGATATTCCTTTGAGAGCGTCTCACATACAGCTCCTCCAAGTCCTCCTATTATGGAGTGCTCTTCTATGGTGACTATTTTATTCGTCTCCTTCGCTGCCGATACGATGAGTTCCTCATCCAAAGGTTTGATTGTATGGATGTTGATTACTTTTGCGGATATCCCGTCCTTTTCGGAAAGCATTTCTGCTGCCTTCAGGGCTTCTCCCACGGGAAGTCCAGTGGCAACCAGGGTGATATCCCTGCCTTCCCGGAGCACGATTCCTTTTCCAATTTCAAAGTGATAGTCTGGATTTGTATTGATTACCGGAATGGCAAGTCTGCCAAACCTTAAGTAGACAGGTCCATTATATTCAGCCGCCGCAAATACTGCAGCTCTTGCCTCGACATCATCGGAGGGGTTGATCACGACCATCCCCGGGATAACCCTCATAAGAGCAAGGTCTTCAATGCACTGGTGGCTTGCGCCGTCTTCCCCGACAGACACACCCGCATGGGTGGCTCCTATTTTCACATTCAGATGGGGATATGCAATGGAATTTCTTACCTGCTCATAAGCTCTTCCAGCAGCAAACATGGCAAAGGTGCTGGCGAAGGGAAGTTTTCCGGTTGTGGCAAGACCTGCTGCAATCCCCATCATATTTGCTTCCGCGATGCCGCAGTCAATGTGCCTCTCAGGAAAAACTTTCTGAAAAGTACTCGTTTTGGTGGCCCCTGCCAGGTCCGCATCCAGGACTACCAGGTTATCCATTTTCATTCCAAGCTCCACCAAAGCCTCCCCATAGCTTTCGCGGGTTGCAATTTTCTTTACTTCTGACATAGCTCTTCACCCATCCTTTCCAATTCTTCCATGGCGATTCTGTATTCCTCTTCATTTGGTGCTTTACCATGCCAGGACGACTTGTTTTCCATAAAGGATACGTTTTTACCTTTTACGCTGTCGGCAATAATTGCCGTCGGCATCCCCTTGACCATTCTTGCTTCCTCAAAAGCCTGGCGGAGACTGTCAAAATCATGGGCATCCGCTAAAATGACGTGGAATTTAAATGCCTTCAGCTTCTGATCTATAGGGCATGGCGAGCAGATATCTTCCACATTTCCATCTATCTGCAAGCCGTTGCTGTCTATTATCACGACCAGGTTGTCCAGTTTATGATGGCCGGAAAACATGAATGCTTCCCAGACTTCTCCCTCCTGAAGCTCTCCGTCGCCCAAAAGCGCATATATCCTGTATTCTTCTTTGCTGAGTTTTGCCGACAGAGCCATTCCTGCTGCGGCTGATATCCCCTGCCCCAGAGATCCCGTTGACATATCCACGCCCGGGGTTCCCTTCATGTCGGGATGGCCTTGAAGCCTGGATCCCAATTTCCTTAATGTTTCCAGTTCCTTAATCGGAAAATACCCCCTGTTTGCCAGTGCAGAATACAGCCCCGGTGCCCCGTGTCCCTTTGACAGGACAAAACGATCCCTGTCCGGTTTTTTGGGATCCGCAGGGTCAATATTCATTTCTTCAAAATAAAGGTATGTCAGAATATCTGTAGCGGAAAGGGATCCGCCGGGGTGTCCTGACTGGGCATTGTATACTGCCGTAATCACCCCTTTGCGTATTTCATTTGCCTTTTTTTTCAATTCATGGTTGTTCATATTAGGTTTTCCTCTTTTCTATTCGCCGAATACCGCTCTATAATCCTCCTGGAACTTCACGATACCCTGGTCTGTCAGTGGATGTTTGACCATCTGCATAAGTACTTTATATGGAACCGTTGCAATATCGGCTCCTGCAAGCGCACAGTCCGTGACATGCATGGTATGTCTGATAGACGCAGCGATTATTTCCGTTTCAATATTATGGATTTCAAAGATTTCCGCAATCGACCGGATCAGCTCAACCCCCGGTTCGGATATATCATCCAGTCTCCCGACAAAAGGTGAGACGTAGGTAGCACCGGCTCTCGCCGCAAGGAGTGCCTGATTCGCAGAAAAAACAAGTGTGACATTCGTCTTGATGCCTTTCGATGTCAATCCCTTGCAGGCCTTCAGTCCCTCACTCGTCATGGGGATTTTGACCACCATATTTGGATGGATCTTTGCAATCTCCATTCCTTCTTCAATCATTTTCAAGCTGTCAACCGTAGTAGCCTTCACTTCCCCACTTATGGGACCGTCCACTATGGAGGCGATTTCCGCAATTACCTCTGAAAAGTTTCTTCCTTCTTTTGCAATAAGAGAAGGATTCGTAGTAACACCACAGATAATCCCCATTGCTTCCGTCTCTCTTATCTCTTCGATGTTTGCTGTATCAATAAAAAATTTCAAATTCGTCTCCTCCTATAATCTATTACATGAAGTCCGTTTCCCTTAAAACTTTTCGCTGGCTGCCTTTCTTCCTGAAAAGACCCAGCAGCTTCCCGCTTTTACTTCTTTTAATTGCTTCATCAACGATTTCCCAGGTGTCCTCTGCGATTATATTTTCACGTGTGCTGCAGAGATTTCCTATTCGGACATGAAGGGCAAGCCTGCCCATTTCATCAATATCATACCCGGATTCCTTTGCATACTGGCTGGCAAATTCCACCCATTCCTTTATCCCGGGTCCCTGGATGTTTATCACATTGGGAAACATTTCCTTAAGATCGGGGGTAACGCCCAGCAGCCTGTCGATGGCAGTATTGTTGTCCTCGAAAACGATAATCATATCTCCAGTGTAGCCCTTCATGGCCTTAACCAGTTCCCTGGCTGTTGAAGTGCTCATGCTGGCAGCCCTTTCGATAATCAGATCTGTTCCGATAAGTTTGGATAATGTATTGGCAATGTCTTTTCCGTTAAGGTTCGAACCCTTTACCTTTACGATTTTTCTTCCCCTTCTGTCTCTTTCCCTGTTCACTTCCTTGATGAGCTTAATGGCAAAAGATGTCTTTCCGGTCTTGGCATCCCCCATAACGATGAGATTGTTTTTTTCCGAGGTTCCGTCCCGGTCATACTTTTCGACCAGGTTATGCAATGCCAGGCACAGTTGTTTTTCCAAACCATCTATGCACAAATATTTTTCGAATATCTCCCTGTATGCATCATCTAATCCGAGACAGATTTCCTCCAGTTCAGCTTCTGATTCCGGCGTCAGTCCTATTTCCTGCTCTTCCCAGATTATTTCTTCTGCTTCTGTTTCCGTTTCTGCTTCCATTTCCGGTTTCGTTTCCACTTCTGGCTCCGTTTCCGTTTCTGGCTCTGCCTCAGGTTCTGGTTCGTCTTCCTCTTGCATTTCTTCCTCCAGATCGGCCGCGATTACTTCCTGAAGCGTCTTTTCAATTTCGCTTCTCGCTTCTTCCAGAATCTTCTTTTGTTTCTCATCAAAAGCTTCCATGAGGCCGCCAACCGTCGGCTGCACTTCCACTTCCATAATCTCGATTTCTTCCTCTACTTCCAATACCCTCTGTGTTTCTCCCGGTTCGGGTGATTCTTCCAGGAGTTCTTCCGGTTCCTCTGCAGCCTGGTGCTTCTTTTCGTACCTCTCCTGCTGACTTCTGGTCAGAGGGACATGCAGTCTTTTGAGCTCCATTGCCTTATCAACATATGTGCCTTCATTGAACCATAGAATAATCTCATCACATAGTTCTATACATTTTTCTGTCTGGCCCATTTCATTATAAAGCATGGCCAGTTCATACTGCCATCGTTCGTCCAGTTCAACAGAAACGAATTTTTCCAATATAGCCGCCTGCTTTTCCAATGGTTCTCCCTTGGCTCTGGCTATTTCGTACTGGAGCACATATTTCCCGGCATCTTTAGGTGACAGCTGCACGAAATCGTCATAATACTCCTGCGCATCCTCGATTGTCCCGGTCTTCAGGGACAGGGTAGTAAGGCGGTAAGCCAGCTGTCTCCCCATTGGCAGCCTCTCATAAGCCAGGGACAGGATGTCCTTTGCTTTTTCATACTGGCTGGTTTTCTCATATACATCCGCAATAATATTTATAAGTCTTAAATCCTTAAGTTTCTTAATCTCAAAGCTGTCTGCTATTTCCGCGGCGGTATTATAATCTTTTTCTCTATGCAGTTTTATCAGCTGTTCTGTTTTTAAATTGAGTTCGTATTTATCCAACACGCTCACCCCATCTTCCTGAAATCTCTCTAAATTTCAATTCGTCCTTCCAACGCGCGAAGCAGGGTCACTTCATCTATGCATTCCAGATCGCCGCCTACCGGAACACCGCTGGCAATTCTTGTCACCTTTATACCCACGGGTTTTATGAGCTTACTGATATACATGGCGGTTGTCTCCCCTTCAAGGCTTGAATTTGTTGCAATTATGACTTCTTTTACCGTATCGTCCCTGAGCCTTGCCATCAGTTCCTTCAGCCGGATGTCACCTGGTCCTATCCCCAGCATAGGGGCTATGGCACCGTGAAGCACATGATAAATTCCGCTGTACTTTCCTGTCTTTTCATAAGCGGCAAGATCCTTCGTGTTTTCCACCACCATGATTGTGGACTTGTCACGGACAAGACTTTTACATATCGGGCAAAGATCGTCATCGGTAAGAGTGAAACATTCCTTACAATACCGGACATTTTCTCTGGCGGATACCATGGCGTCTGCCAGCCTCTGAACCTGCTGCCCATCCATATTTACGATATGAAACGCCAGTCTCTGTGCGGACTTTGCGCCAATTCCCGGCAATGCGGAAAGGGATTCTATAAGTTTTGTAATATAATTACTGTAATATTCCATTATTTTTTGCTCCCGGTCTAGAAAGGAAATCCTCCAGGCAGCCCTCCGCCGAGGCCTCCTCCGAGACCACCGGTAACCTCTGACATGATTCCCTGGGACACGCCTTCCATCTTCCTGAGCGCCTCGTTGGTTGCTGCCATGATAAGGTCCTCCAGCATTTCGATGTCTTCCGGATCCACCACTTCCTGGGAAAGCTTGATCTTGGTGACCTCTTTTTTCCCGGAAACCGTAACTTCAACCGCTCCGCCACCTGCTGTAGCCGTAAACTCCTTGCTTTCCAGCTCTTTTGTTTTCTCTTCCATCTGTTGCTGCATCTTCTGTGCCTGTTTTAATAAATTACTCATATTTCCGGGCATTCCCCCTGAAAATCCACCTTTTTTTGCCATTTTTTATTCCTCCTCTTCTACGATAATCGGTATGTTTATTTTGCTGCGAATTTCTGCATAATGATCTTCAAATCTTTCTTCCGTCTCCAGCTGTTTCGTTTCTATATGTATCTGCTTTCCTATTTCCTGTCGGATTATGTTCTTAATATACTCCGCCTCTTTCTCTACCAGCTTGCAGGCATAAGAGTCGGAAAACACCATAAGAAGGGTGTTTTCTTCCTTTGCGCTTAGTTTTGCCTTGCCCAAGCAGACTTTCAGTCCGCCCTCCAGATGCCGCACAAGTTTTCCCCAGTTGTCCACCACATATTTGACATCCTCTATTCCAGCCTGGGGAAGAACCGGCTTGGGTTTGCTGGATTTTTCCAGCTTTGGACCGGTCTCCAGCTGATCCGCCTGAACCATGGGAATTCCTTTTTCCAGTTTTCCCTCCAGGATATTCAGCCGCTCCAGTATGGATCCCATATCGTTCTCCATTTGGGGAACCGCCATTTTTATCAGGGCCGTTTCCACCGTTATTCTTTTCTGGGAAGTATATTTCAGATTATTGGAGAGCTCGGATAAAATTCGGATATATCTGAGCAGGATCTCCATAGAAACGGATCCGGCTGAGGTTTTCAGGGCATCCAGCTTCTCTGCCGATATGCTCAGCAGCTCCTCGCTGACCTCATCGCTTGTCTTCAGCAGCATCATGTTTCGTAAATACCAGGTATAATCCAGCACAAACTGGGAAATGTCCACGCCTTTCATTACCAGTCTGTCCAGCCTGTTTATACATGAAATGGCATCTCTGTTTATCAGCTTTTCCGTAAAATAAGTGAATACTTCCGTATCCACCGCACCCAGGATGCCCAGAACATGTTCATATGTAAGCGGCTCGTTCAAGTAAAAGGAAATACACTGGTCAAACAGGCTGATGGCATCCCTCATGGAACCGTCGGCCGTTCTCGCAATATGCTTAAGTGCCTTCTCTTCAAAATCTATTCCTTCCTTGACTGCCAGCTCTGCCAGTGCCTGCGTTATCAGCTCTGCAGTAAGCCTCCTGAAGTCATATCTCTGGCATCTGGAAAGAATTGTTATAGGAATCTTATGCACTTCTGTCGTCGCCAGAATGAAAATCACATAGGCCGGAGGTTCCTCCAGTGTTTTCAGCAGCGCATTAAAGGCGCCTATGGAAAGCATATGCACCTCATCAATAATATATACCTTGAAACGTCCGCTTGTCGGTGAATACTGCACTTCATCAATAATCTGGCGGATATTGTCCACGCCATTGTTTGAAGCGGCATCGATTTCCACAACATCCATGGATGTTGTGTTCTGTATTGACCGGCATGTTTCGCATTCCCCACAGGGATTCCCGTCGGAAGTACGATTGCAGTTTACTGCTTTTGCGAAAATTTTTGCCACGCTGGTCTTGCCCGTGCCCCTCGTTCCGCAGAACAGATAGGCATGTCCGATCCTGTTGTTCGTGATCTGATTCTTCAGTGTGGTCACGATATGATCCTGTCCCTTGACCTCATCAAAGGAGTTGGGGCGAAATTTTCTGTATAAAGCTATATAAGACATAAATTACCTCGGTTTTATCTGCTTTCTATTCCGAATATTACCATATTCCAGGCCTAATATCAACCTGTTCACATAAAATACATGGCTCATCCCTGCCACCTGAAATGTCCTTTTATCGTGTATCTTCCTAAATCATCCGCCTCTCTGGCGCCCATTCCATCGTGATGAATAATATATGGTATCCCGTCCGCATTCCTTCTGTCCGAACAGATTGCGATGTGCTTTGAAAATACAACAATATCCCCCGGCTGCCATTCTTCCGGGTTCGCCAGATCCGTACCCAAATTCAGAGCCTTCCTTTCCAAAAAGACCTTCAGGTTTGCCACTCTTCTGAAATCAATATTGGAATCAGGGGTTTCGGCCGATGGATAGGCTCCGGTATTTTGGGCTATGTCCATATCCACCAGAGACTTCAGGTTATATCCGGCTGCCTGAAAGGCGTTCCAAATGACATCCGTGCACACACCGAAACCGTCATCCGGATACCCACCTTCGTAATAAATGCTTTTATACCGGGGATTTGTATCGATATAAGCCCTGGCTCCGGCCATAATATCCGAATAATCATCCAGTCCGTCACCATCCGCATCCAGGGGGCTTGCTATTTCTGCTATATCCAGCTCCTCTGCCGTGTACATCCTGACCTGGGAAACGGTATTCCCCTGCAGCATGTAAGTCAAGCCTGCGAACAGGATTATTCCTGCGAATATTCCGGCAAATAGGTGTTTTCTCATTGTATGTCTCCTGCCTGTTTCATTAATTATTAGGAAATTATATCATATCTACACATTGCATTCCAATTACACAAAAAAATAAGGCTCCATTCTGTTGTCCGTCTTGACGGGTACATGAACTGAAGCCTCGATATTTAAATTAATCCGTGCGTTTCGCTTTGAATATGACCCACAGACGTTACCCTGACAGTTAACTCGGCCCAGGCACCCTCACGGCACACGGGAGGTTCTACTTAGTGCTGCTTCATTCCTGACCTGACACGGTTCGTAAATTCCCATTGCGTAAGACCCAAGCGTCATTGTCACTTATCAGGGGCAGCTCTGCAAGCTTCCACCCGAGGCGAAACATCACCCCTGCTATAGCGGATTGCAGGTACAGGGCACCGCTGACTCCCCGGCTGCACGGAAATGTTATGACTTGATTGGTATATTGAATCATCAGTATAACGGAGTTTAATTTTTTTGTCAATTATTTTATCCATTTCCCCTTACAATTCAGTCCGGCTGATGTATAATATATTCAAATGATGATATGAGGTGATTTTTATGTTTACAAACAAACGATTGTCTGGTGCTTATGAAAATGCCCGGATTGAATATTTTGACAACACTTCCAAATATGTATTTATGAGTGATTCTCACCGGGGAGACGACGGTCTTTCCGATGAATTTACCCGGAACCAGAATATCTTCCTTCATGCCCTCGATCATTATTATGAGGATGGTTTTGTTTTTGTGGAGGCAGGCGACGGGGACGAGCTGTGGGAGCAGTCGAGCTATAAGTATCTGCGGCTGGCGCACCGGGATGTGTACAATGCCCTGAAAAAATTTTTTGACGACGGCCGGTTGATTCTGCTGTACGGCAACCATAATATACAGCTTAAATATCCGCAGTATGTCCGCGACAACTGCTTTTATTACTACAGCGAATATTATGAGCGCAAACACAAGTTCTTATATGGAATCGAACCCCAGGAGGCCCTCCTTATGAAGCACAGGGAAACCGGACAGGAGATACTCACCGTCCACGGACACCAGGGAGATTTTTTCAATGATCAGCTCTGGAGATTTTCCCTTATTTTATCCAGATATTTTTGGCGGTTCATGCATGTCATCGGTCTTCACAATCCTTCGAGCCCATCCAAGAACCTTCATAAGCGTCACAAGATAGAAACCGCCTATACGAAATGGATCCAGCTTAGCAAGACCATGCTGATCTGCGGACATACCCATCGTCCGAAATTCCCTAAAAATGGTGAGCTGCCCTACTTCAATACCGGATGCTGCATCCATTCCAGGGGCATCAACTGTATCGAAATTTCAGACGGAAAGATCCTGATGGCTGACTGGATTGTCCGGGCAAATGAAGATGGTCTCCTTGAGGTGAAACGAAAAGTGGTCCGCGGACCGGAACCTCTTGAGAAATATGACTTCAATTCTAATCCGGACTTAAATAAGATTATCCTTTCAATGAAATCGGATGATGAGGATGATTCCGTTTAATTTATTGGCTTTTATCTTTGTTTTTATTTTCGTTCCTTAGTTTTGCAAAGAATTCCTTTAAAAGCCCGCTGCATTCCTCTTCCATCACGCCGGTTTCAATAACTGCCTGATGATTGAATTCTTTTACATCCAAAAGATTCATTATGGATCCTGCACAGCCGGCTTTTGGATTCATGCATCCAATCACGACCTTTTTTATTCGCGACTGGATAATTGCGCCTGAGCACATCTGGCAGGGCTCCAGCGTCACATACATGGTGCAGTCATCAAGTCTCCAATCTCCCATTTTTTTGCATGCTTTTTTTATGGCCAAGAGTTCGGCATGGGCCAGAGCTGTCTTGTCTGTTATACGTCTGTTGTATCCACGCCCTATTATTTTGTCATTATGGACAATTACACAGCCAATAGGGACTTCTTTGATGGCAAAAGCCTTTTTTGCCTGCCTTATAGCTTCTTTCATATATTTTTCATTATTTTCCATAGCTTCTCCCGATGATTGAAATACTCCTTCTAATCTGTTATTATCAAAGCAGAATCATTATAATTTAAATGGAGGAATTATGCAAATCCACGGCCTCATAAAAACTTCCCTTGTAGACTATCCGGGGTACCTGGCATGCACCATCTTCACAGGCTGCTGCAATTTCAGATGTCCATTCTGCCAGAATAAGGGGTTAGTACTCAGCCCCGGCTCGGAACCGGTTATTCCCACGGAAACGGTTCTGGATTATCTGCAGAAGCGAAAAACCATATTGGAAGGGGTCTGCATCTCGGGGGGAGAACCCACATTGCAGGCGGGGCTTAAAGACTTCATCCGTTCCATAAAGGCCCTCGGACTGAAGGTTAAACTGGATACCAACGGCACCCGTCCTGATGTGCTTAAAGCTTTACAACACGAAAATCTTCTTGATTACGTTGCAATGGACATAAAGGCCCCCAGAAATAAATACGCTGAAGTATCCGGAATAGACAGCCCAGATATGGACAGAATCCAGGAAAGCATTGATTTTATTATGTCTTCCATGCAGGATTATGAATTCAGGACCACGGTGGTAAAGGAACTGCATTCCCTGGATGACATCCGGGAAATCATCTCCTGGATCAGAGGCTGCCGTCTGTATACAATTCAATCCTACAGAGATGGAGACACAGTCATCTGCCCGGGTTTTACAGCCTATACACAGGAAGAGCTTGACACCCTGGCCACTGAACCCTGGATCAAAATTGCAAACCGTTCATAACCATGCTACTATTAACAAATGCAAAGAGGAGGACCCTATGGAAAATTTAAATGAAAAAGAAGTTTCCGGATATCCGGCTGTCAGCGGACTTGCCATTGCTTCCATGGTTTTGGGAATCTTATCCATTATAACTTTTTACACTTTGGGATTTGGTATTCTGTTGGGAATTCTGTCCATCATTTTTGCCATTGTTTCCAAAAAACGCACCGGGGGGAGACTCAGCGGAATGGCCATTGCCGGTATAACCTGTTCTATTTGCGGCATCGTTCTTGGAGCTATATTCTGCGCTTTCGTTTTAATCGGACTCGCCATATCATTTAATGGCGGAGGCTGCACCCAATTTCATGAGTGGTTTAACTCCATCAAAAAATATTAACCAGACGGAGGAAAAGTATGAAAATATGTCCAAACTGCAACACTGCCAATGTGGATACCGTCAATTTCTGCACGCAATGCGGAAGACCCCTGGGTGACGTCCCTGTCACACCCCAAAAACAACATGCAGCCGTCGGAAACGATGACAATATATTTGCCCTGGCTTCCCTGATACTGGGAATCTTCAGCATCATCACCTACTGGGCTGCTTACTTCAATGTCCTTTCCCTGCTCGCCGGAATCGTAGGGATTCTGCTGGGAATCAAGGCACGAAACAGCATCCTCCCCGGTGAAAAAGGAAGAGGTCTGGCTAATGCAGGCTTTGTGTGCTCTGTAATCGGCGTCATTTTTTGCTGTATTGGCGTCTTTACCTGCACATTATGTTCTGTCTGCTCAACGTACATGCATTAAACTTTACACAGAAGAGGAAATTATGCATCCATTTATCCACATTTTTGGCAAGGAAATTGCCGCCTATGCAGTTATGTCCCTGCTGGGAATTCTGGCATGTGCCATAGCCATATATTTACTGAACAGAACACAGCCGCTGCGAAAGGACCAGTTTTCACATATCGCAGCGGCATCTCTTCTGGGACTTCTCCTGGGAGGCCACTTTCTGTACGGAATCACAAGGCTCCCTGATATTCTGTCCGCCCTGGGGGACGGACAGCTGAATTTCTCCTCTTTCCACGGAATAAATGATTTCTTTTCCCTATACTTCGGGGGCTTGGTTTATTTCGGAGGACTTTTTGGCGCCCTGGCGGGTGGGTATCTGTACTGCCGTTACAGCCGTCTGAATACGCGTACCTATATGAACGCTCTGGCTCCCGCTATCCCGCTTTTTCATGCATTTGGACGAATCGGATGTTTTTTGGCCGGCTGCTGCTATGGAATTGCCAGCGACTGTGGCTTTACCTATACCCATGCCCTGAGTGAGGCTGCCAACAACATAAAAAGATTCCCGGTTCAGCTCCTGGAATCTCTTTTGGAATTTGCTCTTTTTATTTTATTGGCATTTCTTCTTGTAAAATTCAGAAACCGTTATTCCCTGGTCCGGATTTATCTTCTCTGTTACAGCCTCATCCGTTTTCTGGATGAATTCCTCCGCGGTGACGAAATTCGTGGATTCCTTGGCCCATTTTCCACTTCGCAGTGGATAAGTCTTATTATCTTAGCTTGTCTGGCTTTCGAGCGCATCCGAAAACGCCGCAAACTGCTCTAATGTCAATGCCTCTCCCCGGATATCCGGTCTGAGTCCCAGGTCCTCAATAGCCTGTCTGATTTCCTCTTTGGAAAAATTAATATTTCCAGCATTTCCCAAACTATTCAGCATGGTTTTTCTTCTCTGATTGAAAACGGCCCGTATTATTGCAAACATAAGGGTCGTATTATTGACCTTTACCGGTTTTTCCGTCCGTCTTGTAAGCCGGATGACCGCCGAATCTACATTTGGTTTCGGTATAAAACAGGTTTTAGGAACAATGGCTACAATTTCCGGCTTGGCATAATACTGCACAGCCAGGGAGAGGGCTCCATAATCCTTTGTACCCGGGCCCACCCGCATCCGTTCGGCAACTTCCTTTTGAACCATAACCGTAATGCTTTTTATCGGCAGATTTTCTTCCAGAAGTTTCATGATGATAGGCGTGGTAATATAATAAGGCAGGTTCGCAACCACCTTCACCGATCTTTTCCCGTCCGCAATTTGGGTTAAATCCAATTTCAGAATGTCCTCATTGATAATACGGATATTCTTGTAATCCGACAGGGTCTCTTCCAAAATCGGAATCAGTTTTTTGTCAATTTCAACGGCAAAAACCTCTCCTGCTTTTTCACATAAAAACTGTGTCATCGTTCCAATACCAGGACCTATTTCGATTACCGTGTCTTCCACATTTATTTCTGCTGCCTCTACTATATTCCACACTATGTTGGAATCGATGAGGAAATTCTGTCCAAATCTTTTCTGCATGGAAAAATTATATTTTTCCAGAATCTGCACCGTGTTTTTGGGGTTAGCCAGATATGCCATCCTTACTGCTCCTTAATATTATACATTCTCATTGCATTTTGACAGGTAACCCGGATTACTTCCTCTTCACTGATCTTTTTAATCCGTGCAGTTTCCCGGATGATAAATGGAAGGTATAACGAAGAGTTTCTCTTTCCCCTGTTTGGTTCAGGTGAAAGATATGGACAGTCCGTCTCCAGAAGAATCTGCTCTAACGGCATATATTCAACCACTTCTTTTAACTTTCTGGCGTTCTTGAACGTCAGCACCCCGCCTATTCCCAGATAGAATCCCTTATTCAGGTACTCCCTGGCTGTCTCCACACCATAGGAAAAACAGTGAATCACTCCGCCGGCCTCTTCCGCTTTCAGAGCTTTCATCATATCCAGAGTGTCTTTGTTGGCGTCCCGGCTGTGAACAACCAGAGGAAGGTGCTTCTCCTTCGCCAGTTCGATATGTCTTTCAAACCATTTTTTCTGCAGGATGGCAGACGCATCCTTGTAATGATAGTCCAGACCCGTCTCCCCAACCCCAATTATTTTGGGCTCTCCCAAAGAATCCTCTACCAGCCTGAATTTTTCTTCATCCAGCCGGCTTATATCACTGGGATGCACTCCTGCCGTCCCATATATAAAATCAAATTTTTCCGTGAGCTTGATTGTGGATACTATTGTGTCCAGGGAAGAGGCTATATTTACAATATAACCGATCCCGTTTTCCTTCATGGAAGACAGCAGCTCATCCCTGTCCCCGTCAAATGCCTCATCATCATAATGGGCATGGCTGTCAAAGATCATCTAACATATCTCCGATCCGCTTATGATATCCTTATCCACGGTCATAACAGAAAGATTTCCTTCATCATCGCCGGCTGCCAGGATCATGCCCTCTGAGATGACCCCGCATAATTTTGAGGGTTTCAGATTTATTATAACAGCGACCTTCTTGCCAACAAGCTCTTCCGGTTTATAATGCTGGGCAATACCAGAAACCACCTGTATTGTGGCCGCTCCCACCCGGATTTGGGAAACCAGAAGTTTATTGGATTTCTTTACCGGCTCACAGGCAAGTATCTCCCCTACCTGAATCTGAATCTTATCAAAATCTTCGATGGTTATTTCCGGCTTTGCTTCCACCTGGGGGTACTTTACCTCATCCTCTTTTTCAGCTGCCGCAGCCTTCAGTACTTCTTCTAAGTCCAGTCGGGTAAAAAGTATTTCCGGATCCGGTGTCACTTTTCCTCCTGTCGGGTATTCTCCGTAGGATTCCATTGCTTCCAGGCTTCTGAGTCCCGAATTGAGCTGGGCCAGGATTTTCCCGGAAGTTTCCGGCATGAAAGGCTCAAGGAGGCTTGCACCGGTCACTATGCTTTCCACCAGATGATAAAGCACGGTCTGGAGCCTTGGATGATCCTTCTCTTCCTTTGCAAGCACCCATGGAATTGTCTCATCTATGTATTTGTTGCATCGTTTAAATAATGTGAATATATCTGTTATGGCGTCGGCGATGCGGAGCTTGTCCATTTTTGCCCTGACTTTGCCCGGTGTATGCAGCGTCAGCATAATCAACTCATCATCTACGGACTCATGCACGCCTGGATTTGTGATCACTCCATCAAAATATTTATTTATCATGGAGACTGTGCGTTTTACGAGATTTCCAAGTGTATTAGCAAGGTCCGAGTTGAATCGTTCCACAAGGAGTTCCCAGGTGATGATGCCGTCACTCTCAAACGGCATTTCGTGCAGGACAAAGTAACGTATGGCATCCACGCCAAAAACGTCTGTCAGGCTGTCCGCATAAATTACATTTCCCTTGGATTTACTCATCTTGCCGTCACCTTGCAAAAGCCATGGATGTCCGAAAATCTGCTTTGGCAGAGGCAGATTCAGTGCCATCAGCATGATCGGCCAGTAAATCGTATGGAAACGCAGTATATCCTTGCCAATCAGATGCAGATCGGCTGGCCAGAATTTTTTATAGAGATCTCCCTGGTTTCCATCCACGTCAAATCCAAGTCCGGTGATATAATTTGATAGGGCATCAATCCACACATATACTACGTGGTCGGGGTCAAAATCCACAGGAATTCCCCATTTAAAGGATGTCCTGGAGACACAGAGATCCTGCAGCCCCGGAAGAAGGAAATTATTCATCATCTCGTTTTTTCTGGATTCCGGCTGTATGAATTCCGGATTGTCTTTGATATGCTGAATAAGTCGGTCCGTATATTTGCTCATTTTTAGGAAATATGCTTCTTCCATGGCCGGAAGAACTTCTCTTCCGCAATCCGGACACTTTCCATCTGCCAGCTGCGATTCCGTAAAGAAGGATTCACAAGGGGTACAATACATGCCTTCGTAAAATCCTTTATATATATCGCCCTGTTCATAGAGCTTCCTGAAGATTTTCTGAACCTGCGCCACATGATATTCATCCGTGGTCCGGATGAATTTATCATAGGAAGTATTCATCATATCCCAGATATCCTTGATCTGAGCTGCTGTTCTATCTACGAATTCCTTGGGAGTGATTCCAGCTTCCGCAGCCTTCTGTTCAATTTTTTGTCCATGTTCATCCGTGCCTGTCTGAAAGAATACATCGTATCCTTCCATCCTCTTGAACCTGGCTATGCTGTCCGCCAATACGATTTCATAAGTATTTCCTATATGCGGTTTGCCTGATGTATATGCAATGGCTGTTGTTATATAATATGGTTTTCTGCTCATTTTGATCTCTCCTCTGATTTGCAAATATAATTAGTGTATTATTATAACCTTTATTTGTCAAGTCGTCAAAAACTTGCTATACTTACATCCATAGTAAAAAAATCTGGAGATAACTAATGGTAAAAAATGTATTATTTGACCTCGATGGAACACTCTTACCCATGGATCATGATAGATTCATAAAAAAATATTTAGACGTCCTCACCCTAAAGCTAAAAGAAACTCCTTATAATGCAGAGGAAATCATATTTGCCCTTGTATCCGGCATGCAGACCATAGCTAAGGACGAAAGCGGTATGTATACAAACAAAGAAACCTTCTGGAGAACTTTCACCCGGCTGTACCCGGTTGACAAGGCTGTCATGGAATCAGTTTTTTTGGATTTTTACGAAAATGAGTATTCCCAAATCAAAGAAATCGTGACTCCAAATCCAATCATTCGGGAATCTGTCACCCTTCTGCTGGAAAAAAATCACAACCTGATTCTGGCCACCAGCCCGGTGTTTCCCGAAATTGCGGTAGTCAACCGTCTGAAATGGTCGGATCTGAATCCGGTAGATTTCTCGTATATCTCGTCATTTGAAAACTCAAACTATGCCAAACCCAGCCTCAACTATTACGAGGATATTCTCCATAAGCTGGATCTTGATCCCGGTGAATGCATCATGGTCGGAAATGACCTGCACGAAGACGGAATCGTCGAAGAACTGGGTATAGACTGTTACCTCATCACGGATTTTATGATCAACCGGAATAACAGCACGAGAAAAACAAAGTGGATGGGCAGTTTTACCGATTTCCATAAAATCATCCAATCCAGCATATAAAACACGAGCGCCTAAAAAGGGCGCTCGTATAAGTTATTCCCTTTGGAATCGATAACGACAATTACAGGAAAATCAACAACTTCCAGTTCCCTGATGGCTTCCGTTCCCAGGTCATCATATGCAATAACCGTACTCTTGATGATTTTTTTGGACAGGAGTGCTCCTGCCCCGCCTACTGCGGCAAAATATACTGCTTTGTTTTTTACGATGGATTCCATTACTTCCGGGGAACGCTTTCCTTTTCCAATCATTCCCTTCAGCCCAAGCTCCAGCAGGGATGGCGTGTATTTATCCATTCTGGAGGAAGTGGTCGGCCCTGCTGAGCCAATCACTTTTCCTTCCCTTGCAGGGGAAGGCCCCATATAATATACAATATTATTCTTTAAATCAAAGGGTATTCCCTTTTTCTCTAGGATTGCCTCGTACATTCTTTTATGGGCAGCATCCCTGGCCGTATAAATTTTTCCGGTAATATATACATAGTCACCGGCAGACAGATTTTCAACCGACTCTTCATCCAGAGGGGCCTTAATATATTTCTCCATAATCATTCTCCGATTAGATGGTCTTCGTAATATGACGGTTAACGTGACAGCAGATATTGACAGCCAGCGGCAGTCCGGCAATATGGGTCGGATACGTTTCTATATTTACCGCCAGAGCTGTAACCCTTCCACCCAGTCCGCCCGGACCAATTCCTAAGGAATTAATCTCTTCCAGTAATTCCGTTTCCATCTGTTTCACATATTCTGTTGCAGAGTGGGAACCGACTTCCCGAAGCAGCGCTTTTTTTGCCAGCAAAGCGCATTTTTCAAAAGTTCCACCTAGCCCCACTCCCACGACGATAGGTGGGCAGGCATTTGGTCCGGCATCTTTTACTGCAGAAAGTATGGATGCTTTAACTCCTTCAATTCCGTCTGACGGTTTCAGCATAAATACCTTGCTCATGTTTTCACTGCCGAATCCCTTCGGGGCAAGCGTAATCCTGACCTTGTCCCCTGCCACGATTTCGTAGTGGATTACCGCAGGCGTATTGTCATTTGTGTTATTTCTGATCAGAGGATCTGCTACCACTGATTTTCTCAGATACCCCTCTTTATACCCCTGTCGGACGCCTTCGTTGACCGCGTCTTCCAGAAGGGCTCCTTCCAGATGGACATCCTGTCCGATTTCCAAAAACACCACGGCCATGCCTGTGTCCTGGCAGATGGGTATCATCTCTTCCTTTGCAATATCCAGGTTCTCATTTAATTGACATAAAATCTGTTTCCCAATATCCGATTCTTCTTTTTCGACGGCATCTTTCAGGGCTTTTTTCATATCCCCGGATAGTTCATGATTTATCCGGATGCACATCTCACGGATAGAATCGGTTATTTCACCGGTATTAACTATTCTCATCATTCTTCCTCTTGTTCTTCTTCATCTTCCGAACTCTGAAACTCTTCTCTTACTTTTGCTATGCTCGCAACTGTTATTTCACTGTCCTGATCCATATTGATTACCTTGACGCCGGAAGTCACACGGCCCAGCTTTGAGATTCCCGCAACCGGCATTCTTATAATGATGCCTTCTGTTGTTATGATCATAATCTCTTCATCATTGTTTACGGCTTTACAGCCCGCGACTTCACCTGTCTTTTCGTTGATTTTATAAGCCTTTACGCCTTTTCCACCACGGTTTTGCACATGGAATTCTTCCATGTCGGTGCGCTTTCCAAGTCCATTTTCTG
The DNA here is from genome assembly GCF_900141895.1 of Parasporobacterium paucivorans DSM 15970. Taxonomy (GTDB): domain Bacteria; phylum Bacillota; class Clostridia; order Lachnospirales; family Lachnospiraceae; genus Parasporobacterium; species Parasporobacterium paucivorans. The sequence continues at coordinate 77,956 of NZ_FQYT01000003.1, read as the reverse complement.
AAACGATCAGAAGACTTTCGCCCTGGATGTCCATCTGCATGGCAACCACTTCATCGTCCCCGGACAGCCTCATTCCGGTTACACCCATAGACGTCCTTCCTGTTACCCGGACATCTCCTTCGTTGAACCGGATGCATTTTCCTTTTCTGGTCACAAGGAACACATCCATGTTGTTGTCTGTCATTTTCACTTCTATCAATTCGTCCGTATCTCTTAAATGTATCGCCTGCAATCCGTTTTTCCTTACATTGGCATACTCTTCAATTGGGGACTTTTTGACAACACCTTTTTTGGTTGCCATAAGCATGTAAGAAGATTCCCTGTATTCCCTGATTGGGATGACAGCGGTTATATTCTCTCCCGGCTGCAGCTGCAGGAGATTGATGATAGCAGTACCTCTGGCGGTTCGTCCCGATTCCGGAATTTCATAAGCCTTTAATCTGTATACCCTTCCCTTATTAGTAAAGAACATAATATAATGGTGGGTCGTCGTCATGAAGAGATCTTCAATGAAATCTTCTTCGAGGGTATGCATCCCTTTTATTCCCTTGCCGCCACGGTGCTGGCTCTTGAAATTATCGCTGGTCATCCTTTTGATGTAGCCGCGCTTGGTCATTGCAATAACTGTATCATTTTCAGGAATAAGATCTTCCATATCCACTGCGGAATCATCATAACCAATTCCCGTTCTTCTTTCATCTTTGTATTTTTCACAAACAATCAGAAGCTCTTCCCTGATTACCTTCAATAATCGGTTATTGTCTCCCAATATCAGCTTCAGACCTTCAATGCGCTCTTTCAGTTCCTTGTATTCATTTTCCAGTTTTTCCCTCTCCAGACCAGTAAGGGCTTTTAACCGCATGTCTACAATAGACTGTGCCTGTGCGTCGCTGAAGGCAAATCTCTCAATAAGACTTTCCTTGGCTATCTGCGTGGTTCTTGATCCTCTTATCAGACGGATGACCTCGTCGATATTGTCAAGAGCGATAACCAGGCCTTCCAAAATATGGGCTCTCTCTTCTGCTTTATTGAGTTCGTATTTAGTCCTTCTTGTTACCACTTCCTCCTGATGGCGCAGATACAGTTTCAGCACCTCAAGAATATTAAGTACTTTTGGTTCATTATTTACGAGAGCAAGCATTATGACGCCGAACGTATCCTGCAGCTGCGTGTGTTTATATAATAATTTTAAAATGACATTGGAATTGGCATCTTTTTTCAGTTCTATAACGATCCGCATACCAGACTGGTCAGACTCGTCCCTTAAATCTGCAATTCCCTCGATTTTCTTGTCTTTAACCAGGTCGGCAATTTTCTCAATGAGCTTGGCCTTGTTCACCATATAAGGCAGTTCCGTGATAATAATCCGGTCCCTTCCATTCCCCATTGGCTCGATGTTTGATACGCCGCGTACCTTTATTTTTCCTCTTCCGGTACGATACGCCTCTTCAATACCATATCTGCCAAGAATCGTTCCTCCCGTTGGGAAGTCAGGTCCTTTAACCACCTGAAGAATTTCCTCTAAATCCGTCTGTCTTCCTTCATCCGTACGGTTATCGATGATTTTGACGACAGCATCCACTACCTCTCTCAGGTTGTGAGGAGGAATGTTCGTAGCCATACCTACGGCAATGCCGCTTGCACCATTTACAAGAAGATTGGGATATCTTGCTGGAAGAACGGCCGGTTCTTTTTCCGTTTCATCAAAGTTTGGTGAAAAATCAACGGTATCTTTTGTGATATCCGCTATCAGTTCCATGGATATTTTACTTAATCTGGCTTCCGTATAACGCATGGCCGCTGCTCCATCGCCATCCACGGAACCAAAGTTTCCATGTCCATCCACGAGTGGATAACGGGTCGACCAGTGCTGGGCCATATTTACAAGCGCGCCATAAATGGAACTGTCTCCGTGGGGATGATATTTACCCATCGTATCACCGACAATACGGGCACATTTTCTGTGTGGTTTGTCAGGACCGTTGTTTAATTCCACCATAGAGTACAATACCCTTCTCTGTACAGGCTTTAATCCGTCCCGAACGTCAGGCAGTGCACGAGCTGCAATAACACTCATGGCGTAGTCGATATAAGATTTTTCCATGGTTTTCTTTAAATCTATATCCTGTATCTTATCAAATATATGTTCATCCATTTGATTCTCCTCCAACTAATTCTCCTACACATCAAGATTCTTAACGTATTTTGCGTTCTTTTCGATGAATTCCCTTCTTGGTTCTACCTGATCTCCCATAAGAGTCGTGAATGTCAGGTCGACTTCCGCCATATCTTCTCCATCTATGGATATTTTTTCTAATATTCTGGTCTTCGGGTCCATGGTGGTTTCCCAAAGCTGAATGGCATCCATCTCTCCAAGTCCTTTATAACGCTGAATCTTGTTATTGCCGTCCCTGCCGATTTCCACGAGTATCTGGTTTAATTCTTCATCCGAATACGCATAGTGATTTTTCTTGTTTTTGGAAATCTGATATAAAGGAGGTTTAGCCAGGTAAACGTATCCCTGCTTTATAAGTTCCGGCATGAATCTGTAAAAGAACGTCAGAAGAAGTGTGCTTATATGCGCACCATCCACGTCCGCATCCGTCATAATGATTATCTTATGATACCTTAATTTGGAAACATCAAAATCCTCATGGATTCCAGTTCCGAAGGCCGTGATCATGGCTTTGATTTCCGCATTTCCCAAAATTCTGTCCAGACGGGCTTTCTCAACATTCAGGATTTTTCCCCTTAAAGGAAGAATTGCCTGGGTTGCCCTGTATCTGGCTGTTTTGGCGGAACCTCCGGCGGAATCTCCCTCCACAATAAAGATCTCGCAGTTTTTCGGATCCTTATCGGAACAATCCGAAAGTTTTCCAGGAAGGCTGCTGCTTTCCAGAGCTGTTTTTCTTCTGGTCAGATCTCTTGCTTTTCTGGCCGCATCTCTTGCCCGCTGTGCAAGAATGGATTTTTCACATATGTTTTTTGCTACCGAAGGATTCTGTTCCAGAAAATACGTCAGCTTTTCATTGACAATTCCTTCAACGGCAGCCCTGGCTTCGCTGTTTCCAAGCTTCTGTTTCGTCTGTCCTTCAAACTGGGGATTTTCAAGTTTTATGCTTACAATAGCGGTAAGCCCTTCCCTTATATCCTCACCGGATAAATTGGTTTCACTATCCCTTAAAAGTTTATTCTTGCGGGCATAGTCATTTATGTTTTTTGTCAACGCCCTCTTTAAACCTTCCAGATGGGTGCCGCCCTCCGGTGTATTTATATTGTTTACGAATGTATAAATGCTTTCAGTGTAAGAATCATTATGCTGCAGGGCAATCTCCACATAGACCTTTTCCCTCATATCCTCAAAATATATGACATCGCTGTAAAGAGGTGTTTTTCCTTTATTCAGGTAGGATACGAATTCCTTGATTCCTCCCTCGTAATGGAACACCTTCTCCCTTTTCTCTTCCCTGTCATCCTTCAATATAATCTTCAGGTTTTTCGTAAGGAAGGCCATTTCCCTCATACGCCGTTCTAAAACTTCAAACTCATACACCGTCTCTTCAAATATTTCCTTATCCGGTAAAAAGGTTACCGCTGTTCCGGTTTTATCCGGCGGGCAGTCTCCCACTATCTCAAGTTTTGTCTGCGGAACTCCCTTGGCATATTTCTGGCTGTATATTTTTCCGTCATTATAAACATTTACTTCCAGATAGTCTGAAAGAGCATTGACAACCGATGCGCCAACTCCGTGCAGACCTCCGGATACCTTGTATCCGCCGCCACCGAATTTTCCGCCAGCATGCAGAATGGTAAATACAACCTCAACGGCTGGGATGCCGGCTTTTTTATTTATACCCACGGGAATTCCACGCCCATTGTCCGTAACAGTAACGGAATTATCAGAATTAATGCAGACCGATATTTCTGAACAATATCCTGCAAGTGCCTCATCTACGGCATTATCTACAATTTCATATACCAAATGATGGAGCCCTTTTGAAGAGGTGCTGCCGATGTACATTCCCGGCCTTTTTCTTACTGCTTCCAACCCCTCTAGTATCTGTATATTGTTTGCATCATATCCCTTACTGGCTTTCATTATGTTTCTCCTTTCAGAAGCGTTACTCTGATATCCTACCATCATCAACTTTTAATATTCTGTTCAATCCAAAATTTTTATTTATATAGTCATCCAGACCCGTACAAGTTATTACCGTCTGTATGTTATTCAAACTTTTAAGTAAATGTGTCTGCCTGCTGTTATCCAATTCAGACAGAACATCATCCAAAAGCAATACCGGCGTGTCTCCTGTCAGCTTTTTGAACACTTCAATCTCGGAAAGTTTTAAAGATAGGGCACAGGTGCGCTGCTGACCCTGACTTCCGTATTTCTTTATATCCAGATTTCCTATAAAAAACCCTATATCGTCCCTGTGCGGACCTGTGGACGTACTTTTATATCGGATATCTTTTTCCCTATTTCTCGCTATTTCTTCAGCCAGTCTCTCTACCGGCGTATCCGGCTCATAAGTAAGACTGAATATCTCGTCATTATGTGTAATTTCCCTGTGTATATCTAATACAATCCCATTAATAACATCAATGAATTCTTTTCTTCTTACAGATACTTTCCTTCCATAAGCGGCCAGCTGCATGTCCCAGATATCCAGCATCTCCTGTAATTCCCTTTTGTTATTGCATTCCTTCAGGAGTTTATTCCGGTTCATTATTATCTTGTTATAATTGACCAGGTTATAGACATATGTCTTGTCTATCTGGCACAATTCCATATCTATAAATCTTCTTCTTTCAGACGGTCCCCTTTTTATAATATTCAGATCCTCCGGGGAAAAAATTACCGCTGTCAGTATTCCGAAAAGATCACTGGTCTTTTTAATCGGAATTCCGTTTATAGCTATTCCTTTTCTGTTGTTCTTTTTAAAATGGATATCTATCCTGTACTTAAGATCCTTTTTAAGCAGAAACATTTTTATATGGGCCTCTTCCTGACCGAAGCGGATAATCTCATTATCCTTGCTTCCCCGGTGTGATCTTCCCATGGCACAATAATATAAAGACTCCAGAATATTTGTCTTACCTTGCGCATTGGCTCCGTAGAAAATATTCTTTTCTTTATCCAGAATTATCTTTTCAGATTCATAATTTCTATAATTTTTGATTTCTATAGATTCAATGATCATTATTGTATTTGTATTTCCTCATCCCCACAGGTAATTACATCGCCGGCTTTCAGTTTTTTTCCCCTCTGCATTTCCACGGCTCCATTCACTTTTACAAGACCGTCCTGTATCATCATTTTTGCCTCTACTCCGCTGGATGCGGCTCCCGCTGCTTTCAGCGCCTGACCCAGTTTAATATAGTCTTCTCTTAATTTAATGATTTCCATTCTTTCTCCATTCTTCGGCTATGCTATGAAATTAACCGGCAATATCAGATATATATATGATTCCTCTTCATTCTTTATATAACAGGGAGCTTTCGGATTGACCATGTATAAACTCACTTCCTCGTCATCGATAACACGTAATGCATCCATCAGGAATTTGGGATTGAAACCTATCATTATGTCCTTTCCCTGTTTGGAAATCTCTGCTTCTTCATGCATAGTTCCTGCCACGGAATTAATGTTTATTTCCATGGTGTTGTCTCTGATATTGATGATGACTGGTTTTTTATCTCCTTCTCGAATAAGAAGGGCTCCTCTTTCCAGGCATTCATACAGTTCCTTTTTATTTACTTTCAATTTTGTTTCGTAATCTCCGGACAGCATCTGGTCAATCTTGAAGTATTCGCCTTCTATGAGTCTGGTAACAACTTTTGTACTGTCGAATTCGAAAAGTATGTGGTTCTTTGTCATGAAGATATTCACTTCATCTTTCGCTTCCCCTGACAATATCTTGCTCACTTCCATGAGGCTTTTTCCAGGAACAATCACCTTCGTTTTTTCATAAGAAGTATCCAGCTCAATCTTACGGATGGATATTCTGTGTCCGTCCAGGGATATTACTTTCAAGATGTTTTCATCTATCTCAAATAGTTCCCCAGTCATTATTTTATTATTGTCATTATCAGAAATTGAAAAAATTGTCTGTCTGATTACTTCCTTTAGCGAAAACTGAGATAACGTAAGGCTTTTCGTCCTGTCAATATCCGGAAGAAATGAAAAATCTTCTCCTCTCTTTCCGGCGATGGTAAAGACTACATTCTCACACCGGATTGTCGTCTGATAATTGTCGTCTGTTTCAATCGTTACCATACTGTCCGGAAGTTTTCTCACTATTTCTGAAAATATTTTTGCATTTACGGCAATCATTCCATTTCTGCTGACCTCTCCGAAAAGCATCGTTTCAATGCCAAGTTCCATATCATTAGAAATAAGTTTAATATTATCCGAGCAGGCATCAATCAGAATACATTCCAGTATTGTCATTGTTGTTCTGGAGGGAACCGCTTTAAGGACAATATTTACCCCGTTTAATAAATCAGATTTTGTACATGTGATTTTCATTTGTGAATAACTCCTTTCAACGCGAATCATATATAAAAATGTTATTGATTTTAGTCGTAATAGCCGTAGGGGGTGTAGAAATGTTTAAAAGTGTTAAATCCCCATAACAACACGGGGAAAAACGGCTGGGAAAACTATGTGAATAAGATATTTTGATTTTTGTAAAAATCCCCAGTTATTAACAATGGAAAATTTAATAAAAAGTTATAAATGTTTTATCCACAGCATAAAATGCGATAAAGTTGATTACACGTGAATAAAAAAATCAGGACGGATTTATCTTCTTTTTAAGGACATCCAGTACGTTCTGAAGGGACTCGTTGGTCTCAGCTTCTTTTGTGATTTTATCTATTCCGTGAATGACGGTGGTATGATCTCTTTTGCCAAGTATGGTACCAATTGTTGAGAGAGAAGCATCTGTAAGATCTCTGCAGAGGTACATGGACAGCTGCCGTGGAAAAACAATCTCTTGATTTTTCTTTTTAGAAGAAAGGATGGCAGGTGTCAGATTGAAATGATCGGCCACCGTGTCAATAATGAACTGCGGTGTGATTTCTTTATGTCCGTCATCCGGGGATATAAGATCCTTTAACACTGTTTCTGCAAAAGAAATATCAATGGTACTGGTTGAAAGCTTGGAGTAGGCGACGATTTTTGTTAATGCGCCTTCTAGTTCCCTGATATTTGATTTTACATTGGAAGCAATATATTTTATTACATCGTCATCAATGACGAGCCCCTCCATTTCCTGCTTTTTCCTGAGTATAGCCATTCGTGTTTCATAATTAGGAGGCTGGACGTCAACAGTAAGACCCCATTCAAAACGGGAACGGAGTCGCTCTTCCAATGTTTCAATCTCTTTTGGCGGTTTGTCGGAAGATATGATGATCTGTTTTTTGTTTTCATGAAGTGTATTAAATGTATGGAAAAATTCCTGCTGAGTGCTTTCTTTTCCTATTATAAACTGGATATCATCGATAAGCAGAACATCGATATTCCTGTACTTATTCCGGAATTCCGTATTTGCGGACTGATTTTCGTTACGAATGGCCTCAATCAGCTCATTTGTAAAAGCCTCACTGGTAACATATAATACCTTGGCAGAGGGATTCTTTTGTAAAATGAAATGAGCAATGGAATGCATAAGATGGGTTTTCCCCAACCCTACTCCCCCATATATGAACAGGGGATTATATACCATGCCTGGAGATTCGGAAACAGCCAGTGATGCTGCATGCGCCAGATTGTTATTTTCTCCCACGACGAATGTGTCAAACGTATACCGTGGATTTAAATTAATTCCGGCATTCGCCTTAATGCCGGAATTATAATTATTCGGCGCCGGTGCCGGTTTATTGTCTGTAACCTGATAAGGAAGGATAAAGTCGATATCCAGTTCCAGTCCGGTTATTTCTTCAATGGATACTTTAAGAGGTATATAATATTTCTTCTTAATATATTGAAGGCCCATGTTTTCTTCCGGAACCAGAATCTTAAGCAGATTCGCTTCAACGGAATGCACTTCCAGCGGCAGAAGCCAGGTCTTGAATGAAACATCGGAAATATCGTGTTCCTGCTTGAGATTCTCCAGGATATCATTCCATTTATCTTTTACTAAGTCTAACATAATCATTTAAATCTCCCTATCCGTTCCTATAAGACAACTTAAATATATCAGCAGAGTTATCTGCTGATTCAATTCAAATCCTTTCTTATATAGTATACTAATTCAATGAAATTTTCAATGACAATTATTAGACAGGAATTTAGGCATTACCTGTGGAAATGATGTGTAATTATAGAAAATAAGTTTACAATAATTTTGCAGAAAGTATATAATGATGTGAATAACTATGAATGAAAAAATCCTTGCGTTTCCGTAACCGCGTGAATAACTAGAGCATAAATCCTCTGAATATACGGAGTTATACACATGTTATCCACAAAATGTGGATAACATTATGTCAATCTTGACAACCACATTATGTCAATCTTGAAACTGTGGATATCTTTTAGGGCTTCTCCAGGAAGGATAAGCCTTAAGAGAAAATGCTTGACTAATTATACCTTTGTCAATATAATTGAAAATGATATCTTCAGATATAAGGAGGTGAATTCGATATGAAAATGACATTTCAGCCAAAAAAGAGATCAAGAGCAAAAGTACACGGTTTCAGAGCTCGCATGAGCACTGTAGGCGGTAGAAAAGTAATAGCAGCAAGAAGAGAAAAAGGAAGAAAGCGTTTATCAGCGTAGACCGCAGTATTGTGGTCTTTTCTTCTGATTGGCATAATTCACCGGAGCGGGAATGAAAAGTTCTATTTCATTAAAAAAAAATAATGAATTCAGGTTTGTATATGAGAATGGAAAATCCTATGCAAATAAATATTTAGTCATGTACGTGGTAGAAAATAATCTGGAATATAATCGTATAGGAATATCAGTTAGTAAAAAAGTCGGTAATAGTGTAATCAGGCACAGGGTTACCAGGCTTATTCGTGAGAGCTACAGACTAAATATTAAAAGATTTAAGAGTGGTCTGAATATTGTTGTGGTTGCGAGAGTTGGTGCAAAGGATAAGACTTACAGAGAAATTGAAAGTGCATTGCTGCATCTGAGTAAGTTGCACGAAATTTTAGAAGAAGGCATTTAAATTATGAAAAGTTCAATCATCATCAGAACAGGGATGATAAAAGCCATTGTTTTTTATAGAAAATACTTATCACCTTTGAAAACGACAACACATTGCAGATATATTCCTACATGCTCGGAATATGCAATTGAAGCCTTAGAAAGACATGGAATTATTAAAGGAACGTACTTGGCCCTCAAGAGAATATTGAGGTGCAATCCATTTTCAAAGGGTGGATGTGACCCGGTTCCTTAAAACTAGGAGGATACAGAATGATCAATTTAGTTGCAAGCTGCAGCAATGTCCCTATTATAGGGGATATATTGAGCTGGCTGGCAAACATTTTAGGTTATCTGATGAACTGGATATATATATTTTTTGAGTCCATCGGTATAGCAAATGCGGGTCTGTGCATTATTGTATTTACGTTTGTTGTAAAGGCGATATTGCTGCCGTTAACATTCAGACAACAGAAGTTTTCGAAAATATCGGCGATAATGAATCCTGAAATTCAGGCGATTCAGAAAAAATATAAAAACAAAAAGGATGCCGAATCTGTTGGCAGAATGCAGGAAGAAACGAAACTGGTATATGCAAGATACGGCACTTCTCCAACAGGAGGATGTCTCCAGCTTGTTATACAGATGCCGATATTGTTTTCATTGTATTATGTTATCATGGATATTACAAAGTATGTCCCGAGTTTCCGTGAACTGACCGATGTGCAGATGCTGAAGGTAAATACATTCATGGGAATGAACCTCAGTTCCTCTCCATGGGAGCTGATAACAGGCGACGGACGGATTATTTATGCGGTACTTATTCCTCTGATTGCCGGATTTGCGCAGTTTTTAAGTACAAGAAGTATGAATATGGTTACTCCTTCGGTCAATGGAGAAGAGAATCCGATGGCTACTTCCATGAAGACGATGACTTTCACGATGCCGCTTGTTTCAACCTTTTTCTGCTTTACCATGCCTGCCGGCGTCGGTCTGTACTGGGTAGCCAGCAGTGTGTTCCAGGTTATTTCACAGTTAGGCGTCAATAAGTATTTTGAAAAAATCGATATCAAGGATATCATTTCGAAAAATGTGGTAAAACAAAAGAAAAAAAATGAAAAGAAGGGTATTTCTTCAAAGACGGTTGCCGATGCATCCAGATATAATACAAGAAATATTCCAGCACCAAAAGATATCGAAAAAAACGAAACTACTACTACTAATACAAATACTACAGAAACCAAAAAATCAAAAAATACCAGAACATCCGGAACTTCTACATCCGGAAACCTTGCATCCAAAGCAAATATGGTAAAAGACTTTAATGACAAAAATAAAAAATAAGTAGGAGATGTAGTTATGGAGTATATAGAGGTTGAAGGAAAATCCGTTGACGAAGCCCTTACTGAAGCTCTCATAAGACTGGGTACAACCAGTGACAAGATTGAATATGATGTAATCGAAAAAGGGAGCAGCGGAATATTAGGACTTTTCAACAGCAAGAAAGCAAAGATCCGAATCAGAAAAATTGAAACCGTGGAAGATATAGCGGTTGAATTTTTGAAAAATGTGTTCATCACTATGGGCATGGAAGTCGTTATCAATGCAAAGGCGGATTATGATGAAAAAGTCCTGAACGTAGAGCTTTCCGGAGATGACATGGGGGTTCTTATTGGAAAAAGAGGCCAGACTCTTGACTCGCTCCAATACTTATTAAGCCTTGTAGTAAATAAAAAAAGCACCGCGTACCTGAGGGTGAAGCTTGATACAGAAAACTACAGGGAAAGAAGAAAGAAAACACTTGAAAGCCTTGCCTATAATATCGGGGCAAAGGTGAAGAGATCCGGACGTCCGGTAAAACTGGAGCCGATGAATCCCTACGAAAGAAGGGTCATCCATTCCGCTTTACAAAATGACAAATATGTCACAACGAAAAGTGAAGGCGAAGAACCGAACAGACGGGTTGTTGTCATTCTTAAGAAGTAATTCATTAAATACCTTGGACAGCTTTTTGTGTTCAGGGTATTTCAATATTATGGAGAATAGATCTAATATGAATAAAACAGAGACAATTGCCGGTATATCAACGGCGATGTATAGTTCGGGAATAGGAATAGTAAGGATTAGTGGGGATGATGCATTTTCTGTCATTGACAGGATATTCAAACCGATAAAAAAGAGCAAGAAAATGGCGGAAGTCCCTTCCCATACAATCCATTATGGATTTATCATGAATGAAGATGATATCCTTGACGAAGTTCTAGTGCTGGTAATGAAGGCACCACATACCTATACCAGGGAGAATACTGTTGAAATAGATTGCCACGGCGGTGTGCTTGTAACAAAGAAAATTCTTGAACTTGTACTGAAAAGCGGAGCCAGAAGTGCAGATCCGGGAGAGTTTACCAAAAGGGCATTTTTAAATGGAAGAATTGATCTTGCGCAGGCAGAAGCCGTGATGGATTTGATCAACGCGGAAAATGAATTTGCCATGAGCAGTTCGGTTTCTCAGCTTAGAGGAAGTGTTTCTGAAAAAATCAGGAGCATAAGGGGAGAAATTCTTTACCATGTGGCTTATATCGAAGCTGCGCTGGATGATCCGGAACACATGGAACTGGATAATTATGGTGATACTTTGAGTCCTGTAATTGAAAAAGTATGCGCAGATATGGAAGAACTTCTGGCAAATGCTGATAATGGCAGAATTCTTAGTGAAGGAATACGGACTGTCATACTTGGGAAACCGAATGTGGGAAAATCCTCACTTCTGAATGTTCTGGTAGGGAGCGAAAGAGCCATTGTAACGGATATCGCAGGAACGACACGGGATACGCTGGAAGAGAAAATTCGGATAAAAGACATAAGCCTAAATATCGTAGACACAGCCGGCATCCGAAATACTGAGGATGTCATCGAAAAAATTGGAGTATCCAGGGCAAAAGAGAATGCGAGGGAAGCAGATCTCGTAGTATTTGTCGTGGACGCTTCCAGGGAGCTGGATGCAGATGATATGGAGATAGCCGGATTGATCCGGGAGAAAAAATCGATCGTGCTTCTGAATAAATCCGATCTGGAAACGAAAGTCACCAAATGCGAAATGGAAGAATTAACCAATAGCAATGTATTGGAAGTATCCGCAAAAGAAAATATCGGCATAGAAAAATTTGCAGACACCATAAACGAGATGTTTTACCAGGGAGAAATATCCTTTAATAATCAGGTCTTCATAACAAATGTCAGACATAAGGAAGCCATATCTCTGGCATACGAGAGCCTGAAAATGGTAGAAGAAAGTATTAAGAAAAAAATGCCTGAGGACTTCTATTGTGTTGACCTTATGAATGCCTATGGGGAGCTGGGGCGCATCATCGGAGAATCCGTTGATGAAGATTTGGTAGATGAGATATTCTGTAAGTTCTGTATGGGGAAATAGTCGGATGGAGGCATAGAAAGTGGCAAATATTAAAGAATATTACGATGTCCTTGTGGTCGGAGCGGGCCATGCCGGCTGCGAGGCGGCACTTGCGAGCGCAAGGCTTGGGATGAATACAATCATTTTTACCGTCAGCATTGAAAGCATAGCTTTAATGCCATGCAACCCCAATATCGGAGGATCGTCCAAGGGACACCTCGTGCGGGAAATAGATGCGTTAGGCGGTGAGATGGGCAGAAATACCGACAAGACATTTATACAGTCAAAGATGCTGAATAAGTCCAAGGGACCTGCTGTCCATTCTCTAAGAGCACAGGCAGATAAACAGGACTATACCAGGGAAATGCGTAAAGTTCTTGAAAATACGGATGGACTGACTATCCGGCAGGGCGAAATTACGGAAATCATGGTGGAAGAAGGAAAAATAATAGGCGCAAAAGCCTATTCTGGAGCAGAATATTATGCCAAAGCCGTGATTTTGGCCACCGGAACCTATTTGAAAGCCAGATGTATATTTGGGGATGTAAGCAGCCCGACGGGACCGAACGGTCTGCAGGCAGCCAATTTTCTGACTGCATCACTAAAGCAGGCAGGTATAGAAATCAGAAGGTTTAAAACAGGGACGCCTGCCAGGATTGACAGGCGCAGCATAGATTTCTCTAAAATGGAAGAGCAGTTTGGGGACAAACGGGTGGTGCCGTTTTCCTTCACGACAGATCCCGAATCTGTCCAGAAGCAACAGGTTTCCTGCTGGCTTACCTATACAAATGAGCAGACCCATCATATCATTCGAAAGAATCTGGACAGATCCCCCCTGTTTTCCGGTGAAATCGAAGGAACGGGCCCCAGATACTGTCCTTCTATCGAAGATAAGGTCGTGAAGTTCCAGGACAAAAACCGCCATCAGGTATTCATAGAACCGGAAGGCAATTATACAAATGAAATGTATCTTGGAGGCATGTCCAGTTCCATGCCGGAGGATGTACAGCAGGAGATGTACCGGACGGTAGCCGGACTTGAAAATGCGAAAATAGTCCGGAACGCCTACGCAATCGAATACGATTGCATAGATGGAAGACAGCTTTATGCGACTCTCGAGTTCAAGGAAATCGAAGGATTATACAGTGCCGGTCAGTTTAATGGAAGCTCCGGTTATGAAGAGGCCGCTGCCCAGGGTCTGATTGCAGGAATCAATGCAGCTCTGAAAATCCAGGGCAGGGAACAGCTTGTTTTGGACCGTTCCCAGGCTTATATCGGGGTGCTGATCGACGATCTTGTCACCAAGGAAAGCCATGAACCCTATAGAATGATGACATCCCGAGCAGAATACAGACTGCTGCTCCGCCAGGACAATGCGGACATTCGTCTTACAAAGATCGGGTTTGAAACGGGACTCATCAACCAGGAGAGGTACCAGAAATTAGTTGAAAAAGAGAGACTGATTGAAAAGGAGCTCTTGCGGCTGGAAAACACCCCAGTGGGAGCGAACAGCCAAGTGCAGGAATTTCTCGAAAAGAATAGAAGCTCCCTTCTCAAAACAGGATCTTCCCTGGCTGAATTGATCCGTCGCCCGGAACTGACTTATGAAATGCTGGCCGAGTTTGACCCGGAGAGACTTCCAGTTGCTGACGATATAGTCGAACAGATTAACATAAATATTAAATATAACGGATATATACAGCGGCAGATGAGGCAGGTAGAACAGTTCAAGAAGCTGGAAAACCGGAAAATCGAACCCGATCTGGACTATGATTCCATAGAGGGATTGCGGAAGGAAGCACGTCAGAAACTGACCCTGTACAGACCGGCATCTATTGGGCAGGCAGGAAGAATCTCCGGCGTTTCGCCTGCGGACATAGCCGTCTTGCTTGTGGCAATTGAAAATATTCGTAGAAAGTAGAGGTCCTATAATGAAATACAATCTTCAGGATTTTGCAAACAGGCTGGAGAAAATGAATGTTTCTTTATCGGATTCCCAGATGGAACAGTTCGTCAAGTATTACGAATTGCTGATTGAAAAGAACAAAGTTATGAACCTGACCTCCATCACGGATTTTGACGAAGTGATTTTGAAACATTTTGTGGATAGTCTTTCCTGTGTAAAGGCTGTCAATATGAATGGCGTAAAATCAGTCATTGATGTAGGGACGGGGGCCGGATTTCCGGGAATACCCATAAAAATCGTTTTTCCTCAGATTTCCGTAACACTCATGGATTCCCTAAGTAAGAGGGTTGGATTTCTCACAGAAGTTATCGAAGCCTTGGATTTGAGGGACATTTCCGCCGTCCATGGAAGGGCGGAGGAAATGGGTCAGGACCCCCAATATAGGGAAAGGTATGATATGTGCGTGTCACGAGCCGTATCAAACCTGGCGGTTCTTTCGGAGTACTGCCTGCCCTTTGTGGAAGAAAATGGTGTTTTTGTGTCATATAAAGCAGGTGAGATCCAGGATGAAGTAAAAGGTGCAGAGCACCCGATTGCACTGCTGGGTGGAAGAGTGGAAAGTATCACTTCTTTTGACTTGCCAGATTCGGAAATCAAAAGAACCCTGCTGGTTATAAAAAAGACCGGAAAGACTCCGGAAAAATATCCGAGAAAGCCCGGAATGCCGGCAAAAAAGCCATTGACCTAGAAGAATGTTTCACGTGAAACATTCTTCTGTTTTTTTGTAAATCTAAAATGTTTCACGTGAAACATTTTACTAATTGTTTGTAGATATTGAAACAGATAGGTGATATAATGGAAAAAAATTTAAGGGGGAAGAAATGGGAAGAATAATCGCAGTAGCCAATCAAAAGGGCGGGGTGGGAAAGACAACAACAGCCATCAACCTTTCTGCCTGCCTGGCTGAAAGAGGCAAGAAAGTCCTTACCATCGACACGGATCCACAGGGAAACACTACAAGCGGACTGGGTGTCGACAAGAACAATCTGGCCAAAACCATATACCATTTCCTGCTGGGAGAAGCCACTCTGGAGGAGTGTATAATCCAGAATGTGATTGAAAACTTGTCACTTCTTCCCTCTAATGTCAATCTGTCCGGAGCGGAAATCGACCTGATCGGCGTGGAGGGCAGGGAGTTCATACTGAAGAAGAATATCGATAAAATCAAGGAAGAATATGATTTTATCATAATTGACTGCCCCCCCTCCCTGAATATTCTGACCGTGAATGCCATGACTACGGCTGATGCGGTGCTGGTTCCCATTCAATGCGAGTATTACGCTCTGGAGGGACTGACCCAGCTTGTTCACACAATAAACCTTGTAAAGCAAAGACTGAATCCGGAATTGAAAATTGAAGGGGTCGTATTTACCATGTATGATGCCCGCACAAATCTTTCTCTGGAAGTGGTAGAAAATGTAAAGTCAAATCTAAGACAGAATATATACAAGACTATCATTCCAAGGAACGTTAGGCTGGCGGAGGCGCCCAGTCATGGTCTGCCCATAAATCTGTATGATACGAAGTCGGTTGGTGCTGAAAGTTATAGAAATCTTGCGGATGAAGTCATAAAAAAGGAGATGGAACCAGATGAAGTGCAGGAGTACACCGAAAGAGGAAGGAAAAAAGGGAGATGAATAAGACAAGGAAAACCGGGCTTGGAAAGGGATTAGACTCTCTCATACCGGAGATTGTTGAAGACAAGGCATTTTCATCGGAATCAAATGAAGGGATTCTGATGCTCAGTACAAATCTGGTAGAGCCAAACAGGGAACAGCCAAGGAAAGAATTCAACAAGGATGCTCTGACTGAACTTTCGGAGTCCATACGGCTGTACGGAATTCTGCAGCCGATCCTGGTACTGAAAAAAGACAAATATTATGAAATCATTGCCGGTGAGCGCCGATGGAGAGCCGCCAAAATGGCCGGATTAAAGGAAGTTCCCGTCATTATTAAAGACTATGACGACCGGGAAGTCATCGAAATCTCCCTGATTGAGAACATTCAAAGAGAAAAGCTGAATCCGATAGAGGAAGCGAAGGCTTATAAAAAATTGATTGATGAGTTTGAACTTAAACAGGAGGACATCGCCCAAAGGGTTTCAAAGAGCAGATCTCTGATAACCAACACCATGCGTCTTTTGAAACTGGCCGAGGATGTACAGCAGCAGCTGATTTCCGGAAGTTTATCCACAGGACACGCCAGGGCGCTTCTTGGTCTCGATAATCCGAAGCAGCAAAATGACGTTGCCCTAAAAATCATTGAACATGATCTGAGCGTACGGGAAACAGAAGCGATTGTCAAAAAACTCACTTCAGGGAAACAGAAGGCCCCGGAGAAAAAGGCAAACAACCCCATTTTCAGGGATATTGAGAAAAGCATCGAAAATATAATTGGAACCAAGGTGCGGCTGAGCCAAAAAGCAAAAGGCAAAGGTAAAATAGAAATAGAGTATTACTCGGACGAGGATCTGGACCGGATCCTGGAGATGCTCATGAAAATAGATAATTAAAAGGACATAGGGGAAATTTACATGAACAGTAAAATATTTGATTCATTGGGACTGGATGCTCTGGATCCGGCCGTTTACATTTTTGTATTGCTCGGACTGGTAATAATTCTGGTGATTATTACAATCCTTACATTAAGGGCCACAAATAAACTCAAGAAAAGATACGACAGGTTTTTAATGGGAAAAAATGCGGAAACGCTGGAAGATCTTATAAAAAACAGGTTTGAGGAACTGGAATACCTGAAGAAAGAAAATGAATCCAAAACCGCTCTGATTCAGGAAATATCAGAAAAAATCAGGATTTCTTACCAGAAGGCAGCAATTGTAAAATACGATGCCTTTAATGAAATGGGTGGAAAGCTGAGCTTTGCACTTGCCCTTCTGGACGAAAACAATACCGGTTTTGTCCTCACATCCATGCACAGCAGGGAAGGCTGTTATACCTATATCAAGGAGATTATCCGGGGTGAGTCCTATATTGTTCTTGGGGATGAGGAAAAAGAAGCGATAAATAAAGCCATTGTAAACGAATAATATACATGCTATAATGTCGTATTAAAGTGTGGCAGATCCATGGTGATTGGTTGGAGGAAAAAAATGTTAGATATAAAATTACTGAGAAATAATTTTGAAGAAGTTAAAGAAGCGATGGCTTCAAGAAATGAAGACTTCGACTTAGATAAATTCAAGGAACTGGACGAGAACCGCCGCAAACTCCTGGCAGAGGTCGAACTGCTTAAAAATGAGCAGAACAAGGCGTCTAAACAGGTTCCACTGATGAAAAAGGAAGGCAGAGACACCTCTGTACTGATGCAGGAAATGAAGGAACTTTCCAATAAAATCAAGGAATTTAACGGACAGGTCAATGATGCGGAACTGGAACTGAATAATTATATGCTCACCATTCCAAATATTCCGAACAAGACCGTTCCTCCTGGTAAGACGGACGAAGACAATGTGGAAATCAGAAGATGGGGAGAACCGACCAGTTTTGATTTTGAACCCAAGCCCCATTGGGACTTAGGTTCAGATCTGGACATCATTGATGCGGAAGCGGGCGCAAAAGTCAGTGGATCCAGATTCACCTTCTACAAGGGAGCGGGAGCAAGGCTTGAAAGATCCATAATGAATTTCTTTCTGGATACACATAACGAAAAACACGGATATACCGAGGTTTTCCCGCCGTTTATGGTCAGCCGGGAGAGCATGACGGGAACCGGCCAGCTGCCCAAATTTGAGGAAGATGCCTATAAGGTGACAGGTGATGGCAAAGAATACTTCCTGGTACCGACAGCGGAGGTGCCCGTCACAAATATGTACAGAGAACAGATATTGGACGGCAACAGGCTGCCCATCAAACATTGTGCATATACGGCTTGCTTTAGGGCTGAGGCAGGGTCAGCCGGCAGGGATACCAGGGGTCTGATCAGGCAGCATCAGTTTAATAAGGTGGAGCTGGTCAAATTCACAAGACCCGAAGATTCTTATGAGGAACTGGAGAAATTAACCAGAGATGCAGAGGCTGTGTTACAGATGCTGGGTCTGCCATACAGAGTCGTTAAAATCTGTGTGGGTGATTTGGGATTCACAGCAGCCTTAAAATATGATATAGAGGTATGGATGCCCAGCTACAACAGATATGTGGAAATATCCAGCTGTAGCAACTTTGAGGATTTCCAGGCAAGAAGGGCAAATATTAAATATAAGGACAATGTGACGGATAAGGCGAAATTTGTCCACACATTGAATGGAAGCGGAGTGGCAATTGGCAGAACAACGGCTGCAATTCTGGAGAATTTTCAGCAGGCGGATGGAAGCATTGTGATTCCTGAAGTGCTAAGAGGATATATGGGGGGAAAGACCCGTATTGAAAAAATATAGGAGTAATGAATGCATAGCTATTTAGGAGCCGTCGGATTTAAAGAAATCCAAAATATAAAAGAAGTCAGGAAACTTATTGAAAAAGTAATAAAAGATCCTGACGAGAGAAGAATGATCCATCTGGGCAACGGAGATAATATTGTTGAGATCAAAAAGGAATTCATGGATGGCATGGGGATAATTGTCCACGGATACATGGATGAAGAGGATGAATTCAACATAGAATATTATTATCCATATATTATGGGGGATTATGCCCAACCGGGCGAGGATGTCGTGGTGGAAAAGCATATCTCCAAGAACTCCCATTCCTGTATAAGCGAGGACCTGAGAGTTGGGGTTTCTTTAATATATTATCTGCAGAATAATCTGGATTATGTAAATCTTTCAGAAGAAGGCAGAAAGCTGAAAAAGAGGTATCCTGTAAGGTTCGCCGCTCTTTCCATGAATGGGACGATACTTCTTCCCATCAGGAAAACGGAAAGCGATAAACGGAAGGACAAGGTTGCATTAAAGAACCGGAAAAACCTTCTGAAAGCGGCCAAAAACGGAGATCCGGACGCGATGGAGAGCCTGACAATCGAAGATATCGATACCTATACAAAAATATCAAGGAGGATCTTAAAAGAAGACGTTTTTTCTATCGTCGATTCTTCCTTCATGCCTTATGGCGTGGAGTGTGATCTGTATACGGTTGTGGCGGATATTGTGGATGTGAAATCCATAGTAAGTCCGGAGACGAAGGAGGAAGTCTATAAAATCCACCTGAATTGTAATGAATTGCTTTTTACTGTGGGGATAAACAAAAAGGATTTACTGGGAGAACCGGAACCGGGAAGAAGGTTTAAGGGATCCATCTGGCTGCAGGGGACTGTTGATTTTAATGAATAAGTTGTTGACTTTAAGAGTGATTCAGGATATTATATATGATGTGTTTCAGATGACATCAGACTTATTTCCGCAATTCGAAGGGAAGTAAATATTTAAATAATTGTTTCCGTAGCTCAGCTGGATAGAGCGACCGCCTCCTAAGCGGTAGGCCGGGTGTTCGAATCACCTCGGGAACACCACAAATAATGCCGGAAAACCTTGTATAACAAGGAATTCCGGCTTTAATATTTTCTAAAATCTGTTATAGGAATCAGTTGATTTTTTTCTGTGAAGCCGCTTTCTCTTTCTGGCCATGGCCAGCTTTCTGCGGTAATTCTGGAAAAGGATGGCAAGAACAACCACTACTATGATAACGGGAATCAGCCAGACATTGAAATTAAAGGAGCCAGATTTTTCCGTGGCCGTTCCGTCCTCCGTGAGCAAAGGCGTAAAGGCCATGTTTCCTGCGAAGAGGGAATTGGTTTTAAGGGAAGCGGAGCCCACATTAACTCCATCATAGGAGTATTCCAGAGTTGCATACAGGTCATCATCCGGGTTTTTATCCAGGGACAGCGTTGCGGTAAGGTCCGAAAACGCTGCGTTGGAAGGAAATACGACGCTATCTTTGGAATCGATATAAACGGCCGGGTAGTCAGATTTAAAGATAGAACTGCTGCTTTGGGAATCTGAAAACAAGGTTTCACTTTCGGATACATTAGCCTTTGTAAAGTTATCAAAACCATAATTAAGGAGGCTGGTTGTGTCTTCGTACACATGGTAGCTGTCAGACCTCATGACTACGCTGATGAGGGTCATATTGTTTCGTCGGGCGAAAGTAATAAGGGTATTTCCGGACTGGTCCACGTAGCCGGTCTTTCCACCCAATATTCCCTCATAATACACGGAATTTGAAGGAAATAGCATTTTGTGCCGATTAGTCAGGTTGCGTACCTCGGCAGTCAGATTTGTGGCCCCCACGGTATGCGTGGTATTTTTTTCAATCTCTAAAAAAGAACTGTTCTTGATGGCTTCCCTTGTTATCATTGCCATGTCATAGGCTGTGGTATAATGATTTTCATCAAAAAGACCGGAAGGGTTAGTGAAATGGGAATTCAGGGCACCAGCTTCCTTGGCGGTCTCATTCATCATTTTGGCAAAACCATCGGTTGAACCGCCCACGTGCTCAGCAATGGCGTTGGCAGTTTCATTGGCGCTTGCAAGGAGAAGTCCGTACAGGCAGTCCTCCATCGTCAGTGTCTCGCCCTCTTTCATACCGATATTTGCATCGCCGATTTCAAGTGAAAAGACAGCATCGTGTGAAAATGTGACCGTTTCATCTAAGGAGGAGTTATGAAGAGCCACGAGAGCGGTCAGAACTTTTGTGATGCTGGCCGGATACATCTGGTTGTGGGCACCCTTATCATAGAGAACCGTCCCTGTTGAAGCCTCGATTACAACACCGGTTTCCGCAAAGATTTCCGGATAGGCTGGCCAGGATTCAGAAGCCGCCAGTATTTGCGTGGTATTAAAGGAAAAGACGCATGTGAAAAGTATAATAAAGGCCGAAATGGCCGTGATAAATTTTTTCATTGATATAAGCTCCCATATATAAATTTTTTCTATTTAACAATATACCACGTCTGCGCAAAAAATTCACCACAAACAAGCTTTTTAATTCAAGAAAAATAATGTATGATAATAAAAAAATATAGGAGAAAATAAATGCGATTAAGAAATGTGCGGGGCTCGAAAGAAGCCATAGCGGAAAGCCCTTATGTAATCAATAATCCGGAAGAATACCGGAATAAATGGAGGGAGGTCTTTAATAACAGCAATCCCTTATACATCGAGATCGGAATGGGAAAAGGCAGGTTCCTCACCCGGCTTGCCCAGCAGAATCCTGGAATCAACTATGTCGGAATAGAGAAATATGCCAGCGTTTTATACCGTGCCCTTGAAAAAAGGGAAAAGATGAAGATGGACAATCTGTATTTCATCGGAATGGATGCGGAAGATATAGCAGCAGTGTTTGGCGAAGGGGAAGTAGACTGGATCTATCTGAATTTTTCTGATCCATGGCCAAAGGACCGGCATGCAAAAAGAAGATTGACATCCAAGGAGTTCTTTGGCAGATACGACCGGATTCTCAGAAAGGACGGCAGAATCGAATTTAAAACCGATAACATGGACCTATTTGATTTTTCTCTGGAGCAGATACCTTTGACCAATTTCGAGATCACCGCTTATACAAAAGACCTGCATAATGATGCTATGAATGAAGGAAATGTGATGACGGAATACGAGGAGAAATTCTCCGGACTTGGACATCCCATCTGTAAACTCATTGCGGAAAGAAAAAAAGCATAATTATTATTGAGCACCCGGATGAAAAATCTGGGTGCCATGAAATTATTTGAAAATGCCGGACAAAAACTCTTGCATTTTCTGGAATATTACATTATAATAGCACTTACGTTGTGAAAAAAATAAGCGCTTCTAGCTCATCTGGTAGAGCACCTGACTCTTAATCAGGGTGTGCAGGGTTCGATCCCCTGGAGGCGCAGTCGAGTGTTTAAGCCTGGGAGGCGCAAGAACTCTAGGGTTTAGGCACTTTTTTAATTAGTGGAAGTAGGTTGAAATAAGCCGAAATAAGTGTAGTCAAAGTTTAGTCAAGGCCCATTTTGGGGGTGTAATTTAGTCAAAGTTTAGTCAAAGTTTAGTCAAAAAATTAAGCCCTTACCATTACGGTAGGGGCCTTTTTATTTGTAAATTATAATGCAATCTTTTTGTCGAACATCGTGTTTATTTTTTCTTCCGTCTTTTCCTTCTGCTCGTCCAGGTGGGCATATATCCTCATTATCATCTGTATATCTTTGTGACCCATCAGCTCTGCAGCCTTCTTTGTCGAGATCCCGGAATAGTATAGCAATGTGCAATAATTATGACGGAATGTGTAGGCGGTCAAGTCCGTGGCTTTTATCTTCTCATTGCCTCCCATCTTTGCGTTTATCTTGTTCCGTATCGCATCAAATAGGAGCCTGAAAGCAACTTTACTTATTAATCCTCCGTCACTCTTAGTAAACAGATAAAGTCCGTCTATGGTCGATATATAGCTTTGTATCTCGGAGAGGAATGCATCTGGAATGACAAGCTCTCTTTTCCCGGCCTGGGACTTCGTATCCTTTACCACAGCCTTATTCACATCAAATACAATGGCCCGGCTGATTGTGAGAGTCTTTTTTTCAAAGTCGAAATCATTCCGCATCAGGGCAATCACTTCTTCCCGGCGCAGTCCAAAATAATATAGTAAGCCGACAAAAGCAGATTCCTTTTCGGTAAAGTCGCATTTCTTCATGGCCTCCACTTCCTTATCGGTCAGGGCACGTTTCTCTGATTTTGTCTTTGCTGGAAGCTCAATATCTTCGCATGGACTCTTTTTGATGATATCATCCCGGATGGCTGCCTTTATGATTTGCCGGAGTGTCAGCATGATCTGTTCGCAGGTCCTCCTTTTGCTTCCCATATCGTTAATAATCCATTGTATATCGGAGTGGGTTACATCCACAAGCCGTTTTGTGCCTATTTTAGGGATTATATGCCCTTTAACAATCCAGGCGTACATTTGCTTAGTATTGGTGGACTTATTGCTCTTATAGGTCTTGAGCCACTTCTCGGCATATGATTCCACGGTAACTTCATCTGGCTTTTTATAGGTTCCGTTTTTTAAGTCCACTTTCGTATCAATGATTAGTTTTTCCAACTTTGCGCTGCTGGCAGCATACAGCGGAATAGATATTGCCCTTCCGTTATCATCATGCTCCCCGGTGCGTATCCGGGTGTGGTATCTTCCGTCAGATCGCGGTGTGTATTTTTGTTCTTTTGCTTTAGCCATAAAATCACCTCCCGGCTATGGCGTTATGCGTCCCAGGTATTTCCACAGCCCTGGCAGACACATTTTGTTATATGCGTTGTGGTAGTTTTATACCGTTTCGGCCTGAATAATTTAACGATAATTGCCGGGATAGTGAAAATTAACCACTTTATAGGAAGCCACCACCAGGCAATAAACAGCCAATAGATAATTCCCCGGTGCTTTGTTTTGAGCGTCATCTCCGACACTACCTGCGTATTTACATTTTCTGAATTACATTTTGGACAAGTCATATTGTCTCCCCTTCTCCATCCACAATATAGGACGGCATAAAATAAAATAAGTGATATAATAATCAGCATGGACATAAAAATTATATATCATATTGCACAAATTAGATACAATAAGGGATTGACCCTTGCCGAACTCGAAAAGATATCAGGTGTTAGTGACAGTCAGATATCCGAAATCGAGAACGGGAACAGGAATCCATCTATATTAACGCTTGCGCGGATTGCAATCGCTCTTAATGTGGATATTGGCGAATTGTTTACGATTTATCCGATATAGTGGATAGGTTATCCAAAAAATATAAAAACACATCTATCTGCGCCCCAATATCGAGCGCATCACTCACAATCATCTCGCCTCCCTTCATAATCCCCATAATATCATCTGGCAACCCTTCTCCTACTATCCTCATAGCTCGTTCCTCTTTCCCTTGTTTTATTTCTTAGCAAGCAACTTGACGATTTCCAACGCCTTTTCTTTGTCTGCTGGACTAAGCTCTTTTGTCGCATCGATTAATGCCATTGTTTCCGGATCAAGCTGCACTTCTTTGATAGGTGTCGGCGTGCGTCCGCCATTGCCCTGTAAATCTTTTAATAGTTGATAGTAGTCCATTCCAAGAATATCGCATAGGTCTTTCAGTGTGCCCAGAGTTACTTTTCTATCTCCGTCCTCATATCTGCGTATTGTCTTGGCGGTTACGTTTAGTTTGCGCGCCACATACTCAAGTGTGAAGCCGTTTTCAAGTCTAGCTGCGTTTAATCTTCTGCCTATCTCAATATATAGTGTACCTTCCATATTGCCGCCTGCCTCCTATTTTTCAATCTCACTTCATGTATAAGTGTAATCCCATTATAAGACACTATTGGACGGAATACAAGAAATATTTTTTAAAAAACGTCCAAATTGGGGTTGACACCTACACACATAAGTGCTATTCTTAAAACGTCCAATACGGACGGCTTACAAAATAATGCCAGGAGGTGATTACATGTTAGACCAGATTACTATTACAGGGGTTGTAACCCTTAAAGAATTACGGATGTTGTTCGGGATGAATCAAGAGGAATTTGCCGAATTAGTGGGCATTCCATACCGCTCTTACAGAAGATACGAACAAAATATGAGGAGTATGAGTGTCAGCAACCTTTTCCAGATTAGCGAAAAGACGGGCGTAGCTCTTGTAAATTTCAAACGTCCGTAATTTTTTTTGCTTTTCAAGCGTCCAAATTGGACGGAATCACGAAGGGAGGGAGCGCAATGAACTATCCCAAGCCGCTCATGTCTATATCAGAATTGACCGAACTGGGATTCAGCCGGGACTACCTAAAAAGGATCGTCCATCATAAACAGGCCGTCAAGTTTGCGAACAGGACCAGCCGGGGCGGTAAGTTTATAATTGATACAGAAGAATTTGAGAAGTTGAGAAAACGAGGGATTTTAATCTAAGGAGGCGATACGTATCAACCTAAAACAAGACATTTTATATCCAGCGTTAACCGGAATCGGATTGACCGCCATGATCTGCGGAATGTGGCTGTACAATGACAAGCCAGTCGAAGCGGAGCCGGTAAAAGCAATGACGGAAATTCAGACCGAAGCAGTGACAATCGAGATCCCGACAGAAGCACCAACAGAAACATCTGTATCATCAAGCATTATCTCTCCAATCGGAGAAGAATTTGACCAATGGTTATATCAATATTGTTCCGATAAAGAAATCAGCCCTTATTTAGTTTTGGCGATTATCGAGTATGAGAGCGATTATGATGCATTGGTAATCGGCGACCAGGGCAAGAGTTACGGCCTCATGCAGATTCAAATCAGATTCCACGCAGACCGGATGGCAAAGTACGGATATACCGCCTCCGATATGCTTCAGCCGATTCCAAACGTGATTGTAGGGGTGGATTATCTATTAGAGTTAATAAGTAAGGGTAATGGGATTGAATGGGCTTTATCGGCTTTTAATGGCGGGGAGCGGTACGCCTGGAACAATGCAGACAGTCCGACACGGTACGCAACGGAAATTATAGCAAGGGCGCAGGAGTTAGCATTTTACGATTAAGGAGGAAGAAATGCTGACATATAAGCCGGACGAACAGATAAATATTATGGATCTGATTCAAGAAGCGGAATAGGAGGGCCCCGCATGACCGAACCACTGAAAACCGCCTACCGCCTCATAACCACAGAAATCAACGGCATCCTGGAATGTTATGACGGAAAGCCCAGCAAGCACTCCCAGACGTATATTTATGCATTGGAGAAGGCGCAGCAGATTATTAAAGAGGTAGCCGAGCAAGAAAAAAGCCCATCAGCGGCAACCGAGGGGCAGGAACAAAAAGTCAATTAAATTATAGCACATAAAGGAGAAAAGTAAAATGAGTAAATGGATTAGCGTAAAAGAAAGATTGCCGGAGGACGAACAAAGCATATTAACCTGCTACTACGATGAATGCCTGGAGGATTTCCAAGTCGGACTGCTTGCATACTACAAGGCCGGAACAGTAATAGATAATAGGGTGGATAGACATCCAGGACACTCAAAAAGTGAAAGGGTATTTAATACACTCTTTAACAAAGAATACGAAATCATAGCGCCGGAGGATGGATTTTATATTGGAGAATGGGATATAGACGGAGATTCGGTTTATAGAAAACACAAGGATTGCATAACTCACTGGATGCCATTGCCGGAAGGACCAAGTAAAGAATTATAGCACGAAATAGGAGGAAATCAATGAAAGTTGGAGATATGGTATTTGAATTTACACTGGGCCGGAGGAATAGTGGCGAGATTATCAAGGAAGTCCAGCAGTACAACGTGATCGGGGCGAATGAGGAAAGATTTGTGATAGATAATTCATGGTTTACATCGTTTGGGGAAAATTCTCTCACAATGGGTAAGCCAGAGGTTTTCGATTGGCGCAGGGAGAACCACCTGGGGATTATCAAGGCGCATCTGTACACAGCTAACCCAAATATACAGGATGGCTTTAAGCAGTGTCAGGATGCCATAAGGGAATACTTTTTTGAATCATTAGAGATAACCGAGGCCATCAACGAGGTAACGCCATGAGGAAAGTATGGATTGAAGTCAAGATAAGGCACGCGAATATGGATATTGACATTCCGGACATGTGCGATGTGAATGATTTTGTGATTGATACAGTCAACGACTGCATGGTGGAATGCGAATGGGATTATAAGGATGAAGTGGAAGTGGGGGAAATGGAATAATGAACAATTTAGAGGTAGTAATTCAGCAGAACTTAGGTGTAATCAATTTTAACTTTGAGGAAATGAAAGCCGGAATCAACGGTATTGTATCAGCATACGAAGGTGCGGTGGTTATGGAAGAATCCATCCCGGCCGCCAAGAAAGAAATTGCTTCCCTTCGTAAAATGCAGAAAGCACTCAGCGATCGCCGTATCGAGGTTAAAAAGGCATTCATGCAGCCATATGATGATTTTGATTCAAGGGTAAAAGAACTGACCGCTTTAATTGATAAGCCAGTCAATTTGATAGACGGCCAGATTAAGGATTTTGAAGAACAGCAGAAGGCTGAGAAGAAAAAGAAGATTGAATATTTATACACAAGTTTGGTTGGCGATCTGCAAGAGTTTCTTCCCCTGGATAAAATCTACAATCCAAAATGGGAAAACAAGACCGTAAGCCTGAAGGATGCAGAGGAAGAGATGTGTACCGTCATGAGTAGTACCAAGTCAGCCATTGAAGCTATCCAGGCCATGAACTCCGAATGCACACAGGCAGCTCTTGAAATCTACAAGACGGACTTGAGCCTGAATAACGCCATCGTTTACATAACTAAGTACGAGACACAGAAGGCTGAAATCGTGGCAAGAGAGGCAGAGAAAAGAAAAGCCGAAGAAGAATCCAAGCGAGAAGCGGAAGTGGCTAGAATCCGCAGGGAAGAGCGTGACAGGGTAGCGGAGGAACAAAGAATCAGGGACGAGGAACGCAAGAAAGCCATTGATGAAATGTTGAGTGTCAAAGCCGTAGTTGAACCGGGTCCTATTCCGACATTTACGGATGAAGAAGATTTGGAAGCGCCGTTTGATGCCGAACCGCTTGAATGGATCACTCCAACAATATATGAGATAGCCGGAACGGATGACGAACTCCGCCAGGTTGAAATGTATATGAATTCCATAGGTGTTGAGTGGAGGCTGAAATAATGGCCAAGTCGCGCGCCTCAAAGCAGAACGGCTATTCCGCATTAATCGGACGGAAGAAACCGCAGAAGGTATCGGCAATGAAAGTTAATAAAGGGAAATCAAAATAGGAGGATACATGGAAAACGGAAAGATATATCAGGCCATCAGCTCCGTAATGAGCGAGATCGGGGCAATCGAAAAGAATAAGAAGAATCAGCAGCAAGGATTTTTTTACCGGGGCGTGGATGACGTAATGAACGCGCTGCAGCCGGCAATGGTTAAGCACAAGGTTTTTATTGTCCCGGAAGTGCTGGATGAAACAAGGGAAGAAAGGCAGACCAAGAGCGGCGGAACAATGTTTTATTCCAGATTAAAAATGGCTTACAAGTTTTTCACGGATGACGGCTCAAATCTTAGCGCCACAGTAATTGGGGAAGCAATGGATTCCGGGGACAAGGTTACGAATAAAGCAATGTCCATAGCGTTTAAATACGTCTGTTTTCAAGTGTTTTGTATACCGACTGAGGAAATGTTGGACCCGGATGCGGAAGCGCACGCAGTAGCGCCAAAACAAGCGCAGAAGCCACAGGCAAAGCAGAAGCCGGAACAGAAGCCGGTACAGAAACCGGAAGTGGAAAGGGAAGCGCTTGAAATCGCCATGCAGCCGATTGACTCCAATAAAATCAAAGTTATCGAATCGGAACTGACACGCATCGGCATAGCGCCGGAAGCAATTTGTAATCGTTACAAGGTGGATAGCATTGCAGAAATCACAGAGGGAATGTTCTCGACCGTGATGAAAGCATTAAATAATTCTAAAACTAAAGGAGAATAATACTATGAATCGTGTAATTTTATCAGGAAGATTAACTAAGGACCCGGAGGTCAGATATACGGATGCCGGAATGTCTATTGCATCATTTTCATTAGCTGCAGACCGCAAATTTAAGACTAACGACGGAGTGACCGCTGACTTTATCAACTGCAAGGCATTCAAACAGACCGCAGAATTTATTGAAAAATATTTTCACAGGGGCGACGGAATCGAGCTGGAAGGCAGAATTCAGACCGGAAGTTATACCAATAAAGACGGAGTAAAAGTATACACGACCGACGTAATGGTTGACAATGTGGAATTTCCAAAAGGTAAGGCCGCCGGAGAACAGGCACAGACAAACCGACCGGATCCCGGCAAGGCGAAGAACAATGAATTTATGAACATACCTGATGGCGTAGAGGACGAGGGAATGCCGTTTAACTAGGAGGAACATCATGCTGACGATACAAATTGATTCTCGCGAGAAAGCGAGAGCTATTAAGAAGATCGTGGCAGAGTTCGACCGCCAACGAGTGAAGCACTATATATCGAAATTATGGACCGGGGACTATATGTCCCTGGATAACCCAAGAGTGATAATCGACCGTAAGCAAAATCTATCTGAAATATGCGCGAATGTCTGTCAAGGACACGACCGCTTCCGCCGGGAGCTAGTGAGGGCTCAGGAAATGGGCATTAAATTAATAATCCTAATCGAACACGGTCCGGATATAAAATCCATTGACGATGTGGCGAGCTGGCAGAACCCAAGGGGCAAGATACGCATTCCGGATAAAATCGAAACGGATCCAGCCGGCAACGAATACTGGATAGCCGGAGGATGGCGAGAAACGAATGCAATGACCGGGGAAACGCTGGCAAAAGTGATGCAGACGCAGGAACGGAAATACGGGTGCGAGTTCGAGTTTTGTGAGAAAACTCAAACCGGGAAACGAATCATTGAACTGCTGGGAGGCGACACATGACCAAAGACGAAATAAAAGCAATCGTGTCTGTCCCGGAAGTGCTGGAACGGTACGGGGTAAAAGTCAAGCATGGCCGATGTAATGGAATCTGTCATGGCGGTACGGATCTAAATGCCAAAGTAAGCCGGGATTTTTATTACTGCTACGTCTGCGGAAAAGGCATGGATATATTCGACCTGACAATGCACTTTGCTCAATGCGACTTCCGGACGGCGTTTGAGTTGCTAGGCGGAACGGATAAGCCATCATTCAAGGCCAAAACACTGGCAGAACAGGCACAAAGGCGAGCCAGACAGAGGATTGAAACCGAACGAATAGAAAAGGCTGAATTAAGGCGAATATGCGACTACATCACGGTCTATCAGAATTTGATAGCAGAATCCGAGCCATTATCGGACGAGTGGTGCTGGTATCAGAATAAATTGCCATATGAATATCACAAATTGGAGTGCCACATGGAGAGGAAGTGATAAGAATTGCAAGAATTAAACAGTCTGGATGCCGACAGTATCCTATCGGACGACATTTTGTGCGAGGTATTCAGCGAAGAGGATGAAATATACAAGGCAAGGATGCTCTTATCCCTTACCGACCGGGCCGATGTACTGGGCGTAAAGACTAAATTTACTAAGCTGGTGACCGCCTATAAGAAAGCCAAGGCAAAGTACGATAAAGAAAACGCTCCGGCGGTTATCCATGATTCGATGGAGCGCATGACCGACTTCGGCCACACCAAGATAAACGAGATGCAATGCGGAAGCTGGATAGCCAACGGAAACGGCGTGAAGACATTTTCCCCATTCAGCGGCGAGATCATAGCCTGCTACCATCCGATTTTCCCGACGCAGCGCCTGATTAATGTCGAAACCGGCAAGGAGAAAATCAAGCTGGATTACAAAAAGGGGAACCGCTGGAACAACATCATTGTTGACAAAGGCGTTATTGCTTCGGCAAACAAGATTGTAAGCCTTGCGGATTACGGCGTGTCAGTCACATCCGAAACGGCCAGGAATTTGGTTAGGTACTTATCGGACATTGAAAACTACAACATCGACACGATTCCGGTCCAGGTGTCCACCTCAAAGCTGGGCTGGGTAAATGGAGAGTATATGCCATACGGTTGCAGTACGATATTTGATTCGGAAACAAAATATAAATCCACATACGAGGCAATCCATGAAGAAGGAAGCGAAGAAACATGGCTATCCCTTATCGGAGAAGTGCGCAAGACCGGAAGAATTGAGCCAGCGTTTTACATGGCCGGGAGTTTCGCATCTGCCCTGGTCGAGCCATTAAACGCATTGCCATTCATCGTCAATCTGTGGGGTGATACCGGAAAAGGAAAGACGGTCGCTATCATGCTGGCCGCTTCGGTATGGGCGAAACCGGATGCCGATTATATCACGGATCCCAAATCGACCGTAACGGCATTAGAACTCCGGCTGGACTTTCTCAATAACTTTCCATTCCTGGTGGACGATATGGCGCAGCTTAAAAACAAATATGGCGGAGATTTTTCCGAATTAGTCTATATGCTCTGCTCCGGACACGGTAAAGACCGGGCTAATGCGAGCCTGGGACTGAATAAGCCCACATCGTGGAAAAACGTAATCCTGACCAATGGAGAACACTCACTTGTGACGGAAACCATGCAGGGCGGCGCAATCAACCGAATTATTGATATTGAAATGGGGGACGGTTATATCTTCCCGAATGGTAACGAGGTGGTGGAATCGCTCAAACAACATTATGGCCACGCCGGGCGGAGATTTATTGATGCGATTAACCAGATGGGATTTGATACGGTCCGGGAGATTCAGCAGGACTTCCTGCGACAGATTAACGAGCTGGCCAAAGAGCAGGGAGTGGAGAAGGAAGAAAAACAGACTTTACCGATGTCTATTCTGATGGCTGCCGACATGATCGCAACAGACCACATCTTCCGGGATGGAATCTATTTAGACCTGAAGACCTGTGTTGACATCTTGAAGAATAAAGGCGAGGTGTCGGAGAATGAGCGGGCGTATGAGTTTATCCTATCGGCCGTATCAGTCAATACAAATAAATTCTTTAAAGAGCGACACGATGTTGTCGGCGAGGTGTGGGGAGTTATCGAGGACGAGTATGTAATGATTATATCCAACATATTCAATGATATGTGCAAGGATGGCAACTTCTCCAGTAAGTCATTCCTGTCCTGGGCGAAGAAGAACGGCCTGATCCAATGTGATAGCGAGGGGAGAACCGCCAAACTGAAAAAGATTAACGGAAGCAAGACCGGGAGTCGATGCGTATTCCTTAAACTTCCGTCAGAGGGCCAAGAGTTTATGACCGTATCGGACGGTGAAGAAGATACCTTGCCATTCAATAAAAAATAAGCTGGTAACCGAGTAACCGGGTAACCGAAAAAAACAACCACCCTGTACTAGAAATTAAAAAATTGAAAAATTTTAAAAAAAACATCTTGCGCGTATAGGGGCTAAAAAAACCGGTTACCCGGTTACCAAACTCTGAAAGCTATATATAATAAGGCTTAAAGTGGTAACCAAGAGTTTAAAAAAGTCGGTTACCGTACGGTTACCAAGTCGAAAAATGTGTTACCGGAAAGGAGTATTTATATTTATGTCTGAAAAAGAATCTATATATAAGACTGTTAAAGCAATATATTCCGAATCGTATCTGTTGTTTGAACGCATGATGACGATGGATAGGACGGATGCGAACTCGGAAGCTGCATATGAGGACGGCTTGAAACTGTTAGAAAAGTACAAGGAGCATAATAATACTGTATCGGAAATGATGGCTTTCATCACGCAGCAATCCGACAAGGCGAATCGGGGAGGAATAATCAAATGAAACTATATAACGTATACGAATCCGGGGTACTCATCCCCGAGCTGACCAAATGCAGACGCGGCGCAATAACCAAATACTTCGGCTACACGATAAAGACAGAGGATTTTGTCGGAAAAGACATATTGATGAAAGGCATATATAAATTTGAGGATGCCGGGGAAGTCGAAGCTAAAACGCCGTTTGTGTGCAAGGTAAAGCGGGATGATCCATTTTGGGTGAATTGGGACAAAGCCCGGAAACGGCTGAATCCGAATGCGGAGGGATTAAAATGACCAACGCCGAATTAACTGACCTGAAATACGAACACGAGAAGTTTGAGCGTGACCAGGAGCGCAGGGGAGAATGGATGGATAGGCATCAGGACGATGCGGAGGGGGAAGCATGAGGCTACCGGGGTTTTATAACGAGGATTGCATGGTTGGGATGGCGGAATTTCCAGATAAATATTTTGATTTGGCCATAGTGGACCCGCCTTACGGAATAAACATAAATATGAACATGGGGCTCAAAAAGGGGATGACGAAAAAGCGAAAGCAAAAAAAATGGGATAACGCAATTCCGTCAGCTGAATACTTCAATGAGTTATTCAGGATAAGCAAGAACCAAGTTATATGGGGGGGGAACTATTTTCCACTTCCTACAACAAGGTGCTTTATTGTGTGGGATAAAGGAGAGTCAATGTATGGACGGAGTTTTACCGAGTGCGAGATGGCATGGACATCATTTGATGAAAGCGCAAGAATTTACAAGCTCAACCCGATGGACATAAATCGCTTCCATCCCACACAGAAGCCAATAAAGCTATATGAGTGGACATTGAATAAGTATGCGAAACTTGGCGACAAAATACTTGATACACACGTCGGAAGCGCATCAAGCCTGATAGCTTGTCACAATCTAGGATTTGAATTTACCGGATTTGAATTAGACGGGGAGTATTATTACAGTGCAAAAAACAGGTTAGATATGGCGATGGCGCAACAGGATATATTTAATTATATTGATAGACCAACAATTGAGGAGAAGTTGGCTTATTCCGAATAGAAGGGAGAAAGCATGACTAAGAAAAAAGAATGTGATTGGTGCAACAAGGGTTATAGATTTGAATTTAATTGGATAGACGATGAGGGAAACGCAGTTGTAACAGAAGACAATATGGTTATTGGTGGTATTGCGTATTTTTGTCCCGTATGTGGTAGAAAGTTAAATGCGAATAAGGAGGAATAACATGAACGAAGATAGAGGATGTGAGTTTTGCAAGTTTGAGGGCGTGGATAGCGGATTGTGGCCGTGTAAGGAATGCAGATACAATGCGCCGGACAATTTCCAGCCGAAGCCGAAAAAGACTAATTTCGAATCACTCACGGAAAGCCCGGAGAAGCTGGGGAATTTTATTAATCGAATAACATATAAGTGTATAGCAGGAAAGTGCATGGAGTGCGAAATATACGACGTGTGCAACCATGAGGGATGCGACGAACGCACGACAGAGGAATGGCTAAATCAACCAGCAGAAAGCGAGGGGGAAAGCAAATGATGATGATTGATTGCAAGGAATGTGCGTATTTCAATGATAAAACAAAACGTGGACTTTGCTTGACCTGCATCGGCGGGAGCAACTTCATGCCAATCAAAACCACTCCGGCACCTGACAACATAAACCCATCCCATTACCGTCAGGGTAAAGTAGAGTGCATCGATGCGCTAGAATCCGCCACAGTCGGAAAGGTAGGCATCCGGGCGGTATGTGTCGCAAACGTCATAAAATATCTTTGGAGATACGAGGACAAGAACGGTCTCGAGGACATCAAGAAAGCCAAATGGTATCTGGACAAGCTGATTGAAACGGAGGAAACCAACAATGCAGAGTGACATCAAATTTATAGCCGACCACTACGGCCTGGACACGCAGCTAGACAAGGCGATTGAAGAAAACGCAGAACTGATTGTGGCGATTCAGAAACTTAAACAGGCAAGAAAAAGCGGAACGCTGGCTGAAATCCGAAAAGCAGAAGAAGCCGTAGTTTCGGAGCTGGCAGACGTCTACATAACATCAACGGAACTAAAATACCTGATGGAAATTAATCACGCGGTCAACACGGAAATAGAACGCAAGATTGAGCGACAGTTGGCACGGATTGAGGAGGGGGAATGAGTATGAATAAGCTGAAATTAATACAAGGGCTTCTGGAATTGGTGGAAGAAGAGCGTATACACAAAGAATGGATTGATGCGGAAATAAAGAAACGGCGCGCAAGAAAGCTTGAGGGCGTAAATGATATTCCCTGGTGGGAAGAAGAAAAGTTTAGAAACGCAAGGATGCCCAACAAAGCACTGACGGCGGATGCATTGCGGATTATCGCAAGACTTAGCTTCCATATGGCTAATGGAAAGACGGAGGATAATAATGAGTAGACAGATAAAGTTTCGGGCATGGGAAAAGAATCTTAAGGAGATAATTCCGGTTTAC
The DNA here is from genome assembly GCF_900141895.1 of Parasporobacterium paucivorans DSM 15970. Classification (GTDB taxonomy): domain Bacteria; phylum Bacillota; class Clostridia; order Lachnospirales; family Lachnospiraceae; genus Parasporobacterium; species Parasporobacterium paucivorans. The sequence continues at coordinate 42,686 of NZ_FQYT01000003.1, read as the reverse complement.
AATATTAATTTTGAAACAAAAATGATGAATTGTAATGGGTATCCGTGGAGATGCCTTGACGAAATTGAACTAATGCAATACACCGGCCTGCACGATACGAACGGAAAAGAGATTTATGAGGGGGACATTGTAAGCATTAGATTCTTCGATGAACAACTTGAGACAATGACCGTAGTCTGGTCGGAAGAGGCATATGGATTTAGATTCCGGTGTGAGCATAACGGATTGTATCATGTGTCAAACACAAGGATGCACGTAATCGGCAACATCTACGAAAACCCAGAACTAATCCAGGAGGACAAACAATGAACGGAGGAAGAATGAACGGAGCAACATTAAGGTTTTTATTAGACCTTGTGAAAACGATGGAAGAATTAAAGGATGACCCGAATAGAGATAAGTTTTGTGTGAACTTTGACGAAGAGTACGCAAAGCTAAAGAAAAAGTTAATGGAGGAAAGCTAATATGAAAAAATGTTGCGGAACGTGTATATATAGCCTGAAAGACAGACAAGGAGATTTCATCTGCGGAAACGAGGAGTGCGAGAACTACGGAGTGCATGACGGTGGGCACGACGAAGGGTGCGAAGATTGGGAGGCGAGGGAATGAGTGATTTAATCAGCAGAAAAGTATTATTAAAGGAATTAGAAAACGAAGACAGCCCATATTAAACAAGTGTAGACATTGAAGATGAAGATGCCACAAAGGATATAATCGAAAAGACACTTAAAGCATATGGGACAATATTGAGAGAAATGATTAATAACCAACCTACCGTCTATGATGTGGATAAAGTGGTTGAAAATCTAGAAGCGATTACGAGTAACATAATAAATCATGAGCATGAAGAATTTACCGAACAAGAAGTGTACGGAATGTTAGTTTATTTTATAGAAACTGTAAAAGGTGGTGGAATAGATGGATAGACCTGAAAAACTAGACGCATGGTTTCGCATGGCGATGAAGGAAATGAGAAGAAATAGTTATAAGGACTTGATTGAAAGTTGGAATATCTTAGAGGAAGAATGTAATGATGTTGAAAACTATATTAAAGAAAAACTTGGTGTTAGTTTGTAGGAAAGGAGTTGTCAAGGATGAACAAACAAGAAATTATTGAAATGATACAAAAAACTGAATCTGCTACATTTAGAATTGACGGACTAGGTGAAACTACTATAGCTACCAAGGAATTAAAATTTTTGATTGAGGCTAGGGAAAAGCAGATACCAAAGTCTGTCATCTGGACACCTTCACATCAATCCTACTTTTCAGCAGGTGACGAAGCTGAACCCTTATGTCCATCGTGTGGAGACGTACTAGAAGATGACCAAAGGATATGTCTTGAATGTTATCAGATTTTAAAGTGGGAGGGAAAGGAATGAGCGAATATAAAGGATGTGAGTTTTGCAAGTACCAAGACAAGGACGATGATGAAATGCCATGCGTGGAATGTTCTCATGCGTATTCGAGTGAATTCGAGCCGATTCCACCCAAAACCAACGGCGAGGCTATCCGGGAGAGTAACGAGAGTTTGGCGGAGTTTATTGATAAAGCCACGAACGAAAGCAGAGATGATTGGTATCCGGTTGGATGTAGAAGTTGCATATACTACAAAACACACCATACAGATAAAACAAGTAAATTTTATGAATGTGGAGATTGTTGTTGGAAAGATGGTATCTTAGCGTATTTTAATCAACCAGCAGAAGAAAAGGAGAATGAAGAATGAAAACATTATCAGAATTTTTAGAGGTGCCCGAGGGTGTGATATTTTACTTCAACGTGAGTGATTCAAAATATAAAATACTTGATAATAAATTATTAGTTAATAGTGTGAGAAATCCGAATTGGTCTGAAACCTCAGTATTTCTTGATAAATTATTGGAGCGTGAAATCATGATACCAAAACAATTTACGGAGGATGAAAAGGTAATTGCAAGAAATCTTCCAGAAGAATATGAGTGGATTGTAAGAAATAAGAATGGAGATTTAAACTTATTCACTACTAAGCCAATAAAACACGAGGATAGATGGGATTTGAGTGCGTATGGAGGATGTGTATGGTTTTGTCTTTCTGGGCTATTCCAATCCATCCAATGGACTGACACCGAGCCGACACTGATCGCAGATATCTATAAATAGAAAAGGAGAGCAAATCATGAAAAAAGGAAGAACGGTAACTCAGGAACAGATTGACGATTTAATTAATACGGCGATGGTCGTAGCGGATGTAGCGTTTGATAAGTGCCTAATAGTAACAGTACAACTTGAAAATGGATTTATATTGACCGAATCAAGCGCCTGCGTAAGCCCGGAGAATTTTAGCGCAACAATAGGATATGGAATATGCATGGATAGAATCAAAAACAAACTGTGGGAGCTAGAGGGATATAAGCTGCAATGTGAATTATCGGAGGAATAGCATGACCAATATAATAATAGGCTTACTAATCGGCTTAGCAGTCGGGGCATCGGCCGGGATAATCATTACGTCGCTGATAACGCTGGATAACGATACGGACTATTGGGATGATTGAGTGTGTGGTTATATAGTCCGGAGATAGCGAATCTGATTGATTGCGATAGGCAAATCGGGATTGTGTAGGGTTAGTCGGTACAATGTAAGGGTAAATAATCAAATGGCTTAAATGGGCAAATTATGAGCATAAGGGGGTTTATATTGACAAGGGAAGAACTCAAACAGATATATTACATCAACGATGAAATCAAAATGTGGCAACGGGAATTAGAACGGATGCAATGCCAATCCCTCGTTAAGGGGCAAGTGCTGACCGGGATGCCGTTTAATACCGGGATATCGGATTCGACCGGGAATACTGCCATCGAGATGGAAACAGTCCGGGAGATAATCAAAGGCAAGTTAGCAGAGATACAGTTGCAACGCGGGAAGATAATGCATTATATCAACAGTGTGCCGGATAGCCAAATGAGGCAGATAATGTACTTCCGCAACGTATCATGTATGAGCTGGAATCAAATTGCAATGGAACTAGGTGGATATAATACGGCGGATTGCATACGGAAAACGTATGATAGATACTTCAAAAAGGACATGGTTAAAACATAAGTTGTCCGTTCTGTCCGTTCTATATCGAGTATAATGTTAATATAAAGAGATTATCACAAGGGCGCTCATTCGTGGGTGCTCTTTTTGTTGCATTCATAATCGGAGTGCACTTGAAACCCAGAGTGTGCTCCACCTCCTTAATCGAAAGGGAATCAAACCATATGAAACGCAAAACATGTGTAAGATGCCCGCATCTGGCATCAAAGCAATGCGGGAAAGTAATTAAGCAGAGGATGAGTAACGGGGCGATTCGGTATATGAGCGTGCCGGACGAGCGATGTGTTGAGAATAAGCTGAAATAAAATTATGGTGAGATAGCTTTATGCTATCGGGTTGGGTATCCCAACAATGCACTAGAGGCGGGACTGTGCGGGATACATGTTGTGACCCGAGAAGGGATAATACATGGATATTAAATTAGATATCATTAAACAACACAACAATTACATGGTAGTACGGATTGGTGGAGCCTATCATCAGCACGCGCATCTCAGCACCTACAAAGGCTGCCAGACATTACTCCGATGCATCAGGGATAACAAGATGCCGTATAGCAGCTACCTGATGGGATCGTGTCGCAGACTGTTGAGTGATACGGAGTATGGACAGTTAAGGGAACGAAAGCAGATGTATTATAACAGTCAAAAAGGTATTAGAAGATAAATATACAAAGTGAAGGAAGGTGAGGTGATGGCGAATCCGGAGAACTTAAAAGGAAAAGGGTTTGATTCTCGACCAACGAGCGAGCTACGAGAGATACAGCGCAAGGGATGCGAACAATCCGCCAAGGTCAGGCGAGAAAAAGCAGACTTCCGAAAGGTCTTAAACGCCTTATTAACCGCCAAAATAGACAGTCCCGATATAACCCCAATGCTTGAAGCTATGGGCGTTAAAAGCACAGTGGAAAGCGCCGTGAACGCGGCCATAATAAAAAAGGCAATGGAAGGCGATGTAAAAGCATATACGGCTATTCGCGACACAATCGGGCAGACGGTCAAATCAGAGATGGAACTGGAAGAACTGCGCATCCGTAATGAGCGCGAGAAATATACAAACGATGTAATGATGGGCAAAACGGATAACTCGGAAGGAATCAAGAGCTTCCTGAATGCAATTAAGCCATCGCAGGACGATTTGAGCAGCCTGTTTGACGATGACACGGAGGTAAGCGATGAGGAAACCGCGCAAGCCGACGACGTTTAATTTCAAGCCATTCAGTAAGCAACAGTTAAGGCTCATGAACTGGTGGAGGCCGGGGATAAAGTCTGCAGAGAATGATTTTGTTATTGCTGATGGATCTATCCGGTCCGGTAAGACAATCGCCTGTATTTGCGGATTCCTTCAATGGTCACAAGAGTTATACTCCGGGGAATCATTTATCCTGGCCGGCAAGAGCATGGGTGCACTCAAAAAGAACGTGGTCAAGCCAATGCTGCAGATTCTTGAAGCATGGAACTGGCCGTATATATATATCCGTTCCGGTAGTGATGCCCATATCGAAGTAGGTACCAATACTTATTATTTATACGGAGCCAACACCGAAGCATCGCAGGATGCCTTGCAAGGTTTAACGGCTGCCGGAGCTTATGCGGATGAGGCCGCTTTATTTCCACAGTCATTTATAGATCAGATGATAGCCAGGTGTTCCGTGGATGGCGCGAAAATATGGTTGAACTGTAACCCGGAAGGGCCGTATCACTACATCAATGCGGAATTCATATTAAAGGCTAAACAAAAGGGCGTGTATCATCTGCATTTCACAATGGATGATAACTTGACATTAAGCCCGGTCAAGAAAGCGTTTTTCCACAATGCATTTACGGGCGTGTTCTTCAAGCGCTTTATTTTAGGTTTATGGGTAGCCTCCGAAGGATTGATCTATCAGACATTTGCCGACAATGTGGATAACTATATAGTCGATGATGATTGGCTGGCCGCTAACCCGATTCAGTACGGAATAATCGGAGTGGATTTCGGCGGAACGAAGTCGGCCCATTCATTCACGTTTACCGGATTCACTTATGGATACAAGGAAGTCGTAACCATAAAGGAGTATTACCGGAAGGAACGCATTAATCCAGCCCAATTAGAAGCGGACTTCTGCGACTTTGTACGCCAGGTACAGATGAAATATAAGTGTTATGAGGCATATTGTGATAGCGCGGAGCAGACATTGATATCTGGACTGGAAGCGGCGGTAATGAAAAACAGAATCAATATTGACATAAAGAACGCGATCAAGGGTTCAATCAATAACCGGATCGCTTTTTATAACTCCATGATGGCGCAGATGCGATACAAGATACATAAGTCCTGCACACATACACGGGAAGCCTTAGAAGGTGCCGTATATGATGATAAGCAGGCAAACAAAGACATAAGGCTGGACGATGGCAAGATGAACATTGATAGTCTGGACAGTATGGAATATACGACGGAGAGCGTGCAGGACGAAATATTATATTTATAGTGAGGTGGTAAGCAATGAACATACGAGAATATTTAGGCAACAACGGATATAACACGATATCGGACGAAACGGAATCATATATCTTGGAATGGCAGGACTGGTATCAGGGATATGTCAAAGGCTTCCACCAGTATACTGTATTTAACGGCCTCGAAACAATATCGTTTGACCGCTATTCCCTTGCAATGGCGAAGCGTGTCTGTGAGGACTGGGCGAATCTTCTCATGAACGAAAAGACAGCCGTTACGACAAGTAAAGAGGCACTGAATAAGCAGCTAGAAGCAATCTTCGAGCATAACAACTTTGACATTCGGGCCAATCAACTTATCGAATTGATATTCGCGTTCGGCACAGGCGCTTTTGTGGAATACATGGACAACGGCCAAATCATTATTGATTACGTGCGGGCCGATATGATTCATCCGTTAGCATGGGACAATGGAGATATCACAGAATGCGCTTTTGCTAGCTCCCGGCAGGTAGGCGGTTTAGAAGTCACATATCTGCAGATACACCGGAAGAATGCGCGTGGATTATATGAGATTGAAAACCACTATATCAACGCAGACACCGGCAAGGATATGGAATTACCAGAGGGCCTGCTGCCTATTGTGGAAACGGGCATATCCATTCCGTTATTCCAGATCATGACGCCGAATATCGTGAATAACATCGATTTAGACAGCCCAATGGGGATATCGGTATTTGCTAACGCCATCGACCAGCTAGAGGGTGTGGATTTAGCTTACGATTCCTATTGCAATGAGTTTGAGCTGGGAAAGACAAAGATAATTGTTCCGTTATCCATGGCAACGATTCAGCTAACCGCCGACGGGGTTAAAAAGCCGGTATTCAACAAAAACGATACGCGATTTTATGCGATACCGGGCGGAAGGGAATCAGATAATAAGATAACGCATATCAGCGTGCCAATCCGGGCAGATGAGCATAACGCAGGCATCCAGAAGATGCTTGATTTATTGTCGTTTAAGTGTGGATTAGGCAACAGTCGATTCCAGTTTGATGGCGCGGGGGTAAAAACGGCAACAGAGATTATTTCCGAACAGTCTGAGCTATTCCAAAACTTAAAGAAGCATAAAATCATCCTGGAATATGCATTGCGGGGCCTCGTAAAGGGAATATCTGCTTTATTGGGCAACCAAAGTGATATCGAGGTAACAGTCAGCTTTGATGATTCCATAATTGAGGATAAAGCAACGGAGCGCACGCAGGACAGACAGGATGTAGCCATGGGCGTTATGTCGTTATGGGAGTACCGGGCGAAGTGGTATGCAGAGGATGAAGAAACCGCTAAGCGAATGATACCGGAACAGGCCGACATATTACCGGATAACCTGCAGATGTGAGGTGATTAAGTGCTACATTCCGACGAATTAGAGGGTATCCCGATTAAACTAAGCGCTGCGGTATCATCCACGGAAGATAGAATCATGGCTGATTTAGTGGAGCGCATCCGGGCAAGCATGGAAATATCAGCGACAGCCGATTGGCAGTTAAACAGATTGCGCATGCTGGGGGAATCAGATGAATATATCCGTGAAACGCTACAAGACCTATTGGGCTTCTCCGATAAAGAAATGGCCCGATTGTATTCCGATACACTTGGACAGGCTTATATCCGCGATAAGGCGCTATATGATGCTTCCGGGGTTAAGCTGATACCGTTCAAAGAAAACAAGGAACTGCAGACCATTATCGGCGCGGTAAAGAAGCAGACTTCCGGGACGTTCCGCAACATAACCAACACAATGGGCTTTGCTAAACGTGTGAATGGAAAGATTGTATTTACGGAGCTATCAAAGTATTACCAGGAGGCTCTGGATGGTGCCATGATGGACCTGACAACCGGCACTTATGATTACAACAGTATCTTAAAGCGTATAGTTGGGGAAATGACATCCTCCGGCCTGCGTACCGTGGATTATGCAAGCGGTCGCTCCTTCCGGGTGGAATCAGCTATGAGAATGGCTTTAATGACCGGGTTTAATCAGACAGTCGCTAAAATTAACGATGATGTGGCTGAACAGTTAGATACGGACTATTTCGAGGTTGATTGGCACGGCGGGGCGCGTCCATCTCACCAGAAGTGGCAAGGCAAAGTATATAGCAAAAAGCAATTAACGACCATCTGTGGATTAGGAAGTGCGGGTGGCCTACTTGGAATCAACTGCTATCATTCCTATAATCCGTTTGTACCGGGTGCCAGCGTGCGAAACTACACGGATAAGCAGCTTAAACAGATGAACGCAGACGAGAATACACCTACTCCATATAAAGGGCAGGAATACACCACGTATGAGGCCACGCAACGACAACGGCAACTTGAAGCACTCATGCGTAAGCAACGGCAAGAGATTAAGCTACTGGAAAAAGGAGGAGCCGATAAGGATGAAATGTCAATATATCGCGCGTCCTATCGTGGAACAAGTGCACAATACAATGAATTCAGCGAGGCGATGGGGATTCCACAACAGCGCAAACGTGTAACAGTAGACGGATTAAGCAAGGTTTAGGAGGTGATCCTATTATCTGCATCAAGGACGTGTAAAAGCGTCCTCTTTTTGTGTCCATAAACGTGCTTGGCGACATTAAACTGCACGGAAATCGGCGACGGCCTTACGGGAGGAATCACATGAAAGAAATGAATCAGTTAATGAAGTATAAGTTACAGTTTTTTGCAGAAGACACGGACAACAAAGACGGCGAGGGCGCCGGGGGTACTGATGACGGCGATCAGGAAGATGAACAGTCGGAAAAGAAGTTTACACAGGCAGATATCGATAAGGCCGTAAGGGACAGGCTGGCACGCGAGAAGAAAAAGGCAGAGAAGAAACCGGAATCCGATAAGCCAGAGGACAAACCTGCAGACAAAGGCACCGAAGAAAACAAGAAGCTGACCGCACTCGAAGAAAAGGTATTGTGCTATGACCACGATATCGCCAAAGAGTACACCAAAGAAGCCATTGCCCTGGCGAAAGCCTATGTTGATGAGGATACGGACATGGATGAAGCTATCGAAAAGGTAGTCAAGAAGTTTCCAGTATTCCAAAAAGGTTATAAGGCAGACAGTGACGATGAAGAATCGGAAGGCAGTAAAGGTTCTTGGGGTGAGCGTCAAAAAGGCAAATCAAACAAAGTTGACCCAGTCGAGGAAGCGTTTTTAAAGCGTAATCCCGGCATAAAATTATAAGAATAGAGAGAGGTAATAAAAATGGCACATACAGCACAGGAAAGATATTCCAAAATGGTAAAGGCAAAAGTAAGAAAAGAACTCGTATTGAAAGATGGAGTTGTATTCAACAATGATTATGAGGGTAGCCCTGCTGCCGGTTCCGTAAAAATCCCGGTAAGAGATACCGAAGTTGCTGTATCGGATTATGATAAAGCAGCCGGAATCACGGGCGCTGCCGGTTCTACGTCTTACGAAACACTCGTTATCAACAAAGACAAAGCAGTTAATGAGATTATCGACGGATACGATGCAGCAAGCGTACCTGATAATTTAGTTGCAGATCGTCTTGATTCCGCTGGTTATTCCCTTGCCGCTCAGATTGATACAGACGGAGCAACCACTCTTGTGGCAGGCGCAACCGTAGTGAATGAATCTGCACTCGACAACACCAATATTTACGGAAAAATCGTGGATATCCGCACAGCCATGAGCAAGGCAAACATCCCTAATGATGGCAAGAGATATCTGCTTGTAACTCCTGATTCCATGGCGCTTGTCCTGAAAAGCCCTGAGTTCATTTCTGCATCTTCTCTTGGCGATGAAGTAAAAGAATCCGGTGTAGTTGGCAAGATCGCTAACTTCAATGTAATCGAATGGAACGATACAACCGCAAACCTTTCCATGATCGCTGGCCATCCTCGTTTTGCTACCAGAGCAGAGGAATTTGCCGTACCAGTACACATCCAGGACCTTTCCGGTTCCGGTACATTTATCGGCGCATCCGCAGTACAGGGCCGTGATGTTTATGGACACAAGGTATTGAGAAGCGCAGCTATCCGTGCGGTATACAGCCCCGGCTCCATTGCTATTACTGTAGCAATCGGTACAGTGGCAGTAGGCGATACAAAACTGACAGTAACCGCAGAAGGTTCCAACACTCTGGCATACAAAAAGAATCCAGCTACCAGAGTAACTTACGGACTGGCTACAGCAACTTATGCCGGCACAGCAATGACCTCCGGTGCAGCTAAAACAATCGGAACTTGCGCAGTAGGCGACATCATCGAAGTTGTTGAGTTTGATGCAAGCACCGGTCTGGCCGTAAAAGTTGGTTATGTAACCCTTGCAACTGCTGATATCAAATTATCTTAATTAAGGGGGTAGTAGGGAATGGCATTTATTGATTATGAGTATTATTTTACGACATACGGCGGCTCCATTCCCGAAGCCGTCTTTTCAAAGTGGGCACGCAAGGCTGAAAATCGGCTGAATATGCGGACACTGGGCAACATTATCATAACTGCCAGCTATGCGGAAAGCGTGAAGCTATGCGCCTGCGAAATAGCAGATATCCTTTATCAGTATGAATCGCTAAAAGGTGCAAGTGGCATGATTTTGAAGTCGTACAGTAATGATGGGGAAAGCGGAACATTCAACGATGCAGAAATGACTGAAGATGCCGTGAATTCCCGGATTGAAGCCGTAATGATAGAATATCTTTACGACACGAATCTGCTCTATAGGGGGTTTTAATATGCCTAATCCTAGTTATATCGATACGGTAACGATTTACAACCGCTATAAGGCTTTAAACAGCACGGAAACGTGGTTTAGAACGGTGCTCCATAATGTATTTTATAAATCTTCCATAGTCCAAACGGTAACAGGCTCCAACATTTTAACCATGGCAAGCAGCTACATCCTGCGGATCCCGGAAAGTGGTAATTATGCCAACCGGGAATCGTGGGAAGCTATGGACGACAAGGCGGGGCATTTTACTCTTGGGGTGGATGACATTATAGTTCTCGGGGAGGTATCGGACACCGTGACCGCCACCAGCCCAAACACGGCAACCAACTTATTGACTAAATATAAACCGGATGCCTTCCGTATCAAATCATTTAGCGACAACTCACGGATGGTGGGCGGGCATTACCGGGTTAATGGTGTGTAGTATGGGGATAAAAACATCATTTTCGTGGAATAAACCGATAAGCACTATTTCCAATTTTACAACCGGAGGCGACAAAACGCAGTTATTTATGGCAAGTGAGGCAAAAAAACTCATGGAGCCATATACTCCTGCGGATTCTCTGGTTATGTCCAGGGGAGCAAAGGCTTATGTTGATGGTGGCAAGGGGATTATTGAATATCCGGGGCCATATGCCCGATTCCAGTATTATGGCAAAGTCATGGTTGGCGTAACAAGCGGAAGTGCCTGGGCCAACAAGAACGAATCAAAGATTGTGACCGGTAAGAATCTCCAATACAGTAAATTTCGCCATCCATTAGCGACATCTCACTGGGATAAAGCCATGAAGTCAGCGCGCGGTAAGGATTTAGAAACGGCTATACAGAACTACATCAAGAAGAAGGTGTGATATGAGTAAGCATGAAGCCATGCAGACGTATCTGCAGGACCACGTTACCACTATTGCCGGGCGGGTCCTTGATTTCAATGTCGGGCGTCCAGAGGTGGAGAGTATTTCATTTCTTACGCAATACGCCAATAAGGATATCAAAAGATATTTGAGCGGCGCGATCCGGGAATACGGTTTCGCCATATTAATCCAGAAGCCATATTCGGTAGATAACGACGATGTCAATATGCTGGCTATGGAAATGGCGCAAGGCTTCCAGGACTGGATTGACGAACAGAACAAAGCAAAGAACTACCCGGACTTCGGCACGTCCTGCAATGTGACAAGAATTGAATCCATGCAGAATATGCCTAATTTATCCGGGATAGATGAATCAGGCACCGTAGCACAGTATATGCTGCAGTGTAAAGTAACATATTACGAAGCAAAATAGAAAGAGGGGTATTGACACATGGTATTAAGCACACTAATGACAGGCATTACACCTGACGCCGCGTTTGAGGGCTGGGTGACTAATGATGATTATGTATTTGCGATTGATTTAGCGCCGGACGCCGTCACACCTACTGCCGTTACGGCTTATGGAGTGGTACAGATGGGTGTTGAGGGATTAGATGCACAAATGAATCCAGTTACCGTAGAAAAACAGTTTATTCGTGACGGAAAGAGCACATTAAAGACTGGATCGCAGAGAAGTTTCAAGTTGACAGGGGATAGGTATATCGGAGACGACGCACAGGACTTCCTTATCGGAACAGTTGGCGCAACCGGACAGGCCGCCATTACCAATTATGTTTATTTTAACATCCTGACCGGAAAAGGCGAAAAAGGACAGATTACCATTATTGTCAATTCGGATAGTGCTGGAAAGTCCGGAGAAAGCTCATCCATCGACATTGAACTGAAAAAAGTAGGTGCAGAACCAGTAGCTTACACATATGCTGCAGCTTAACAACAATTAAGGAGAAATAATATATGAACATCAATGGCATAGAGTTTGAATTTGATTCGACAGATTATCTGCACATGGAGAAGTTTGAGCAGGCAATTGATAAGATGGGAGAAACCGAGAAGGGGCTGTCTGAACTGAAAGGTTCGGCCTTTATCAAGGGTTCCGTCAAAATGCTTGCGGATTTCTTTGAAGATGCGACTGGGGTTAAGGTGTTGGATGGAGTAACGAGCTACACAAAGGCGCAGGACTGTTATTATCAGCTACTCGACGAAGTAAAGCGCCAAAAAGACACGATTTCCGCCAAATATAACCCTAAACGGTTAAGGTAATGAATATCTTAATTGATGCCTTGCCGGAGAGTGTCATGGTTAAGGATGCGGGGTATCCGGTTGAATATGGATTTAGGGCATTTATATTGATTGAAATGTGTATCTTTGACCGGAAACTTACGGAACAGGAGAAGACGGCCAATGCCTTGAATATCTTTTTTAAGGGCGATATTCCGCACGATATCCCGGAGGCGATAGAAACCCTGTTATGGTTTTACAGATGCGGAAATGAGGCGGAAAACAGCGCAGACAAGCCCACGAAGAAGACGGTGCGGCGGTGTTATGACTTTGAGCAGGACGCCGCTTTTTTTTATGCCGCCTTCCTAACCCAGTACGGCATTGATTTAAACCAGATACCGGGCAATGACCTACACTGGTGGAAGTTTAAAGCCATGTTTGATGGATTATCCGAAGAACATAAACTTTGTAAAATCATGGGGTATCGCTCTATCGACACGGCCGGCATGAGCAAAGCACAAAAGAAATTCTATTCCGATATGAAAAAACAATATGCCATTGATAGTGAAATAAAAGTGGACAGCAAGCTGGCACTGGCGAAACGTGACCGGATGATGCTTGATTATGTCCAGAAAAGATTCAAGGGGGTGTCTGCTTAATTGCGGGCATCCCTTATTCCATATATAAGGCAGGTGATGAAACAAAATGGCCAGTGATGGAACAATAAAGATTGGTACCGAACTGGATGATTCCGGCTTAAAGAAGGGGTTGAACGATACCGGAGGAAAGGCCGCAGGGCTAGCTTCTGCCGGATTGACAGCCGCCGCCGCCGCAGTAGCCGCAGTAGCCGCCGCAATGGGTGCCGGTGCGGTTATAGGTGTTAAATATAACAGTCAAATTGAAACGTATGAAACATCCTTTGCCGTAATGACTGGAAGCGCTGAAAAGGCCACGGAAGTTATTGACAAATTGAAGGAATTAGGGGCATCTACTCCGTTTGAATTAACGGATTTAGCAGACACCACACAATTATTAATGAATTACGGCTTCACGGCTGATGGTGCTATCGAACAGATGATGATGTTGGGCGATATTAGCCAGGGCAGCTCCGAGAAGATGACGCGGATCGCGACGGCTTACGGTCAGATGTCCAGTGCGGGCAAGGTATCATTAGAAGATATCAAGCAAATGATTGAATCCGGATATAATCCACTTATGGAAATATCGCAATCAACCGGCGAGAGTATGGCCAGTCTGTATGACCGGATTAGCGAGGGAACGATATCGGTTGATGAAATAACGGCATCCATGGAGAGAAGCACGGCTGCAGGTGGTAAATACTTTGGGTCCATGGCGGCACAGTCCGAAACATTCGCGGGTAAGCTATCCACATTGAAAGATAATGCACTCCAATTAGTCGGGTCTCTGACTGAGGGAATTCAGGCGGGACTTACGGGCAGTATTTTACCTGCTGCAATTGATGCAGTGGCGAAATTAACAGAAGCATTTAAAACGGGCGGCGCGGAGGGATTAATTGAAGCTGGCAGTACTATGCTGACCGATGTCCTGACGGGTATTACGGAAAATATCCCCATGGTCATCGATATGGCGATGCTGGTTATTAATACGATACTGCAGGGATTGACAGAAAACATCCCTCAACTAATAACGGCCGGATTCGGAATGCTGCGCGCTCTTGTTACCGGAATTGCGCAGATGGCACCACAATTATTTGCCATGGCGCTTTCATTAATATTGGAATTTTGCAATCAATTATCATCAAATATCCCCTGGATGATACAGACCGGAATGGGCGTATTGATGGGGCTGGCGAACGGAATAATGAATGCCTTGCCGCAGTTAGTAGAGCAAATTCCAACTATTATAATTAGTATTGTCAATGCAATAGTGGACAACCTGCCGCTAATCATAGGAATGGGTATAGATATTATCGTCATGCTGATTCAGGGCCTTTCAGAGGCCATTCCGCAACTTATAGCGGCCATCCCGGATATAGTTATTGCAATCGTGGATGCTCTTGCGCAGACAGACTGGGCAAAAATCGGCGGAGATATCTTGACCGGAATCAAGGATGGGTTTGTTGCGGCCGCAAAAGGACTGGGCAAGTCATTTACGGAAGCCCTGGGCGGTGCGGTAGACATTGTAAAAGATTTCCTCGGCATCCATTCCCCTTCTACACTCATGCGTGACTTGATAGGTAAAAACTTAATGTTGGGTATCGGCGTAGGTGTAGAAGATAACGCGCCTGATCTCGGCGGTAAAATACGCGGAAGCATGGGTAAACTGGTAAACGGAATCCAGTCTGATGTCGGAAGTGTGGGCGCAGTGTACGGAATTGGAACGACAATGGCGGCAACGTCAAGCAGTAGTAACTCGATGGACTATAACAAATTAGGCACAGTAATGGCGAATGCAATCAGCGGGATGGGAATCAAAGTTGATGGCCGGGAATTTGGCCGCGTTATTGCCGATGTAGCTAGGGGGTGATTACCATTCAGGACATTTATTACATCAATCATTTAAACCAAAGAATCGACCTTATGGAATCGCCCTATTATCTGCAGACGGGTGATTTTTTTGAGTATGAATGGGAATATGACAGTATAGACCTCGGAATGGGTGGCAGGATAACGAAATTCAAGCGAGGGATGAAGAAAAAGGACTTGACCCTCAGTGTATTGGCTATATCAAAAGAAGCCTTTTATGAGGCTTTAAACAACTTTCATGCATATACGGAAGTGGATGTATTAAACCTGCTGCCGGGCAAGTTATATATCGGCGATCAGTATATGACCTGCTATCTTATCCAGTCCAGCAAAAAAGACTGGGAGAAGGATGAGGCGTTTCTTGATTGTACGGTAAGCATGATTTCCGAATATCCATTCTGGAAAACAGAGAATAGTAATAATTTACCCATCCAGAGCGTCATATCTTCCGATAATAAACGGTACGCGGGCAAGTACGCACAAAGGTATGCGAATGGGCTGACACTTAAAACCCTAACCAATGGACACTTTGCCGCTTCGGATGCGCGGATTGTCATGTATGGCCCGATTACAAATCCCAGTGTGATTATTGGAAACAATACTTATTCCGTGAATACCGTATTAAATGCCGGCGAATACCTGACTATTGACACGGCAGCGCGGACGATTATTAAAACGCAGGGCACCGGCGGACAAGTCAATCTATTTAATTATCGGAATAAATCTTATGACAACTTTGCAAGGGTGCTTCCGGGCGTTAATTCTGTGTCATGGGCCGGGGATTTCGCGATTGACATAACGATATACGAGGAAAGGAGTGAGCCGAAATGGATTTTATAATCGCGACAGATAAAAAGGTGGAGCTTGGTTATCTCAATATGTCAAAGACGTTGGATATCGACCTGGGGAACACAAATGATTTTGAGCTCACACTCGACCTGGATGACTGGGGCTTGAATTCGTATACATATGGCTATCTGCTATACGCAAATGGCACGGAATACGGCGGAATCATTGAAGATATCAAGGTTAATACGCAGGACAACACAATCAAATTAAAAGGCTACACATGGCGCGGGTTATTGGTCCAGAAAATCATTGAACCGCCAGCCGGTATTGCTTATAAAACAGTATCAGGGGATGCGAACACGGTTATGGCTTCGCTGATCGGGTCCGTATTTGATGGATTAATCATTGCCGATACGGAATTAAGTGGCTTTACCGTAAATTATCAGTTTGACCGATACACAACCATGCTGGCTGGGCTGGAAAAGATGCTTGCATCCGTGGGGGCCCGGCTGAATATCTACTTTGATGTAACGGATATGCTGGTCCATCTCGGGGCCGTGGCCATCATGGACTATTCTGACACATTGGAATATAGTCAGGACCATCAGATTGACTTCTTGACGCGGGATTATCGATGCGGAATCAATCATCTAATCTGCCTAGGCTCCGGAGAGCTGACAGCCCGGGAAGTTGTCCATTTATATCTACAAGCAGACGGAACAATTGGCTCCCTAAAATATTATTCCGGACTAGCTGAGAGAGTGGCGGTATTTGATTATCCCAATGCGGAAGATATGGCCTCCCTAACAGAAGCTGGTCTAGATCGCTTTGCAGAATTGCTTAATTACCAGTCGCTTCAAATGACAATCGGAGAAATCAGCGCAAATATCGGGGATTTAGTCGGAGGCCGGGAACGAATAACCGGGCTTTCCATGGTTAAGCCAATAAAACAGAAGATACTGAAAATCAGTGGGAACACTGAAAAAATTGAATTCAAGGTGGGTGATTAAATGGGGTTTAAAGCGATAACGATAAATACGGCTGCAGAAGATGCAGCACATATCTTGGCAGAGGACGATGCCGGGCTATACAGTGGATTGCTTGGAGGCGATTGCGTGCTAAATATCGGAAGCAAATTGGCAGCTACAATCGTCAGCAATAACTTAGTACGGCTTTCCGATGGCCTGCTGGTGAATGGCGGTCACTTCGGTCGTATTCCATACGGAGAATACGAGGATGTTGCCGTTGAGAATGGAACGACCGGATACAACCGAAACGATTTGATTGTGGCGAGGCTCTCCACTTCAGGCGGGATTGATACTTTTGAAATAGATATTGTCAAAGGTACAGCCACGAGCGGAACTGCTGCGGATCCAGCGCTGACAACCGGCAACTTATGGCAAGAAGCCGCGCTCAGAGAGATGGCTTTATTCCGTGTCAAGATTGCCGGCCTATCCATTACGGCGGTTGAGCAGATGTTTAGTTTGGAGCCGAGCATTAATGATATGGTAAACGCCTCCACCACAGAGCACATTGTTGGCAAATGGATTAACGGAAAGCCCCTGTATGAAAAAACCATATCATGTGGTGTTATGCCAAATGCTACGACTAAGAATGTTGCGCATGGGATCGCAAACATGGGAATCTGCATGATCGCGGCAGAAAACTCATACATGACAGACGGAACAACATATCTTCCATTGCCATCAGTCACAGTGAACACGACCTTCGTGACGGAAGTTGCCGTGAATGCGACAAACATAACGATTATGACAGCGCAGAACCGAAGCTCATACAGTGGTTATGTAACCCTACGTTACACCAAGACCACGGACTAAGGGGGCGACTATGGATAAAATAACGACAGTCAAACCGGAAATATTAGCCCTTATCGGCGTGATCGGCAGCATTGCAGCAAACTTACTTGGAGGATGGGACATGGCGCTACAAACTTTAATATTATTTATGGCGGCAGACTATATTACCGGGTTAGTTGTGGCGGGGGTGTTTAAGAAGTCCAACAAAACTAAAAATGGCGGGCTGGAATCCAAAGCCGGTGCAAAGGGGTTGTGTCGTAAAGGCATGGCCCTTGTCATTGTTCTGGTTGGAGCCCAGATGGACAGATTAACCGGAACGGATTTTATAAGGAACGCCGTCATTATCGGCTACATAGCAAACGAGGGTATTTCCATAATAGAAAACGCTGGGCTGATGGGATTGAAAGTACCGGCTCCGTTACGAAATGCAATCGATATATTGATAAAGAAATCGGAGGAATAAATATGCAGAACAGATGGAAGTCAAAAGTATTATGGGTAGCAATCATAGCACAGGTAGTGTCGATTTTAGTATTAGTCGGTGTAATTGATATCGGAGTGGGCGACCAGATTCAACAAGTCGGGGCGTTATTGCTTCAGATACTGACAATTCTCGGAGTGGTTAATAATCCGACCGATGCAGAGCAGTTATAGGGGGAAATAATATGAGCAAAATAATTTGTTTAGATGCGGGCCACGGTTTAAAGACCGCCGGCAAGATAACTTTATCCGGCATCCACGAATGGGAACTCAATAATAAGGTATGCAATTACATTACGGAAATCCTGACCGCCTGCGGTGTAACGGTTGTCCGGGTGGATGATATTACCGGGAATACAGACGTTCCCCTGGCTACCAGGATGGCAAAGATTAAAGCACTCAATCCGATTGCTTCCGTGTCAATACATCATAACGCCGGTGGAGGATTAGGCATTGAGTCATGGGTTAGAAACGGAGCCAGAGCGGACTCCATCGCCATTGCTAAATTAATGACGGAAAAGGTGTCTGCAAGTACCGGCCTCCGTAATCGTGGCGTTAAATATGGATTGCTTTACATGACAACAATCTGCAATTTCCCAACAATCTTATTTGAGGGTGGCTTCATGGATTCAGCCGACATGGATTATATCGTCACGGAAGCAGGGCAAAGAGCATACGCAAAAGGTGTGGCTGATACTCTGATAGCCTATTTCGGATTAGTGGCTGAAACAGTCAATAATGAGCCGGTAGTTGCTACTCCGGTAGTTGCGCCAGCACCTACTCCGGCAGTTGTCAAGCCGGGTATCGATGTTACCTATCAGGTGGGCAATTCAAGGGGCGCATGGCTTCCGAATGTTGTAAACGATTCAGATTATGCCGGAATAGAAAACAGAGCGATTCAAGGCATCATGGCATCGTTATCGAAAGGCTCTATCCGGTATCGTGTCCATACAATAGGCGGCGGCTGGCTTCCATTTGTAAATGACCGGACAGACTTTGCCGGAGTATGGGGCAGAAATATTGACGGTGTACAGATGGCATTGAATAACTTGCCGGGATATAGCGTACAGTACCGGGTGTCGCTGATAGGCTCAACCGACTATCTTCCGTGGGTGGCTGATTTATCGGATTATGCCGGGATCTTCGGCAGACAGATTGACAAATTACAGATACGGATAGCATAGGAGGGCACACATGATAACATTAGATATGAGCAAAAAACTCATTACTGTACCGATTACCGACCAGGCATTTGATACGACTTCGGGCATCGTGACACTTTCCGTATTAATCACCACAGACGGCACGGCCCCATACGACCTGACCGGAAAGACCGTGACCGCCCGGTTTAATCCGGCAGAAGTGGAATCGGCTGTCCTGAGTGTAGTGGACGGAAAGGTGCAGCTTCCGGTTTATTCCAATTACTTGAAACCGGCGATAAACTATATCCAGCTGATTGTCCGCGAGGGTGATACAGTAGACCCGGCGCCGATGCTTAAATGGGCAGTCGGCACAGGGCTTAAAGGCACTACTCCGGCTACCGGCGCACCGGACATCGTTACGGCGCTGATCGCGGAAGTTACGGCTGCAGTCGATAGCCTCGCCACAGTCCAATCCGCTTGCGAAACCGCCCAGACGGGTGCGGAGTTGGCTGAGAGTAATGCGGAAACGAGCGCAACGAATGCATCCACAAGTGCCGCCAATGCCTTGTTATCGGAACAGAATGCTTTGACTTCGGAACAACACGCAAAGACTTCTGAGGATAATGCTCTCGGAGTATATAACGATATTGTGGACGGAGAGGCTGGGAGAAATGCGAATGAATCAGTCCGAATTTCAAACGAAAACGCCCGAAACGTATTTGAAACCTATTCCGCAGTAAAAGCCTATGTAGTCAATAATAAAGTGGCTTACAACGGCTCGTCCTACGTCTGTATTTTGGCAAGCACAGGTAATCTTCCTACTAATGCGACTTATTGGCTACCTATTGCGTTAAAGGGTGATTATAGTGGAGATATTATCCCATTCACCGACACAAACTCATTTTATCCTACTGATGAGGTGGGGGATGCGTTGGTTTATGCTGGTACAAAGTTAAATTTCCCAGCTACTAATTTAGTTACGAATGGGGATTTTAGTAATGGGACTACGGGATGGACTCCATATTTGGGTGCATCATTATCTGCAAGCAATAATACTATGTCAATTAAAGGCACAGGCGCAGATTATTATGTTCGTGCATTTAATAACACAAGCATTGACTGTGTTACGGGCAAAAAAGTTTACACTAAAATAATGGCACGAGTAACAAATGAATCCTGTCTATTACTTTATCCTCGATTAGTTGGTTCAACTGGTGGCACGGCAATTATTAACGGACAGAGTTCTCCCGTTGCCAATCAATGGTATACTTTTAATTCGGTAAGTGTTATTACAAACCAAGCTGGGGTATTTCAAGTTGGAATTGGTCACCAATATGCAGAGTTAGCAATTGCACTAGATAAAGTCGCTGAGGTTAAATATGTATTAGCCATTGACCTAACAGCCACATTCGGTGCTGGAAACGAACCATCCCTGGCTGAAATGGATGCAATCATGGCAAACTATCCGAACAGTTGGTTTGACGGTACAGTGAATCCATTGTTGACAAGCAGGCAGATGTATAACGATAAGGCGAGTAAGGTACAAGAAGCATGGATTACTCCGACATTGTTGAATGGGTGGGTTGACGTTGGCAGTGCAGATGGAACATTTGGTTATCGCAAGAACTCATTTGGCGAATTAGAATTTAAGGGTGGTATAACTGGTGGAGCAGAAAATACAATTGCATTTAATTTGCAAGCTAATTATGTGCCATCTAAAAATAAATATTCATTAGTTGTGAGCACTCTTAGTTTTGGAGTCATATATGTTAATTCCGACAGCTCAGTGTTGGTGCGAATAAAGGGAGCTGGAACTACAAGGGTTAGTTTTGACAATGTAACAATTAGATTATCATGATGAGAGGAGAATTAAATGACACGCGTAATAGACAAACAAACAAACTTATTCATCCGTGATGATTTCACGTTTGACGAATTAACAGAAATTGGATTAGATGTAGAACCGGCACAAGGTTTCTACCATCCGAAATGGGATTTTATAACAGAAACATGGGCGGAGGGATTAACAGTTGAGGAAATAGAAGCAATCAAGTCAAGTGTAACCACAATACCATCCGATATGGAACGGTTGCAAGCAGTAGAATCAGCACTCTTGGAAATGATGGGGGTAGTATTATGATAGACTTTCTAGTAATGCAGATTCAGATGGGGCACATTACAATTGAGCAAGTGCCAGAGAAGTATAGAGAGTTAGTACGGATAGCTTTGGAACAGTAGGAAACGCCCCTCTTCGGAGGGGTTATTTTTGATTGGAATCGACCACACTTTCACACGTTAATACAAGTATGTTTAGTCAAAGTTTAGTCAAAAAATCCTACAAGCTATATTCTATCGGTATCGTAGAGGTTGAAGCACCTGACTCTTAATCAGGGTGTGCAGGGTTCGATCCCCTGGAGGCGCATTGTAAGTACCAGCTTTGGGGACGGAAGAGCCTTGGGGTAGGTGCTTATTTTTTTGTCTAAAAATGAAAAGTTACTGGATTTAAGTGGAATCAACGAGACGTTAGTGGACGTCATATGGTCGCCCGGGTGAGCGCCATGAAATAATATAAAGCATTTTTGAGAAGATGAAGTATACGAATTTATATAGAGATCAGAAGCTGCTATTTTTTGAAGGATGACGACAGCTTCATTTTATTCGAGAGACTTCCTGAGGCAGTATCAAAGCATACTGAAGAGAGGAGGCTAGATAAGAGAGGTTCTATAATCAGCGAAATACCGGATATTTTCCCTAATTAATAGTACAAAAATTGGAAGATGGTTTGTTGAGAGAAATGACAATTATATGCTTGAAGAAACCCCTGCCGACAGGATAAATGCCCGAATAGTATTTGTATTAAAACAGACCCATTACAGTGACAATTGTATGAATTTGCAAACTTTATGTTGTTAATATGAATAAATTGGAATATAATTAATACAAATTTTGAGTTGATGTCTCAAGGTTGGGCTGCAGTGGAAGTTCAAAGCAACCGAGATAAGTGAGAGGATTAAGATTGAGAGTAACTTCTGACATAAACGAGAATAATATTTCAAAGTATTATCACAGAAGGAGGCAAGAATAATGGAAACTGAACTTGAAGTGAAATTGGATTCTAATGATGAAGTGAAAAGTGATGACCTACCTGGTTATTATGATTTCATAATGGTTAAGTCTGCATTTTTTGCTTGGCTGTCCAGCAGAAAAATTAAGCAGGGCGACCTTGACAACATAATTCGTTCTTTGGACAATGCTTCCGAGCAATTGCTCCGTAGGAAAATTTCCTACGCCCCTTTATGGGAAATAACAAAGCACTCTGCTTTTGAAGATATTTATAAAAAAGCAATGGATAACAAGTTTTTCAGGATTCTGGATAGGAAAACTTGCTCCGCGTTTTTTCGAGATGGTCAGTTATACCTAAAGTTCTTGAAATCAAAACCCGTCTTTCATCGAAAGATAAGTGGGGTTATCTCAGCAAATGATGAGAACCTAACTGCGCGAATGACCATAAAAGATGCTATAATAAAGGTGTTGGAAGCTGAAGAACGCGCAATGACAGTTGAAGAAATTTACAGCAGCATAATTAAGCAAAACCTACATACTTTCGGAGCACAGAATCCCGTTAAAGTTGTTCGTACAACTATTGAATATGCTTGTGAAAATTCCGGATACTCAAACAAAGACCCTATTCCATGTTTTTGCATTGAGCGAAATGACGACGATAAAAGAATTTATAGCTTGGTGGAACTGGAACCATACCAGGACACTTCAGAGCACAATTATCATTTTGTTGAGACCTCTTCTGAAAGTGATTTCCTTAAAATGGGCATTGTTAACATTTGGAATGAAAGCGTGGAAAAAAGATTTCAAGAATGGCTGGAGTATGAGAATTATGCAAAAAAAACTGCTCAAAACTACCGTAGAGCCGTGAAGCAGATATTCCGAAACTATTCGGAGTTAGCTCAAAAATCGGCCAATGATTCTCACGGCACATTAGAAGTGATTAGAAAGTATATTGTATTACTTAACAATGACAGTAGCTTTCGTGGTGCAAATAGTTCACGACATAATCAGTTCACGGCTTCATTATCTGCGTTTGAACGGTTTTATGCCTCTGAATTTCAGAAGGTTGAAAGTAAAGCTTGTGAGTATATACATGAACAACCTGATGCTAAGAGTATTTCTCCTTCCCCACTTGATTGTATCATTGATTTGGATGAGGGTAAATCAGGCATTCAACAAATTCTTGAGGCCCACTTTCAAACACTTTACGGGTACAGCAACATCGGTATTCTTTGGAACGCAGCTCAAGATGCACTTTCGATGTTCTTAAATGATAATGCCATTAATGACGCCGATGACCTTTGGAGATTTATGCGACAGGCCTTTTCGGACGAGTATGTGCTAAACAACCCACATATCTGGAAAACTGTGCCGAACTATCCACAAAGTTATGTCGGGGTTATTATAAACCTCACACGTCATTACGGAGGAACAATTACCCGGGAACAAATCGACGATTATTTTGCCCAAATCAAGCAAGGTTCACCTATTAACGCAACAATTATCCGCCAAGGATTGCTTTTGTTTTACGCAAGTAGAACATTTATCCTTACGGAAACCATTGATTTGACAAGCGAACGGTGTGTTGCGGTAACAAAGGCTTTAGATCGACTCTTTGCTGGAGAAAAGGTTCCATACATTATTTTACGCGATATTACTGAAGAATGGTTTTCGTCCTTGCCAACAATTAAGGGTGATATTCCTTGGACGGCAATACTCTTGCAAGAAATGTTACGTTTGCATAGGAATATTGGTTATCGAATAATCTTCTCGGGCCTTGACGGGCAAGCACTTGACACGTTAGGTGCAGCAATTGTGAATGCAAAATCAGAAATAACATCGTTTGCGGATGTAATTCATCGTTATTGTTTTGAGAAAGATTTGCTATCCAAGAGGATGCTAACTGAAGACCTTCGGATTATATTGCGTAATGCAGGTATGCTAGAGGGCAATGAACTGATTTATAATTTGCATAAAGCATTAAAAGACTACCGCTTTGCTTTCACAGATGAAAACAGAACGGTTAAGATATTGGAGCGATAGAAATATGTACGGTTATAAGTGGACTAAAAAGAATGGAATATACCTCCTCGTTCCGGATGCTAAGGTAATTAAAGAAATCCGTCCTGTATTTAAGGAGGAGCTTGACAACTTTGGGCTCGATGCTCATTGGGAATATCCAAAGACTGACGCCCCTCTACTGTGGGCAGAAGGTATCAGGCGATATATATTAAACGGAGAAGTTGTCGCCGAAGCTATAGGTGGCAGCTTCTATTCTAAGCCAACTATAAATGTTAAGAAAGATGGGTTAAAGTTAAAAGCAATTAACATAGCCTCCCTCTGGAAAACAAATGAGAGCCTGATGAGAGGTCTTGAAGAAACCGCAGTTGGGTTCATTCGTCGCGTTTATGATGAGTATGCCGCGTTGGGATTGAAGTTCGTTGTCGCCTTTTCAGGAGGTAAAGACAGCCTCGTTCTTCTTGACCTTGTGGCGAAAGCGCTACGTCCTGACGAGTTTGTTGTTATCTTCAGCAATACGGGCATGGAATTAAATGCAACCCTTGAGTCTGTTAAGCGTTCGATGAAACATTGGGGCAAACTACGTTTTTATGAAGCAGCAAGTCATATGTCACCAGATGAAAGTTGGGATGCATTCGGTCCTCCTGGGCGTAGGTTGCGCTGGTGCTGTTCGGTACATAAGTCAGTACCTACAATAATCAAGCTTAGAGAGATAACTGGAGATCATGATGCAAGGGCTGTGGTTTTTGACGGTGTTCGGAAGGAAGAAAGTGCTGCTCGATCGATGTATGAAGCAATCGGCGAAGGAGTAAAAAATATAAGTCAGGTTAACTGCAGTCCCATCTTGGAATGGGGTACAGCCGAAATTTATCTGTATTTATTAAAAAACAAGATTCTTTTTAATGATGCTTATAGAATTGGTTTATTCCGTGTGGGCTGCAAAATATGTCCTATGTCTTCAGCTTGGTGGGATGGAATCGCCAATGATGCCTATCCAGATGAACTTGCCACTTTGTTAAACAAGGTAGAGGATTATGCTAATAACACAAAGACAGCAAAAGAACAAAGAAAATACATAGAAGAAGGTGGATGGAAAGGACGCATGGGTGGCCGTGGGTTAAAAGATGGAGGGAATCGCGTCACTGAAGTAATAGATGGAGATAAAATTATTTTCCGATTTTCTCGCCAGATGAGCAAATGGTTGGAAGTTAGCAAACTACTTGGTGAAATTGTCGAAAAAAAAGGGAATACGTACACTCAGTTGATGGACCATCAAAGCTACAAATTTTCTATTGACGACGATACAATAACCTATTCCCCTTACTCTTCAATGAATAGGTTTATTATTAGCCATTTACGAGGGGTTGCAAATAAAGTTGCTTATTGTGTTGGTTGTAAAGCATGTGTTGTGCAGTGTCCGACAGGAGCATTTGAGATAAGCGAAGATAACACAATCCTCATTCGTGAGGAGCTATGCATACATTGTGCGAATTGCATCGAATTTACGGGAACAAAAGGCTGCTTGGCGGCAAAATCTCTACACACAACAGGAGGGTTCGGCATGAATCTTAAAGGTATGAATCGCTATCAACATTTTGGATTTCGACGTCCGTGGCTAGAGCATTTCTTTGAGTACGGCACGGATTGCTTTTCAATGAAACATCTTGGCAACCGCCAGTACGATGCACTCCGTGTCTGGGTAAGGGAAGCCGGGCTACTTTCACCGTCAAGCAAGGGTGACAAATCGGGGATTCTTACCCCTCTATGTGAACGATTACTTCCTCTTGGATCAGGTAATCCACTTGTATGGTCGATAATTTGGACAAATCTTGCGTATAGCTCAGTAATTGCAAAGTGGTATATGCTATACGCGCAACCAGGAGAAACATACGACAAGGCAGAATTGGTGTTCATGCTTGGTGACGACTATTCACCGTCAACACGCGACAATGCAGTGACTGCTCTGCTCGAAACATTTCGACATTCACCAATTGGCACTGCGCTCAAACAAGGCATCCCGATTCCAGACGGCACGAGCTTCAAGTTTATTAAGCAAGGTTGGGATA
Source organism: Parasporobacterium paucivorans DSM 15970 (assembly GCF_900141895.1). Classification (GTDB taxonomy): domain Bacteria; phylum Bacillota; class Clostridia; order Lachnospirales; family Lachnospiraceae; genus Parasporobacterium; species Parasporobacterium paucivorans. The sequence continues at coordinate 16,432 of NZ_FQYT01000003.1, read as the reverse complement.
CGCCAGAAGCGATTTCTGTCCTCTACGCGCTATATAAGTTTGCCGAAGAAACTGGGAGGTACACATTCACGCTGACGCAACTTGACAATGCTCGCGGTAATGCCGAAGCAAAAGGTGTTGACCCAGTATCAATCTTTGGATTGAACCCAAACAACTTCAAGGCAATTGTGCAAGACATCGCACTGCATTATTCGGAATTTATCCGCGTAGCATTTGTTCAAGATCTTGACAATATAATGCTTGTACCAGAAAAAAAAGCAATCGACGTACTCGATTTAATCGTAGGGTAAAGGAGATAATATTAATGAAATACAGCAATTATATTGAACTATCTGCCAACTATGAATCAGTCGTAGACTTGGATGCAGAAGAACGAAACCCTAATCTATGGCAAGAGTACATCGTCCATGGAGATATGCAACGAGCCATGGAAGCAGTTTGTCAAACCATTCTTTGGGAAGACAACGACAAACGTCGATCGTTTTGGATTCATGGTGCATATGGCACGGGCAAAAGCTATGCAGCTATTGTTTTAAAGCATCTATTTGAGGATAGCATTGCCAACATCGATTCATTCCTCAACAAGCCGTCACTCGCGGAGTACAGGAAACGCTTTATAAAAATTCGCGAGAAAGGCGATTTTTTAGTGGTTTGGACAAGCGGAGCAACTGACATCAAAAGCGGGACACATCTCATGATGGAGATGGAAGTTAAAATTAAAGAAAAATTGGCTGAAAAGTTTGGCGGTAAAGCATACTATGGGACAAGCTCTCTCATTAACGCGGCCAAAGATGCAATAAACGACAAGAGCATAAACTGGGAGTATCTTTTCACAGACCTGCTTTATGGTCTTTCTGACCAGTATTCTGATATTGAAGAATTCCAACAAGCTGTATTGGATGGAGACTCGGATGCTATCCACTTGGTTAAGCGTATATGTGATGATAATCATCGTAATATGTTCACAGGTGTTGTGGATAGATTTGAGGAGTGGATAAAAGATATCATTGCAGGAAATGGGCTGCAGGAAACTGGCATAGTTTTCATTTGGGACGAATTCACCGGGTTTTTGCGCGACTGTGGAGATGACAATGTACTTCAACGCCTCTCAGAATTTTGCAAGTCTGTCGATAAAGACGGCAAGACAAAACAGAATGCCCCATTCTTTATGTGCCTTATCGTTCACCACGACCCAACGTGGGTATCGGAACTCGGTGAGGAAACATATGAGCGAATTCTCCACCGTTATCATAAATTAGAATTCCATATCACTGAGAGTGCGGCCTATGACTTAATTGGTGATTCGATTATACCTCGCCCAGGGATGGCGCATCAATGGGAAGATATTAAAAAGGATTTACTCAAATCCATCCAAAAGTATAATGCAGAATTCGATAACCTTGATCAAAGCATAAATATCAACGAACGCATGTCGAAGCTGTGTCCGATTCACCCAATGACTTTGTCTATGCTTGCTACGGTGGCACAAAACTTTGGCGCATCGCAGAGGACCTTATTCCGTTTCATGAAAGATCGAAATGAATCCTCAGAGGGTGTCGGGTTTATCCACTATATTGAGAATAATGAGCCCGACAAATGGCAGTGGCTAACTGCTGATTATTTATGGGATTACTTTTTCACTCGCGGCAGCGATGTACGAGACTTTAGTGCGGAGACCCGCAAAGTTATTCAGCATTTCCAAAACAAATCAGATTCCATCTCTGATGAGTATGCTATTCACGTCTTTAAGGCGGCATTGCTCCTCATAGCTGTAATGAGCGGGAGCAACATTAGCAATCTATATAGCAAACAGAGCCACACGTTTGGGCGAAGTGGAGCTACCAGAAATACGCTCTACAAGTGTTTTCGCGGACAGTTAGAGCAGGCAACGATTGACGAGTATCTCACATCGTTTAAGGAAATTGGTCTTCTCAGCCTAGGTGAACAATCTAATGGTGACGTAAGATTAGAGTTGCCATACACAGGAAACACCGACACCTTCGATGTTCGCCTTGAGATGACCCAAAAGAAATATACCCGATATGCACTTTTTTCTGACAAGGGCGTATTCTCAAAGGCACTCGAGAGTGCTATGTGGGATAATACAAGGGCAACATTTGGTCGAGTTTATATAGCAGCCTGTTCCTCTGAGACAACATCTCTTTCGGCTCGACTAGGCGAAATCAAAAAAGAATTACAGAAGTTTCCGTATAAAATAGGAATTCTCGTGGTAGTTGTTTCTGAAGCGAGTGAATACACGAGGTTTCAGACAAAAATTAAACAGATTGCCGCTGAAGACGATAGCAATCGGCTCGTCGTTACTTTGCTTCGTGAACCATGTACGGCAGAGATAATTGACCGTTGGCATAAAGCTATTACTCATAAAGAATTATGCGCTGATGACGGAAAAACTGGTGATGCTGGGAAGTACGATATAGAATCGAGCATGATTGTTGCGACTTGGGCGGGACCATCGGCAGATTCTCAGATTTCTGCGTATTATGGCGAAATCCAGTACACAGGTATATATGGGAAAAGCGATCTTATGAAGCGCATTGAAAAGGATGTGCTATTTGATGTATTCCCTGCTGCGCCCGAACGCCTTGTGACCGTAAATACGGCTTATAAAAAATGTAACAGCAATGTTGTTTTAACTGGCATCACCAAAGCAGGCAGCAATAATCAAGTTAACAATATTGTAAATGCACTAAAGACTGTTGAGGCGTGGGATGTTAATGATTTAGATACCCTAAAGAACCTAAGCGGAAGTAGTGTAGAGCCAATATCTAGTCTAGCAACGTTTTTCCAACAAGAATTAGCGCAAGGTGCAAAGATTCCGATTGATGTACTTTGGGCTAAATTGCAGCAACCTCCATTTGGATACTACAATTCAATGGCTGTTGGGTGCTTTATTGGGCTTGCGATTCGTTCGCTTGTCAATGGCACTTTTAACTGGTTTGACGGTGTCAATACGCTGCCACCAACAGCTGGGAATTTAGCGAGTATGGTTAATAAGATGTTAGACGGAAAAACAATCAATCATAATCTTTCGTCAGGTTCTGCTATCTGGCAAAAGTTTAAGCAATACATTCAGAAGATCTTTATGTTATCCCCTCAGGAATCGGTGAGTGAAGCTGAGGCAAGAAAATTTATCAGACAAAAAACAATTGTGATTGGTGTTCCTGTTTGGGCGCTAAAGTATATGGGTAGTGACAAATTTGGTGGCGACGAGTCCAAGGCTGTAGTTATCAAGCTTACAGACCTATTATGTGATTTTATTTATGAAACCACAGAAGATCAAGAGAGTGTCATGGCAGAAGTTCTGACACAATTCAACGGACGTGGTCAGTTACGCCAAGTGATAACAAATGCGTTGTGGGACAAATCAGCCATGCTATCGGCCTTCAGAAGGTTTATGTTTTCTAATATTGGAGAGCTTGAAACGCTGAGTGAACGGCTTAACCTAAATGATAAGGATATCTTTGATGCACTTCGCATATATTTACAGGATTCTATTTCGGCCTGGCGTGAAACGCAAGTGATTGAAAAGCTTGGAGAACTTGCACAAGAGTTTGGTGTTATTGCCACGGTGAATTCTGAAATTGGCGTGGGTGTAAAAACATACCGTTCGGTTCAAAACACTTTAAATAATGTTTTCGAGAATATGAAAGTTCCGGGGACGGTAATCGAAACCCTACCCGTAAGCTGGATTCCTGCACTTAAACAATTACGTGAAATATCCAAATCGTCATGGGCCGAACTTACGAATAAGGAGAGTGTTGTTTCGACATTGGAAGGCCGTGCTAAAACAGCATGGGAACATTTATCGAAGCCCAAATTATTGTTAGAAGCCATTTTTAATGCTCGACAAATCACGTATACTGACGATGAATTAGAAGAAATCTACACCGCTCTAAAACAACAATCCTATGAAACCCCAGTTTCTATCTTCGATGTTAAATTAAATGGGCTACTTGAAAACATAAAGCATAATCGGGATTCGGCGGCAGCGAAAAAGCAATGGCAAGATATCAGCGGAACAGCCTCTATACAGGAATGGTGTAATAACAATAATGTACCAATAATATGGTTGTTTGATGAAACACATAGTGCATCTGTGCGAACCATTAGGGCTCTTCAGGACGGCAGAGCTGTAGATAAAGATGCCCTCACCAAGGCTTTATCCTTCCTTAAAGGAAACAACCTTGCTGTTTTGCAAGATACAACTTATATATCGGATAGGTTTTTTGCTTATATTGGTGAAAATTACCGTGCTGCGTTTATATCAGATAGAAAAGTCCTTATAGATAGGCTAAAGACGAATGCAAAGCTTTCATCGGATGTCTATTCTTGGGAAACGAAAATTCCTGAAATTCGTGCTACACTTGATACATACTTGCAAAAGACGTACCAAGAACAGGCGAAAACGCGCGTCAAGACTATGTCAGATGAAGAGCTACGAAATGCTGTTTTGAAACTTCTTGATATGAATCCGGAGTTATACAACAATTTCTTAAATTAGGAGGGCGTTACGATGAATATTAACGAAATCATCTCAAAAGTTTCTAATGAAAGACTAACGCCCGGAAGATTTCCGGCACGGCTTATATTCGTTCGCAACTTTGATGATTATCTTGCTCTCGTCATCGAATTAAAAACTGTATGTGATGTCGAAATTGACCTTGCTCAGTTTACCACGGGGGATGTCCTGCCACGCTTTAAGGATTTAAAAAACGAATTAGCTATACATCCGGGAAAGCAACTTCTAATAATCTCTTTGGGAGAGTATTTGCGTATATGCACAAAGCGTGAGACTGACAAAGCAACCGCATCATTTCCAGGAATTTGGGAACAGCAACAAGCCGAGAACTCAACGACTAAATACATCATTCCCATTTTTGGTGGACGTGAGATTTTTGACCAAATCATCCCAATTCAAGATGAACGGCAACAGAGATTTATTTGGGAAGTAACTGAAGGTAACGTAGAATCTGAGTATGTCCTTACCATATACTCGCCGGATTTTGCAGATGCAGTAACAACAGATGCTATTAACCTGCAAGGGTGGCTTGAAAAATGGGTGGCTTTCTACGCAGATAAAAGTCGGAGCGCATTTTCTGCCAGAACAAAGCTGTTTCGTTACGCAGAGAAGACCTACGGTGGAGTCCAGATTAAGATTGTTGACGAGCCATTTACATATATTACATCGCTTGTTTCCGATGGTGAAAAACTGAAAAAAGCTTATGGAGATGGTGAATTCTGGAGAAATCTTGTCAAGAATATTAAGAAAGATGAACCTTTTGCAGCAACAATAAGGTATCTTCTTAATATCGGTCATGGTTTTGACCCGATGGGGGTGTTTGCGAGATTCACTGAATTGACCGACTTGGAACAAAATCTGCTTTGGTTATGGTATAAATTATACCCGACAGACGATTACTTTACATATGCGGTTGGGAAAACAAAAACTGCGTCAGAGATTCCATATGCCCTACGAGATTCAATTTTTGAATTGCCAAAAATTCCCGATGAATTTATTAGGCAACGCAAATCCGCTCTTAGAGTGCTGGATGTTACATATAGTGACGATTATTTTGCTAAACTTGACAAAATTGTCTCCCCAGAAACAAGACTGATGTTAATAACATATAAAACACTTGCTGAGCGTTCTTACGCCATAAAAACAGTAAGTGGTTTGCTGCGTTCTGGAGCCGATGTCGCGGTAGTATCAGAATTGATCAAAGACGATTATCAAGACTTATCCGAGTATTTAAGCCCTGCTACGATTTCCCCAGATGAAGTATCAAAGTACTTCACCTGGTATCGTCGTAACAAAATACTAAATCGCCCTAGCACGGATGTTCCATATAAAATTGATTTCGACATCATTGATGGCCGGAATAAAATTATGCAGCAGAGCGGTGCAAATGACAGTATGATCTTTTGGATTGATGGCTTAGGCGCTGAGTGGCTTCACTTGATAATTTACAAATTAAAGAAATTAGTAGTTGAAGTAGATATAAAGTCGGAAGTTGCGAGATCATTACTTCCGAGTGAAACGGAATATAACCACAAATGGGGGCAAGATGATAAAAAATGGGATAGATTAGATAAGCTTTCCCATAATGGAATGCCTGATGACAAGGATTATTTTTTGTGTGTTGCTCGCCAGATAGAAATAATTAATGAGATTGTTGAGTATATTGCAGAACTGTTATCAAAGGTCAATAGAGTTATCGTTACCGGCGACCACGGCAGCAGTAGACTTGCCGCACTACTTTTCCACGATTCAGAGAACTTTGCGGTTGACCCTCCCAAGAATTCTATTGTACGTTCATACGGGAGGTTTGTTGAACTTAGAGACGCTGCATATGTTTCAATAACTCCGTCCATGAAGCGTATAGATTTGGATGGAAAATCATTTATCGTAATGAAAACATATGAACATTTCAAGCAGTCGGGTAATGCAGCAGGCGGAAACACTGATGAAAACGCTGTAGCAGGTGAGGTTCACGGTGGCATGACCCCTGAAGAGTACCTTGTACCAGTGATAGTTATTTCCCGTAAAGTTGCACTACCTACAAAAACTGTTGCTAGCAAACCAAAGGGCATTAGCAATAATGAAATGAGATTACCATAATGAAGACAAAAAAGCTGTGCATTGATTGTAATGGGCAATTGAGCAAAGACGAAGTAGCTTTGTCAAAAAAAATGCTCGGCAGAGATATTGCTGAGTTCTACTGCATAGTCTGTCTTGCTGAGTTTATTGTTTGCGATCAAGAAGACCTAGTCATTAAGATACAAGAATTCAAAGAACAAGGCTGCACGTTGTTCTTATAGGAGGTTAATGGATGAATAAAATTAAAGAGGTCTTCGCTGAAATGGTTGTCCTGAAAAATCCAGAACGGACAAAATTTTTTGCAGACCTTAGTTTACCATCATATATGCGCGATTGGCTCGTGATGAAGTTTTCTGACGAGAGTGGAAATATTGACTATGATGGCGTAACCCGGTACATCAAGAAATACATTCCAAGCCGTGAGGATTATGAGCAATTCAAATTTCAAATGGTTAATGGCGATAGCGTTCGTTTTCTTGCCCGAGTTCGTGTTGCTGTCGACGTTAAAACAGGCAAGACGCTTTTTGAACTCCCTGACTTCGGAGGGGTGAAAACAGGTGCTGGCGGCGAAGTCGCCAATGACATTGTAAGTCGATGGCAAGATACCCTGCTTCGTGAAAGCGAAAACTGGGGAATAATCGACCTCGTCTGGGAACAAGATTTTTCGAAAAGACCTCCGCGTGGATTCATTAAGCTAATCGGATATCAACCGTTTTGCCCTTATAGTATAGACTTGGATTATTACCGTGATGCACGTCAGAAATTTACAACGGCAGAGTGGCTTGATGTTCTAATAGCTGCCGTTGATTATAATCCAGAAGGTTACGACACTGAAGAACAAAAAATGTATTTTCTCCAAAGACTATTACCATTTGTGGAAAGACGCGTTAATCTAATTGAACTTGCCCCCATGGGAACGGGAAAGAGTTATGTATATGAAAAAATAAGTAAGAGGGGATGGCTTGTTTCAAGCGGTACAATTTCACGCGCCTCTCTTTTGTATGACAACAATAAAAGAACTGGCGGATTGATTACGAGGTTTGACTACGTTGCTTTTGACGAAATCCAATCTCTACGATTTGAGCAACCAGATCAAATACAGGCGGCTCTGAAAAGTTATATGGAGTTTGGTGAGGTAAAAGGATTTGACACACAGATAATTGCGGATGCAGGCATTATTGTTCTAGGTAATATTGATGCAAGTAAGTTCAATGCAGATATCAATATGGTTAATGAGATAAATCCAATTTTCCGTGAAGCGGCAATACTCGACCGATTTCACGGTTTTATTCCTGGTTGGAAGATTCCTCGTTTTCATACAGGGATAATAGCTGACGGATGGGCTCTGAATACGGAATATTTTGCCGAAGTTCTTCATGTATTACGCGATGACATGAGGTATACAGCATTGGTAGACTCCTGCCTTGCTGTACCACCCAAATCTGATAAACGTGACCTAACAGCAATTACTCGTCTGTGCACCGGTTTCGTAAAACTACTTTTTCCACAGGCCGAGACAAAATCTGATATTGACCCGGATGAATTTATTAAGTATTGTCTTGAACCTGCCAAGGCTATGCGGACGATTATTAAAAAGCAACTCTGCGTGCTTGCTCCAAAGGAATTCGATATCCCTGGCAAACGCGATGTGCCTGATATTCAATATAAAAATTAAAACGAAGGGATGATATCGTGATTTACGCTGATAATGCTGCTACAACAAAAATATCCGAAATAGCTTTTGAAAAAATGCTTCCGTTTATGCGGGAGCAATATGGCAATGCATCCAGTCAATATTCGTTTGGAGTAAAAGCAAAGCATGCTATTGAACATGCACGTAAACAAGTAGCTGAGGCTATCGGAGCAAAACCGACCGAAATCATATTCACTTCCGGTGGTTCTGAAGCTAACAGTTGGGCATTACATGGTATTGCGGAAATGTTTAGCGGTGAGGTTATCCATATCATAACTTCATCAATTGAGCACCACTCTATTTTGAATGCTTGTCATGCTCTTGAAGGTAAGAATATTGAGGTCACATATTTGCCAGTTGATAGCAATGGATTTATTTCACTTAGTGATGTGATGGCCAAGATTACACAAAATACTAAACTAATTTCAATAATGCTCGCCAACAACGAAATCGGAACAGTTCAGCCAGTAGCGAAAATCGGGCAGTACCTTCACGATAAAGGCATTCTGTTTCACACGGACGCTGTCCAAGCTGTTGGCCATATTCCGGTTGATGTAAATGAACTCCACGTTGATTTTCTGTCGGCTTCTGCCCATAAGTTCAATGGAGCAAAGGGAGCCGGCATTTTCTATAAACGTTCAGGCATTACCCTGCCCAACCTGGTGTTCGGCGGTGGGCAGGAACATGGCCACCGTGCAGGAACCGAAAATGTGGCAGGTATCGTTGCAGCGGGTTATGCAATTGAGGAAAGCGTAAAGGATATGTTGGTAACCGCAGAACGACTTCGGGCAATGGTTAAAACTACAGTTGCAAGAATAAGAGAAAAAATCCCTGACGTTTGGATAAATGGAAATGTGGATCCGCACTTGCCCGGAACTGTGAACCTTGGATTTAATGGAGTTTCTGGAGAATCGTTGATGAACATTCTTGACCTGAAGGGCATTTGCATTTCAACTAGTTCTGCCTGCAACTCAGGAAAAGACGAGCCTTCACATGTTTTGCTTGCTTTGGGACTATCAGAGGAACGAGTGAAATCAACAATTCGTATCTCTTACGGCAAGTATAATACTTTTGAAGAGGTGGAATACATAGCTTTAGCAATATGCGACGCATACGGTAAAATTAAATCCGCTATTTAAACCTGATATTTGTAAATTCAAAAATAGTAGATTTAAGCTTGTATTAAAATAAAAAATTAAATATATATTATATAAATAATAATGGACTAATACTTGAGATAACCAGGTATTAGTCCATTTTTTGTGTCAAACCAAAACTAGTAAAGAAAAGGAGAGTGACAAATGGAATATCGGGAATTTTTACAAGCAGTCAAAGAGGAAGTGGAAAAGCAGGTACCAGGCAACTGCAGTGTGAGGCTGGACAAGGTATTGAAAAATAATGGGAAGATGTTGGATGCAATCACAGTGATGGAAGCAGACAGACAAATGGCACCTACGATTTACCTGAATGATTATTTTAAAGAAGTAGTATCTGGGAGGAGCGTCAAAGCTATAGCGGAGGAAATCATCGATATCTATAATGACAATAAGGAGAGGGGAGACGACTTGAATGCCGGCTGCCTGGATTTTGTCTCGGCAGAATTTCAGATCGTTTACCGACTGATCAACAATGAGATGAACCGCGAAAGATTGAAGGATCTGCCTCACAAGATAATCGAAGATATGGCAAAAGTATACTATGTCGTAGTGAAGTCGGATGAAGAAGGAACCGCGTACTATGCCGTTACTCAGGCATTATTGGAGAATTGGAAAGTTGGTATCGACCGGATAGATGAACTGGCAAATAAAAACACGCCAAACCTATTCCCGGAAAAGCTGAGGAGCATGAATGAAATCATGAAAGAGCTCATTAGAGAGCAGTTTGCCAGCTCATTTGATGAGGACGACAATACGTATGCGGATATTTTGTCCCAGTTAATCGAGGGAGAAAAAGAGGATAGGGCGGAGATGTATGTGCTAAGCAATGCAATCAACATGAATGGTGCAAGTGTGCTGCTATATCCAGGGGTTCTTCATAACTTTGCAGTAGAACAGAAGTCTGATATTTATATTCTTCCAAGTTCTATTCATGAGGCAATCTTATTGCCGGCGAGTGGAAATCTTTCAAAAGAATCATTACGTCAAATGGTCAGAGAGGTAAACGGCACTCAGGTACCAGTGGAAGAGATCCTTTCTAATGAAGTATATTATTACGACCTGGCATTAGATGAATTTCATATTGCAGAGGACTGATGGATCAAGGAGGGAAGCATGGAAGAAGAGATCTATCAAAGTGGTTCATTCATGTCATTAAGAAGATTTTCGGACATACAACTGTCTGTGCAGTCAGAGATCCCTAGAAAACGGGTACAGATAGTGGAGACGAGACTTGTCCGCAAAACATCGACTCTGTACGAAAGAAGAAACATCGATACCCCGGGTGCAGCTGCAGAACTGGGAAGGAAAATCTTTGAGGATTATGACAAAGAATATTTCTATGCGGTATATCTGACTGCAAGGTGTGAACCCATAGCAATTGAGTTAGTGAGCATTGGAACACTTGATGGAGCTTTAGTGTCACCAAGGGATCTTATGAAAACAGCGATGCTGTGCAGTGCCTATGGATTCATCGCATACCATAATCATCCATCAGGTGGCGATATCACACCTAGCAAAGAGGACATATGCATAACGGAGAGGATCAGGGATGCAGGAAAGCTGATGGGAATACGGTTTCTGGATCATCTGATACTATCAGATATGGGATATGTTTCCCTGAAAGAACGCGGAATATTGTAGCGGGATCATTATATGAGGATGCTTTATGGATTGAAAGAGGGGCTTTATATCATTTGGATATAAGGCTTATTTTATTATCTAGAAAATGATTGTTTTAAGGATATTAGCCTGTTAAGAGCTGCAAAAAACAAGGGATGCATTCAACCGGATCCGTATATAGAAGGTTTTGTATGCTCCAGGACAACAAAGAAGGAGTGGAAGAGGTGGAAGGAACAATCACAGAATCAGTGATATTAGAAACAACGGCGGTATTTTCAGAGGACCAGAAAAAGAGGTATGAACTAACGAAAGAATTCAAGCCATCAAAAGATGGAAAGTCCATAGTGGTCATTATGCTGAATGCAGCCTCAAAGAACATACAGGAAACGGATACTACCGTCAACAGCCTGGTCAACCGGTTAAGCTGTCCAGAGCTTGGGTACTCGAAGATCACCATACTGAATCTGGTGCCGGATATAATGAGTAAATTAAGAACTTCAAATATAGACAGCCTGGATGACAATTTTGAATATATCGAAGAGGTATTAAAAAGAGGGTATGACAATATACTGATCGGCTATGGAAACAGTTTCATAGGAAACGAGGTAGTCGAGATGGCAAAATACCGCCTGAATCTGCTTTTGGAGGGGTACGAGGATATCCTTGTGGAGATAGGGGATGATTTTAATTTGTTTGACTGTTCCCCCATGCACCCCCTTTTTGCCTCCATTCGAATTGGGGATTGGAAACTAAAACCCTACGTAAGGCCAATACAAAAACTAGAGCCAGTTCCTAGGAGTGTGAAAGGTAAAGGAACGTTGTCAAAAATCGGGCTCAAGAAAGAAATACAAGACAACACGGATACAAAAATGGAAAGTATTTGAGATAACCGTAAGGAAACGATGTATTAGGAGGGATGAGAATGATAAAACTTTGGAATGGCAGCCAGGTGGATTTGCTTGAACAGGTAAACCCTCTGTTCGGTGGCAGAATAATCCCCAGGGAAGTTATTGCAGCAGCAAAAGAAACGATCGGAATACTGGACGAGTATTATGGGAGTGACCGGGACCCGGAAGAAGACCTAGGGGGGTATGTCTGTATCTGTGAGCAGGGAATCATAAGTGAGTCAGAAGAATACAAGAGCCTATTGGCAAAGTATGGGACTTCTGTAGAGATGGCAGAGTTTACAGAACCAATCCTGGTACCAAAGAATAAAGCAGAGCAATCAGGGAGAGAATGTCAGTGGTACAGGCAGTTGTTCATTTTGTCGAGTGATTTTGCGGTTACCATGATATATAAGGATGTGGTCTCTTAGTCAGAGGGACACTTGTTATCAGAAAGGTGAGGGAGTGATTAATATGTGGCGAAAGATAAGAATGTGTCGGGATAGGAAGCTACTGAATCGGATAAGAGGGAAACAGCAACGTGCTATGCTTACATTAATGGAAGCCATAGAGGAATGATTCAAAAGATGTGTGGAGAATACAGGCGGAATGTGCACAAGAGCAGAATAGGAAATATAAGCTGTGGATTCCGGTAACAATGGACTAGGATACGGAGGTATCTGATTTAAAATGATAAGAAATCAGAGGCCTCTCATTGTTTTGAAAAAAACTGAAAGGTAACGGAGCTGAAAAAGATGTTTGGTAATGCAAGATATATGACGAGGGGAGTACAATGCGAAATACCTGTAGACCTGCAGATTTTTCTGTGGAACTGCATTGAATCATTGCAGGGAGAGAAGGAACTGGATTATTTACAGGTATTTGCACTGAAGAAAGAAAAAGTTGACGGAGTATTTCTTCAGAAGATAGTACATGAACAAGAGGTACCAGAGTACAGCAAGACACACTGGATAGACGCAGTAAAGATTGTTGAATCGAAGATATTTGTCATTGATGACGGAGATCATTCGACAATGTTACTGGCGGGAGAATATTGATGGAGAAGAAATATTAATGAAAAGAATATTGGGTATTATAGCTGTAGGCATTCAATTGGTGTCTGCAACACAAAAGGCGGCAAAGGAATCAGGAATCGATTTCCACAGACTATGGGCGTTTGTGAATAAAAGAAAGTAAAAATGGAATAGCAGTCAGGAAAGAGGCTGCTGTTTTTTTTGATTTCAACCGGGAAGACAGGATGACCTGTACACAAAACGGTAAGTGGTGAATTGCACACAAGGACAATAAGGAATAAATTGTGAAAGAAAGTTCCGTTTTAGAGGAATTAGTCTCAAAGAAATGAAAAACATTAACCTGATAGGTCATATTGCTTCGATTTGAGAAAAAATGAAAAAGTGAGGATTCGCGAGAAAACGAGAGCTTCGAATTTTGCAAAAAGGTCAATTACAGACTTTGCCCACTGAGGAGCAGTGGGATAACTTCGAAAACCTCTGCCTTTTTTGGTTTACATAAATAGTTTTTGACGAAATACGACGTTTGCTTTAAAATGAATTGGAAGATACAATAAAAAAGCAAATAAAAGAAGGGTTTTTTGCCCTGGAACATCTAAAAGAACCGGCACTTGCGGCACTGAAAACAAAAAGGTGCCAATAATGTCGATGGTGTCGGTATTCGAGGCTGAAAAAGAAGAGAAGAAGATGTTTTTTAACAGAGGGGGTTTATTGTGACTAGATCAGATATTTTCAATGTGTCAGAACAGTTAAATGGATACGAAGGTGTTAGGGCTCAATATAAAGTACAAAACGAAAATTTAAAGAGGATATGTGAAATTTTTACAGAAGAAGATTTCATAAATAGTCTTTCTATTGAAGAAAAAAGCGCATATAAAAGATATATAACGCCTGTAATTCGATGTTTTAAGGATATTTCAATATCTGAAAATGTAAGGATGGAAAAATCAAAGAGTGAATTGGAAAAGAAAGCGGGTAAAAATTTTGAAGAATTGTCGGTGGCTTTTTTCGCCGCATTACAAAAAAACTATGGACAAGACAATTATCAGACAAAAATCTTGAACAGAGAATTCAGAAACACGATTGAGTCTGATGACTGGATAACTGATACTAGAAAGAATATGGAAAATGCCTTGGAAATACTTAAAGAAATTCAGTATAAGAAATATTTGGCCGAAAAAGAGAAAAAATACAATAATGCATATAAGCTAAAAGATTCAGGTAAGAGGGTAAAGAATATTTTAACACAATATCTCCCGAGACCAGAGTGGGAAAAAAAATGGAGCGAAGAAAAAGAGGAGTTGATCGGGGATATGATGATTATAAGTTCCATTTGTTATCGAATGGAACTTACGTATTATCAGGTACAAGAGCAGATGGGAAAAGAATATGCGGACAGGATGAAAGAAATTCTCAGAGAATTCGAATGCTTACCAGTACATGTAAAGATTTCGATTGGCTATAATAATATGAAACACATTGATGCTTTAAAAGAGGCTGTAAATGCATCAGTAAAAGGACTTTATGATGACGTAAAAAATGCAAAGGATAAAATTAAGAAAAAGGGAAGAAAGTGTAATGATAAGAACAAAGAGGATGATAACTGCCTTGTAAGAGACAGGTATGAGCTGGAGAATGCGGAATTGGTATTGCGTGAATACCTGATGGATAAAAATGACAAAGAGGGGTTACCTGATAATTTGCCCATAAATGGAATAATAAGAATTAATAAAAAATAGAAAAAATAAGGCTGTTGCATAATTACAGCCTTATTTTTTTTACCTTTTAAAAATAAAAATTAATCTAAAAGGTAATAATTTTGATGCTCTTGTCGTTATAAGATATGAGCAACAAAAGAACTTTTGTTAAAATAAACAGCGATGATTACTTAGGTATCATCAGAAAGGCAAAAATATTATGAGGACTTACTATGATGAAACAAAAAAGGTTTTAAAAAAAATTAAAATGCTGAAAGGCAAAGAGAGTGTGACTGAAATCAGAATATTAAAAACTCCAAAAGGTACTTTGAGTGGGTTTTTCAATGATGATGAAATCCTTGCCAAATGCATTGACACCTATATCGGAAAATATAATATATATTTCACAATAAACCCGGTAAAAACGGTGCTTCTTTCACATTCTGAAAATCAATTGACTGAATACGCAAGGAGCACAACGTCAGATGCAGACATTGAAAAACTGAATGTACTTATGATTGATTTGGATCCTAAGCGGCCTTCAAATATTTCCGCAACTGAAGCGGAACATAACAAGGCAATCAAGAAAACGCAGGAGATAAAAGATTTTTTGATATCACAAGGTTGGCCAACACCAATCGTTGCAGATAGTGGGAATGGAGGTCATCTTTTGTTCAAGATTGATCTTCTGAACAATCAAGAAGGTACCAATCTCTTGAAGAATGTCTTAAAAGCATTAGATTCTTTATTTAGTGATTCAGAGGTAGAGGTTGACAAGACAACATATAATGCTTCGAGAATATGCAAACTATATGGAACCATTGCATGTAAAGGAAAGGATACGGAGGAAAGACCGCATAGAATGGCAAGGATACTGGACTGTCCCGAAGCAATAGAAACAATCATGAAGGATCAGTTACAAGCCATTGCATCTCTTTATCCAGTCGAGGAGAAAAGCGTAGGTACATGTGCGCCGACTAAGATCGACATTGAAAGATGGCTGACAGATAAAAATCTTAAGGTAACTAAAGTAAAGTCTGTGGGTAATGGGACCATATATGTACTTGAAAATTGTCCATGGAGACCGGAGCATACAGATGGCAGCGCCTTCATTATACAGTTTGACAATGGAGCAGTCGCTGCTGGATGCCATCATAATAGCTGCAGCCAGGAGAACTGGCAGAGTCTTCGTGATAGGTTGGAGCCAGAGTGGAGAAAAGCCAGGCTATCATCAAAGAAAGACGATGGAGAAAGCAAAGAATCCCAATCGGACATCCTGATCGAGTCAGGCAGTAAGGCACAGTTTTTTCAGGATAACATGGAAGAGAATTATGCTGCGGTAGAAATGGACGGCCATAAAGAAGTCTATAAAATAAACAGCAAAAAACTCCGTCTTTGGCTGACAAAAGCCTTCTATAGCAAAACATGGGTATTCCGATTGAATAGTGCACGCTTTTCGCTTTTTCGGTGCACCTGTTTCCGGTAAATCAGTGCAGGTGATTCCGATTGCCAGTGCATTCCTCTATAATAAGTTCATACACATGTAAATGTGTAAATACTATTATGGAGGTCGATAATCATGGTGAATTATCGAGATATTATCAGGCTCAAGAGCCTGGACTACAGCAACGTAAGCGTTGCGAGCAGTAGCGGCAGTTCCAGAAATACCGTTGCCGAGGTATGGAAACTGGCACAGGATATAAATCTGGGCTGGCCGATACCGGATACCCT